>NZ_CP008747.1:0-618032 GCF_000816085.1 Staphylococcus hyicus | reverse complement strand
TACACGTAAACATGTATTAATCTCTTTAACATAAATTTAATATAGATTTTTATATCTCATGTAGTATAATAAACTGACGTGAGCGTATAAAGCGCTCTCATTATTTATACGAGGAGGATAACCCAGCATGATTGAATTAAATGAAATATCAACCTTGTGTCTTGCCGTGTTTCTATTAATTATAGGACATGCCATCGTCAACAGGGTCGCTATATTTAACCGTTTGAGTATCCCGTCCCCGGTAATAGGTGGTTTAATATTTGCAATCTTAGCAGCAATTTTATCTAGCACAGGCATTTTAACAATTAAATTAAACGGAAAATTTTTCCAAGACTTTTTCATGTTAGCCTTTTTCACGACAATTGGTTTGGGCGCTTCATTCAAGCTCCTAAAATTAGGTGGAAAGGTCCTTATTGTTTATTGGATACTTTGTGGTATTCTCGCTACAATGCAAAACGTTATCGGTGTTTCCCTTTCTAAAGTATTAGGGATCGACCCGTTATTGGGGTTAACAGCAGGCGCCATGTCAATGGAAGGTGGCCACGGTAACGCTGCTGCATACGGACAAACCATTCAAAATTTAGGTGTAAACTCAGCTGTAACTGCTGCACTTGCAGCCGCAACACTCGGTCTTGTCGCAGGTGGCCTCATAGGTGGTCCGGTCGTTCGTTATTTAATAAAAAAACATGACTTAGCACCGAAACAACTTGACAACAAACAAAAAGATTACTCTGAAATTGTAGAAAATACACATTTACATAAGCGTTTTGCTTTTTCTGAAGTGTTTTTTATTCAAATTGCAATTTTGCTATTCTGTATGGCAGTCGGCACATATTTAGGGGAATTATTTACTAGCTTAACAGGATTTAGTATTCCATTATATGTTGCAGCAATGTTTATTGCAGTAATTATTCGCAACATTTCAGAATATGGAAATTTAAACTTGATTGATTTAAAATTTACAAATCGTATCGGTGATATTTCACTTGGCGTTTTCTTATCATTAGCACTTATGAGTATTAACATTACAGAAATCTATGATTTAGCGTTACCACTTGTGATTATCGTAATTTGCCAAATTATTTTCGTGGCACTATTCTCAATCTTTATCGTATTCCGATTACTTGGTAAAGATTATGACGCGGCAGTAATGATTGGTGGATTCATTGGCCACGGATTAGGTGCCACACCAAACGCAATGGCAAATTTAGATGCTATTACGAAGAAATTTGGTAACTCACCAAGAGCGTATCTAGTCGTTCCAATAGTAGGTGCATTTTTAGTTGACTTGTTAGGGGTACCTATCATTACAACATTTATTAACATTTTTAGACCATAAATGTAAAAAGGTCTGGCACACAAGCCAGACCTTTTTTATGATTGTCTTACAATTTCCCATTCGTAAGGACTTTTAAATTGAGACCAATCTGCATCAATTTCATGACTGTTTAAAAGACATGCATCTAATGCTTTTTCAATGGCCGCTTTATCTAAATCTATTCCTATAATTACAAGTTGCGTATGTCGATCTCCATATTCAGGATCCCAATCTGCACGAACATCTTCACGTTCTTGTAAAATCGCTGCACGTTCCGCTTTAGGCATTGCTGCAACCCAATATGTTACAGGATGAATGTCCACAGCTGTTCCTGCTTGAGACACTAAACAAGCAACATTGTTATATTGTGCTAGCCAAGCTATCCCTTTCGCCCGCACGATAGATTCAGACATATGCTCTAACCATTCATTGAAGCGTTCAGCATGAAAAGGTAAGCGTCGCTTATATACAAAGGACGAAATACCATACTCTTCTGTTTCTGGTGTATGTGTTTCATGCCCACCTGCTTCTAACTCTTGTAACCAACCCGCAGATTGGCTTGCTTTTTCGAAATCAAATTTACCCGTATTTAGTACTTTATCTAGTGGCACTTCAGAATTGATTGTACGAATAATATCAGCTGAAGGCTGAAGTTTACGCAACATTGCTTCTAAACGATTCGCCTCTTCTTCTGAAACTAAATCAATTTTATTTAAAATCAATACATCACAAAATTCGATTTGATCGATAAGTAAATCCGCAACCGTACGTTCATCTTCTTCTCCAACCGCTTGATTGCGATCTAATAGCATGTCGCCAGACTGATAATCATTGATGAAACGATTGGCATCGACAACAGTTACCATCGTATCTAACTGACAAATTTTAGTTAAATCAATTCCAAGTTCTTCATCTACATACGAGAAGGTTTGTGCCACAGGGACTGGTTCCGAAATTCCAGTCGATTCAATGACAATATGGTCGATTCCACCTTTTTGCACAATACGCTCTACTTCTTTCAATAAATCTTCACGTAAAGTACAACAAATACAACCGTTTGATAATTCTACTAATTTCTCATCTGTGCGTGATAAGCCCCCACCTTCAGCAACAAGATCCTTATCAATATTAACTTCACTCATATCATTTACAATAACTGCGATACGTCGTCCTTCACGCTGATTTAAAATATGATTAAGTAATGTTGTTTTCCCTGAACCGAGATAACCACTTAAAACTGTAACTGGTACTTTCTTCATGATTAGACCCTCCACTATTTAAATCGTAATTGTTACGATTTAAAAGTATACGCCACATTACGAGACATTGCAATAGGGTGAAAAAACTTTGCTAATATAAAAAAATTGTGATTTCTACGACGTTATCGTTTCAATCACAATGTTTTTTATATCTATATTAATAAAGTTGACGCTGTTGAATCCATGATCTTAAATACTCATCTATTATAATAGAAGATTGACGTAACGACGCAATATCTTTAACGTTTAATAACGTCATTATTTTTATCATTTGTTCATGAAAGGCAGTTAAATATTCAATCCCTGCGTCAACCCCTTCTTCTTGAACAATTTGAAGAATATGACGCGACATTCCAATTCCTTCAGCGCCTAAGCGTAAAGCTTTAATTGCATCAAGAGGGTTTCTAATACCACCACTTGCGAGAATATGAATCCGATTATTTAAATTACGTGATTCTAATAATGAAACCACAGTTGACTGCCCCCAGTCTTGCATATAAGACATGTCTTTCAATTTACGTCTTTCGTTTTCAATCGTAGCAAAATTTGTACCGCCTTTACCACTGACATCAACATAAGCAACACCGCATTGAATGAGCGCACGAATGGTTTCATAGCTCATACCAAATCCAACTTCTTTTACGATTACTGGCACATCTACACCTGCTACAATGGACGCAATAGAGGTACGCCAATGTTCAAAATGCCGACTCCCTTCAGGCATGACTAACTCTTGAGGCGCATTCACATGAATTTGTAACGCATTTGCGTCAATCATATCTATTGCGCGTTTGGCTTCTTCAAGTGTTACATCTGCGCTGACATTTGCCCATAAGTCACCTTTAGGATTTTCTTGTCTCACAATTATAAATGACTGTTTTACACCATCATTATTGAGTGCAGCATGCATACTTCCCACGGCCATCGGTATGCCAACTTCACGTGCGACTTGTGCCAGTTTCTGATTAATCTCTAATGTCCATTCTGATCCCCCTGTCATCGCATTAATGTATAACGCTTTGGACAATTGAAAATCTGGAAATTCAGAAGACATTGAAACATCACACGTATTCATACTTGGAATCGCATGATGAACAAAGTGGATGCGATCAAAATCTGATATTGGTAAAGACGATTGTGCTAAAGCTAATTTAACATGTTCATTTTTTCTCATCTCTCTTTTGTTAACCAACCAGCATCCCTCCATATACTCATATTAATTTAACTATATCATATTTTATACAAGCAGAAATGCGTGAATATTGTAAAATAGGTTAATATAGTATAAATGCCAAAAATTGAAGGAGTGTTTCTCTTGTTACAGTACCCTTTTTATCATAGAAATGATGTTCAAGATGCATGGATAGATCGTAATGGTCATATGAATGATGCAGAATATGCGCGTGTATTTAGTTTAGCGATTGATCACTTTCACGATCAGGTCGGCTTAACGAATGAAGAACGTGATGCCCGTCACTATACTGTTTTCACCTTAGAATCTCATATTACTTACTTAAAAGAATTAAAAAAAGGCGTCCCTTTTAAAATAGAAGTTGCTATATATGATTTTGATGAAAAACGAACGCACTTCTTTTTAACATTAATCAATGAAGATACAAACGAAACTTGCGCAACAGCTGAAACGATGATGATGGGAATGAGTCGAGCAACACAAAAACCGGCACCATTTCCAGACGACATTTATGCGATGATTCAAACCTATGCACAATCACAAGGTGAAATTCATTTTCCGAAACAGCTCGGACATCAAATCGGCATTCCTCGAAAAAAATAAAGCGAGACTGCTTTGAAACCATCACCCTCAAACGCTATCTCAAAAAAAGGTGTGCAGTACCACTCATGTTAGTACTGCGCACCTTTCTATGCGTCTACTGCGCCTCGCGCAATCATATCTTGCTTTGTAACAATAGGATAATTTTTGAAAATGAGTGAGCCTACAAATCCCCAAATGGTACCGATTATAGCCATAATTGCCCCGTAAATTAAAACTGTGCTCCAATGATTAAAACCAAACATCACTAAAAATCCTGCAATAGGTGTAGCGGTTCCTGTGGCATCGTTAATCATTCCGCTCATCGCAATCACTAATCCTGCTGATGCACCGCCTAAAAAGTTGGTGATATATACGGGAATTGGATTGGCTGAGACAATATCTGCTTGTGAAAGCGGTTCAATGCTCACTGAAATCGTTGATTTGCGGTCACCTAATTTTAAACGGTGAAATAACGTTCCATTCATAAATGCTGAACTAAAAGCAGCCATTGCGCCAACAGCCATTGGCACACCTGTTAAACCTAACAATGCCGTCAATGCCATAGAACTAAGTGGTGCTGTTCCTACAACAGTAATAATACCACCTAAAATGATACCCATAATAATCGGATTAACATCCATTGAGCTTTTAATAATATCTCCAATTTTTATCAGTGTACTATCTACAACAGGTGTTAAACCAACAGCAATGATTCGTGCTAATGGCGCAATGACAATAACTGCACCTAATAAATCTAATCCATCCGGCACGTATCTTTCTGTATATTTCATCAAATAACCAATGAGGTAGCCTGCAAAAAATCCCGGAAGTAAATCCATACCACCACATGCTGCGGCTATCACAAGTGCATAGACAGGTGAAACCCCAATCGCTAATGCGGTTAAACCAGCGGCTGCAACGCCACCAAGTCCTCCAGCAGCATCACCTAATTGTTCCAAAAATTTTATACCAAAAACCTGTCCACCCACATATTTGTTAAACGCTTCGACTAAAAATGAAGCAATTGCAGCATTAGCCAATGCTCCCATAGCCCGCATCCCACTTGGCGCACGATATGTAAATAATGTAAAAACCACGAGTACTAAAACTAAAAATAATGTTCCTATCAGTAAATCCATGCCAATCCCCTTTCAGTATCACACCTCTCATATTGAGAGGAAGCGCGATGTATGCACTTAGATGTAACGATTAATCATAAATTTTATTTTACTAAAAAAAATACATGATTGCACGGAACAATCACGTATTTCTATATATTCTATTTATGATACGTTCACGAAATTGACTTAATCAATCTAATTGAGTAGGTGTGAACATGTATACCGCTTCAAAATATTATGTAAAAATCAACGTATGTTTAAGGTTGTTGTATCGTTTTACGGATTTGTTTTAAAACTTTACGCGACTCTACAATTGGATATAAAGGGAATGCCGTTACCATATCCTTATATTGGTAAAAATGAATCGGTTGTAACTCAGCTTTAAAGTATGAGTCTAATTTAAGCATATCCGGATAAAATAATTCAATTGTCCCTCCAAACATATAGACTGGTGGCAGTCCACGCACAGGTCCATATAATGGTGAAATTTTTGGATGCTTAATTTCTAAATCATCAGCCCAGACTTTTGCAATAGTTTGTAGACTTGACACATTATGAAGTGGATCTTTCTTTTGAACTTGCTCTGTAATATCTGGATTAGATAAGGATAAATCAAGCCAAGGTGAAATCAGATACACTTGACTTGGCAGTGGTAATTCTTGCTCTTTTAAATGTTTTTGAACAAAACTCAACGCCATGTTAGCGCCTGAACTATCTCCCATAATCACAATATTCGAAGGCTCAGTTTCTTTTAATAAACGACGATACGCCGCTTCGATGGCTTCATGGGTTTCTTTATATGTGTATTCAGGTGCTTTCGGGTAAATTGGTAGCACCACTTCATGTAAGGTTTCATAGGCAAGTTTATCCATAAAACGCCAATGAAACACAGAGGGTTGCAAGACAAAAGTACCACCATATATGTAAAGAATTTTATTCTTTATGTGATGTCCAAAATTGAAACGAAATACTTGCATATCATCAAACATATCTTTGACCAAGTTAGATTTCACATTAATTTGATCCGGTTGTTTATGTTTTTCTTTATTTAAAACTTTTCTTTTTTCAAGAAAAGCATCGATTTCAGCTTGTGATTTAAATTTCATATGACGTTGATGCGATAAATAGCGACCCATCAAGTTACTCATGACATAGCGTTTCAATACAATCCCTCACTTTATTAATAAGTATGAATAGTTCCATTATAATACGTTTTTATCTTGAATGCTTTCATATTTTAGAAATTATTTCAACGGAATATACGATACGAACTTATGATGAGACACCCCCATCAAAAAGGAAACTCCTCCAAACTCGATAAATATCATTTTCGGCGCTTACGGGGTTATCAAGATAATGCGCAATCTATTCTATAAAGAATGTCTATGATTTTATAAATGGATGTACTATAATATGTGATATATTTCAATCTTAACTTTTATCTGAAGAAACTGAAAGGAGTCTTTATGAAAGTTTCAAACGATTCAACTCTAGCATATAGAGATCACTTACAAGATCATACCTTACATAGAAGTCAATTAAATCCAAAAAAACGTCGCTCCTGGGTTAGTTTTATTTTAACGCTCATCGCACTTGTGCTTTCTGTAATCGCTGCATTTCATATGTATTATCATACGTTATTTAAAATACAATTTTTAGATCAAACAGTGAATTACCAACAATTTAAGGATGTCATTCAAAATTTAACGCATCAATCTTTAATAGATACCCACGATTTAGAGAGCAACCTTAATATGTTGCTCACTATGATTAACATTTTTTTCATATTAATTTTTATTAATATCGTACTTGCAATTTTAACACTTGTATTCAATCGTACATTTATTAAATTATTAAACCTCATCATCGCAGTATGCGCCACACTAATTCCAATTGCCATTTTGTATATTGTAAGAGAAGCAGCGAAAGCCTTAGCATCTAAATTCGAACCTTATTTAGGGCATGTGAATCCATCTACACTACTTGTGGAATCAAACGGGTTACACAATGCAATTATTTTCTCAAGTATCGCAACACTTCTTTATTTTGTAAGTTTATTTTTCAGAAATCGACGTCCAAAACGTTAAATCGCGTATAAAATAGGATAGACGTGAAATAGTGACATCATATACATGTCATTATTTCACGTCTATCCTATTTATTTTTTATATGAACGTATGAATTAAAACTTAGAAAATCGATAACGCATTAGTGTTTGATAAATATGATCCATTTTGGCTGCGTCAAATTCAGTATTCGTATCAATGCGCCACTGGTTTAAAGATGAAATGATGGCTGTTTGAACATAGCCAAATACTTCAGATGGAAAGCGTTGATCATGTGGTAATGTGTTGATATGACACTTCACATCTTTATGTACTGTTTGTGTAAAAAATTGAACTAATACTTTATAAAAATTAGCATCATTTTCTTGTGTTTTTAAAATATCTCTAATCGGCGCATTTAACGTCTGTTCAAGACACGTGAATGGTTGAATCATCCTTTTATTAATATCATTTTTAAAATAAGGCTGTGTTGCCGCTTCAAATACATGTATTAACAACTCATTTTTATCTTTGAAATGCTTATAAAACGTCGTTCTATGTACTTTCGCTTCACTACAAATTTGATTAATTGTAATTTTAGAATAGCGCTGCGTTTGAAGTAATGCGACTAAAACTTCAGTCAACTTGGAGATTGTTTTAATAATTCTTAAGTCTTGCTTCTGAATCCTAACCACCCCATTCCCCCTTTAATAAAATTTCATTGAATATGCTTTACATTTCATTATTAAATCATACATTCATTAAAATTGTACTTAATCACAGGATGCATTTATCTACAATCAATCTAATCTGTAGAAAAATTGTGTTTTAATCAACCCTTAAAAACCTAACTTATCCTATAGTAACTGATTCAGTCAATTAATTCTAAAGATATGCATAATTATTATTCCTTTTATATTACATTTTAATCTTCAATCTTTGAAAAAACACAATTTCTAATGCTTTTTGTATGAAACTCTAGATAGAAAGAATTATTTTTCCCCCTTAAACTAAAGAAAGACCTTCAAAATTCATATGCGAATGAATTTTGAAGGTCATATATAAATCAACAAATGAACTGGTTTTATAGTTATTTTAAAATCATAAACAGAATTTAAACCAATATGCTTTGCATATCTTAAAAAACATGTAGCGAGGATTTACGTATATGTACATTGTACCTACAATCACATATTGACGACTTGGACTACACATCGTTCAACGCCTTTTATCGATAGCGTTCGTAGTTCACAATTTTCAACTGATCACCCTCGTTATCACCTTTTAACAAGTAATGCCCTTGTAAATTTCGACCTTGATCGTCTTCATTTTGTACAACAACAGAATAAAATTGGCCATTGCGACTTACATTCATGACATCTGATGTTTTAAAGGTGGGGATACGATCATTTTTCACATTAGCAACCAAATGATTATAATAGGCGCTGTCTTTTAAAACATATTTACCTAATGTTTGAGTCGAATTTGAGTCTTGTGCATCACTTAAAGTTCCAGTATAAGATTTAAAAAAGTCATTGATTTTATTTAAAATTGTATCTTCATGTTCTTTGTTAAAGTCGTTTATTTCAGATGCATTGAAAGATAATGTTACAGCATTAACTGTTTTTAAGTCATTTTTCTTAATCACTTTTTCTTCAGTTTTAAATGTCTTACCGTGACTTTTACCTTCTGCTTGTATCGTTAAATCTTTATTGACAGGAAAAGGTCCAAATCCTTGTTCACTCGTATAAGGCAATTTTTCTCCATTGATGATGACTGTTTTCTTCTCATCTAAACCTGATGTGTTTTTGAGATTAATATCAACTTGTGCAGTATCAAAATCTTCTGTGACTTTCATCACTTCATTGTGACTTGATTTCGAACTGAAGCGTAATTTCCCTTCGAATGTCCCACGATTCGTTTCTTTTTTTGCTGGAATGACATAATCGCCCGGTATGTAATTTCCTAACGACACTGTCTGTCCCTTTTTGACAACAACACTTTTTTGACGGCCATCTGCTTCAAACTGATATGTTGCATCTAAGTTTGCTTTAATTTCTGCTTGTTTTGTAGGTGCTTGGAAACTCAAATTATCAAAAATGAGATATCGTCGCCCATTTTTGCTTATTCGTAAGACATTTATCTGGTCTTTCGTTTTAATATATTGCGCTACAGTGCTATTTTTATCGAGTTGATGTACGGTATGATACACCGATTTTTCAAATTGACGCATCCCAATTTCTTTCTTAATGAATTGGATATATGTCGCCGCTTCTTTTCTACCCACTTTATTCCCTTTAGAACTAAGCAACGTAGACACTCTAGAAGCATCATCATTGTCAATCGCATTAATTAATAATTCTGCTTGTGCTTCTGGAGAATTGTAATTCCTAAGCAATAAAAATAAAATAAATAATAATATAAGAATAAAACCAAAGATTGCAACAGGAATTATTTGTCTTAATTTAATTTGTTTTTCACTTTGTTCAGCTTCTTCTCTCGTTTTCAATTTTGGCGATGGATGCTTCAATGATTGTTTCGAAAATGAAACTTGATAATGGCACTGTGCACATATCATGTCGTCACCAAGTCGTTGATGCTTACAATGTGGACATGGTTTCATTTTGCATTCACACCTCCTTACAGCGGTTAATATCGTATTTATTTTACGTGAAATATCATTTTTTGACCTCAATCATAAGATGTATTTCTCTATGGCCGTTACATTTTTTTCAGATGCGTTTTGACACGTTGATCAATTTGCTCTAATACTGCATGTGTTTGTTCAATTTGATCAATAGGAATATCCGATAACATTTCTGACGCTAAATCTGCAATAATTCGTCTTGACTCTCTGACATAATTGACGCCACTTTCTGTTAAAGCAATATATTTTAAGCGCTTGTCATATGAATATTCTAGATGCACCCATTCAACTAATTTTAATTCTACTAACTTTTTTACACGACGGCTTACTGCTGCTTTGTTGACACCTTGTCTTATTGTAATTTCTGTTAATGTAAGTGCTCTATCATGAGATAGCATTAATAAAACACTGGATTGTTCGTTAGAAATACCGTACTTATTTCGTAAATCTTTCAATAATGTTGCCGTAAGTGCGTTTAAATTCACCATAAATTCGCCCATAAACCCGACATGCATCGACATTTCTTTAGTCATTTTCATTCCACCTCATCATTATACGATTCTTAGTATCACATATTACGATGCCCATTCTAGTTATTTTTTTATTTACAAATCAACATGTATAATAGCGATACATGATTAAACTTGATTCATACATTATTACATCTAAATAACATTTAAACACATTCGTATGATGACTAATAAAACTATCAATTGAAAGGTTAAGGGCATTGCTCATGTTTTTTGTCTCACTTATTATAACATCTCTCATCTTATGTTTGCTTTTTATTATTACAGCAAAACGTAAAATTAATGTTCGTATAGAATTTTTTAATGTGATGTTTATGTTAAACATGATTTTAGTCACATTTATTCAATTTACACAATTTCATCAATCGCGTCAATATAGTATTGCGGTTCTCATCATGTTCTATCTTTTATTTCTCAAACGTCATCATTTTAAAACAAGTCACGGACGTCGTCTCATATTATCTATAGCATGTCATACTTTCGCACTCATTGGTGTGTCTGAAGGACTTTCACTTTTGTGTGAAGTTACACCTTGGTACCTTTCAATACCTTTTCAATTATTACATGCTATCCTGTTAGTATTTATATTGACGTGGCCGATTTATCTCTATTTGACATATTTGCTTTCAATACGCTTACCCAAATTTCAGACTGACATCATCCTCGTGTTAGGTGCTGGCATATATAGCGAAGACGTCACTCCAATGTTAAAAGCACGATTAGATGGTGCGCTAATGCTATATCACAAACATTACCGTAACGCTCAATATATCGTATCTGGGGGACAAGGACCTGATGAACCTATACCAGAAGCCTTAGCAATGTATCGCTACTTAAAACATCACAATGTATCCTCTGACGCTATCATCATGGAAGTACAATCTACAAACACAATAGAAAACTTTAGACTTTCTACGCCTTATATCCCACAGAAACAAGGCATTTGTGTAACGAGTGAATTTCATTTATTGCGTGCGTTACGTATCGCACAACGTGAGCGTTTAACATTTGTAGGGTTCGGCACACCTTCACCAATCACGTTACGTGCAAAAGCGTTAATTCGTGATTATTGTGGCTTAATGTTGCACTATCCTGTGTTATGGTGCACGTATTTAAGTGTGCAAACCATATTAACCCTGTTTTGATGATGGCCATCATGATTTACAAATAGATGTTAACATACATTTAAGTTTGTTATATTCGACCCAATCCATTCATAAGCGACTTGCTTTTAATTACACTTAAATCATTGGATATGAATCGCTACAACTGTCTTTAATGACATATTTGTGTCCCTAAACGTTAGAAAAAGGAGTGAGACCTTGAAATCATTTCGATTTCTGTCTCACTCCTTTTTATGTGACGCACTGAATGACTTTTAATTCGATTTTGTGACTATTTTCCCATCATCTAAGTAAAGCATACGGTCTGCGTATTCAAATAAGCGTTCATCATGCGTTACCATTACCCCTATTGTACCTTTAGATTGTACTTGTTCTTTAATCATTTCAACAACTTCTGTCGCGCGTTTCGCATCTAAACTGGCTGTAGGTTCGTCAGCAAGTAATAATTGTGGTTGATTCATCCACGCACGCATAATGGCAACACGTTGTTTTTCTCCCCCAGATAACATATGTGGATAGGCATCAATACGATGACTTAATCCGATATCATCTAACAATTGTTTAGCGCGTATTTCTGCTTCTTTTTTCGTCATTCCCGCTTCTTTTCCAACTAAAATCAACTGATCTTTTACTTTTAAATAAGGTAATAAATGTGAGGATTGAAAGATAAATCCTATATTTTTTAATCGTTTTGAAGTAAGTGCTTTTTGTGATAATTGACCAAAGTCTTCACCGTTTAAAGACATTTGACCTTCTGTTGGTGATAATAATCCACCCATAATACTTAATAATGTGGATTTACCAGAACCTGAGGCACCATTTAATATAATGAATTCCCCTGGTTGAACCTCAAAATCAATTCCTTTTAGTACTTCTGTTTTAGCGTCGCCTTTACCAAATGTTTTAATTAAATTTTTTACTTTTAAACTCATTAGTTGCCCCCTCCAATCGCTTCAATCGGATCTACTTTAAGCACACGTACGAGTGATAATAATGCCCCTATGATAGCTACTGCGATAAAAACGATGACCATTATAATCATCAAATCAGAAGTCAGATGGAATGGCATTGTGACAGGCATAATAGTTGATAGTAAACTAATAATAGCTAATGCCACCCCAACACCAAAAAGTGTCACAAATAATATTTGAAAGAGGAGTGACCCTAATAAATGCCCTGTTTTAATACCAATGGCTTTTAAAATACCGATTTCAGATGTTTTTTGAATCGTCATCACATAGAAAAATGCCGTTAACACAATCGCAGTTATGACAAATAAGCTTACAATCATCATTGTGAGCGGTGCTTGCTCAGCTTGATAACTTGGAATACCGTCTGTCAAATCTTTATGATTCACCACTTTGACATCTTTAATATCTTTCAAGCTTTGAATATCTTTTTGATTAACATCATTAAGAAAATACATTGACGTTGGCGTATGATTACCTGTCATTTGATCTAATCCTTTTTCAGTGACAAGCGCAAAATCAGTGTGCGCATACATCGCATGATTAAAAAATCCTGTAATTTTGAGTTCTTGGTCTTTCCCTTTAATTTTTATTGAATCTCCAATGTTTAACCCTTCACCTTCTAATTTACTGTTTAAAGCCACTTCATGATTGTTTTGAGGATATTCACCTGATTTTAATGAAGGTTGTTCATTTTCAGGCATTGATCCAAATAATAAATCACTGTTCTTACCTTTATATTCCGCAGTGCCCATACTCGCTTTAAATGGTTCAGTCTTCACAATTTTTTCAATTTCTGTTTGTTTATCTGGACTTATATTCGAACGCTGAATTTGGTTATCCGCATCTTTTTGTATCACGAATTGTCCGGATTTAAATTGATCAATAAGCGAGACATTTTCACGTGCCAAACCTTTTGCTAATCCAGATATAAATAACACCATACTCGCAAGTAACACGACAATAAATGTGATAAGCAAATATTTGAATTTGTAAAATTTCAATTCATTTAATGCTACTTTCATAATTGAACGCCCCTTTTCTTTATCTTGTACACACAGTATAAAAAGGGTTTATGAACTGAATATGAACAAATCACATGTGCTGTTACTTTTTTTTGCAATGAACTACAATATTGTGCAGATATATCTCCTTCATAATTCAAGATATAATGAACCTTCATTTACGCATGACTGGATTACACCTATAATAATATAAGAGAGAATTGAAAAAAGGATGTGATATCCATGGCTGTTACTTGTTTAATTGTTGATGACGATCCAGAAATTTTAGATTATGTAGCTTCACGCGTTGAAAAAGAAGGCTATCACGCTGTAAAAACGCCAAGTGGTGAAGCTGCTGAAGCTTATGTTGCTCAACATGATATTGACATTGCGATAGTGGACATCATGATGGATGAAATGGATGGTTTTGAACTGTGTCAAATTTTAAAATATGACTATCACTATCCTGTCATCATGCTCACTGCACGCGATGCATTAACTGATAAAGAACGTGCTTTCTTAGCGGGTACAGATGATTATGTAACAAAACCTTTTGAAGTTTCTGAACTCATGTTTCGCATTAAAGCTGTGTTACGTCGATACCAAATTCAAACAAACATTCATTTACAATTAGGAAATTTAGAAATTGATCAATCTCAACTAGAAGTTAAAGTGGATAATAAAGGAATGATATTACCAAATAAAGAATTTGCACTGCTCAGTTTGCTTGTGTCGTATCCGAAACAAGTATTTGAAAGAGAAGCATTGATAGAGAAAATATGGGGCTTTGATTATGATGGTGATACACGTACTGTAGATGTACACATTAAACGTTTGCGGGCGCGGTTAAAAAAATTAGGTGCAAATGTACAAATTGAAACCGTACGTGGTATCGGATATAAGGTGACAGACAATGCTTAAATCTCTATATACACGCGTGGCTTTATATACGCTTACAGTCATGATTATTAGTGCTATTGCAAGTTTTCTTTTAAGTAATATTTATTACCACTTTGAACTAAAATCTCAAAATGATGCAAAATTAATGTCAACACTCCAACATGCACATGCTTATGACCGTGCTTCAAACGAGAAGGAACTTCATGAGTATTTTAAACTGTTAGGACATCTAAACTATCAGCTGAAAGTGTATGATACGTCACATCATAGTCGCTTTTATGGTGAGCCTTTTCGAAAAGATAATATTTCATCATCTGCCGTAGACAAAGTACTAAACGGTGAAGATTATCACGGGGTGAAAATGCGACCGTTTAATCCAATTATCACTGGTTTCTTTGATAATGAAACGCAAAATACAGTTGGCACATCTTTTAAAACAAATGATAAAACGTATGCTGTCTTTATGCGCCAAGATGTCGGTCAAGCCCTTGGCGAATTTCGTATTTTTTTATTTGTGTTGTTGCTTTTATTAGTTAGTTTTTCAATTGCACTTGTTATTTGGTCTACCTACTCCATAGTTAAACCCGTGAAACAACTTAAAATTGCCACACAACGTATGATGGATGGAGATTTTAAAACACCTATCGCTAAAACACGAGAAGACGAAATTGGCACACTCCAAGTCCATTTTGATTCTATGCGCCGTGCTTTAAAACAATTAGATGATATGCGTCAGCACTTTGTTCAAAATGTTTCTCATGAAATCAAAACACCATTAACCCATATACACCATATACTCAGTCAACTTCAAGTCGAAACATCTAAATCAAAGCAGTCTCAATATATACAACAAATTTATGATGAAACACATCGCTTAAGCCAACTGACACGTCAATTGCTACTATTATCAGAACTTGATAATGATGAGCATTTAGCATTTGACGACACCGTTCCTTTGAAAGATACAATCTTAGAAATTATTAAACATGAATCGTATAATTTGAATCAAAAAAATATTGTGTTATTACACGACTTGTCCTCACTTCAAGTAAAAGGAAATCAACGTTTATTAACGCAAGCAATAGAAAATGTGATTCGTAATGCCATCAAGTATACGCATCAAGATGGAATGATTGAAGTCACATTAAACCGAAATCCCGAAAATAATGCAGCAATACTTACCATATCTGATGATGGTCCAGGTATATCAGCTAACGCGCAACAACATATTTTTGATCGTTTTTATAAATCGACATCGCATACCGATAGTAATGGATTAGGTTTAGCGATTACTCAAGATATTATCGTACGTCATCGCGGTAACATTACAGTTTCGAGTATTCTTGGTGAAGGTGCTACATTCACTATAAGATTACCGTTAGTATAGATGATACTAGCACAAGACCCTACAACAATCTTTCATTATCAATGTCGCACTGTTTTATGGCATCACAAACAACGCGTGCACATCATAGCATTTTGAATCAAAATAGCCAGCAAAATTCATTTAATCATGAACTTTGTTGGCTATAATATTTAACATTCTTTTTAGACATTAAGTTGTCAAGATATGATGTGAAGATATTATTTTAATTGACGCCTTAGACGAGACTTCTGAAGCATTATGGCGACATCGAAAACCATCTTGTACATGTAGACATCTAGAGTATTCATCGTCTACACTCAAATCACTTTGCGATAAGATGCCTATAAAAACGATGCAAGAGGTATTATCAAAGTAAGCTTAATGATACTAAACCCCGTTTATTTTTTCACTTAATGATGATATGAATTGCGCATTACGTTACCAACCTTTAACTTAATAAACTACCTTCTTCATTAAGTTGTAACTGTTTTGAAATATCATGGTTGAGTGATTTAAATAAATCAATTTCATTTGTCAGTTCTTTACCGAACGAAGGAATCATTTCTTTAATTTTAGGTTCCCATGTTGTAAATTCATGTTTAAATGATTGCTGTAAAATATTTAGCATAACTGCAACTGCCGTTGAAGCGCCTGGTGATGCCCCTAGTAAAGCAGCTAGTGTGCCATCTTTAGATGTGATGACCTCTGTACCAAATTGTAACGTTCCTTTGCCTTTTTCTTTAGTATCTTTAATGACTTGAACACGTTGACCCGCTACAACTACTTCCCATTCGTCTTCTTTTGCATTAGGAATAAATTCTCTGAGTTCTTCTACACGCTCAGAATGACTTAACATGAGCTGCTCGATAAGGTATTTAGTCAAGCCCATTTCTTTTGCACCAGCAGCAAGCATCGTCGTTAAATTGTATGGTTTGACGGATTTAATTAAATCGAAGTATGAGCCTGTCTTCAAGAATTTAGGTGAAAATCCTGCAAAAGGTCCAAATAATAATGCACGTTCTCCATCAATATAGCGCGTGTCTAAATGTGGTACAGACATTGGAGGTGCACCCACTTTTGCTTTACCGTATACTTTTGCTTGATGTTGTTGCACAACATCCGGATTATTACATACAAGGAATAGCCCACTTACTGGGAAGCCACCAATATGTTTTGACTCTGGAATATGCGTCTTTTGTAACAGAGGTAAACTTGCCCCACCTGCACCAATAAAAACAAACTTAGATTCAACAGTAAATGTTTTCTTTTCTTTTAAGTCTTTAATTTGGATACGCCAAGACCCATCTTTATTTTGTTTTAACGTTTGTACCTCGTGTTCGTAATAAATAGCGCCACCTTGATCTTCTAATCGTGTCATTAACTGATTTGTTAACGCACCGAAATTAACGTCAGTGCCTGATTCATCACGTGTTGCTGCGACTATCTCTGAATCTGGACGTCCTTCCATCATGAGCGGCACCCATTTTTTCAAAGTGTCTTTATCTTTTGTAATATCCATACCACTAAACAACACATTTTCTTTAAGGGCTTTAACACGGGCCTCTAAAAATGCGACATTTTTTTCCCCTGTAACAAAACTCATATGTGGTACAGTACGAATAAATGCCCCTGGATTTGTTAATTTTTTTGTTTTAACTAAATAAGACCAAAACTGTTTTGATATTTGAAATTGTTCATTCACTTTAATGGCTTTGTTAATATCCATTGTGCCATCCGGCATTTCGTTTGTGTAATTCAGTTCACATAATGCTGAATGCCCAGTCCCCGCATTGTTCCATACGTTTGAACTTTCCTTACCGCAACGATCTAATCTTTCAAATACATTGATGTCCCACTCTGGTTGTAATTCTTTGAATAATACACCTAATGTAGCGCTCATAATGCCTCCGCCAATCAACACTACATCTGTCTTGTTATGCAAGTTTTCCACAACAATCCAGTCCCCCTTTTTGATTATCATCAAGTATTATTATGACCTATCATTTGTCACGTTTAACACTTAAAAACAGTGTATTTACAAACCATGTCTTTAACAATACGACCATTTTATCACGTGTTACTTATATTATATACCTATAATGCCTAATAAAAAAGACACGCCCTTCATTAAATGTATTTCAACATATTTTAATAACGCTTTATTATCACTAATGAAATTATGCATGATATAATTAACCCAAATAAACAAATTGAGGGATACGTCATGAAGTCTATCACATTTCTAATGCACAATATCTATGCGGTAGGTGGTACGGTTAAAACAATTACGAACTTAGCAAACCAATTGGTACGGCAAGGACATCAAGTTACAATTATATCCATATTTCGTAATAAGACCGATCCTTACTTTCCTCTCGACTCACGCGTGCGTGTGCAATCACTGGTTGACTACCAATTCAAGCTGCGCAATAGTGTGCCTTTAATCGCAAACCGCATACGTAAATTCACCCCGTTTCTAAAACCTAAGCGATTGACCCACCATGAGCCAGGCATCAAGCAATATTCGAGTTATATCGAAAAGAAAATGATTCGTGCGATTCAAAATAATAATAGCGATATTTTAGTAGGGACACGTGCGAGTCACAATATCTTAATCGCACAATATGCGAACAAGAACCAAAAAACCATTGGTATGGAACACATGAATTTAGATGCACACCATGAAGCTTTACGCGAAGAAATAATTAAACAATATCCAAAGTTAGATGCGGTAACTACGCTCACAGAAAAAGATCGGCAACGTTATCAGGCTAATATTGATACCTCAATTTATGTCGTATCGAATATGCTTGATGAGAAGAGATTACAATTGATGAAGGAAAATAAAATTATAGCGGCTGGTCGGTTTGAATATGAAAAAGGGTTTGATTTATTAATTGAAGCTGTCTACCACATTCAAGACGATTTAAGAGATTATGGCTTTACCATAGATATTTATGGTGATGGTAAAGAAAAAGAAGCCCTATCTCAACATATTAGTTACGCACGCTTACAAGATTTAATCTTCTTAAAACCTACGACGAATCAACTTAGTTCTTTTATTGCGATGAGCAAGATTACTGTGGTACCTTCTCGTAATGAAGGATTTGGTATGACCATACTTGAAGCAATGAATCAAGGAAGCATTGTTATTAGTTTTGATGGAAATACAGGCCCTGAGTCGTTAATTACACACGGTCAAAATGGGTTTCTGGTACCTGCAAAGGATACACGTCGTCTAGCCCATCAAATTTTGGAAGTCATTGAAAAGGGACATGCTCGACAAACACAACCAATCATTCATTCTGCTTATCAGACCGTTATGCACTACACGCCTGAACGTATTTATTTACAATTCAAGCAAGTCATTGATGAATTAATGTCATAAAACAACTTACAAATGATGCCATACGTTTTCAAACATTTTATCGCAGTAAAACATATTTAAAAGCCTTCAACATTCATGTTTCCAATGAATATTGAAGGCTTATTATTTGGTGAGAGGTAGTATACCCCCTCTTTAATGAATTAGCTCAAGAAGTAAGATAAGATGAGTGTCCAAATACAGAAGAAGACAAGTAGACCCACACTATATTTTAATGTCATTTTTAATAATACTGATTCTTGACCTACTTCTTTTACTGCTGCTGTTGCAATTGCAATAGATTGTGGTGAAATTAACTTCGCAATTGCACCCCCTGCTGTATTAGCGCCAACGAGTAATGCGCCACTCGTACCTACTTGTGGTGCTACGGATGCTTGAATTGGTGCAAACAATACGTTGTTGTTAACAACCGAACCTGTCATAAACACACCAATCCAACCGAGAATTGGCGATAGGAATGGGAAAATCGTTCCCGTCTTAGCAATGGCTTGACCCATCGCACTTGTTAAACCACCATATGTTGTAAGCTTAGCAATTGCTAAAATAAAGCAAATCGTTAAAATTGGTAACCATAATTCTTTAAATGCTTCTCCTAGCAAACTAAAAGCTTGCTTAAAGTTAACTGTTTTCGATAATAAAATTGTAATAATACCTGCGATTAATAATGCCATACCTGTTTGAGCAATTAAATTGAACGTGAGCATAATCGGTTTGTGTGTCACATCGTTCATCGTACCCGGAATTGGGAATTGCATATTTAAAAATGCTAATGCGCCACCTTCTAAAAATAACCCTTTAAAGAATTTAGAACTCCAGATTAATACTAGAATTGTTAAGATATAAAATGGACTCCAAGCGTAGGCAATCGCTTTAAATGAATGACGCTTTGTCTCTACAATATCTCCTTGACTCAATCTGAAAATATTTTTTGGTTGTACTTTTTTAGAGAATAATGCCAATGCACCCATCGCTGCAAGTGGTGGGATAATATCTACAAGTTCTGGTCCTAAAAATTGGTTGAAGATAATTTGTAAAAGTACGAAAGGAATAACCATTACTAAAATCGCTGGTAATGTTTCTTTAACGCCTTTAAATCCATCAATAATAAATACTAATAAAAACGGTGTAACTAAACTTAATAATGGTAAGCTTAGGTTTAAAGCTTGAGATACACTTAATGCTGTAATGCCACCAGGTAAGTTTAATGTATCCACAACGCCTACTGGGATACCAATCGCACCATACGCACCTGCTGCACCATTAGCTACTAAACACAGCATCGCTGCTTGTAACGGTTTAAACCCAAGTTGTATTAATAACACGGCACAAATGGCAATCGGTACACCAAAACCTGCAACACCTTCTAAAAAGGCATTAAACGCAAAACCAATTAATAACAATTGGAGACGTTGGTCTTCAGAAATTGCCGTAATACTATCTTGAATAATAGAAAATTGACCTGTTGCAGTCGTTAATTTGTATAACCATACCGCCATCATGACGATGAAACCAATTGGTAAAATACCTTGATAAAACCCTTCAGTTATACCGCCTGTTACGATACCTACTGGAAGTTTGAAAATAAATAAAGTTATGACAATTGTAACGCCTAACGTCGTCATTGCCGCATAAATCCCTTTCATTTTAAACAATGTTAAACAGAGTAAAAATAATACGATAGGGATACTTGCAATTAATGCAGATATTGCAAGATTTTGGAATGGATCGTAACTGTGAACTAACATCCTAAATCATCTTCCTTTGTTCTATATTTATATTATCACTTATTTATACATGTGAATTATTTCACAATTAAAATATACCATTGCTTTGTGTACAATTCAATAGGTTGCCGTAATTTTTTTAACACCTTTTACACTAATATTTACCATTCTTTTAAAGTTATAGTTTCATTCAAAAACCATTGTTTTCTATACCATACTTCAATGAATTTTATCTAGACTCATTTTAAAATTATGTATAACCATTGATTGAAAATCCACTCACTGTGATGTCAAAAAAAATTGATGTAGGAATAAGCTGACTTCAAATGATGTTGAAATCAGCTCAATATTTGTCGTTGTACTGTGCTCTATTGACGATACGTTGGATCAACTATTTTAGGTTGACCCATGCGATCAACAGTCACAATCATATACGTTCCAGGTTGTGATTGATTAATGAAACTAAAAATGTAACGATAGTTTCCAGCTTCACCCTGAATTGCATAATCATTATAAGGATTTTGTTGACCGTTCAACTGTGTTACTTCACGTTGTGCAGCATCTAAAGAAGTTTGGAAATTTGGAAGTTGTTTAAGTGCTTGTTGCTGATTAACAGATTGACGTGCAATATTTTGTGCCACTGGGACTACATTTTGTCCGTGATATGGCGCAACGTATGACCCACCTTGTTTCATCGTGCTATTATCATTTTCTTGCACATTGCTTGATGTGTCACCTTGACGCTCATTGTTGTTTGAAGCGTTAGAATTGGAATCTTCACTGGATTGATTTGAATCATCATGAGCTGGAGCTTTGTCTTTTTTAGTTTTTGATGTTTCTTCAGTCGGTTGATCTTTCTTATCGTTAGACGTATGCTTTTCAGTTTTTGATGACTCGTGATTTTTAGATGAATCACCGTCATCATTGCCACATGCAGCAAGAACGAGTGAAAGTATCATAAAACTTGCCATCCACTTTTTCATGATTTGACGCCTCCTTTATTAAACGCTAATAACTACCATCGTTATTATAACATTTTTTTATAGATTTATACGATAAATATTATAATTCAAGTTCCATTGTCCAATCGATATCCACATGATCCCCCATTTTAAACACATGCTCTCCTATTTTTTTCAACCCTTGTTTTTGATAGAACGCGATTGCTGTATCATTCTCTGACCAAACCCCTAACCATAAATAGCGCTTATTTAAATTTTTAGCAAGTTGTGTAACGTAATCAAAGACAAATTGACCGAGCTTTAACCCTTGATATGCATTGTATAAATAAATACGTTGGAGTTCAGCATAATCTGAATTAAATGGTTCCGTTTGAGCAGAACCAATGTTCAATTTGAAATAACCGGCGATTTCATCATCACAAAGTGCAAAATAAAAATGGGATTGTGAATTATGTAATTCATTTGATAGTGTATCAAGTGACATTGCCTCTTCAAAATATTGGTCAAATAACGCTTTATCATAATCTGATGCATATGCTTCTTTAAATGTCTCAATACTCACTTTCCTAAGTAATGCCACATCAGACGTTTGCACTTTACGAATACTAAATTTCATGGTTCATCCCCCCACTTTCTACTTCCCATTACTATATTCCAAACATTTTTATGTTGCAATATCGTTGTCATTCATTATATCTCATGATAAAGTGTGAAAGTAAATTTTTGAGAGGGGTTACTTATGACACATTCATTTAAAGCTTATGTATTGGATGAAAATAAGGGTAATGTTACTGGACAATTTAAGACCTTAACATTAGAAGAATTACCTGAAGGCGACGTAACTGTGAAAGTACATTACTCAAGTTTAAATTATAAAGACATGCTTGCAACACAAGATAATAACAAAATCATTCGACAATATCCGATGATTCCTGGTATCGATTTGGCTGGTGAGGTCATTGAATCTAAGCATCCAACATTTAAAGTAGGCGATGCTGTAATTGCAACGGGTTATGAATTAGGCGTATCACATGCAGGTGGGTTCAGTGAAATCGCACGTGTTAATGGGGATTGGCTTGTGCCCCTTCCTAAAGGATTAACACTAGAAGAGGCAATGATTATCGGGACTGCAGGCTTTACTGCTGCAATATCAATTCAATTATTAGAAGATAATAAAATTACATCTGACGGTGGTCCTGTTTGTGTCCGTGGTGCAACGGGAGGCGTGGGCTCTATGGCGACAATGATGTTACACGCTTTAAAATACAAAGTAACTACAAGTACAGGTCAATTAGATAAAGCGCAGTGGTTAAAAGCATTAGGTGCAAGCGATGTGATAGACCGTTTAGATACTTTAACTGTTAAACCGTTGCAAAAAGGAAAATGGCAAGCGATTATTGATCCTATTGGTGGCGATACTGTTGGTGAATGTTTAAAACACATTCAACCACATGGTGCTGTCGCATTGAGCGGTAATGTGAGTGGGATGACATTTAACAGTACCGTCTTTCCATTTATATTACGTGGTGTAAAATTGTTGGGGGTGGATTCAGTTCAGTTCCCTATGCGTCGCCGACTTTTGTTGTGGCGCCGTTTAGCAACAGATTTAAAACCACATCAGTTACATGAAATAAAAACAGTCGTCCCTTTTGAATCTATTGAGAGCCATATCAAAGCCTTAAAAGATAACCATATTCATGGGAGAATTGTTATTAAAATGATTAAATAATATTGCTGTTTCAACTTAATTAACTTAGCTTTTTATTCCAAAGTTACAAATGTCATAAATTTGATATAAGAAAATAAAAATTATTCTCAAATTATGAAAAATTATAATTTACGAATTATTCCTGAAAGCGTATACTTATATCCATACTTAATCAATGGGAGGTTACCTGATGAATATCAATAAAAAGTTTATTTTCTTTATTGGTGCTTTAGGCGGATTACTGTATGGATATGATATGGGCGTCATCTCTGGTGCATTATTGTATTTACAAAATGATATCCCCCTTACCCCAAAACTACAAGGGATTGTCGTATCTTCAATGTTATTTGGTGCCATTTTTGGTTCAGGGTTTAGCGGACCATTATCTGAAAAGTTAGGCCGTCGTCGTCTTGTTTTTATAATTTCCATCATTTTTATCGTCGGCACACTTGTGTTAGCGTTAGCACCAACCGTTGAAATCGTCGTATTAGGACGTTTCATTATCGGACTTGCTGTCGGTGGTTCTACAGCAATCGTACCTGTATACTTATCTGAGCTTGCACCAACTGATGCTCGTGGTTCATTAAGTTCATTAAACCAATTAATGATTACTATCGGTATACTTTCATCATTCCTTGTTAATTATGCTTTAGCACCTTTTGAGGCATGGCGTTGGATGCTAGGATTAGCAGTTGTACCATCACTTATTTTAATGATTGGTGTGATCTTCATGCCTGAAAGCCCACGTTGGCTATTAGAAAAACGTGGAGAAAAAGCAGCGCGTGATGTCATGAAATTAACATATCCTGAACACGAAATAGATTTAGAAATTGCGAATATGAAAAAGATTAATGCAATCTCTGAAAGTACTTGGGACGTTTTAAAGTCACCTTGGTTACGTACAACAATTATTATTGGCTCCGTTTTCGCGTTATTACAGCAATTAATTGGAATTAACGCAATTATTCACTACGCACCAACGATATTTCATAAAGCAGGACTTGGAGATTCCGCATCTATTTTAAGCACTGTCGGCATCGGTGTGGTGAATGTATTAGTCACGATTGTCGCTATTTTAATCATTGACAAAATTGATCGTAAAAAGCTACTGATGATTGGTAACTTAGGAATGGTCTTTTCACTACTTGCAATGAGCTTATTAATTTGGGCATTAGGCGTTAATGCATCTGTATGGATCATTATTATCTGTTTAGCCTTATTCATTGTATTCTTCGGTATATCTTGGGGACCTGTCTTATGGGTAATGTTGCCTGAGTTATTCCCAATGCGTGCGCGTGGTGCTGCAACAGGAATTGCCGCACTTGTTTTATCAATTGGTAGTTTACTCGTAGCCTACTTTTTCCCTATCATTAGTGATATTTTAAAAGTAGAACAGGTGTTTTTTATCTTTGCAATTATGGGTGTCATTGCTTTCTTCTTTGTGATGATATTCCTACCAGAAACGCGTGGACGTAGTTTAGAACAAATCGAGGCTGATTTGCGCGGACGTTCTGTTAAAGAAAAGCATTAATTTTTACTTTTAGCATCTGACTTACACCACATGTAAGTATCAGATGCTTTTTTCATATTATAATTGATAATGAATATCATTTGTAACATAATAGATGTAAATATAAACGAATTGAGGAATGAAGAATGAAAGATGTCACAATTATTGGGGGCGGCCCTGCCGGACTTTATGCTAGTTTTTATGCTGGATTACGTGGAATGGACGTTCAAATCATTGACGCTCAAGAGAAACTAGGTGGAAAAATGCGCTTATACCCCGAAAAAATAATTTGGGATATTGGGGGTGTGGCACCTAAAACATGTGAAGCCATTACACAAGATATTATTGAACAAGGGCTACATTTCAATCCTGAAGTTATTTTAAAAACAAAAGTCACTGATATAAGAAAAATGGCCGATCATCATTTTGAAGTCGTCACTGAATCTGGGAAAGTTTATACTTCAAAATCTGTCATCATTGCGATTGGTGCTGGGATTATTAAGCCCCAGCGCCTTGAAATTGAACATGCCCATCGATTTGAACTCACGAATTTACACTATGTGGTGCCGCGATATGAGCATTTCAGAGGCAAAAACGTCTTGATTTCTGGAGGAGGCAATACAGCGCTTGATTGGGCAGAAGCACTCGCACCTATCGCACAATCTGTCACATTGGTCTATCGGCGAAACGATGTATCCGGTCATGAAGCAACAATGCAAAATTTGCAATCATTAAATGTGAAATGCTATTCGAATATGATGATTACAGACTTAGAAAGCCCATCAAACGCGTCCCATTTGATTGAGACTGTTACGTTAACGCACTTGTTCACAGAAGAAAAAATAAAAGTACAAGCTGACGAAGTGATTATTAGCCATGGTTTTGATCGCCAACTCGAGTTATTGAACGAGGCTTCACTCAAAATCAATATGTTCGACCACACTTATATTCAAGGGCAAGGGAACTCTAAAACCAATATTGACGGTGTCTTTGCATGTGGCGATATTTTACAACACCCAGCAAAAATACATCTCATCACAAGTGCCTTTAGTGATGCCGGTCATGCAGCGAATAGCGCTAAAAATTATATTAGCCCACAAGACCCAAAAGAAGGTTATGTGTCTAGCCATAACCCTGTTTTCAAACAGGCCAACAAAGCATTTTTACCTAAATAAAGGAGAGGATTAACAATGTCGGTACAGCTTATCCACCACATTCCAATGCCAGAAGATTATTGCGCTTTACGTAAAATATGCGGCCTTAGTGAAAAAAGTCTTGAGGCAGCGGAAATTGGTCTACAACACGCTTGGCATACGGTCACCCTTTATGACGACACTCAACTCATCGGAATGGGACGTGTTATTGGAGATGGTGCCACAGCTTTTCAAATTATCGATATTGCGGTGCATCCCCATTATCAAGGTCACGGTTATGCCAAACAAATTATGCAAGATATTATGCATTATATCGACAACATTAAGCTTCCCGGCACCTATGTTAGCCTCATCGCAGATCATCCAGCAGAACATTTATACGCACAATTTGGCTTTCGCTTGACTGAACCTCTCTCAAGAGGAATGTCTTATCATTATAAATACCATTCTTAAATTTCATCTACTTTCAAAAAAGCGTGGCACATACCTCTTGGATAAGAAGTCTGTGCCACGCTTTCTCATGTTTCATAATTATTTTTTCTTCTTTTTTCGTTTTACGAGAGGTTCGCCGTCACGAGGTTCTGTTAGAATCGCTTGTCTTAATAAAAAGAACAACAAAATAAATCCTGCTGTAATTGTGACATGTCCGATGCCTGCAAAACCAGCAAGGCTTGGTGATATGGTTTGGCGTGAAACTTGCATAAATCCTTTTGTAAACTGCATGCCTACCGTCACAAGTACCCCGATATTATAAATGATGAAAAACCAATTAAACAGATAGTAACTACTGATTTTAAAGAGTTTTTCGATAGGGATTAACATTAAAAACATAAACATCCCTAATGTGAGTAGATGGGTATGCATAACACTCATCTGTGTTTCACCCGTAAAATTATAATGAACTGTAATTTCACGATACGCAAAACCGCTCAGTAAGCCGAGTGTCGTATAAAACATGAATGTGTACAAAATACGTTTCATTTTAGGATTCAACTCCAATCTTATTCACATTCATTATGACGACTCCCCAAAGACGTGTCAATGTCCATTATTTGTCTTTATTTCTAGGTAAATAACGTTTAAATAAGGCTACAAGTGATAAAATTAAGGCTAATATTGAAACGATCCACAGTGCTGGACTAACAGCTTGTGACTGTGCTTTCGTTTCTTCATCATGATGATGTGAATGCCCGCTTCCTTTTTTTACTTCCGTTACGGGAGCTGGATGCTCACTATCTGGATTATCTTCAACCCATTTTACTTGTTTACCATCTTTGTAAGTTTGAATGGCTTTCCATTTAAACTTGCCTTCTTTTTCGGGATTAGCCACAACGATAGGAAAATCGACATATTCATGCTCTCCAATTCCTTTTCCAGTCGCTTCCCATGTCACTTTTTTAATATTGTCTTCTTTGTCCTTTTTAAAAGAGTGTTTAAATCCTGGCACAGGCTCTACCCCTGATAAAGAAAGCCCATCTGGAACTTCTAGTTCAAGTTTCGTCGTTGGCACTGAGCGTTCAACTGGAACACGCACGTTATATTCATCATATGATCCCGGTTCACTTTGGTTTGGATTTAACGTCACATGCGCTTCCGCTTGAGAAAATGTCCCTAATAAAATACTCGCAAAAATAGTACTACCTATCATCTTTAAACTTTTCAATTTGTCCACCTCTTCATTTATAAAATCTCAATTTGACTCATCACAACGCCGACAAGAATTAAAAGTATTCCTAATCCGAGTTCAATATAGAGTAATGGCCCATGTATGGATTTTTTATTTTTCATGACTTTAAACGTTTGGAAGCCTCCAAGTGCCATCATCACAAAAGTCACGATAAGTTTTGTGTACCATAAACCACTATACGTCGAGAAATGGCTTAATAAACGTGGTAAAGACGTTAAATCTAACGTCATAAGTAAACCTGTTAACATAATCGTTGTCACTGCAGTCACGTTGAGTTTAAATAAAATATCTTTCAAAATTAGTACATATGAATGACGATGTCGTGTAAATATGTAAAATACTAAATAGACTAAACTCCCTAACCATAACGCTATTGCAAATAGGTGCAATGAGCGAATAAGAATGGAATATATCGGATACGTTTGCGCCCAAACATGTCCAGAAATCGCCATCGCTATGATGATTAAAATCGGCATCAAATCATACCAAATTTTTTCCATATTCCTTAAAGCGTATAAAATGATGAGTGTCATAAGCGCAACGATTGAAATAATAAATGGAAATTGTTTCCACGTGCCAAAATTAAGCGTCAGAATCTCATTAATCACTTGTTGCGGTAACGTCATTAAATACAAAATTCCTGTGACTAAGGCCACCATAAATAAAATCCACGTCATCGCACGAGATTTGATGGAATAAGTTGGTAATTCTTGTCTTTCCATGAGCCGATTCACAGCATGGAATCCCACAAGTACGAGTAAGAGACTTTGCAAAACAAAACGCATGGCGCCCCACCAAAATATTGTATCCGTTAAAAGCGAAGAGGTCGGCTCAACTGAAGAGGCCGTCTCATGCCCCACTGAAAAGAGGTAGTGTCCTTTCATATCATGCCCATCTTGAGCCACCGTTTCCCACTCCACAAGATAAGTCCCCTCTTGTAATTCCTCTGTAAAAAACGTAATCACCTTGGAAAAGTTTTTTTCATTGGGTTGAATCGCTTTGATTTCTTTTCCTCGATCATTGTACAGCGTTAGATGTGTATAGGTCGTATTGACCGGTTCGCTCATTTCAAGTTTGATTTCTTTTGGTGAAGAAGAGACGACGGCTTTTTCTGACGGCTCTGCATGTTCAAGTGATGCATGCGCGGACGCGACATTGAATTGCCCTCCTATCCCAAAAACGAGCATAAACACAAAAAGCACCCCTTTTATGTACATTTGAATATGCTTCATCTTACCCCCCCTTAAAGTTCACATAAGCACAATTTTATCAAACCCTTTATTGAAAACAACAACTTTTAATAACATTCAAAGAATTGTAAAAAATGGCTCTCTATCAAATCGGAGTGGTAGATTAAATTAAGAAATCATGCAATATTGGAATGTTTAACTCTTTTTTATTGCGGGATAATGCAACCTTGAATATTTATGGCTATTTTAATACTACTTAAATCAGTAAAACTGAGTCGGTAAATTAGACTTTATAACGTTTGTGAATATATATAGCGTATTTGATTGATTCCTAAGCCGAGACTTCTGAGGCATCTAGCCGAAACCGAAAATCCATTTTAAGATTTTGGCTTACTTCAATAAAAACAGTGGCAGTAGCTGACTGGATTGAGCATGCGCTTTTCAAGCTTTCCTCAATGTAAAGGACCACCTATTCACGTATGTTCATAGGTGTACTGAATACGTAACTCATTACATTCGTAACGTCTTCATGCACCGGCAGGCATTACTACGAAATCAAATAGATTTCTGTAATGCTCCCAGAAAAGCGAGGCTTTGTGGAACAATCAAATATATGAAATTATGTATGCACTGGTCCGATTTATTATAGAACCCTAAAAAAGAGACTTGGCCTCACTTTTTGTGAGTCAAGTCTCTTGATATTTTAGATTTCATGTGTCGCAATTTCTTCATCTGTAGGTACGTCATCGTTTAAACCTACTAATGATTCAGAAATATTTCTTGAATGGTAACCGATACGTTCTAATACACCAATCATATCGATATATATTAAACCGCCATCAGTCGAACATTCCCCACGATTCAGACGCTTAATGTGCCCTTTACGCAATTTATGTTCAATGTTAAATGATTCTCGACTGCGCTCGACGATTTCATCTTTTTTCGTTGTGTCATAGACGTCTAGCATTTCAATCGATTTATCAAAAGATTCCGTAACGTGATGCAGTAATTTTTCAACGCCACGTTGCGCATCTTCCGTAAGATGAATTTCTTTTTGATGCTTACGATTAATTTGTTCTACATATTCTTTAATTAAATCAGCAACTTTTAAAATGGAACGATTAACATCAAACATGACTGCTAAACGTTCAACATCCCCTTTATTAATATCTTTTGTCGAAATACGAACAAGATAACTACGAATGCTATCATTGATAGTTTCAACCGCTTGATGTTTTTGCTCTAGCTTTTTCAATAACTTTTTATCAATTTTTGATGTATCTTTAACATCTTCAAACATTGATTCAACAATATTCCCTACATTTTGTAGTTCCTTCTGTGTTTCTTGTAAAGCCACGCCAGGCGCATGGTAAACAAGATCTTTATTTAAATGTTGCGGTTTATAATCTTCAGTAATATCTTTACCAGGAACAATCTTAGTGACAATCCAAGCAAGTACTGCCACAAATGGTAATTGAATTAATGTATTTGTTACATTAAACGCTCCATGTGCAAATGCAATTGCCATAGCTGGTTTTAAGTGCCATATATCTTGTAGCATGCCAACAAGGTGTATCACGATAGGTAAGCACAGCGAAAAGATAATTACACCTATCACATTAAAAATAACATGTACAAACGCAGCACGTTTTGCTGCTAATGACCCTGCTAAACTTGCTAAGACAGCCGTAATCGTTGTTCCAATATTATCTCCCAATAAAACAGGAATGGCTGCATCTAGACTAATCATATTTTGTTGATAAAATTCTTGCAATATACCTATTGTCGCACTTGAACTTTGCACTAATGCCGTTAAAGCAGTACCGACAAAAATACCTAAGAACGGATTAGACGACATATCAAGCATTAATTGTTTGAATCCTTCTAATTCTGCTAAAGGTTTAACTGCACCGCCCATAAACTCTAAACCAAAGAATAAAGAACCGAAACCAAATAAAATACGGCCGATGTTGTTAATTTTAGAACGTTTAAAGAAGAATATTAAAAATGCACCGATGGCAAGAATTGGCATTGCATATTCACCTAAATCAATACCAATAATAAAGGCTGTAACAGTTGTTCCGATGTTCGCTCCCATAATCACACCGATGGCTTGCTTTAATGTCATGAAGCCTGCCGTTACAAGTCCTATTGTAATGACTGTCGTTCCTGAACTACTTTGAATCAATACCGTTACTACAATACCAGCGATAACCCCTAACACTGGATTTGATGTAAACTTATTCAAAATATCACGTAGCCTATCCCCTGCTGAAGCTTGAAGCCCATCTCCCATTACCTTTAGACCGTAAAGAAAAATCCCAAGACCGCCTAAAAAGGAAAAGATGACTTCCATAACCGACATTTCCATTATTTCACCTCTATTAAGCTTTATAGTTCGATTATCGCTTATAAATGTAAATTTAATGTTAAGATTACGTAAAAAATATTTAAAATCATTGCTGTTATTACACTTTGATTGTAAATCAATTCATCTCAAACATTAATTTACTATAAATATGTCACATTATTTGAGTTTACATTAGTTACACGAAATACACAATTGAAAGTGTATTTTAATTCGTCATCCAATGACATAAGTTATAAAGTCCATTATAATAGAGTCACTATGAAATAAAGGGACGACGAGTATGAACCATCAAAACGATTATGAACTATTGTTGTTTTATTATGCATATCAGACTTTTACAAAAACAGCGGATGACCTCATTAAAGAGTACGGTCTTAGCCGCCAACATCACCGATTTTTATTTTTTATTAATAAGCTTCCAGGCATTACAACAAAAAAGCTGTTGGAAAATTTGGAAATATCTAAACAAGGATCTCACGCGACTTTAAAGTTATTAAAAGAGAACGAACTCATTTTTGATGAACCTGATTTAACAGATCGAAGGTTAAAATGTTTATATCCTACTGAAAAAGGTAAAGCATTGATTGCGACGTTAAATCAAGCTCAAAGTGAGTTATTTAAAGAGATAAAAGAAGCTCGTGGTGACAATTGGTATGATTTAATGGAAGGCTTTGCAGAGTCAAGACAAGGTTTTCAAGATATCCGTCACCTTAAACCGAGCGAGGAAGAAGGAGACGACTATGATCACAGCTTATCGTAACAATGAAAATTTAGCGATAATAGAAACGTCAGATTGGTCTACAGCACAGTGGATTAACGTTGTAAAACCAACACAAGAAGAAAGTCAAACGTTATTAGAATTTTTCCCTTTCCCAAAAGACTTTTTAGAAGATGCGCTCGATAGCGAGGAAAGTTCACGTATTGAAAATGATGAAAGTGGCTATTCATTAATTATTAGTGACTTTCCAGTATTAAAGGATGACCATTATGATATTAAAAGTTATCATACGTCTCCATTGGGTATTATTATTGGTAAAGGCGTCATCATTACCATTTGTAGTCAAAGTTTTAACTATTTTGATCACTTACTGTATCAACACGTTAATTTAAAATATAAAAGTCGATTTGCATTAAATGTATTATACGAAATGTCATCAGAATTCAACCGTGCTTTACGCTTATTAAATAAAGAACGTCGTCAAGTTGACATTAAACTTCAAAAACGTGTGACGAATTTAAGACTTTATTTTTTAAGTGAAATTGAAAAAAGTCTCGTATATTTTATTGCATCACTTAAAACAAATGCATCGACACATAGAAAATTATACAGACTTTCCACTTTAAAACGTTTTTCAGAAGATGATGAATTGTTAGAAGACGTTTTAAATGAACATCAACAAGCAATAGAAACAACTGAACTTTATTTACGCATTGTTGAAAGTATGACCAATTCATATGCATCATTACTTTCAAACCAGCTAAATACGACGATGCAGACACTTACAATTTTTACAGTTCTTCTCACGTTACCGACATTGGTATTTAGTTTCTTTGGGATGAACGTACCGTTACCTATCGACGCACAGTCCGGCATCTCATGGATTATCGTAATTGCTATTTCTTTAATACTTGTCGTTCTCACATCGATATTACTTTGGCATAGCAACCGCCTCAAATGACACATATGTCTTACGTAGGGTTTGGAAGACCTTTTAATATTCTGAATCCTACGTGCATTGCTTTAGTTTAAAGACTCATCTTCTTCATTTCCCCATTATCCGCTTCGTTGCACCTACTTTACTTTTTCAATATGTATTCATTTTGTTTCAACACATTTAGCATAACTTTTTAAAACTCTACTTAATTAACAACATATAATAGTAAATTTGTATCAATCCCTCCGTTCAACTCTCTTTTATTTATCATTTTTTCACCTCTCACCACATTAATTAAAAATCATTGTTTGTTATCGTATCATTATATCAATATTTAACATCTAAATTTTAGTTATGTGTCTTTTATTTACTGATAACAACGTATGATATGTCTAATAATATCAAAAAGTAATTAAAAAATTAAAATAAAACGGAAAATATTGTTGCTTATTATATTTAGTTCTATAATACTAATTATTTATCACTGAGTTTCCTTCATACCATTACGACATATAAATTTTTAGTAAGTGAGGTTTCATCCATGCAAGATGTTCATATTGAATTATTAGAACAATTTCATACTGAATCTTATCGTTGTTTTAATGCTGTGGAAATGTATTTCTCTCTCGATGGAAAATTAAAAATTCAACATAATGGTTTAAATAAAGAGTTATATTATCAGGTTGCCATCGTCAACCACAGTGACCTCATAAAAATACATCATGCACAAGCGCTTATTAAAATCACTATCCCCCTCCATATATTAATAGAGACACAGCCTAATTTTATTAATGGTTATTTTGATGATACGAAATTATATTCGCATGAACAATTACGGGATTGTATTCAATCTTTAATCATCCATCATGGTGAAGAACAACAATATAAAACCCTACATACAATGATTCAAATGCTATTGAAAGAATGTTATACCCCTTGCGAAGGGATTTATATGCCCAAAATGCAAGTAGATTCCGACATGTTCGCTAACGTCTTGAACATTATACATAAAGATATTGAACATAAAATTACGCTTCAAGATTTAGCACGCTCATTTTTTGTTTCATCATCATATATCTCTATTTTATTTAACGAACAATTAGGGTTCAATTTCAAAAGCTACACCGTTACCCTGAAGCTTAGCTTATCCCTGCCTCACTTATTATGGAATAATTACTCTATTTATGACATCGCTCAAAGTTATGGTTTTTCTAATTACAGTAATTATTCTAAACAATTTAAAAGTTATATTGGTATGAGTCCTTACACATATAAAAAACATCATTTACAAATTGATACGAAGATTATTGTCCATCATAATAGTTCAAAAATCTTTCAACAATTAAATCAAAACGTTGCTGAAGATCAAAGCGGCGTAACCTTCAAAGTAGATTTGGATGCAGTAACGCCACCATCATTATTTAAGTTACCGCATGTCCGATTAACGCTAACGTATTTAGATGAAATGTTTGCACATGAACACTTTTTTAACGCTTTCAATGATGTCTTACGTCAACAGTGTCATTATTTATATTTTGAAGATAGTTTGAATGTTAAATTAACACATCATACAGGGTGTACACTTGAACAAATGATACGTTTTATGCATCGCTATCATTTACATTTCAGTTTCAAAATCACTTCGTTATATGATTACGACGTGTTAGAAACTAACTTTTTAAATCATATTAAAAAGATAACACGTGTCATACCTGCACTAAAATCTATACTTCCTAATGTCAATATCATTTTTGACTTTAAAAGTTTAACGCTTAAAGATATAGATTATCTATCTGAGCGCTTTCAACATGTTTTTAATTCATGTGCATTCGAACTATTAATGCCACATGATACAAAGCGTAACATTAACCATTATATTCAACAATCTCAACACTTAAAAACAACAATTTCAGGTTATGTCATTGATATTTCAAGTTATGTAGATACTGAAGATTCACATCCATCCATACGTGTTAATCAACATATTATAAAGTACTGGCAAAATTTGGTGATGTCTCATGTTGTTAAAGATCAGCACCTTTCCTTTTCTTTAATTGGTTTGTCACCTAATATTTTTGAACACTATCATCACGCGCATATGATGCATTCACCTCATGCATGGCTTTATTTTTTAACACATTTGACACCGTCATTTCATGCGATAAATATCCCTTTGAACGCACGACATGACTCCACATTCTGTTATGTTAACGCGCGACATTTGAACACTATGTTACCTTTCATCTCTGATTTATTGCGTCCATTCATGCAGCACTATGTTAAAAAACAAAAACATGCGATTGTAAAACAAACCGATGATTATTATGATATTTTACTTTTAACAGATGATTCGGATAAAATGATTGAGGTCCCAGAAGTATGGCACCATTATCAAATCTCAAGTGACTTAATTCGTGACAAACATCTTGTTATCGTACGTACATATGATGATGAAACGATGAATGCACGTAACTTAATTCAATTTGATGCAAACACTTTTATACCGAGCCAACATATCCAAGATGTTAAAAATACACTCCATTTAAGACAACACATCTTAATTCATGATTTTAGTAAAGGTCCTTTAGACATCGACGTTAAGGCCACACAAATCAAATCACTGCAAATCTATAAAACTTCTACATCACTATTAAATGATTTAAATTAATATCCCTTCTAGCTCACTTTAGTATTTCTTCTTAATTTGTACTATAATAAAAGAAATGACAAAGATTGAGCTAGGAGGCTATTTTTTTATGTCAAAAATAAAGAAAGCGATCATCCCAGCTGCGGGTCTAGGGACACGTTTTTTACCTGCAACAAAGGCGATGCCGAAAGAGATGTTGCCTATTCTTGATACCCCAACCATTCAATATATTGTTGAAGAAGCGTCTCGTGCAGGAATTGAAGATATCATTATCGTCACTGGAAAACATAAACGGGCGATTGAAGATCATTTTGACAATCAAAAAGAGTTAGAATCAACATTAAAAGAAAAAGGAAAAATGGACTTATTAGAGAAAGTACAACACTCTACGGACTTAGCGAATATTTTCTATGTACGTCAAAAAGAACAAAAAGGACTTGGTCATGCTATTTGGACGGCACGTCAATTCTTTGGAAATGAACCTTTTGCGGTATTACTTGGAGACGACATTGTTCAATCAGAAACACCGGCCATTCAGCAACTCATTGAGCAATATGAAAAGACGCAAAAATCCGTTATTGGTGTTCAAGAAGTACCTTTTGAAGAGACGCACAGATATGGCATTGTTGAACCACAATCTAAAGACGGACGTCGCTATGAAGTAAAACAATTTATTGAAAAGCCTGCAATAGGTACAGCCCCCTCTAACCTCGCGATTATGGGACGTTATGTTTTAACACCTGAAATTTTTAATTACTTAGATACACAAGATGTGGGTGCTGGTGGTGAAATTCAATTAACGGATGCGATTGAACGTTTAAACCAAGATGATCAAGTTTTTGCATATGAATTCGATGGCACGCGATATGATGTTGGCGAAAAAATCGGATTTGTAAAAACCACATTACATTTCGCGTTAAACGACCCTACCATGAAAGATGAAATCACACATTATATACAATCATTATTAGAACAGCCGTCTTCACTAACTAAATAAGCGTGTGGGAATAGGGAGTCTCAAGGGAACCCCATCCCACACGCTCTATTTTTTTATAAGTTCATCTTCTATCACCGCTGTCGTCGTTGCATAATGACCTGCGATAAATATAATCATCGTCATACCTATAAACATGCTTATTGCTATAGACCATGCATTCGTCCACTCATGGATTGTTCCCATCAAAAACGGGCCGATTGCAGCAATTAAATAGCCTACAGTTTGCCCAAATCCCGATAACTGCATGCTGCCAGTTGTCGTTTTGGCACGGATTGAAAAAAGCGTCATACACAAACTAAAACAAGCCCCTACAGCCATTCCCGAAAAGATCATCGCAAATAATATGATCCAAAATTGATGGCTCCACAATAGTGTGAATCCCAGTCCAAACAACGCTGTAATAATATGAATTAAACGACGTTGATTGCGCATTTTGGATGCAATAATCGGAAAAGTAAATGTCATCGGTAATTGTGCAAACTGATTGAGCATCAACATATAACCAGCTATATCTGGCGCAATTCCTTTACTAATAAGAATTGAGGGGTACCATGCAACAATACAATAGAACGTCATTGATTGAAATGCCATCAAAATGGCGACAGCCCAAGCTAATCTGGATTTAACGATGTTGTATACTGGAGATGTTTGTTGCGGACGCGTTATGGGCTCGGTCTGACTTTTGAGCTGTGGTAACCAACATAATATAGCGATCACGCCAAATAATATCCAAAATGATAATGAGAGGCGATAATCGAGTGTACTGACTGTTGATAATGGAAAACTGAAGCCACCTCCAAGCCCTGCTGTTAAGTTCATCGTTGCACTATATATACCTGTTATCAATCCAATTTGCAACGGAAAATGATTTTTGGCAAATGCTGGAAGTGTCACATTACAAAATGCGATGGCGACACCTAATACAGTTGTACCGACAAAAAAAGGAACCATGCCTCCCACTGTACGGATAAACATACCTGCGATTGTAGCCATAACTGCAATAAATAAAATCCTCGACATATCGTAGCGCGTTATAAAACGTGTCACCCATATGGAAATCACCCCAAAAATGACTAAAGGAATCGTTGTGATTAAGCCTGCAACCATATCATTAATATGTAAGTCTATCTTAATTTGGTGAATGACAGGACCAACAGCCGTCAAAGGCGCTCTTAACGTTGAGGCTATGAATACAATCCCGACGACCAATAGCCATTGTTCTTGAATTTTAATCGATGTTTGTTTCGCCATCCTCATCCCTCCCGATGCCAACATTGCATTATTATTTTAACATAGGATGTTTACGACAATGCATATGTCATAATGTGAGGTGGATGCGCACATATAAAAACACAGAAGTAAGCTAAAGCCTACTTCCGTGTCATGTCAAGATATGTAAGGGTGAAGGCAAGTTTCAATCAACTCGCCTTACCACCATTATAATAACCCTTTGGAATTGGCATATAATTGTAACGCTCGTTTGACCGTCTCAATTATGTTATTATCCACGGTGGTCTCCTTATGAAAATATGCTAGTATATCGTTTGGATGTATTAAATCCCGTGGAAAATCGTTATCATTCATTAAGAACGTTGCCAATTCTCCTAATGGGGTTTCATCTCCATGAAATGCTAACATAAAGTCATAAAAGCTCATATCATCACCTCTTACACTATGAGCTACCTCACATTTTATCACTTTCCAACCACTTTTCAATAAAATTTTTATTACAATTTATTATCATTTATAATTTAAAATGCCGTCACAATTTTGTCAATATATCTCCCCCTTTTGATTTCTATCATAATCTATTACAATAGCATTATATTATGTAAAAGGAGCTTTACTTAACATGAAAAATAAACAAACGCTTGGTTTTATTTTAATTGGACTAATGGTCGTTGCCACTATCATTGTTATTGTTGCAATTATGATGTCTGGTCAAAAAGAAACATATTACGGTTACATGAAAGATCACACGACTGCAGAAAAAGTAATAAGTGAATCTGATAAATCAATCGAAGAAAATGTAAAGATTCCTACAGATCATGATTTTCAACCTAAAAAAGGTGACTTTGTTAAACTCGTGGCAAACAAAGGTGATAAACATGACTATGTTAAAAAAGAAGTCGTATCACACGATGATGTTCCACATGGCTTAATGATGAAAATTCACGATATGAAAATGCATCATTAATCATTAAACATATATCTGAAAGAGCAGATGAGAACTTTAGATGTTCCTTCTGCTCTTTTTATTTTCTCTTTGACAACTTGATATCGATACACTGCTTTTACATTTAATAGCCTTCACTCATTTTTCATAAAATGACTGTTCATCCCCTTAAATGCTCCCCACGTGATTTGAAAAAGTAAGCGCCTTCATGACGCCTACTTACACATATTGTAACGGATATTACACTATCATTTTTTCATAATCGATAAAACAACCACCATGGCGATGATACATACCACGCCGGCAAGTTGCCAATAACCAAAGCCAATTTGAAGCCATACCACCGATGTTAATAGGGCCATTAATGGCTCAATTGTCCCTAATAACCCTGCTTCATGAGGGTATAAATAATGTAAGCTATCAATATAAAACCAAAAGGCAAGCATTGTTCCAAAAATTATCGCAAACCAAAACAAGATATGTGTCTCTACCGTCCATGACGATAGATGTACTTGCCAAGGTGGATGAATGAAACTCAATGCAATACCACCAATCAGCATGGCCCAACCCACAACATTTAAAGAACCCCATCTCGCAAGTAATTTCACTGGATAAATCGTATAGAATGCTAAAGCGATTGCAGACAACAAGCCCCATATTATTGCAGCTTTAGGTACTTGTAAATTTGACACGTGGCCATTGGTTAAAAGTAAAAATGAGCCGACGAGGGCTAATATGATGGCAATGGCTTCTTTTCGACCAAATGTCGTCACTTTTGTTAAAACAAGATAGAATATCATAAAAATTGGACCCAAATATTGTAACAAAGTGGCTACCGCGGCATTACCATGACTAATGGATGACATAAACGTAAATTGCACCGCCAACATCCCTAAAACACCATAAATCACAATTTGAAATGCTGCACGTTTATCCCACCATATTACAAACACCTTTGGGCCTTGGGTAATAAAAGCGATTGCGATTAATAATACCCCTGAGATGATTAAGCGTACGGCTACAAACCAGCCCACTTGCAAGTGTGCATGTTGAAAGAGCCATTGTGAGACAGTACCCCCTACACCCCAAAACGATGCGCCAATGATAACCAACAAATATCCTATCCATCGTTTCTGAGTATGTTGCATCAAAAGCCCTCCTTTACTACTATGTATTGCAATAAATCTAACATGAATTCAAGTTAAATGACAATCATAATTTGTACAAAAAAGAAAGCACACGACTAAAAATGTCATTGTCGTGTACTTCCATTTTGTAATTAAAAACAATCACTGCTTTGTATTAACCTTACCACATAATGTTTTCTACCGTCTCATCGTTTAATGCTTTCACTACTTCAGTTACAAGTTTAACGGCTTGTTGATAATCACCTTGGTGTAAAACAGATACATTTGAATGCATATAACGTAAAGGAACAGAAATACAAATTGACGGTATACCGTCTAATGAAGTATGGATATTCCCGGCATCTGTTCCGCCTCCAGGCATGGTATCAAATTGAAGTGCAATATTATGGTCTTTTGCAACTTTTTTTACATGGCGTATGAATCCAACATGACCGATATTAGACCCGTCTAATGCAATCACTGCTGGTCCTTGTCCAAGTTTAACATCGCCATCTTTTTCCATACCTGGCGAATCATATGCAAGACAAACATCCACTGCAATGGCTAAGTCCGGCTTAATTTTATGTGCTGCTACTTTCGCACCTCGTAGTCCAACCTCTTCTTGCACATTTGCACCCGCAACAACATTTACATTGACAGCAGTATCTTTTAATTCATCTAAAACATCTACCGCTAACGCACACCCATAACGATTGTCAAAGGCTTTTGCAGTCATGTAATTATCGTTTACTAGCGTTTCAAATTCGGAATAAGGTGTAATCATATTCCCTATTTCAATACCTGTAGCTTCTGCCTCTTTTTTATCTTTCGCTCCGATATCGATAAACATGTTTTCAATTTTCACAGGATTTTTACGTTCTTCTGCACCTAAGACATGCGGTGGCTTTGAACCAATCACCCCTCTAATTTTATCCCCTTGATCCGTCGTTATGGTTACTTTTTGAGAAAGCATCACTTGGTTCCACCAACCACCAACTGGTGTAAATTTTATGTATCCATGGTCATCAATTTTTGTTACCATGAAACCTACTTCATCCATATGACCAGCAATCATGATTGTCTTATTACCTGAGTCTGCATGCTTTTTGCCAAACACACCACCAAGATTATCATAAATCATTTCATCACTATTAGGTTCTAATAAGTCGCGCATCGCATGCTTAACATCATATTCATGTCCCGCTATACCATCAATATCTGTTAGTTGTTTCAATAATTGTTTTGTATCTTTCATAAATTTTAACCCCTTTCAATACATTTAATCCTATTATATCAAAAACATATAACACCTTACTCGGTTCATACTTACGTTAAACGATTAAAGTCACAATCATAAGACACGGTGAGCGTGACCATAACTAGACTTCTATGACACAATAAAACTCGAACATCTTTACGTTGTCCGAGTTTTTCACTATCTTATTTCATTTTGTAATTTTCATCAAAAAAGTTATATTTTGCTTTTTTATCGTGCTTTTTCGTTTTAGCATCGAAACCTTGCAAGAATAAACCACGCTTTAAATGTATGGGTTGGGCGATATAAATATTCTTCTCATCACCTTTTAAACGGATTTCTTTGTAAAAAATACCTTTACGTTGATCGTAATCACTTTTTTCGTCAATAATTTTTGATTTTAAATGCTTTTCAGTCAGATATTGATCAATCAATTTATAATTTTGACTTTTTTGGTATCCTTTATATGCAAAGAACCCTGCTGCGACAAGAACGAATAAAAGCACGGCTATTAATACAAAACCCAAAATTTTCTTCGCCATTGATAATCCAACTTTCTCTACAGAGTCATTACGCTTATAGTATCACAGTTTTATTCGTTAGCGATAGTCAGATTGATGACGTCACATAAATTTCATAAAGCCAATCATTCAAAAATAGTTATTGTCTTTAAGATATGAAACCCTTTACAATAACAATTGAATGATATATTTACTGTTATTCAACAAGGGGGATTTAAAAATGAATATGAGATGGCAAACTGCTGCTGATAGAGAAGCTTTACTTAAACAACTTGTTGCACATTCAAGTGTGACACACTCTACAGGTGAATTAGAATTTCCATATATGATTCAAGATGAGCTAATGACTTTAGATTACTTTAAAGCACACCCTAAGCATATACAACTGGTGTCTACAAAAGATAAACGCCATGCTGTTGTGGCATTTTATCAAGCACCAAATGCAAAAGAGACTGTGACACTGATCAGTCACTATGATACTGTTGGAATCGATGATTATGGTCCATTCCAAGGACAAGCCTTTGATATGGATCAATTAACAGCGGCATTTCGTAAAGATACCACTTATTTAGGTGATGTCAGCCGCGCTGATTTAGAATCAGGTGATTATCTTTTTGGTCGCGGTGCTATGGATATGAAACCTGGTTTGATGCTACATATGGCACTTATTGAAAAAGCTAGTATTGAACAATGGGATGTCAATTTAATTTTAATGACAGTACCGGATGAAGAAGTAACCTCAAAAGGGATGCATGCTGCAGTAGAACATGTGAATACCCTTCGTGAACAGCATCAACTCAAAATGGCTTTACACTTAAATAGTGAACCAACATTCCAACAAGCACAAGATGATGACAATCACTATTATTACACAGGATCCATTGGCAAAATTATGCCAAGTGTATTGGTTTATGGTCGCGAAACACACGTCGGAACCCCTTCGAACGGCTTAAGTTCAAACTTCTTAATGAGTTTCATTATTCAAGAAATCGAGTACAGTTTAAATTTTAAAGAGCATTTTGAAGGTGAACAAACGCCGATGCCTGTAAGTTTAAAAGTGACTGATATTAAGGATTATTATGACGTCCAAACACCATTTCGTACTGTGGCGTTGTTTAATTTATTTTTATTCAGAAGTAATGCGAATGACATTTACGATAGGTTTAACTCTGCTGTTAAAAAAGGTGTGCTAAAGGGGATGGAAATTTACGAAACACGGATTAATGCAGAAGACATTGCATTTGATATCGACATAAAGTTCATGACCTATGAAGAACTCTATCAACATGCGGTGCATATTCATGATGAAAGTACCGTTCAACAAATGATTGATGATGTCATCGCACAAGATTCAGCACCGCACACGCAATCGATTACGATAGTGGATATGCTGATGAATATGTGTCGTGATTTAGGCCCAACTGTCGTGACATTCTTTACACCACCCTATTATCCAGCTACGAACGCATCATTTCATCCAATGATAGAAGCTGTAGGGCAGACAATTTGTAAAACATTTAAAGAAACGTTTAATCGAAGTTCAGAACGTATACATTATTTTAATGGCATTAGTGATTTAAGTTATGTCGCACCTTCACCAAACGGTTCGGGTTTTGAAGCATTTGAACAACAAACACCCGTATTTAATCGAACATATAAAATCCCTTTTAAAGATATTGAGGCCATTCAAGCACCATTAATAAACTGTGGCCCCATTGGTAAAGATGCACATAAAGTTACTGAGCGCATCCATAAACAAAGTGCGTTTGTTGAGTTGCCCGTGGTCTTAGAAAGTATCATTAATACCCACTTCTTATCCTAAATATTGTTGCATTGACATAAAACATGATGCTATCGATGATGGGAATATCGCCCACTATCGTTTCCGTCATAGTGCCTATGACGCACCCATAACTTTCAATAGCGCAAATAAAATTAGCGCTAGAACCTATTAATGTAGTTCTAGCGCTAAACATTGTTTATGCTACGTTTTTTTCACGTTTTGATAAATTCATCATAGTGATTAATGCAATAATACCGAAGACACTTAATAATATAAAGGCTAAATGGCTTGTTCCTGTCATTCCCGTTACCGCTGAAATGACAAGTGGTGGAAAGAAACCACCGAGACCTCCCATCATGGAAACGATGCCGTTTGCCACACCCGCTTCGGTTGTAAAGTAATGTGGCACAAGTTTGAAGATGAGTCCATTTCCAATACCTGCACATACACTTACTGTTAAACAGCCAAGTGTGAAGAAGAAAATATTATGAGAAACTCCTAATAAGAATGATCCTACAATCATAATAGAGAAGAAAATTTTCAACATCGTTACTGCGTTAAACTTATCTCCTAACATTCCCCCTACCGGACGTAAGAATGTTGCTAAGGCAATAAATACACCGGTTCTAATTCCAGCATCTACTTTATCAATACCGAAATGCGTCACTAAATAGTTAGGTAAGAATAAACCGAAAGCCACAAAGGCACCAAACGTAATGAAATACCAAAAACTCAAGTAATATAATTTGTAGTTCGCCATCAGCTTACGTGATTGTTCAACGAGTGGTACTTTCACTTTTGGTTCTTTATTGTCTCCTAAGAAGAACATAACAATCGCAAAGACAGCCATTACAATAAGGTATAATTTAATAGTGGATTGCCATCCAATCACACCCGCAATAGGTGGTGCTAGGAATGCAGAAACTGCTGTTCCTAAGTTCCCCATACCGTAAATACCATTTGCTAAACCAACTTTATCTTTAGAAAAATATTTAGGAATCGATGTTACACCTACTGAGAAAATTGCACCGCCCACTCCTAAAAAGAAGCCTGCAAACATCAAAGCTCCAGGAGATGCCGCTTGACTTAATAAAAACACTGGTATCATTAGTACAATGAAACTCGTAAAAAATACCCATTTTGCACCTACAATGTTTGTTAAATATCCAAATGGTACACGAAGGACTGAACCTAAAATAACAGGAATCGCTAAGATGATTGATAACTGTCCACTTGAGATTTTAATATCTTGTGAAATAAATGGCATGAGAGGTGCGATGATACTCCACACCATAAACCCAGCTACAAGGCTTAATGTTTGTAACCCGAGTTGAAGACCGCCTTTTGACTTATTCATTCTCTTTCACCCTTTTTCTTTAAATTTCATTGTGTACCAAAACGTATAGACCTTTTTCCATTGTCTTTCATTTTAATACGTGTTTACTAATTCATACATAGTGTAACGTGCTTGTGAAATTAATAACATAAGGACTTCCCCTATACACATATGGGTGCTTCCCCTAAAAAAGTTAGCATTTTAACATTATTTTTTATTCATTTATACAAAGTCAACAATCATAAAAAAACGTCAGAAATCTTAATCAAGACTTCTAACGTTTATTCTAAAAATCTAATAACTTTTTCTTTAACGCATATTCTACGAGTTCTGGTTTAGATTTTAAGTTTAATTTGTCCATAATACGTGTTTTATGTGCTTCAACTGTCTTCACGGAAACAAATAATTTTTCAGCAATATCTTTATTACCGTAGCCTTTAGCAATAAGTGGTAATATTTCAAGTTCTCGCTTAGATAACACTTTGAACGGGTCATTTGAGTATGAAGCATCATCAGAAGAATGGACAAATTCTTTAACAAGTGATGTTGTCATCTTCGGATCAATAAATGTTTCACCTTTATAAACCGTACGTATTGCGAGTAATAACTGCTCATCAGGCGCATTTTTTAAAATATAACCACTCGCGCCACTTCGTAACACATGGAATAAATATTCCTCATCATCATACATTGTAAGGATTAATATTTTTGTCTTAGGAAAGCTATCTAAAATTTTACTCGTCGCGATTAAACCTGATTCTCCAGGCGGCATGCTTAAATCCATAATCAAAACATCAGGTTCGTATTTCATGACCATTTGATAAGCTTCTACACCATCAGCAGCTGTTCCTACAACTTCCATATCTTCTTGAAAATTTAAAATCATAGAAAAGCCAGTTCGTACCACTGCGTGATCATCTGCTATTACGATTTTCAAGCTCAACGCCCCCAATTTGCTCAATAGGCACTTCTAAAGTGACTAGAGTACCTTTCCCTTTTTCTGTTTTAATATCTAGTTTACCATTAACAAGTTCAGCGCGTTCATTCATACCATATAAGCCTAAACCAGAGCCTTTAGGATGGTCTTTAGGATCAAATCCCACACCTTGGTCTGATACTTCAGCAAATAAACGATTTTTATCTTTTCGAACGTTGACATCTACAACATCTACATCCGCATATTTCATAGCATTAAATACCGCTTCTTGCACGACACGGTATACAACTGTTTCAATCTCACTATCAAAGCGTTGCGGCGGCATATCGAAGTGGTAATTCACCATTAATCCGTAATTGTTTTCAAGCTGTTTAAAGTATGTCTTAAATGCGGCATCTAAACCAAGATCATCTAATGATGACGGTCTTAATTCTGAAGATAAATTCCGTATGTCATCAATTAACTTCGCCATTAACCCTTCAATATTATGCGATTGTTTAATCATACTTTCCATATTTTGTTGGTATTTAAGTAGGCGCATTTCTACATTGACGTTAATCAGTTCTTGAACGACACCATCATGAAGTTCACGTGATATACGCTTTCGTTCATTTTCTTGTGCTGCAATGGTTTTTTGAATCATATGTCGTTGATGAAGCTTTTCATGACGTTCGAGTTGTTGTGTCACATTTTGAAGTGTAAATACTTTAATATCTTGCTCTTTATCTATAGTTTGATACATTGCAGTAAAAGGTTCCACTTTATTCTCACGTGTTTTCATGAACACTTGAAAGGTAGAATTCCCCATTTCTTGTGTTTCTAAAAAACAATTGTAACACGTTTTTAACGCATGTTCTGTCGTATACCCTTCACAACGCCCACATATCGTATTTGATGTTACTGCTTGTAAATTATTATCATCTGAAAGCACACGCTTTGCAGCATTGTTCATAAAAATAACATCCCCAGCACGATCAATAAAGAGAATCATTTCAGTTGTATTTTCATAATGTGATAACAATAACTCATTTAAAACATACGGTTTCGTTTTAGATTTCATTATAATATCACCCTGTCTTCGCTTGTTAATGAACCAATTCCTTTAATATTAATGACGTCGCGTGTCTTATTAGGTAAGGGTTTTCCGTTTCTCTGACCAAATAACAAGACCCCTTTGACACGATGATTGTGCCAAAGCGGTATTGCTACAAGTGCAGTCAACTGCTCACTCAAGAGTATTGGAAAATTAAATAATGATTGTTGTATTTCTTCTTGGTTTGTATCAGCAATAGTCATTGGCTTTCCTGTTTTCATCACAGTACCGGCAATGCCACGTCCATTACGGAGAACGATGCGTTGATATCTATTATTCAGATTACCTGACACGTAACGCCATTTGATTTTCATACCGACATGATCTTCTGTAGGTAATGCAAGTCCTGCAAAATCAAAGCCAAAGCGAAGTCGCAACACTTCAAGCTCCGATTGATAATCATGTTTTGAAAAATCAATTGGGTCCACGGTCATCACCCCATCTTTATTTATACTTTATGTTTGCGGTAAATAATATAACTTCGGCTCGCATATGATAATGGGACACTCCATACATGAACAAGTCTTGTAAATGGCCACAAAGCCATAATAGAAAAGCCTAACAAAACATGTAATTTAAAAGCAAGTGGCACAGCTGTCATTAAGTTTGCATCAGGGCTAAACATGAACAATCCTCTGAACCATATCGAAATTGTTTGACGATAATCAAAATCTGGCGTTGTAGCATTTACAACGAGCGTTGCATAAAGACCCGCAAACACGATGACTAATAATAAAAAGTTGACAAGTATATCTGATGCAGAACTTAAACGACGCACATTTGCTTTTGTTACACGTCTTGCTGTTAATAAAAACATACCGATTAATGTTATTATACCAAATATACTACCAATATACACAGCTCCAATATGATACAGGTGGTTATTTACACCTATCGCTTCTAACCAATGTGCCGGTATCAAAAGACCTACAACGTGTCCAAAGAACACAGGAATAATACCTAAATGAAATAATAAACTTCCCCACTTTAGTTGCTTTTTTTCAATAAATTCACTTGATTTTGCAGTCCATGAAAATTGGTCGAATTTATAGCGCGCAATATGACCAATTATGAAGATTGCAAGACAGAGATATGGGAAGATTACCCATAAAAATTGATTAAACATGTTGTGTCACCTCATTGTCTTGTACGATGCAACGTTTTAACGTTTCTCGTAAACCTCGTATTAAATGACTATATGGATTACCCTTTTCCTCTAAATATTTCATCATTGGATACGTGCCATCTTCAATAATCATAATAAGCAATTGCATATTTTCTTGTGCTCGATCATCGCCATCAATCGGTGCTGCATATAAAAATTCAAGCATTAATGGTAAATAATCAGAGAGCTCTGATGCTGGCATTTCTAGGCCAAACATTTCATATAAAACTTTAAGCTTTGCTAGCATTTGTCCGCGCTCTTTTTGCGTATCAAATTTATTGAAGGTCATATATAACGTTGTTTTCTTATTAAAGTCAAACGTATCCGTGTACAAAGATTTAATTTCAGACAAACTCAATTCATACATACGTTCACGATACGCTTTCACGTGAGGATACGCAGGGTGATCCTCACTGAAAATCGCATCAAATGTTTTAGGATGAAAGGTCAATTTTTCCGGAAAACTTAATTGTTGGCTCAGATAAGCAAATGTCTCTTTGTAATACTTGAGCGTTTCAAGGTTAATCACGGAAGATCCCTCCATAGAAGTTGTCGTTGTATATTTCTTGACCCGTTTTACCACCTGCACCTACAGGTACGCCACAACCGTCACAGTTTGCACCGAAGTGTTCACCACCATAACCTTGGCTACCTTGCGCCGCATACGTGTCCATATATTGTTCTTTGTGTGATGTTGGAATAACGAAGCGGTCTTCATGTTTTGCAATGGCTAACAAACGGTACATGTCTTTTGCTTGACGTTCTGTTAATCCGACACGTTCTAATCGTGACATATCAAAGTCACGCCCCGTATTTTGTGCACGCATATAGCTACGCATCATTGCCATGCGTTGTAAAGACCCTTTTACTGCAGTTGTGTCTCCGGCAGTAAATAATTCAGCAAGATATTGTACAGGCAAACGCATTTCTTCAATAGCCGGAAAAATCGCATCTGGGTTATTTCCTGCATTTTTTCCTTCGAAATAATTCATGATTGGACTGAGCGGTGGACAATACCAAACCATCGGCATTGTACGGTACTCTGGATGTAATGGGAATGCCAATTTATATTCGATTGCAAGTTTATAAATCGGTGAGTTTTGTGCTGCTTCAATCCACTCTTGTGAAATACCATCTTTTTCGGCTTGCTCGATTACAGCTTCATCAAATGGGTTTAAGAATAAGTCGAGTTGTTTTTCATATAAGTCTTGTTCGTTTTCAGCTGTCGCCGCTTCTTGGACACGGTCAGCATCATATAGTAATACACCTAAATAACGCATACGACCTGTACATGTTTCCGAACATACTGTTGGAATTCCAGCTTCAACACGAGGGAAACAGAACGTACATTTTTCAGCTTTATTTGTTTTCCAGTTGAAGTACACTTTTTTATAAGGACAGCCTGTCATGCAGTAACGCCAGCCGCGACATGCTTCTTGGTCTACAAGAACAATGCCGTCTTCATCACGTTTATACATTGCGCCTGATGGACAAGAGGCCACACAGCTCGGATTTAAACAATGTTCACATAAACGAGGTAAATACATCATAAATGTTTGGTCAAAGTTGAATTTAATATCTTCTTCGATTTTTTGAATATTCGGATCCTGTGGTCCGGTAACGTGGCCACCCGCTAAGTCATCTTCCCAGTTCGGTCCCCATTCGATATCCATACGTTGCCCTGTCATTGCTGAATGTGCTTTTGCGACTGGTGAATGTTCTGAGGCTTTTGCTGTTGTTAAATGTTCATAGTTGTATGTCCATGGTTCATAATAATCTTTAATGACTGGCATATCAGGGTTGTAGAAAATTTTACCAAGTGCAATCTTATTGATTCGCGTCCCTGATTTTAATTCTAATTTCCCTTTTTTGTTTAACGTCCAGCCACCTTTATAGTGCTCTTGGTCTTCCCAACGTTTTGGATAACCAATACCTGGTTTTGTCTCTACATTGTTAAACCACATATATTCCGCACCAGGTCGATTGGTCCATGTGCTTTTACATGTCACACTACACGTATGACACCCGATACATTTGTCTAGGTTTAACACCATTGCAACTTGCGCTTTAATCTTCAAGCCAATCCACCTCTTTCATCTTTCTCACCGCAACGTATACATCACGTTGGTTCCCAATTGGTCCATAATAGTTAAACGAATAACTGATTTGTGCATAACCACCCATTAACTGCGTAGGTTTTAAGTGAATACGTGTTGGCGCATTGTGAGAGCCCCCACGTGTACCAGAAATCTCAGATCCTGGTGTTTCAATGTGTTTATCTTGCGCATGATACATAAACATTGTGCCTCGTGGCATACGATGTGAAACAACCGCTCTTGCTGTTACGACACCATTACGGTTATACACTTCTAACCAATCATTATCCTCAATATCATGTTGTGCTGCATCCTCATTTGAAATCCAAACTGTTGGACCACCACGGAATAACGTCAACATGTGTTGGTTATCTTGGTATGTTGAGTGTATATTCCATTTACCATGTGGCGTTAAATAGCGCAGTACGAGTGAATCTTGTCCGCCTTTCACTTGTTTATCTTTTGAACCAAATACCATAGGTGGCAATGTTGGTTTATACACCGGTAATTGCTCACCGAATTGTTGGAATACTTCATGGTCAATATAATAACTTTGACGTCCAGTTAACGTTCTAAATGGGACTAAACGTTCAATATTAGTTGTAAATGGTGAGTATCTGCGCCCTTGTTTGTTTGATCCTGGAAATACTGCTGTTGGGATGACTTCACGTGGCTGTGAAGTGATATTCAAGAATGTGATTTTTTCAGATGCACGTTCACCTGAAATATCTTTTAACTGCATCCCTGTTTGTGCTTCAAGATCTTCATATGATTTTTGAGATACACGACCATTTGTTGCAGAAGATACATTTAAAATCACATCCGCCACTTTTCGAGCAGTATCAATTCTCGGTTTATTATTTTTAACTGTATGATCTTCCCATGTGCCGACCATACTACGAAGTTCGTCATATTGTTCTTTTACAGAGAAGCTCACACCATGGGCACCGACTTTACCATTTTCTAATAATGGCCCTACTGAAATGAACTTATCATGCACATCTGTGTACGTACGATCAACAACTGCAAAGCCTGGCATTGTTTTACCTGGAATTGGCTCAATTTCACCTTTTGTCCAATCATGAACTTTACCATAAGCAAGTGAAATTTCTTGTTTAGAGTCGTGTGCAAGTGGTGCTGTTACTACATCTTTATACGTTCCAGTTAAGTGAACACGTGCCATATCCGAAAAAGTTTTACTAATCGTTTTGAAAATATCCCAATCAGATCGAGATTCCCATAATGGATCAATGGCCGGATTAAATGGATGGATAAATGGATGCATATCCGTTGATGATATATCATGTTTTTCATACCATGTTGCTGCCGGCAACACGATGTCAGAGTATAGTGGTGTCGCAGTCATACGGAAATCTAATGACACAAGTAAGTCTAATTTACCAACCGTATCTTCACGCCAAGTAATCTCTTCAGGTTTCTCAGTTTCATTCGGTTCTGCCATTAATGCAGATTTCGCGCCTAGCAAATGTTTCATGAAATATTCTTGTCCTTTAGCAGAACTTGAAATTAGGTTCGAACGCCATACGAATAATGATTTAGGATGGTTTTTACGTAAATCTGGGTCTTCAATCGCAAATTTTGTTTTACGGGATTTCACATCGTCTAATGCACGTTTTAAAACCGCTTCGTTCGTAAATTCCCCTGCATCTTTTGCTTCTTCGCCCCACATTAAGCTGTTGCGATCAAATTGTGGGTAAGACGGTAACCAACCATTGCGCGCTGCTAAGACATTATAATCAGCAGGGTGTTGCAACTTCACATTTTCAGCCAATGGTGACGCTAAACGGTCTACACCAGATTCTTCGTATTTCCACTGATCTGTAGCGAAATAGAACCAACTTGTGCCGTTTTGTAAACGTGGTGGACCTTGCCAGTCTTTTGCAAATGCAATGGTGCTCCACCCTTCAATCGGACGACATTTTTCTTGACCTACATAGTGCGCCCAACCGCCACCATTAACACCTTGGCAACCACAAAGTACGACTAAGTTCAAAATAGATCGATAAATCATATCAGAGTTAAACCAGTGGTTAATACCTGCGCCCATGATAATCATTGAGCGACCGCCTGTATCAATTGCATTTTGCGCAAATTCACGTGCGACTTGAGTCACTAAATTTGCTTTAACACTTGTCACTTTTTCTTGCCAAGCCGGTGTATAGAATGATTCTGCGTCATTAAAGTCTTTCGATTCTAATGGGTGATTGAATCGTTTAACGCCATATTGACTTGTCATCAAGTCATAAATCGTTGCCGCAAGCACTTCTTCACCGTTTGCCAAAGTGACTTTACGCACTGCAATTGGACGTTCAAACACACCGTTGCCTGCATTATCAAAGTAAGGGAACTGAATCGTTACAATTTCATGTTCGCCAGTCACGACAGACATGCTTGGATCGATTTTTTCGCCTTGTTCATTTTCAAGTTTTAAGTTCCATTGTTTGCCATCTTCCCAACGTTGACCCATAGTACCGTTTGGAACTTGAATGGTGTCTGTTAAAGCATCAATTACAACCGGTTTCCACTCACTATTCGGCGTTGTACTTCCTAAATCACTTGACCGTAAAAAACGCCCTGCTTTGTATCCTTTATCATCTTGATCTAAACGAATGATAAATGGCATATCTGAGTACTGCTTTGCATAGTTAATAAACATTTCTGATGGATTATCTTCATAAAACTCTTGAAGAATGACATGCGTCATCGCTTGTGCAATGGCTGCATCTGTACCGGGATTAGGTGCCATCCAGTTGTCCGCAAACTTAACGTTTTCAGCATAGTCAGGTGCTACCGAAATCACTTTCGCTCCTTTATAACGCACTTCAGTCATAAAGTGCGCATCTGGCGTACGCGTTAAAGGTACGTTAGAGCCCCACATCATAATGTATGACGAGTTATACCAGTCACTTGATTCTGGAACGTCTGTTTGTTCACCCCAAATTTGTGGAGATGCTGGTGGTAAATCTGCGTACCAATCATAGAAACTTAACATTTCTCCACCAAGTAATGAAATGAAGCGGGCACCCGCTGCATAACTGATCATTGACATGGCAGGAATTGGTGTAAACCCAGCGATACGGTCCGGACCATCTTTTTTAATTGTGTAAATTAATTGTGCTGCAATCAGCTGTGACACGTCTTTCCAATTCGCTCGAATGTGTCCACCTTTACCACGTGCAGATTTGTAAATGGTTGCTTTTTCCTCGTCCTCTACTATGGAAGCCCATGCCTTGATTGGATCTTGGTGTTCGTCTAATGCACTTGTCCATAAATCCCATAATTTTCCGCGGACATATGGGTATTTAATACGTAATGGACTGTATTCATACCATGAAAATGATGCACCTCGTGGGCAACCACGCGGCTCAAATTCAGGCATATCAGGTCCGCAACTTGGATAGTCTATTTGTTGATTCTCCCATGTAATGACACCATTTTTAACAAATACTTTCCACGAACATGAGCCCGTACAGTTCACACCATGTGTTGTACGCACCACTTTATCGTGGCTCCAACGTTCTCTATACATCTTTTCCCATTCACGGCTTTTATGTTCTAAAACCGACCAGTTCCCATTGAACTTTTCAGTAGGTTTAAAGAAATTCAATCCAAATTTAACCATGTTCATCCTCCTTAAATACATAGGCTTTCCAACTTAATTCAATTGTATAATTCAACCTTCACACACAACATTAGGGAAATACCTAATTCGATAGTAAAATCCCCTAATGTTAAAAAATTCACATAGTTGATACACAGATATTTTTATCAATCATTGCCATTTAAAAACACTTAAAATGTTCTGTTTTAAAAATCAACGCAAAAAAACGCTCAAAATTCCACGTGGAATTTTGAGCGTTTAATCCTTACACTACGAAAGCTATAGCTTTTTTCTCATCATTTTAAGCAGTGTAACGTCTTGTTAATACCATACCACCCAAGACAAGTAATCCGCCTACCCATATAGGCGTTTGTTCAGAATGTCCTGTATCAGGTAATTGTTGTATCTTTTTAGTCGATAATAAAACATGACTAGTGTGTAATGACACCCATTCACCATTTACTTGTACATAGCCATTTTGACCATTAATAGGAACAAAAGGTGCATCACCTATGATTTTTACACCATTATGAATATGATGCGTTTGTTTCGCATTTATTACTTTCATATTCATTTTAGGAACCATTGATTGTTGAGTCGCACCATTCGATGCACCTTGTTGCGGTTGTTTCGGGAAAGGCACCACTTTATCTTCTTGTGCTTCTAAAACTTCAGGCTTACCATTAATGATTCGAGTTGGCGCTTTAGTATTATATTGTGATACATCCGCTTGTTTTAAATAATCTGCAAACACTTTATCTAATGATAACCCTTCTTCCCTAGGGCCATTTAACATCGTATAACCATCTCCGCCCGAGGCAGTGAAATCATTTGTCGCAACATGATACACACGATTGACATCTAGCGCCTCAAACTTACCTGTTTGCTTATTTAAAATATGAATTGCTTTAATACGTTTTCCAGCTGATTGATTCATATCATAATAAACACGGATAGATTTCGAAACTTGTAATAAACCACCATTCGCAGATAATTGCTTCACGTCATTAACTGTTTCAAGCGGTGCACTTAAACTATGTTCAAATGCTGCTAAAACATCAGACCCTTTGACTTTAATTTGAGAAATCGTATTACCAAATGGCAGTACGGTAATGATGTGATTTAACGTTACCTCGCCTTTGTTGATTGAGGCACGAATGCCACCACTATTCGTCACAGCAAAGTCAGCCGGTTGACTAAAATGGTCTTTACTATATGCTTCCATTGCGTCCGCAATTGCATTACCTAGATTTGTCTCATGACGACGCACGTGATCACGTTCCCCAACAAAGTCAATTTCGTTATTTGGAATCACCACTTCAGACGTTTCTTTTAAGAATGCCTCATTCGCTTTATCTACTTGTGCTTTCACTATTGGATCTGGTTGTATCTGGGCTACATCTTTTACACTGATTAAAGATGCTTTAAGGTCACTTACAGTATTGTTGTTAAAATTAAAATCTATTTTACCGATATTCGCAAGTGCTGTTCCTGTTTGCGCAAGTAAATCACGACCATACATTTGACCATGTTGCATCACTGTATGAGAATGCCCGTCAATAACAATTGTTGGCACTGTGTACTGTGAGCGTTGCTGAATTTGTTGTGTTAAATAATCTGAACGCCACGTTTCTTGTGTTGTTGAATCTACCCCCAAATGAGATAAAATCACAAACGCATCAACTTTACCGTTGAGTGCATCCATTTCACGTAAAACACTTTTAAGCGGGTCATCAAATGTGACGCCTCGAATACCTGTAGGACTTGTTTTCGTTTTTGTTTCAGGTGTCGTTACACCGATAATGCCATAACGCACCCCATTTTTTTCAATGATTGCCGATGGTTTAAAAGCTAATTTGCCATTTTTGTACACATTAGAACTTAAAATTGGAAAATTAAGCATACCTTCTAACTTTTTCAATTGATCAAAACCAAAATCGAATTCATGATTACCTGCAACCATCGCATCATAACCAACGGCATTCATGGCTTTAGCCATTTCTTCACCTTTTGATTGATTTGATAATGGTAACCCTTGAAAAGCATCTCCTGCATCTAACATTAAATCCGGATGATGTTGGTCTTTAATTGTTTTGGTTTTTGCCATGCCGATGACACGTCCCTCTTCTTCAACAAGACGTCCGTGAATATCATTCGTATGTAAAATGGTGTGTGTCTTCGATGACGTTGCCTGTGCCTGTTTAGGCTGTATTGTAGCTCGTGATTGAATCCCTGTTAACGTCGCTCTTTGCGCATTTTGTCCTTCTTTTTGATTTACAGGCGTACTAGACGCTGCTTCAGACGTTACGTTTGACACTTCTGGTTGCACGTGATGTTCTAAAGATTGTGGTTGAGACGCATCAGATGTCGTTGCCATTGGTGTTTGTTTACTTGTGTTGGTCATCGATGGTGACTGCGCGACTGAAGATGATGTATTCGCCGCTACAGGTTCAGATGAATTTTGCTGTACGTTGGTTGTTTTTTCTGACGGTTGTGATATTGTTTCAGCATGTACCGATGTCCCAGACATTAAAATCAGCATACTGACTATCATACCGATCATAAAAATACTATAAAACCCTAATCGCTTCATATGTAACCTCCTTTAAAATGTCGTACACTATCATCCTAGCATAATATCGCTTTACAGTATGAAATAATTATGAAATTTATATGAATTTATGATTAAGACACCAACGTATTATGCGTTATATTACAAAAAACCTTCAAAGCACATCACTACTTGGACTTTGAAGGTTTTAAAGTGATAGATATATGTTACGCTTTGTAGCGAAATAATACATTGATGCTGTAACAATAAGAGAAGGGCTCGTTCTACCCTTCAATTTACCAATAAGGAGAAATAATCCGTGTGCACAAGACATATAATTGAATCGTATTCACTGTCTTACGGGCTGTGACTCAGATAAATACTGTGTGAACGTAGTCGTATCAATGAGTGCGGTTAATATTTCGACTTGTGATGGGTGAATCGATGCGGTTGCTCTATCATCAATAATCGCCCATCCGCCCCTTTCATAAATATCCATGGCTTGCGGCATACATTTGTCACGCGCGCCTTTAATACATACATAATCAACTTTTGCCAAAGCTGGGATTTCTGTCAATATATCTCTGACAACTTTACCAACAATAGTAATGCCAGGCCCTGGACGTTCAGGTAATGCAGCAATTTTTTCAGTAATCGTAGACACATGTCCAGAAATCACTTGTTGATTTACACACGTTGCATTAAAAATAACAGCCACTGGCAAATCATCTGTAATCACCGATTGTACTTCTTTCATTAACTTAGGCAAGCGTTTCACACCCATGTAAATTGCAAGCGTTCCATCATTTTTAAGTGTTGTCATATCAATCGGATTTTCTTCATTGTCTTTAAAATGCCCCGTTGTAAATGTAATATTTCGTGCCACTCCACGCTCAGTCAGTCCGCGATGTAGCTGACTCATTGCAGCACTTGCAGCTGTAATACCAGGTACAACTTCAAAAGAAATGTGATTATTTTTTAAAATATCGACCTCATCGGCAAGACGCCCGAATATAGCGGGGTCTCCACCTTTTAAGCGTACCACCGTATCGTGTGTTTTCGTTTTTTCTATCATTAGCGCATTAATTTCATCTTGTCGCATATACGTAGTGTATGGGGTTTTCCCAACATGTATCCACTCTGTTTCAGGCGAAGACAGTTGTAAGATAAAAGGATTGACAAGTTGATCATAGAGAATCACATCTGCACGTTGAATACACCGCTCTGCTTTTTTCGATAATAATAGCGGATTACCGGGTCCTGCCCCTACAAGATATACTTGTGGCGCATCTATTAGAGACATAAGTATATGTCTCCATCGATGACTTCAACCGTATAGGTTTGAACACACCCTTCATCAGGCTCTTGGACTTGACCTGTTGTTAAGTCGATTTTTTGGTCATGAAGTGGGCAGAATACATAGTGCCCACTGACCGTCCCTTCAGAAAGTGGTCCTTGTTTATGTGGACATACATTATTTATCGCATGGATTGTACCGTCTTCTGTTAAAAATAATCCGATTTGTAAGTCTCCTACAATAACTTTTTTACCAATTAAAGGTTCTAATTCAGAAATATGCGCTACCTTTACTTTTTCATGTGTGATTGCCATCATTACACCTTCTCCACTTCAAAGATTGAACGTTTACGTGCGTCCTCTATCACTGCATGCCATGGCTCATTTTCATATGCTTGTTTGGCATCCATGATGCGATTAAATAGTTCGTCTTGCTTTTCTGGGTCTAAAACAACAGATTTAACTTGATCAAATCCTAAACGTTTTAACCATGGTGCTGTACGTTCAGCATAAATGCCTGTTTCACGGTAATACTGCATATACGCACCACATAATTTTACAACTTCATCTTCTGTTTCGACTGTTGTTAAATGTTCAGCAACGACCACATCTGTACCGCCGTTTCCACCTATATAAATTTGGAATCCATTTTCTACGCCAATGACACCAAAGTCTTTAACACCAGACTCAACACAACTACGTGGACAACCTGAAACACCCATTTTAAATTTGTGTGGCGTATCAATATATTCAAATGTTTTTTCTAATCGAATACCGAGTTTTGTTGTATATTGTGTGCCGAAACGACAAAATTCTTTACCGACACAGCTTTTTACTGAACGTGTTTTCTTGCCATATGCAGAAGCTGAACGCATCTCTAAATCTTCCCATATGTGTGGTAATTCTTCTTTTTTCACACCATATAAACCGATACGTTGTGAGCCGGTCACTTTTACTAATGGAACGTCATATTTTTTCGCCACTTCTCCAAGACGAATCAATTGATCTGCATCCGTCACCCCACCACGCATTTGAGGAATAACAGAGAATGTCCCATCGTTTTGAATGTTGGCATGGTAACGTTCATTCGCAAAACGTGATGCTTGTTCATCTTCATGTTCATGCGGATACACCATGTTCAAATAATAGTTAACGGCTGGACGACATTTTGGACAGCCCCCTTTATCTTTGAAATCTAAAACGTGACGTACTTCTTTTGATGTTTTAAGACCTTTTGCACGTATTTGTGTCACAATTTGATCTCTAGATAAATCTGTACAACCACAAATACCAGTTGGCGCTGCTGCTACGAAATCATCACCAAGTGTGTGTTCTAACAGCTCAGCAATTTGACCTTTACACTTACCACATGAATTCCCTGCTTTTGTCGCTTTCGTAACTTCTGCAACTGATTTTAATCCTTGGTCATGAATGGCATGAACAATTGTTCCTTTAGAAACACCATTACATCCACAAATCGTTTCGTCATCATCCATTTCTGCAACACTGATGGCATCTACTTCACCAGCTTTGTGTAAAATTGAAACAAGTGTATACTCATCAATGGTGTCGCCTTTTTTCATCATGTTGTAGAAGCGATTACCTTCTTCTGTATCTCCGTATAAAACAGCGCCAACAATCGTTTTATCTTTAACAAATACTTTTTTGTAGATATTATCGACACCATTAAATGTTTCAATTCCACGTACGCCATCTGTTTCTGTTATCCAACCTGCACTAAATAAATCACAGCCTGAAACTTTTAAAGAGGTAAATGTCGTTGAACCTTTGTACCCATCCGTAGGGATACCAGTAATATGATCTGCTAACACTTTACCTTGATCATACAGCGGTGCCACTAAGCCGTAAACTTTTGAACGATGTTCTGCACATTCGCCAACCGCATATATGTTAGGGTCACTCGTTTTCATAAAATCATCCACAACAATGCCACGACCAATTTCTAAGCCAGCAGCACGTGCTTCCTTCGTAACTGGACGAATTCCCACTGCCATGACAACCATATCCGCTTCTAATATACGACCATCTGAAAGTCGTATACCTTCGACATGCTGTTCGCCTAAAATTTCTTGTGTATTGGCTTGAAGTTCAAAATGAATGCCTTGTTTTTCAAGGTCTGCTTTTAATAGTTCTCCTGCTTTTCGGTCAAGTTGTACTTCCATTAACCACTCAGCTAAATGCACGACCGTAACGTTCATACCTTGGTCAACGAGACCACGCGCACACTCAAGTCCAAGCAAGCCCCCACCAATTACGATTGCATTTTTCTTTGTTTTTGCAGTTTCTAACATTTTTTCTGTATCATCGATTGTTCTGAAGCCAACAACACCTTCAAGTCGTGAGCCGTCGATTGGTAAAATAAATGAATCAGAGCCTGTTGCGATAATCATTTGATCATAGGAAACAATTTGTCCTTTTTCAGTTTCAACAAGTTGTTGCTCTCGATCAATTTTAACTACTTTATCACCAGTGATGAGATGAATGCCATGTTCTTCATACCATTCATATGGGTTCATAATCGTTTCTTCAACTGTCATTTTGTTTTGAAGAATATTAGATAACATAATTCGGTTGTAGTTAGGATAAGGTTCTTTACCTATAATAGTAATGTCAAAGCGCTCTGGATCACGCTCAAGAATTTCTTCGATTGTACGTACACCAGCCATACCGTTTCCGATCATCAAAAGTTTCGTCTTACTCATGCATATCCTCCTCATCTGCAGTTAAAAATGATTTGATTTTAGCTGCATATCGTTTCGTTCGTTCTATATTTTGCCCGTTTGAACTAATACTAATGGTTAGTTCATCATGTTGAATCGTTAACATGTTAAAAAAATCTGATTGTGTTTTATCCCCTGTATGATTGATCCATTGTGAAGGTGAAGCATCCAGAGCAACTTGATTATTCGTTTGGGGGTCGTTTGTCGCTATTATAATCAAATCAGCATGTTTAAGATGCGATTTATGATAAGGTTCTCGAATCAACCTCAGCCGTTCTGAAGATTGTAAAACTTGAAAAGCATCATGAAATTTTGGACTTACCACATCGACTGTACAAGGCTCTGTAAGAAGGTTTGACAATTTTCGCCAAGCGATTTTGCCACCTCCTATGATCACGACGTGCTTATGTGCAAGATTCAATTGAATGGGATACATAGGAAACCTCCTCACATTCTGCCATCCGTTCTCTAACCACTTCTTCTAAAATCGGATGAAAGTTAATGGCCGGCGTATACACCATATCGTTAGGTAAATTGAGTTCAAGTATGCGGCGTTTCGTCTTATTGACAAGATAACCATCATAAAAGAAGAATGGAATCAACAATAGCTTACGATGCTTTCGTGCAATCTCAGGTAGTGTTTTTGTAAATGCGTAGGCGCCATAAACCATACTGGGGTAACACGGATGTGTAGGCGTTGATAATTTGTCGCAAATTTCAGTCAATGCAACGTCAGGTTCATCAAAACGTGAATTACCATGCGCTAAAACAACTATACCTGTCGATGCATCTATGTTATGTTGATAGTTGGCGATTTGAGATGCAACCCAAGACGTCATGCGTTCATGTGTACCTAAAGGTTTTCCAAGAACCAGTTGCACGTTTGGGTATTTTCTACCGTATATTTCACATAAGACTTTTATATCTTCATAATAATGAGATGCTGAAAATAATAATAATGGAATGAAATGTATACGTCTGTAGCCTGCATTAATCGTAGTTTGAATCACCAGTTCTAAAGACCTTTCTTCACTTTCTAAAAAAGCAACATCATAATCTAACATATGTGCATCAAACGTACGATGAATAAAGTTTACAAGCGTTTCATTTAATTTTCCTTTACGCATCCCATGAACGACTAAAATCGTTTTATACATGCCGACACCCCCTACACGTTTATTGTAAATGAAATCAAAGTATTAATGTGATTAATTTCACAACTTATAATAAATATAGGGAATTCCCCTTCTCAAAAAGTAAGGGAATTCCCTAGCCATTATGCCCCACCTTCATACCATGGTGGTGGGGCCAATAAGTCTTTATTGTATCTTTCAGGGATGAGGACTTTTACCATCATGGCTCCTCGATCACCACTAGATTCTTCCATTTCAAAAAAAGAGTCATAGCCTCTTCGTGTATAGACCTCTTTAAGCCAAGCCATTTTACGAGCAGACGTTCCTAATACCACAGCTGGTGCTTTTAACATATCTCTTAAAATCGTTTCTTCTATATATGTCATCAATTGATCGCCATATCCTTGACCTCCATAGTCAGGATCCGTGGCGAACCACCATATAAATGGGAATTGCGATACTTTATATTTCGGTTCCCACGGAAAACGAATCGAGAGTGTAGACACGATTTTCCCATCTTTTTCTAAAACATAAGCTGCATTATACTTAATATTCTTTTCAATCATGTCAATATCCGCATGTACTGATGGCCAATCGATGCCCGCTTCACGCAACGGTGTAAAAGCACGATACATCAAATCTTGTAATACTTTAGCATCTTGTAATGTCGCCATTCTAATATTTATCTGATTCATAATATCCCCCTTGTATAATTTACTATTTCCTAGCGTAACAGACCTCTTTATATGACAAAACAAAAAAGGGGCATGGCATAAACCATTTCAATTTTGATTATCCCTAACGCCTCGCTTTTCTAGGCACCTTACCACGAGGAGGGAGCATTACAGAAATCTAATTGATTTCGTAGTAATGCCCATCGGTGCATGAAGACGTTAGGAATGCAATGCGTTACGTCTTCAGTCCACCTATGAAGATGCGTGAATAGATGGTATGCGTAAATTGCGAAAAGCTTTCTAACCGCATACGTAATCCAGTCAGCTACCGCCTTATATATTGTAAAAGTCAATAGTCTTGGATTTCTGCGCTCAAAATGGATTTACGGTTTCGGCTTAATCCGTTAGACGTCCCGGCTAAGGAAGCAATCAAAGGGATGTTTTAATTCATCAGCCTTCCCCACATAGAAACTAAATTTATATATAAATATAACCAACAAAGTTCATGTATGAAGAACTTTGTTGGTTTTAATTCACAGGGTAGCTACGTCTTAATCCCTATTACATCTTACGTGTATTTACGGTCACCATTGAAATAAGCATAAAGCAATCCTACTAATAAGCCGCCACCAATATAGTTACCAATATACGCAAATACAATATTTTTTAGCACATCTAACCAAGAGAGCGCATCGATGTTATAAAAAATCATACCGACAAATAAACCTGCATTATAAACAACATGTTCATAACCCATAAATACAAAAATGATTACACCAATAGCGATAAAAAATGTTTTAGACAAACCTTCTTTAAACATCATGGATACGTATATACCAATATTTATAAAAAAGTTCGCAAAAATACCTTTCACTAAAATCGCGTGCCAAGTAGACGTGACAGTTTTAGCATCGACAGTAGCACTCAATGCTTGAATCATTTCCGGTGTCATGACTTTCGTGAAAATCATTAAACCAAATAACACAAATGCACCTAGAATATTTCCTAGAAAACAAATTGTAAATAACCACATCGTTTTTGAAAAAGAAATCGTTTTGTAATACATACCAACTGTCATATACATAAAGTTACTCGTAAGGAGTTCAGAATGTGTAAGAACGATAAAAACTAAAGCCACACTAAATGCCATGGCGCCCATTAAATGAATGACCGCTGGTGGCGCACCTGCTAACTGCGTCTTCATTGCGAGCATAAACACTGTCACAATCGTAAGTAAAAACCCGGACATCATTGATTTTAATAAGTATCTTGTGAACGCACAATCAAGTAACACTTCTTTCATGGCTACTGAATTGACAATGCTTTTCACAATTTCTCTTGAAGCGTATGTATCTTTGAGATCTTTCGTTGGTTTTTCAATCCCCATGGTATGCCTCCTGAAACAAATATTAAATTCCCTTTTATTTTACTAAATTGTATAAAATGATGGTAGTCTGAATAAAATAAAAAAAGCGTTTTGATTTCAATCACTTCAATTTTAGATTAATGACTTACCCTCGGTTTTCTATGCTTCTTACCGCAGTTTGCGCACAAACCAAATATCTATTTAAACGCAATGTCACGCCTACTGCATGATGACATTAGAAATAAAAGGTGGCCTATCTTCAGCCCCTTTTTCAACGTTGATAAATAGGTTGTCATAGAAACACCTTGCCGAATAGTTTCAGGTGCCTCCCCCGCTCGGTCTCCTCCTGTATTAAATATGAATAGCCAACAAACTTCATTCTTCATGAACTTTGTTGGCTATGTGTTTAAAGTGGTGCGAAGACGCACACCTCTAGCATATTGTCTGTTAAAGTGAGACGTTCTTTTGTTGTGACTTCATTATCCACTACTATAACGTGTGATTCACATTACAGCTGCTATCAAGGGTATACACGCTATAATGTAGACCTTCCGTTTTTTTATTTCTCTTTATTTTTAGCACGCGTCAATACTTTTAGTCCATAAGCAAACACACCGTAACCAATTATAGTTTGTGTGAACCATTTAAAGACATGATCTTTATTACACATGCGCGTCGTCATTGCACCCATCGCTGAACTTAAAATGTATAAGCCTAACACTTTTAAATATCTTTGATTCATATTTGTCACCTCTAATTATGTGTATAGAAGTCTGATGTAATATGATGAATCATTGCTTGTTCAATCGTCGCCGAACATCGTACAAACATGCTTTACCATGAAAACCACACAAAACAGCATAAATTGGCGAACGGTCACTTTAAACATAACGCAAAACAATTTAAACAAAATCATTCGATGTACGACCTTTACCGGTTAAAGTAACAATTCCAGGATATCACGCAACTCCTATTTGAAACGTATTGCATCAAAAGCGTAACATCTATTTCTTAAAAAATAATGAAGGAAGTTGCCTAATTCTCATCAGACAACTCCCTTATTTTTATAATAATCCAAGCCATTGCCAATACGTCATACTTAATATGATGACTAAAATATAACCAATAACAGTAATAGGTATACCTACTTTAAGAAAATCTTTGACAGTAAATGTTTCAGTTCCATATGCAAGCATACCTTGTGGTGAGCTTACAGGGAGTAAAAAGCCAAAACTAATGACAAATTGTTGTATTAAAACAAATCCAATTGACATATCGCCTAAGTCTAACGTCATCGTTAAAGAGATGAAAACCGGAATTAAAGCAGAAGCTAAACTCGTAGCACTTGCGAATCCTAAGTGAATTAAAATATTAAACAATGAAATTAATGCAATAGTAGCGATAATCGGCATATGCTGTAAGCCCATTAATCCAAATGTTTGATCACTTAACCATTGCGCTGCTTTAGTTTGAAGGAGTACATTACCTAATGCAATCCCTACCCCAAATACAATAACCGTACCCCAAGGGATTTTACTTTCCGCTTCCTTCCATGTCATCACACCAATCTTAGGTGTTAACATCACCGCTAATGCAAGTAACGTAATCGATGCAGAATCAATCGGATGAAGAATTTTTTCTGTTGACCATAAAATGAGTAATGCAAGAGAGATAATAATTAAACGCCATTCTTTTCCCGTAATCGGACCTAAAGCCTTTAATTGCTGTTGTACCAGTTCTTTACCACCCTCAATTTCGTTTTGTTCTGGTGGTATGACTTTTAACATTACAAAATAAAGTACAATAGACATGATAATCGACCAAGGCGCTGCATATAAAAACCACTCGCCCCATGATACATCATGACCTAATTGACCATTAATAAAATTCACGGCAACAATATTTTGCGCAGCTGCAGTTTTAATCCCAATGTTCCAAATCGAAACAGCTTGTACTGCAGTAATAATTAACAGTGCTGCAAGCTTACTTTGTTTTGCTGCACCAAAAGCTGCAACCATCCCTAATAATATTGGCACGACAGCACCTGCTCTTGCAGTCGCTGAAGGTACAAAGAACGCTAAAATAATTGATACTAAAATTGCACCAATCACGATGCGCTTTGTTTTGTTACCTACTAATGATAATACCCATAACGCTAAACGTTTATGAAGTTGCGTCACTTGCATGGCAGTCGCTAAAAACAGTGCAGCTGCAACAAGTGCCACTGCACTCGTTGAAAATCCACTAAATGCTAATTTCAACGCATTCGCCGTACCGAATAAGTCTGAACCACTTAACACGTCTTTCCCCATTTTAGGGTTACCTAGGGATTCTGTTAAGTTTTGTACTGGACTAAATCCTAAAAGTAAAATGATTAACACAACAATCATCGTCGCTGAAACAGGATAGCTCACTGCTTCTGTTACCCATAAAATTACAGCAAATGCTAGAATGGCTAAAGCACATTTCGCCATGATAGGTAAACTATCTGAAGTTGGCAAAATCAAAATTAAAATCAATGCGATAAAACTTATGCCAAACCAAACCGGTTTAAAGGTCGGTTTTTTCTGAGTTTTTCCAGCTGTTGTCATAGAAAACAACCCCCTTTATTAAAATCACTTTAAGTGTATCAATAAAAGGGGTGGATGCGTCATTTATGTTAAAACATTCACAAATTTTTTACATTTGTTGTATAATTAAAAAGTTTATGTTTTGTGACAGTGATGTTAACCGTAGCAAATTCATTTGAATCGTGACGTGTTAATTACGCGCTTCGACTGTGCGTAACGTTTGATCTCCAGGTTTAATCCATTGACGTTTCGTCATAAAATGATATATCAACCATGTGAGGACAATTGGTAATAAGAAATGAAAAATACCTATTAACACCCACGTATGTAATGAACTTCCCATTGTGTGCACTGTCATTATTTGACCGACAAAGCCACTTGTACCCATGCCAGCACCTGCCGCATTATTTACCATAGGGAAAAATACTGTCATTATCGGCGCTATGAGTGCACTTGCCACTGTCGGCGGGATTAATAGCAGTGGTTTTAAAATGATGTTAGGGACTTGCAGCATACTTGTGCCAATACCAATCGAAATTAAGCCGCTTACCCCATTATCTTTGTAGCCCATGACAGCAAAACCAACCATTTGACATGCACATCCTATTGTAGCCGCACCTGCAGCAAGCCCTGATAAATCGAGCATTAATGCTAATGCAGCACTTGAAATTGGCGCTGTTAGACATAAACCGAAAATAACTGCGACGATTATCCCCATGAGTAAGGGTTGTTGATCTGTTGCAGCAATAATCAGCTTACCTATCGCTTTCATCATTTCATTTAAAATCGGACCTAAAAATTTAGCAACGGCACCACCAATTATTAGTGTAAGCATCGGTGTAACGATAATATCCACTTTTGTTTTACTCGCATACATACGACTCAGTTCTGCGACAATTAAAGTGGCCAAAAAAGCACCGACTGCACCACCTGCAAACGTCGTATATCCCATCATACCTACAATAAGCGCTGAAAAGATGACAAGCGGTTTACATTTAAAACCGTATGCCATAGCTGCACCAATAGCCGCTCCTGTTAGCCCTTTGGCAACATTACCAATTTCTACTAAAAAGTTTAAATCTAACTGTGGAAACAATGTTTGTTTACCTATTGTTTCTAAAATTAAGCCAATAATTAATGAACTAAACAAACCTAGTGTCATATAACTTAAACCTTCGATAAACCAACGATGCAATAATTTTTTCAACTTTCTATGTCTCCCTCGAAGAAAATTTGTATTGTGTCGCTATACACGTTATATATTAACATAGAACACTTTAATAAAGGACGTACTTTTAAATTGAAACAATATTGCAATTGAAATCAAAAACGTGCACTGCGCGGGGACACAGTACACGTTTTAATCAACTTTAGTCCTACTTTCATAAAGGAGGTCTATCAGATAATACTTTAGGGGTGTATGTTTTATCTTAATAGGGATTGAACAGTTATGATTGGGAAATATGTTGGTTAACTGTTCTAACATTACTTTAACCTTTCCTTTAATGATTCACATCGGACGTGAGATTGTTTTTGGTCTAAGACTTAAGATTGACTATGTAGTGAATCGTAATAATTACTGTTTACAAACATCTGAAAACGCTTTATAATGTCAAGAAGGTACATATTTTTGGTTAAAAATTGTATCTCTTAAAGGCATTGTGTCTCACACAATACCTTTATACAGATGAAAGTCAGTCATTTTCAAACATGAGTCTTTCAATTTTTCCCCAATGAAAAGTTGAATAGGAATTAAAACAATATATTCGCGCTATTGTTTAATTCCACCCCATACGAAGCTCCTTTACATCATTGTAGAGGAGCTTTTTTGCGCTAAAAAGCACATGTTGCAAAACGCGCATTCAATAGTGAACATTTTCCGAATAAGTCATATGAGTTTACTCAAAATAATGTTAACGTTAAACTTTTTATTAAGCAAGACCTAATTTTAAATAGATAAATAAAGGGGCTGAAAGTATGTCAATAGTAGTTAAAGATTACATTTCAGAGCAATACGATTTATTCATTAATGGGGAATTTGTGAAACCCGCGTCGGGCGAATACTTAAGTGTACAAAACCCTGCCACGGGTGAAACAATCACGAAAATTGCTAAAGCCAACGAATCAGATGTGGTCAAAGCGGTCAAAGCCGCACAAAACGCCTTTCCTGAATGGTCTCGAAAATCAAAACAAGAACGTTCTGATTTATTGCGTGAAATCAGTCAACGCATTTTAGACAATAAAGACCGTCTAGCAACAATTGAAAGTATTAACACTGGTAAAGCATTACGAGAATCTTCTATGATAGACATTCCATTCGCAGCACGCCATTTTCAATACTTCGCAAGTGTCACTGACTTAGATGAGGGTACAGTCAACCAAATTGATGACAATACATTAAGTTTAATTACACATGAACCAATTGGTGTGGTTGGTGCTGTAGTCGCATGGAACTTCCCGATGTTGCTTGCATCTTGGAAATTAGGTCCAGCACTTGCCGCTGGTAATACAGTTGTGATCCAACCTTCTTCATCAACACCTGTCAGCTTATTAGAAACCGCAAAAATCTTCCAAGACGTGTTACCACCTGGTGTGGTGAACGTGGTTACAGGTAAAGGCTCTGAATCCGGGAATGCTATTTTCAATCATGATGGTGTTGATAAATTGTCGTTCACTGGCTCTACAGAGGTCGGTTACCAAGTCGCTGATGCAGGTGCTAAACGTATCGTTCCTACAACTTTAGAACTTGGTGGTAAAAGTGCGAATATTATTTTAGATGATGCCAATCAAGACGTCGCATTAGAAGGAAGTCAACTCGGCATTCTTTTCAACCAAGGTGAAGTATGTAGTGCTGGCTCACGATTACTTGTACATGAAAAAATATATGATACGTTTGTCTCTAAACTCGTACAAGCCTTTAAAAAGATTAAAGTCGGTGATCCATTAGATATGCGTACACAAATGGGTTCACAAACAGGAAAAGACCAAATAGAAAAGATTGAAAGTTATATCGATTATGCAAAATCACACGATGCCAATATATTAGTAGGCGGTAAACGCATAACAGAAAACGGTATGGATCAAGGCCACTTCTTTCAACCTACAATCATTGAACTTAAAGACAACAATAATAAACTTGCACAAGAAGAAATATTCGGTCCTGTGCTTACAATTATTAAAATAAAAAATGATGAAGAAGCGATTAGGATTGCTAACGATTCTGAATATGGACTTGCAGGCGGCGTATTCTCATCAAATATCAACAGAGCACTTCACATCGCTAAAAATATACGCACAGGGCGCGTATGGATTAACACATATAACCAAGTTCCAGAAGGCGCACCTTTTGGTGGTTATAAAAAATCTGGTATTGGTCGTGAAACATATAAAGACGCGATTGCCAATTACCAACAAATTAAAAATATTTATATCGATATTAGTAATGCACCAAAAGGGTTATATTAATCATTTTATTAAAACGATGTGTAGTATATCGGCGTACGCGCTATGATATCATCACCGCTTCCAACTAAAAATGGCTAGATGCAGTATCGCCATTAATCAACGTAGCCAACAATATTCATTTGTCAGTGAACTTTGTTGGCTATACTTTATATATCATTTTAATCTTGAGAATGTGCGATAACAGTATTAGTTTGATGACATAAACGCATCATGAAAACCACATTGAACGCAAGCGATTCATGACCAATCCTGTAAATAATATCTTTCATCCCACCCTCTATTCCCTCTTTTACGTTCATTTTTAAAAATGATATTGCTATTCTTTTTATAATTCTAATCCTTTCACCCTGAATCAAAATGGAATAAAAAATAATGTAAGTTCAAAACTTTTTGCCCTCCCACCTCCTCCACGCGTAACAATTTACCATTTAAAACGATTTTATTTATTTCAGAAAATTAATATAATTAAAACTTTTAAAGGTCACAAATATGTCATTTTAATAAAAAATATTTTGTTATTTTATTCCTTTAATGTGAAAAAGCGTCGAAGCGTTGCGGTGTGATGGGATTTAACAAGATCATTTTTTCACAATATCTATAAATTCTTTAACAATACTATTCAAAAAGAATAATTAAGCCTAGAAACATCATTTTATCGCTGTTGCATACGCTTTCAAAAAGAGCTAATATTTGATTTGGGAAATAAGCGCGCTTATTAAAAAGCTATTAATGAAAGAAGAGGAAAGATGATGGATTTTATTTTAGGTATTGGAACATTGCTCGTTGTTTTACTCGCTATGACTTTGTTTCTAAAGTTCGCCCCTAATGGCAAAGTCAGCTTACAAGCGTTATCGGGAGCAGCATGTGCTACTTTTTTGCCTGAAGCATTTTTAAAATATGCGATTGGTGGCGTATTCCATATTGATTACTTTACAAAATTAGGAGATATTGCAGGGAGTTTAAGTGGTGTCGCTGTGGGTATTTTGACGTGTTTAAAATTTGGCGTGAATCCTGTATTTGCGGTTTTAACTGGACTTGTCCTGTATGATTTTAAATTACTTCCAGCATTTATTGCAGCATACTTCGTTGGATTTGGAATTAAGTATCTCGAAAAGAAAGTACCTGAAGGTTTAGATTTAATTTTAGTCATTTTATTATCTCCAGCAGTGACGTACGGCATCGCACTTATTGTATCTCCAAGTGTTATCGCAGTACTTAAACAAATTGGTACCGCTGTAACAGCAGTTGGTGACAATAATCCATATGCATTAGCGCTTGTAATTGGTGCTATCGTCCCTGTCGTCGGTATGACACCATTAAGTTCTATGGTGTTTACAAGTTTACTTGGACTCACTGGTATCCCAATGGCAATTGGCGCGCTCGGTTGTATGGGCAGTTCGTTTGTCAATTTCGTCATGTTTAGAAAATTGAAAATCGGTAATCCTGGTAAAGCCTTTGCGGTTGCAATTGAACCGCTCACACAAATTGATATTATTGCGAAATACCCGGTTCAACTATACGGCACGAATGCAATCGTAGGTATGGTCAATGGCCTTTTCATTACGTATATGGGTATCGTTGTTAACCAACCCGGAATGGCAACTCCAATTGCCGGTCCAATCGTCGCTTTAGGATTTAATGATGCCCTGTCTACTGTTATTACAATCGTTGTCGTTGCAATCATCAGTATTGTACTCAGCTATATCATCGGAACATTTATAAACAAAAAACAAATTGGTTTAAATTTAAATACACCTAAACTTTCGAAACAAGTGAATTAAAGGAGTGAAAACTTATGGCACGTACAAAAGATTATCAAAGTGCGTTTGATGTGATTGGCCCAGTTATGATGGGTCCTTCAAGTTCACATACAGCCGGCGCTGTTAAAATTGGACAAGCGGCCCGAGCAGTATTAGGCGATACACCCGACCGTATACGCGTTCATTATTACGAATCATTTGCAGAAACACACAAAGGTCATGGTACCGATTTAGCGATTATTGGTGGTTTATTAGGATTCAGCACTTTTGATGCGCGTATTAAGACTTCTACGACTATCGCACGTGATCAAGATATTCCGTTTGAATTTATAGAAGAAAAAGGAACGAGTCTTGGCGAACATCCAAACTGTGCGCTTATCATTATCGATAAAGGCGACCGTCATGTAGAACTAAATGGAATTTCCATTGGTGGTGGCGCATTTAAAGTAAAAAGCATTCATGTGAATGGAATGTGCATTTTATTATCTCATACACCGAACTTATTAGTGATTGATGGAGAATGCGATATGTCACAAATCAACCATTTAATTAACGACCTTGTCGATAAAAGTGTTGACATAAATGAGGAAATTAAAACGATGAATCAAGGACGTTGCCTGCTCGCTTTACATTTAAATAAAGCAATCAAAAAAGAACTATTAGAAGAAATACGTCAAAAATATACAAATTTACAATTTTCATATATACAATAGTCTGGAGGAATCGACATGTTTGATTCAATGAAGGAATTAATCGAATACGCTGAAACACATTCAAAAACATTTTCAGAAATTATGATTGAACATGAAATGGTCACACGTGGTCTTTCACGTGAAGAAGTATTTGGTTTGATGCAGCTTAATTTAGATACTATGCGTGATGCTGTGGAAAAAGGCTCAACAGGCGAAGGTGTTAAAAGTGTTACAGGTTACACAGGTCAAGATGCCATTAAAGTAGCAAAATATAACGAGACCCATCAAGCACTCTCTGGTCATGATATGATTTCTGCTGTCCAAGGTGCGATTGCTACAAATGAAGTGAATGCAGCTATGGGTATCATTTGTGCAACACCTACAGCCGGTTCATCAGGTACGATTCCGGGCGTCCTATTTAAATTAGAAAAAACACATCATTTAGACAATAATCAAATGATTCAATTTCTATTTGCAGCCTCGATGTGCGGAATGATTATTGCCAATAACGCATCCGTCGCTGGTGCAACAGGAGGCTGTCAAGCAGAAGTCGGTACAGCATCAGCGATTGCCGCTGCTGCTGCCGTAGAAACATTTGGCGGTACGCCTGCACAAGCTGGGCATGCGATAGCCATTAGTTTAAGTAACTTATTAGGTCTCGTTTGTGACCCTGTAGCAGGTTTAGTCGAAATCCCATGTGTCATGCGAAATGCCATCGGTTCAGGAAATGGCTTAATTTCCGCTGACTTAGCATTAGCCGGGGTTGAAAGTCGAATTCCAGTAGACGAAGTAATTATGGCAATGGATAAAGTCGGACGTAACCTTCCTGCATCCTTACGCGAAACTGGTATCGGTGGTTTGGCCGGCACGCCAACAGGTCAAGCTATTAAAGAAAAAATCTTTGGCAGCTCTAGCCAAGAACAAGTTTTCTCATAAAAATAAAAGTACCCGTATGTCGACAAGAGGATGGACATCTCCTAAAGTTGAACGGTGAACGCTAACTTAAAGCGCTCCGTACATGACTGCGGGTACTTTTAATTATTTATCTTTTTTTAGTAAACGATGATTATACGTCTTTTGATGTTGTATATGTGTATGTGGTTGCTCAACATGGTTCTTATCCGTTTGCTGATGCTTTACTGTAAACACGATATAATGATAAATAAAGAAAATAATGATACTTAACGAAATAGATTGCATGAAAAGGTATTGCCACGTACCTGCAATTAAAAGGTTTTCAGCAATCGTTGTCGAAATGACTAAAGCAACAAATAACAATACAAATTTTTTCAGCATCCATTTCACCCCTTATCCCCTTCTTGCCTTATACATGTTATACCACGAAAAATGATGAAAAGATACCTTTTTCAGATAATTCTTACATCTGAAAATGTTCTAATCTCTTTAAATTAATAGAAATTATACATATTTTCGCATATGCGCCTCCTTGTAAACGTCTCAAAGCCATAACTTTTTCTATGTAACCATTAAACACTTTTATCTAACGAGATTCGCTCAAGAAAGATAAAAGTGTTTAACTATATATTATTTTTTAATATTGTTGAAATCAATAACATTACGCTGTTTGTTTCGTTCTTCTTGATCAATCTTATGCATATATTCTTCAAACGTATACCCATGATAAATCCAATTGCGCATCTTCATATAGACTGGTTTCACTTTATTTACAGCTGTTTGTTCGACACGTTTTCGTAAAATACCATCTTGTACCAGTGAATACATGACATCAGCAACCATATTATATTCAATCGCATGTTTCATCATTGTCAGTAATTCGACAGTAAGCCCTTCAACCGTCGCGTTAAGTTTATTATCTTCTCTAATATTTTTTGACAACCATGAGACAAAGTTAAAATAGGTTTCATCATCTAAACCGAACACATGCGTCTGATAATACAACATATCTTTTAACTTTTCTGGCTCATAATATTTTGCATCTTTTAAGAAATGATGATACTCATCTGGTTCGAGTTCCAATCCTACACTCGTAATATATCCTTCGCCTACGATGAAATTTCGGGTATTCGGCATTAAACGCGTCAAACGTCTTAACAACTTCCGAATATCGAGTAATGAATAATCCTTTTCGAGGTACTTGGTCATAACGCGTTGAAGTTGCGAAAGTGAGTATAAACCGTATAGATTAGTTGCCGCCTCAATAAGATCTTGTTCTAATTTAAAATGGTTGAGCATCTCGTTTTGTGTAACCCATTTTTCAACTTGAGTAATGATTTCTTCAGGTATCCATAATAAATGATACCCTCTTTCATCTCGTTCCGTTTCAAAAATTAAAAACGATTCAGGAAAAGAAATATCTGTCTCAATCGATTCTCCATTTTGATTCATCGCTAATGTATGAATGAATAAACGTTGTTGATCCTCGTTCATTTGATGAACGATTTCATTAAAATACGATTCTGTAACGATAGACGTTAAGAGTAAAGAAGCAATGCCTTCTTTTTTTAATGTTGAATAACCTTTAATATGGTGGTTTCTACAAAGTTGCTTCAATTCTTCAACTGTAGGGTCTCCTAATAAATGAATAAATTTATTAGGGCTGTCTTGATCAAGCATTGTATTTAACATATTTTCTAATTGCGCTTGATCTTGAACATTTTGATTTTGTAATAATGCTTTTAACGATTTATCCCAATTAGACATTTTTAATCACCTATTTATATATTCTTAAATTCATTGTACTATTGATACCGCTAAAACAAAATGACAAACGGATGAACATCACACTTCAACATGTGCAGTTAACCTTTAAAATACGCAAAATACCTTCATCGTTCCTCAATCTGAACAATGAAGGTACAAACGTATCATTGAAATATTTGCAAGTCCCTGTACATTATTTATGTTTTTGGCAGCTATTTTTAACGTCTTGATTTAGGGTTTAATGCATCTTTAAGACCTTCTCCAATAAAGTTAATACATAGAATGGTCGTCGTAATGGCTAGCGCTGGCGGCATCCATATCCATGGCTTTCCTCTCAAAATATCCCCTTCTTGCGCATCACTCAACATATTTCCCCATGTGGGAACCGTTTTATCGATACCAAAACCTAAGAAACTCAATCCAGCTTCCGCTACGATTTGAACGGCAAACAACAACGTTGCTTGTACAATAATAACACTTAAAATATTAGGTAATAAATGTTTAAATAAAATTTTAATGACAGGTGTTCCGATAGATTGCGCTGCTAAAAAATACTCATTCTCTTTTTCCTGCATGACTTTACCGCGTACTATACGTGCGACGCCTACCCATGATAAAGCGATTAATACAGCAGCAAGTACGAAAGCTGAGCCATATTGATTTTCGATTTTACCACTAAATGTCGCATTCAATACGACGGCGAATGGAATAAATGGAAACAGCATTACAAATTCAGTAAAACGCATCAGTATGGTATCAACCCAACCACCGTAATATCCAGATATCATTCCAATGAGAACACCGATAATCATTAGACCTATCGTTGTAACGAGTCCAAATAATAAAGAGACACGTCCTGAATATAACAATCGACTTAATATATCACGTCCTCCTGAATCTGTTCCCAACAAGTGTTGCGCGGACATATCACCTTTAATCACTACTAAATTTTGTAAATTAGGATCAAATGGTGCAATGAGTGGTGCAATAAGAGAAATCACGAATATTAACATTAAAATGATACTCGCTGCCATGGCAGGTTTATTTTTCACAAACTTTTGACGTGCAATGGCTAACGGTGAACGATTTTTAACTTTAACTTTTTCAGCCATGGTACCCCTCCTAATTACTCTTAATTCTCGGATCTACAATACTATATGTAATATCCGATATCAGATTTGCTAATAAACCTAAAAATGAGAAAAATAGGAGTAGTGCCATCATAAGTGGATAATCTTTACCGCCTATGGAATCAATTAGTAACTTACCAATTCCAGGGTAAGAAAAAATAGTTTCTGTTATTACTGCACCACCAAAGACAGACAGTACATCTGCACCAAAGAAAGTGACAATAGGTATGACAGAATTACGCAAAATATGCTTATTATATATTGTTGATTCTGAAAGACCTTTTGCACGCGCTGTACGAATATAATCTTTACGTGAATTTTCGATAATATCATTTCTTAAAAACTGAACATAACTTGCAGTTGACAAGAGCCCTAATACTGTCCCAGGCAAAATCGCATGATATAACTTACTCATATAATATTCAAATGAGCCTTCTTCAAGGCCTATCGCCACAGATCCTGAAAAAGGGAACCAGCCGAGTTGAAATGCAAAAATATAGATGGCAAAAACCCCTGCTACGAATGATGGAATCGCAAGCATTAAATAATTCATAAATTGCACACCGTAGTCTAGACCACTGTATGGTTTACGTCCTGATAATATACCAAGCGGAAACGCAACGAGGTAAGTAATGACTATGCTTACGACACCTAGTAACACAGTATTTGGCATACGTTCTTTAATTAAGTCCATCACTGGACGTTTATAACGTATAGAATCTCCGAGTTCACCTTTAAGAACATTCTCTCCCCATTTTGCATATTGCACATGAATCGGGTCGTTTAAACCTAGTTTTTCTCGTTGTTCTTCATAATATTTCGCATCTACTTTAGGATCCATTTGACCCGTGAATGCATCCCCTGGTTGTAATTTAGCAAGAACAAATATAACGATTGACATACCAATTAATAGTGGAATCATTAATAAAAAGCGTCTAATAATTAAAGTTGTCATTTCACCATCACCTCATCTTCTAAAAGAATACACGCTGCATAATGCTCGTTATTCACAGCGCGGTAAGCAGGCTTCTGTTGCGCACATTCCGGCTTGGCAACTGGACACCGCGTATGAAAAGGACAGCCTTTGGGTGGGTCACTCGGTGATGGCAAATCTCCTTGCAACAATATTCGTTCTTTCTTTTGACCGGGTTTAATTTCTGGTATGGCTGAAATTAAAGACTGTGTATACGGATGTTGTGGATGATTATATATATCATCGGCTGGTCCCTGTTCAACGATATGACCTAAATACATTACACATATATAATCACTCACATGTTTCACTACACTTAAATCATGTGCGATAAATAAATAACTCAAACCAAATTCTTCTTGTAGTTCATCCATAATATTTAACACTTGTGACTGAACGGACACATCCAATGCACTCACAGGCTCATCTGCAATAATTAATTTTGGCTTCAACGCTAGCGCACGTGCAATCCCCACACGTTGGCGTTGTCCACCTGAAAACTCATGCGCATATTTATAATATGCTTGTTCATTTAATCCAACACGCAGCAATAAATCTTTTACTTCACCTTCAATCTCTTTTTGTGACTTTTTGTAAAAATTCCGAATCGGTTCTCCAACAATATCACCTACCATTTGCATGGGATTTAATGACGCATATGGATCTTGAAAGACCATTTGAAATCCTTTACGCGCTTCTCGAAGTGCTTTACCACGAAGCTTCGTAATATCTTGACCACAAAAACGTATTTCACCTGATGTCACATTTTGTAAACGTAATATCGTCCGTCCTGCAGACGATTTACCACATCCTGACTCCCCTACAAGCCCTACAGTTTGGCCTTTTTTTACATTAAACGAGATGCCATCCACAGCTTTCACTTCACCAATTTTACGTTGAAACACGCCACCTTTAATAGGATAGTATTGTTTCAAATCTTTTACTTCTAAAACATATTCATTAGACATTCACTTTCCCCTCCTTACGCATCACCGCTTCATCATACAAATGACAGGCCACTTTATGTGCGTCATTAATCACACTTGTTTTAAGGTTGACCTCCGTACATGATGGCATCGCATATGGACAACGATTCGCAAAACTGCAACCAATTTTTGGTAGTTCATCTAAATTGGGTACAGATCCTTTAATCGTTTCTAACCGCTCTCGTTTATCATCTAATCGTGGGATAGCTTTTAACAGTAATTTTGTGTATGGGTGTTTTGGAACATTGAATATATCGTTAACGGTTGCGCGTTCAACAATTTTGCCCGCATACATAACAGCCACTGTATCACACACTTCTGAAATAACGCCTAAATCATGTGAGATAAAAATAATGCCCATATTCGTCTCACTTTGAATTTTTTTTAGCAAATCTAAAATTTGAGCCTGTACCGTTACATCTAACGCTGTCGTTGGCTCATCAGCGATTAATAATTCAGGAGAGCAAGATATCGCCATTGCAATCATCACCCGTTGACGCATGCCGCCCGACAATTGGTGCGGATATTCATGAATCACTTTATCTGCACGTGGAATCCCCACTTGTCTTAACAATTCAATTGCACGTGCTGTCGCTTCTTTTTTAGAAATCTTCAAATGCAAAACCATCATTTCTACTAGTTGATTTCCAATTGTAAATACTGGATTCAATGACGTCATAGGTTCTTGAAATATCATCGCAAGTTCATTGCCACGAATTTTATTTAATTCTGCCATTGGGATGTTATCTATACGCTTGCCTTTATAAAGCACTTCACCTTCATTTATTGTACCGATTTTGTCAGGTAGTAAGCGGAGTATCGACATGCTGAGTATGGATTTTCCCGAACCGGATTCACCAACGATTCCCATGACCTCACCTTGCTTTAACGTCAAACTTACGTTAGATATTGCATTATAATTTTTACCATTTATATCAAAACCTGTACTTAAATTTTTAACTTCTAATAGATGCCTCTCTGCCATCATTAGCCCCCCTATTGTGCAAGTTTTAGCTATGTGTTGCGCATTAGAATGTTTCGATATTTATTTGATGCAGATATACAAATGGATTGAGCGTTCTATACGCCCAATCCGTTTGTTTAGTATTACTTATCCTTTTCTACAGTCCATTCATAAATTGGGTTTGAACCATTTAAACCAACTTCAAAGTTTTTCACTTTATCGCTTACTGCAGTAATGTCTTTTAATTCTGCAATTGGAATCACTGGAACGTCTTCAGCCATAATTTTTTGCCATTCTAAATATTTGGCTTTGCGCTTCTCTTTATCATCTCCGACAACCTTTGTATCAAGTGCTTCTTTTAATAATTTATCCGCTTTTGGATTGTTATAGCGTGATTCATTCCAAAGCGCTGTAGATTTATACAGTCCAGATGGATCAGGATCTGCCCCTTGTTGCCAAGTTCTGAAATACGCTTCCATATCTTTCGTTGAATTTTCTAAGTCTTGCCCAAATTTACCAAATTCGACCATTTCAGTTTTCGTTTTTAAGCCTACTTTTTCCCAATATCCTTTGATAGCAGCCGTACGTGGTTCAAATGTTGGATTTGAACCAGCATAATGTTTTAAGTTTACAACAAATGGTTTACCATCTGGTCCTTCACGCCATCCGTCTTTATCTTTATCCTTATAACCCGCTTCATCTAAAAGCTTTTTCGCTTTTTTAACATCATAGTCATATTCGTGAACGTCACCTTCTTTAGCACCACTCCAATGAGAAGAAGGAATTAAACCATTTAACGGCTTACCATAGCCATAGAAAAATGCATCAATCCACTCTTTACGGTTAATCGCATGTGCCATCGCTTGACGTAATTTTTTATCTTGATATTTCGGACGTTCTTTTCCAATTGTTTGAGTTTTCTTATCATAATCATGTAATACAAAACCGATAATCGCATATGACGTAGATGGCGATTCTAATAAGTTGACCCCTTCAGCACCGTTGTCTTTAATTTCTTTCGCTATAGGAGCTGTAATTTGCGCCATATCAATTTCGCCGTTCTCTAATGCTTGCGTCATCGTCGTTTGTTCAATCACACGTAAATTAACCTTGTCTAGCTTAGGTTCACCTTGCCAATAGTCTTTAAACTTTTCTAACTCAACAGACTCGCCATCAACAATTTTCTTCACTTTGTATGGTCCGATACCAATTGGATTTTTACGTACCGCCTCAGATTTACCCATTTCTTTTACAGGGATATCTTTAAAAATCTTTTCACTTAATGGTGCGCTCGTCCATAATTCAAGTAAATTATTGGCTTTATGTTCTTTAAATTTAATTTCAGCCGTATAGTCATCAATCTTTTTAATTCCCGAAATCGAATTTGCTTCACCCTTATGTTTTGCATCTGCCCCTTCAATGATTTCGACCCCGTTATAACGTGGGCCATCATAATCTGGATCCGCAATTGTTTCTAATGTAAATAGCCAGTCGTTAATTGTAAAATCATTGCCATCATGCCATTTAATACCTTTTTTCACTTTAAACTTATATGTAAGATCGTCACCTTTTTTTTGTTCCCACGACAAAATCTTAGGTTTAATGTTTAATTCTTTGTCAAATTCAACAAGACTATCATTAAAATAACTAATAACATCAGAGTCACTTGTTGAACCTGCAAAAACAGATTGAAAATTCCCTTCAGGTGCTGCAGCCAAACCTACGTTTAGTGTGCCACCTTTTGCATCACTTTTCCCTGTTTTACTCTTTGTCTCACCTGATCCAGAATCACCCTTACCGCACGCACTTAACACTAAAACTAAGCACGCAATAATCATTACAAACAAATTCAGTTTCTCTTTCATTCGCGTTCCCCCTTCTCATATTTGATGTTATTAACATTAATTATCATATTTGTCAGACAATTTTGTCAATAACAATATGCGTGGCGGAACATAATTAAATAAGAATACTAGTGTGTTTTTAATATACAATAAGGGCATGTATATCAGTCGTATCAAGGGATTTAAAGCTATTTAACGCAATAAAGAAATTCAATAAAATTTTTTGAAAAATTGTTGTTTACAGATGGTCATTATCATAAAAAAATACAGAATAGCCTGATGAAGCATAAAAACAATCATCATAGGTTATTCTGTATATACATACATCTTTAGTGTCTTCACAGAAAAGACACTAAGCGTGTATGTTATCTAAAGCTTCTCTCACAGGTTGGTCACCATCAAGAACTTGAAATTCTTTGCCTTGATGTTTTGATTGCGTAATAATTTCAAACAGTACACGTGCTACATTTTCCCGTGAAATTTCGCGTTTATCTGGTTTTTCAAATAATGATGCTATACTTACATTCCCACTGCCTTGCGCGTTTGTTAAGCCACCTGGGTGCACAATTGTCGCTATGAGCTTACTGCGTCTCAAATAATCATCCGCGTAATGTTTCGCAATCGTATATGGCTTTAAATCACCACCCGCATCAATCGCTTCACGGCGAGAATCCCAAGTTGACACCATAATAAAGTGAGAAATGTTAGCGCCTTCACTTGCACGAATCACTTTCACAGCGCCATCTAAATCAACCGCCAGCGTTTTATCAGCGCCTGTTGCCCCTCCAGAACCGACGGAAAACACGACCTGATCGTAACCTGCTAGTTTTTTTTGTATTGTTTCAATACTGTCGTATTCAACATCAATCAACGTAGCTTGAATGCCTTTAGCTTCTAGGGCTTCTTTCTGTGAATCTTTTCGAACACCTGCAGTAAACTCTTGATGATTGTCTTTTAACAATTGCACGAGATAATGACCTACGCCACCATTCGCACCGAGTACAAATGTTTTCACCATATAGATTCCCTCCATTCATTTGATATTGCCATCGTATAACAGTACATAAAGAATCTCACATAAAGTGCTTATAAATTGTCTAAAACCTCGCTCATTTTGTCATAAACCCTCGGGACATGCGCGATTTAATATTACTTTTCAATGAATTGAACTCCTTTTTTCCTATTTAAATGTCCCAAGTCAAAAATTTCAAGATGATTTAAAAGACTCACCTCACTTATTTAGAATTTATGTACATCATAAAAATACAAATAACATTGATTCAAATGAATTGTGGCAGTTTTATATACAAAATATATACAAATAATGACAATGCGCAAACGCTTTCAAAATTTACGTGATATATTTCACATGAATTGATATACTAATTGTGAAATGATGAACAATGGAGGTTTGATCATGATTTATGAAGCAAAAACACAAACAAATGCTTGGAAAGGTTTTAAGACGGGACTTTGGTCACATCGTGTCGATGTCCGTGATTTCATTCAATTAAACTTCACTGGCTACACAGGTGATGACTCATTTTTAGAAGGCCCAACAGAAGCAACAAAACAACTTTGGGACCAAGTCATGACACTCTCAAAAGAAGAACGTGAACGTGGTGGCATGTGGGATATGGATACAAAAATCCCTTCATCGATTACTTCTCATGATGCGGGTTACCTTAATGAATCACTTGAACAAATTGTAGGGGTACAAACTGAAAAACCATTCAAACGTTCTATGCAACCTTTTGGTGGTATTCGTATGGCTAAAGCAGCTTGCGAAGCATACGGTTATGAACTTGACAAAGAAACAGAACGCATCTTTACAGACTATCGTAAAACGCATAACCAAGGTGTATTCGATGCTTATTCAAAAGAAATGCTTGCATGCCGTAAAGCAGGTATTATTACAGGCTTACCAGATGCGTATGGTCGTGGCCGTATTATTGGTGACTACCGTCGTGTAGCATTATATGGTGTCGATTTCTTAATGGCAGAAAAACAAAAAGATTTTGAAAATCTTTCTACAACAATGTCAGAGGATATTATTCGTTTACGTGAAGAATTATCTGAACAATACCGTTCTTTAAAAGAGTTAAAAGAATTAGGTAACATCTATGGTTTCGACTTAAGCCGTCCAGCTGAAAACTTTAAAGAAGCTGTTCAATGGTTATACCTTGCTTATCTTGCTGCAATTAAAGAACAAAACGGTGCTGCGATGAGTCTTGGTCGTACGTCTACTTTCTTAGATATTTATGCTCAACGTGATTTAGACAACGGTACTATGACAGAGTCTGAAGTTCAAGAAATCATCGACCATTTCATTATGAAATTACGTCTTGTAAAATTCGCACGTACACCAGACTACAACGAGTTATTCTCAGGTGATCCAACTTGGGTAACTGAATCAATTGGTGGTGTTGGTTTAGATGGTCGTGCGATGGTAACGAAAAACTCTTTCCGTTTCTTACATTCACTTGATAACTTAGGCCCAGCACCTGAGCCAAACTTAACAGTATTATGGTCAACACGCTTACCAGAAAACTTCAAAAAGTATTGTACGAAAATGAGTATTAAAACAAGCTCAATTCAGTATGAAAATGATGATCTTATGCGTGAAAGCTATGGTGATGACTATGGTATCGCATGTTGTGTATCAGCAATGAGAATTGGTAAACAAATGCAATTCTTCGGTGCACGTGCCAACCTTGCAAAAACATTGTTATATGCGATTAACGGTGGTAAAGATGAAAAGTCAGGTCAACAAGTTGCGCCAAACTTTAAAGCAATAGAATCAGAAGTGTTAGATTATGATGAAGTCTATGCACGTTTTGATGAAATGATGGAATGGTTAGCTGGCGTTTACATTAACTCACTTAACGTCATTCACTACATGCATGATAAGTACAGCTACGAACGTATTGAAATGGCACTTCATGATACAGATGTTCACCGTACAATGGCAACTGGTATTGCGGGTCTTTCTGTGGCTGCTGACTCATTATCAGCCATTAAATACGGCACAGTTAAAACAATACGTGATGAAAATGGTTTAGTTGTTGATTTCGAAACAACAGGAGAATATCCGAAGTACGGTAACAATGATTCACGCGTAGATGATATTGCTGTTCAACTTGTTGAAAGCTTCATGAGAAAATTACGCAAACATAAAACGTATCGTGAATCTGAACATACAATGAGTGTATTAACAATTACCTCTAACGTTGTATATGGTAAGAAAACAGGTAATACACCAGACGGTCGTAAAGCCGGCGAACCATTTGCACCAGGTGCAAACCCTATGCATGGTCGCGATGAACACGGTGCACTCGCTTCATTATCATCTGTAGCAAAATTACCATACGATTGTTGTAAAGATGGTATTTCTAACACATTTAGTATCGTCCCTAAATCATTAGGTAAAGAAGACGATACACAACAACAAAACTTAGTAAGTATTTTAGATGGTTATGCAATGCAACATGGTCATCACTTAAATATTAACGTATTCAACCGTGAAACATTACTCGATGCAATGGAACATCCAGAAGAATACCCTCAACTTACAGTTCGTGTATCTGGTTACGCGGTGAACTTTATTAAACTGACACGTGAGCAACAACTTGATGTCATTTCAAGAACATTCCACGAGTCTATGTAAAACAAACTATTATTAACGCTTTTGAAAACGGGGAGATATCAATGATACAAGGACATATTCATTCAGTAGAAAGTCTAGGAACAGTAGATGGTCCAGGCCTACGCTATATCCTATTTTTGCAAGGATGTTTGCTGCGCTGCTTATACTGTCATAACCCTGACACCTGGAAAGTGAACACCCCCTCACGACGAGCAACAGCAGATGAGCTTATCCATGAGATCACGCCTTATCTTCCCTACTTTCAAAGTTCTGGTGGCGGTGTAACGGTAAGCGGTGGAGAGCCCCTACTCCAAATGCCGTTTATTACAGAGTTGTTTAAATTGTGTCATGAACATGGCATTCATACATGTATTGATACATCATTAGGTTGTGCCAATGATACAGAAGCTTTCAAAAAACATTTTGAAACGTTACGCCAGCACACTGATTTGTTCATGGTCGACATTAAACATATCGATGATGACAAACACCGGCATTTGACAGGAAAGTCTAATCAACCGATCTTAAAATTCATTCAATATTTGAATGAACAGCATCACCCTATTTGGATCCGACATGTACTTGTCCCAGGTCTAACAGATGCCCCTGAAGACCTGAAAAAATTAGGTGCGTTCATAAATTCACTTGATAACGTCGAAAAGTTTGAGATACTCCCATACCATGAGCTCGGCGTACATAAGTGGCAAGCACTTGGTGTTCCATATCAACTCTCATCTGTTGCGCCCCCAACAGATGAAGACGTTCAAAAAGCCTATGATCTTATTCAGTTCAAAGGGACTGCGTCTATGAAATCTTTAGCCAAGTAAATTCATACGCGTCCATAAAAACTAGGAATTACCCTCCCCCTAGTTTGCGTACACAAAAATTAAAATACTAACATCACTCCTTTAATGATTCGCCCGGAAGCATAGACACATGGTTCCGGGCTCTTTTGTATATTAAAACCTTATTTAACTCCTTATAAAGGTCATATCATCAATTCGGATGGCTTTAAATATATACATAAACATCACCTATATTTCGACGCCATTCACATTCACAGATACATATCATTTAAAACGTTATGTGCAAGAAAGAAGTGAGAAGGTTATAGAGGCAATAATAAAAGCGCTGAGATACTGCAGCGCTTTTAATCGAATAGGGGCTACAATATCGCAACCCTATTCATCAATAACCTCCAACATAATCTATGCGTACATGAAAGATGTAGGTTGTTATTTATCTTTATTAATATAAATACTCTCTATGATGGGTATTATAATGAATTTAATGTTTCATTTTTAATTGACTCCTTACCCCATACTTCTAAGGCAATGCGTCTAGAAAAACGAGGCGTTAGGAATAATTAATAAATGCGTTGCTTTGTGCCACAACACCTATATGTCATTATGATTTCGTTTCTTCTGCTGCTAAGAATTTATAAATATCATTCGAGTAAAGCTTCAATACTTTCGTAAACACCATGTTTAATATAAAACCTACCACACCTGGTATAATGACAAATACTAAAGCGACTAAAAAGATATTCATTGCGACTGGACCATCTAACATCTCTATTGCTTTAATTGGTCCAACAAGTCCAACCAAACCAAAGCCAGCCGCTTCTTTCGTACCGACTATTCCAATGATACCACCCGCTGCACCTGCACACGCAGCAGATAAGCCTATAGGCAATAACATAATTGGATAACGAATAACATTGGTCATCATCATTTTCATTGCACCTAAGAGAATCGCAATAGGCACACCAATTTTATTCACTTTCAACGTGCATAAGAATAAAACAATACCCGTTGTTGCTACACCAATTGTTGCTGCGCCTGCTGCCATTCCTGAAATCCCAATCGCTAAACCTACTGCAACGGTAGATACGGGTGAGACGATAATAAATGAAAATAGAACTGCAATTAAAATACACATCAGTACTGGTTGAAGCGTCGTAAACGTATTAATCAATTCTCCGATGGCTAACGTAATTTTACTAATATATGGTAGTGTAAACACACCAAAAAGCCCAGGAATACACCCGACGAGGATAGGTAGTAAAATAATTTTCAAGCTACCTAAACGATCTTCTAACCATAACACAAGTAATACCGCTAAAGCCGCAGTAAGCATCGTATTGATTAAATCACCTATGCCGACGATTTGCCAACCTGTTTCCGTAACTTTCGCCGCACCAGATCCAACATATGATGCAGCACCTACAATCACCGTTGCTAACGCAGATAACTTAAATTGTATGGCGATAAGGACGCCCACCATCATTGGAAGCATAAATTGAATGCCCATTACAACATAAAACAATGTGTTAAAAATATCCGCATACTGACTTAAATACTTAAACAATCCACCTAATACCGCATTCGGTATTAATCCTGCCACGATTGCGACCGCTAAACCATTTAATACATTAAAACTAAAGGTTTTAAAGGTCATCTTTTTCTCCGTTGTTTCCATCTGCATTCCCCTTTCTCATATTCTATGTATTTAGACGCAAACTACTGTCTATTCAATCGTGAATGCATACGATATATACTATGTAGCGTAAAGTAAAATTCATAAAAATTCAATAGACCTTTTGTGAATTTTATCACAAATACTAGAAATAAAAAAGTGTGCCGTTGTAGACACACCTATAGTTTAATATATATGAAGCAACATGCATATTTCTATCAATTAACGACTAATTTGGTTATTAGGCTTTGATGAAAATTTACTATGCACACGCATCATTGATTCAATACGCGCTTCCGCTAAATGTTCTGCTGCTTGTAGCGGCAAAATATCTTGTTCTTTAGCAATAGTAAAAATTTTATCCATTTGATCATAGACACCTTGCACTTTTTTAGTTGCACGTTCACGATGATAACCATTTAACTCATCAGCAACGTTTATCACGCCACCGCTATTGACAACAAAATCTGGAGCATATAGAATGTCACGATCTTTCAACATTTGTCCATGTGTATCTTCTTCTAATAATTGATTGTTCGCACTGCCACAAATCATTTTAACTTTTAATTTTGGGATGGTTTCATTATTAAGGATGCCACCAAGTGCACATGGTGCGAAGATATCTGCATCCACACTATAAATGTCATCTATGTGAACAGCTTTGGCACCAAAGTCATCTACAGCGCGTTGTACCGCGTCTTCGTTAATATCTGTGACGATTAAAGAGGCGCCTTCTTCATGTAAAAATTTGCACATATGATAGGCTACATTACCGACACCTTGAACCGCTACCGTTTTCCCTTTTAAACAATCATCACCATACACCTCTTTTGCTGTGCGTTTCATCGCATAATAGACACCTAAAGCAGTCATTGGACTTGGGTTCCCACTTGAACCATACGATTCACTTACACCACAAACATATGGTGTTTCTTGAAAAATCATATCCATATCTTCAACAGTGGTTCCTACATCTTCCGCAGTAATATAACGTCCATCAAGACTATTGATGTAACGACCTAATGCTCTAAAAAAAGCTTCGGATTTATCTGTTTTAGGGTTACCCATCACTACCGTTTTGGCACCACCTAAATTAAGGCCCGCCGCAGCATTTTTATATGTCATGCCTTTCGCAAGACGCATTACGTCAATTATTGCTTCTTCTTCCGATTGATAATTCCAGAAGCGACACCCTCCTAAGGCAGGTCCAAGTGTAGTGTCATGAATACAAATAATTGCTTTTAAACCGCTCGCTTTATCATGACAAAACACCAATTGCTCGTAATCTGCTTGCGCCATTCGTTCAAAAATCATTTCCATTCCTCCCTTGTTTTATCGCTTATACAACATGCATACATCTCCCGTAAATATTTACATTTCTATATTACCCCTTTAGAAACGATGCAACATCGATATGTAAGCGTTTACAAACCTCTTTCGTTATCTTATCACAACGTCTAATTAAAATCATTCATATTCATTAAAAATTTTAAATTTTACACTATAGACAAACTGTATAACCTCACACGAAATTAGACTTTTCCCACTATAATTATAGACGTTTCCCTAATGGTTCATTTTCTGCTTCGAATATAAAATATAGGTAACACATTGGAGAAAGGAAGATGACTTATGATTCAAGCACATGACCGCGTTGCAGATGTCGTGACTCAACATCCAAAAACTGCAGATGTATTTCGTCAGCACGGTATTGATTTTTGCTGTGGAGGACAAATTTCCATTGAAGAAGCAGTTGCACATACAAAGCGTGTAAAACTACAGGAATTACTTGATAAACTTGAAGCCGCTAGCCATTTACAAGCAGAAGGTATTAATCCTAAGTACTTAGATGTGCCTTCTCTCGTGCAATATATCCAGTCACGTTATCATGAAACGTTAAAAGAAGAGTTTCAACACTTAACACCATACGTAACAAAATTAGCCCGTGTCCACGGTCCAAATCATCCCTACCTCGTTGAATTAAAAGAGGTCTATGATTCCTTTAAAACTGCTATGCTAACACATACTGATGAAGAAGATCATCAAGCATTTCCAAAGCTTGTTGAGGCGCACCAAGGAAAGCACGTCGAACATCTTGATGCAGCAATTCAGTCACTTGTCGATGATCATACAGGTGCGGGTGCTAAATTAGAACACATGCGTCGCCTTACAAATGACTACCAACCTCCTATGGAAGCATGTGGCACATGGCGTTTAGTGTATACGCGTCTTGAAGCGTTAGAAAAAGAAACACATGATCATGTACATTTAGAAAATCATGTATTGTTCCCTAAAGTTCAACAAAGCTAAACTCAATCGAAATGATTGCGCAATCATTAAAAATCGCCTTCAAACGACATCCACTGATGTGTTTTGAAGGCGATTACTTTAGAGTACCATTTGCATATTGAAAAGTTATCAACTAAAGCGAAACGATGATGTTGTTTATGTTTTTAAACTAAGCACCTGAGCCATATCAAATGCCCATCGTTCTAGTAATTCTGGTCCTCTAGATAACGCATCTGACAATGGCATTGGTCGAGACGCAATTGAAAAGACGGCATCGATACCGTGTTCATACACCGCTTCATATCCTTCACCTATCGTCCCTGCCACTGCAATGACTGGCTTATGATGTGCTTGTGCCACCTTAGCAACGCCTATGGGTGTTTTTCCAAAAATGGTTTGGGCATCTATTTTTCCTTCACCAGTAATGACGAGGTCACATTGTTTCACATGTTTCTCAAATTGAGTAGCCGATAGTACGACATCAATCCCTGGCTTAAGTTGAATATTTAAAGTGGCGAGTAAACCTGCACCGAAACCACCTGCTGCACCTGCACCAGGAATCATTGACACATCGCGATGTAAAAATTTTTTGATTATATCGTGATAATGTGACAAGGCACTTTCTAACTGTACACATTGCTTAGAAGTTGCTCCTTTTTGAGGGCCATAAACAAAGGTAGCCCCCTTATCACCTAGCAATGGATTATCCACATCACATGCCACCTCAATTTGAACAGACTTTAGACGCTCATCTAATGATGATAAATCTATGGATGCAAGTTGCTGTAATGCCCCACCTCCAAACGGAATCTCTCTTCCTTTCTCGTCACGTAATCGACCGCCTAAAGCTTGTATACACCCCGCACCACCATCATTCGTTGCACTGCCGCCAATACCCAGAATAATATGCGTAACACCTTCATTTAACGCATCTATTATGAGTTCACCTGTTCCGTATGTCGTTGTCTTTAATGGATTGCGTAAATCAATTGGTACGAGACCGAGACCCGAAGCTTCTGCCATTTCAATCACTGCTGTTTTACCTTGATTTCCAATGCTATACGTAGCATGTACAGGATAACCGAGTGGCCCTGTTACAGTAATTGTTTTCCACCGACCGTTTAATGCATCATGTAATGATTGTGACGTGCCCTCTCCACCATCAGCCATCGGTAGTTTGACACATCGCAAATCTTGATTAAATACACGTTTAAATCCTTGTTCTATCGCATTCGCTGCCTCTAAAGCAGACATGCTTTCCTTAAATGAATCTGGTGCTATGAGTAGTTGCTTCATGTTATTACGCTCCTTTTTATATGAATCATACAAAAAAGGGGTTAAGACCATTCGTCTCACCCCTAATGTCGTATGATTATGCCACTTCTTCTGCAATATAAATACTTCGCTTCAACCACTTACCTGTTTTTTCATCATAATCATCACACGTAATTAATGTCAGTTGCTGCTTTTGTTTTTTCATTTCATTAAGCACTTCAACCGCGTAAGGGTCTACGTCTTTAATTGATGTAATTTTATATTTACGCTTATCTTTACCTACTGTAAATATGACTTCATCTCCTTTTTTAGCATTATGAAGTTTTGTAAACTGATAATTTAAAGAATAGTCTGTATGACCTGCTATTGAGATGTTTTGATCATCCAATGATTCATTTTCTTCAGCAAAACTCACACCACGTTCTAATTGTTGTGGTGTTGCTGGCCCTGGGTACACTGGTTCGTTAATATCTACAGAAGGGATAGACAATACACCTGCAACTTGTGATTTATCTTTTGGAATTTCAATTTGTTGTGGTGCGGTTGCTTTTTTTTGATTACTTTCATATTGTTCTATTTTCTTATCATTTTCTTTTTTAGTAAAGTACGTATCAATTTGTGGTCGAAATGCTAAATATAAACCACCTAAAATAAGTATGACACCTAATAAAGGCATCATCATTCGGGATAATCGCTTCATATGGTAAACGCCTTTCTATGATAGAATCATTTATATTTTACCATATTAAAATGTAAAACGAATCATTTATACATTGACATATCATTAAAAAAGCCGCAATCAGCACATATAGACTAAATTTGTATATAAATAAAACCAACAAAGTTCATGTACGAATGAACTTTATTGGTTTTTGTGATTAATTGGGTAGCTATGTCCTGACCCCAATAATTAGACTTATATTTAATTTGCTTCATCCTGCACTAATGGTTGGTCAGGTTTAACGAAGAACCATAAAATGATTGCTATAACAACGAGTATAAGCATTGAGAGTAATGTTGATTTCCATCCAATACTATCTGCTAAAACAGCCGCAATAATTGGGCTTAACATTGCACCAATGTTCCCCCATAAATTCATCCATCCTGATACAGAACCTGAGAAATTACGTCCAATATCCGTGGCTGACGCCCAACTCATAACCATCGATAAGCCAACACCAGCTAAACATAATGACATCCAGAAAATATTCATAATTAATGACTGGGCATTGACAGCAAAGTATAAAGAAATACCAAACACTACAAATCCAAAAATTGCAATTGTTGCACGTGCAATAAATCGTGATTTACCTGAACTTAAAATTTTATCAGAAATTGCTCCCCCTACCATGATTAACACAAACATGAGTAACCACGGAATACCTGCCAACTTACTCATCGTTAACGTGTCAATTTTATATTGATCAATTAGATATGTTGGATACCAAATTAAGAATAAAGTGATCACAAACTGTACTACAAAATATTGTGCCGCAATTGCATAGAAGCTAAATCTTGCGAAGAAACGTCCCCATGGCGCTGTAGATTTTTCAGTTTGTACCACGTCGCGATTTTCCATAATGTAAAGTTTCTCAGCTTCATTTACCATTTTATGATGTTCTGGTAAATCTTTAGCAATTACTACCCATAGTAGCGCAATAAGAAATCCTATAATACCAAAAATAATGAATACTGCTTGCCAACCAAATGTGTTATAAATCGCAACTGTGATAAATGGTGCAAGCACTGGGCCAAAATACGACCCTGCCAATAAAGCACTTGATGCGCGTCCTTTTTCGTTTTTTGCAAACCAAAACGTATTAAATACAGCATTAGATGGGTACATCGGTGCCTCCCCAACACCAAATAAGAAACGCACTGCGAATAATAAACCGTGATTTTTAATTACCCCAGTTAAAATCGTGAATGCACTCCACCAAACCAATGCAATCGAAAGCATTTTTTTAGGTCCAAATTTTTCAGCTAAAAAACCTGATGGTACTTGCATTAAAGCATAACCAAGCGAGAAAAACGTCGCAAGAAGTGAAAATTGTGTTTTTGATAAGTTTAAATCTTCCATCATTGGTGTCGCGATGTAAGAAATGTTAGCACGGTCCATATATGCAATAACCCCAATTAAGAAAAACATTCCTGCAAACACCCATCGCATATTTGTTCTTTTTTCTTTAAGTTGATTCATGATTTGCCCCCTCTTTTTCATTAGGTCATCAGATGACCAATTCAGTTAGCTTTTTGACTATACCATATCAAGAAAGCGGTTACAATAAAAATTTGAAAATTTTATGAACGAAGTCGCAATAATTAGAAAAATCGTATATCAAAGTAATAATGAATATCTTCTAAAAAATAATAGTTAGTTTCTCTAAATAAGCATTCCAATTATGTTTATATAATATTTTGCTTCATATTAAATTAGTTTTGATTGATAAAACGCCCATGAACACCCCAATAGAGTCCAATACACATCAATATGATGATTGCTGTTAGGGCATACATCGTACTAAAACCGAATGACGATGTGAAAAATCCAAGTAAGAAAGGCCCAAAACCTAATCCAAAATCTAAACCAATATAAAACGTTGAAGTCGCAATTCCGATTTGTGTTTGATGTGACACTTTAATCGCAGCCACATTACACACAGCAGTCATTGCGCCGTATCCTATTCCAAGTAACGCCCCTGAAACTAACAATAACCACCCCGTTTCTTTAGAAAGTACAGCGAGTACCGCTAATCCCAAACTAAAGAGAAATAGTGCCGGATATGCGATTTTATTTTCGTGATAGTAATCCATTATTTTTCCTATTATAGGTCTGGTAATCATAGAAGTCATAGCGTAGGCAATAAAATAGTAACTGGCTACAGTGACTAGATGGAGTTGTTGTGCATAAATTTGAATGAATGATAAAACAGACGCATAACCTAACCCACAAATGAGAATGACACTTGCGATTGGCAAAGCGGGAATAGAGATGAATTGAGAAAGTTTTAATCCCCTATCTTCAGGTGTTAAAGGTTGAATTTCAAAATCGACTTTTAAAATAAAAGCTAAGATAAATGCGCAGAAAGCAAGAATCACACAAAATATAAAAAGTACGTATGTTGAAAAATGTTGAGATAACATTAAGCCCATGAAGGGACCTACCGCTGCCCCTACAACTAAGCTCAAACTAAACAAACTAATGCCTTCTGCACGACGTTCAACTGGCGATAATAATGCAACAATCGTACCCGTCGCTGTCGTAGCAATCGCTAATGCAAAGCCATTAAAAAAACGTACAAACATCAAAAATAATAATGACCCTTCAAAAAAATATAGACACTGTGTGAAAATAAAGGTAATAAGTCCGATGAATAGTATTTTCTTAGGTCCAATAACATTTATCCATCTTCCTGTAAGAAATCGCCCAAATAATGATCCTACAATAAATAGCCCCATCACAAGACCTGCCAGACTATCTGATATATGATATGTCGCAACGGCGTAGTGTGTGATAACCACAATTAATAAATACATCGTTAAATATAATAACAAGCTAATCAAAAAGTTAACGACGTAATTTTTAGTAAATAAACGCGTGGGTGCCATGAAATCCCCCCCTCAAGCAAGTAAGCTTAGCTAACTAATAACCCGTTTATTTTACCCCTTTTATGCTAACGACGCAATCCACACATATGTATTAAATGCGCGATATGCGTGATTCAGAATTTAATTTCCTACACAAATATGATTTAATAGAGTTGGAAGCGCTTAATTTTTTTATACATAATTTGAAATCATAGCCATTAGAAGTTTCAACCTATAAAAGCTTCTATGTTAAATAAAATAGAATTAGAGGTGGCAATTGAATGCAATCGGTACAAGAATCTGAATTAAAAAAACAATATCTTGATTTACTGGCAGAAAAATATGATTCTGAGGAAAAAGTAGCAACAGAAATTATAAGTTTGGAATCTATTCTCGAATTACCTAAAGGGACTGAGCATTTTGTCAGTGATTTACATGGTGAATTCCACGCATTTCAACATGTACTGCGAAACGGATCTGGAAATGTTAAAGCGAAAATTCATGATATTTTTGGCGATCGCTTAACAGTTCAAGAAATGAATCAGCTTACTGCCTTAGTTTATTATCCAGAAGATAAAATTAAGCTGATAAAAAATGAATTCAACTCAAAAAAAGAGCGTGATGCATGGTACGCAGATACAATTCACCAACTTGTAGAACTAATTACATATACATCTTCAAAATATACACGTTCAAAATTACGTAAAGCACTGCCTAAACGCTATGTTTTTATTATCGAAGAGTTGCTATATAAGAGTAATAAATATAACAATAAAAACGTGTATTACAACACAATCATTGAGCAAATTATAAACTTACATCAAGCGGATAAACTGATTATTAGCTTATCAAATACCATTCAACGTCTCGTCGTCGATCATCTCCACGTTGTCGGAGATATTTATGATCGTGGTCCAGACCCAGATAAAATAATGGATACACTCATTGATTACCACTCTGTAGATATACAATGGGGGAACCATGATGCCTTATGGATGGGCGCATATGCTGGTTCACAAGTATGTCTCGCAAACCTTCTTCGTATATGTGCGCGTTACGATAACTTAGATATCATTGAAGATGCTTATGGGATTAATTTAAGGCCTTTACTGACGTTAGCGGAAAAGTATTATGATGATAATCCCGCGTTTCGTCCAAAAAAACACCCTGAAAAAACACCTTCAGAATCAGAAAAATTACAAATCACAAAAATTCATCAAGCTATCGCCATCATTCAATTTAAGTTGGAAGGCCCTATTATCAAACGCCGTCCTGAATTTGAAATGGACAATCGTCTCATATTAGATCGCATTAATTACCGTGATCTTACATTAGATATTAATGGTAAAACTTATCCATTGACGCATACGTGTTTTAAAACGATTGATCCACGAAACCCAACGGCATTATTGGAAGAAGAAAAAGAAGTGATGGATAAGTTAATTATTTCATTTCAAGAATCCGAAAAATTACGTCGCCATATTGATTTCTTAATGAAAAAAGGCAACCTTTATTTACGCTATAACGGAAACTTACTCATTCATGGTTGTATACCAGTAGATGAAGACGGCAATATGGAAGGTATGGAAATTGAAGGAACGTATTATGATGGGCATGAACTCATTGACAAATTTGAATATCATGTACGTAAAGCCTATAACGATATAGAAACACAAGATGACCTCTCAACAGATCTCGTTTGGTATTTATGGACTGGAAAATATTCTTCTTTATTTGGTAAACGTGCAATGACAACGTTTGAACGTTATTTTATAAGTGATAAATCCACACACAAAGAAGTTAAAAATCCATATTATCATTTACGTGAAGATGAAGATATGGTGAAGAAAATGCTTAAAGAGTTTGATATGGATCCTGAAACTGGACGTATTATCAATGGGCATACACCCATCAAAGAACGTGATGGTGAAAACCCAATTAAAGCGAATGGAAAAATGCTTGTCATCGATGGTGGTTTCTCTAAAGCTTATCAAAGTACGACAGGCATTGCTGGATATACATTATTATACAACTCATTTGGTATGCAACTCGTTGCTCACCAACAATTTAATTCTAAAGAAAATGTACTTAAAACCGGTGAAGATGAATTGTCAATTCGTCGTGTTGTCGATAAAGAATTAGAACGTCAGCTGATCCGCAATACGAACAAAGGAGCAGCGCTTCAAGAAGAAATAGACATGCTTAAAGCGCTCATGGCTTATCGTTACATGAAAAAATAATATCTCTTTTAAAAGGTGTGGGCAAAGCCCCGCCTTTTTTCATTTCAAATGATATACGGGTTAAAAAGCAAAAATAAATAAACATTAAAAATAAAAGTTGTAAGCAGTCATGATTTTAAAAGTGTTATTTTTCTCTTTTTTCAAATATAATTGGCAATTTTTATCATATGGGTGTAAAATTTAGTAATGTGAATTTTGATGTCTTCATTGTCACAATGCCGCTATTGGCATATGATAGATGCGCATCATCAACTTTAAACAAGCTTCAAGTCTATCGACATTTGAAACCACACCCCTTTCACATGTCCGTAGCGCTTGAAATGTTTAAAGCATAAATATTAAGAATTTACAGTAGCAAGCAACTATTTTATAATTACGAAAGCGTTTTCTTTAATGAAATCAAATGGAGGGGTTTTTGTGTTAGAAACATTAAATAAAATTAATGCGGTTCTATGGGGTGCGCCGAGTTTAATTTTATTAGTAGGTACAGGATTATTTTTAACGTTCGTCCTCAAGGGCTTACAATTTAGCAAATTAGGTCATGCATTTAAGCTTGCCTTTGTTCCTAATAAAAGAGATACGGATGAAAGTGAAGGTGATATTAGTAATTTTAAAGCCTTAATGACCTCACTTGCAGGTATGATTGGTAACGGGAATATTGCCGGTGTCGCTACTGCTGTAACACTTGGTGGCCCAGGTGCAGTCTTTTGGATGTGGGTTGTTGGTTTACTCGGTATGACAACAAAGTATGCCGAAGCCTTACTTGCTATGAAATATCGTGATAAGAACCCTATAGGTGAATATATTAGTGGTCCGATGTATTACATTGAAAAAGGTTTAGGACCTAAGTTCAAATTTTTTGCCATTGCCTTTGCCATTTTTGGTGCATTTGCTGCTTTAGGTATCGGAAATAGTGTACAATCTAATACTATCGCAGATGTCATGTCTACGAGTTTTAATGTTAGTGGATTTATCACAGGTATTATTTTAGTCATCCTGATTTCATTTATCATTTTTGGTGGAATCAAACGTATTAGTGACGTTGCCGGGTTTTTCGTGCCGATGATGGCCATTTTATACATAGGTGCATCTATTATCATTATCATCATGAATTACGATAAAATCATTCCAGCTTTCGGTTTAATTTTTGAACATGCGTTTACGCCTGTTTCAGCTGCTGGTGGCTTTTCAGGTATTGTAGTCATGCAAGCAGTCCAACACGGCGTCTCTAAAGGTATTTTCTCAAATGAAGCCGGACTTGGTACAGTGGCTCTTATTTCAGGTAACGCGAAGACCAGCCATCCGGTTATCCAAGCCCTTGTTGCAATGACAGGTACGTTCATAGTAACAATTATCGTGTGTACAATGACAGCGCTTGTTTTACTTGTCACAGGATTTTGGGACCCATCGGGCGGCTTACTATCAGGCGTAAGCCATGATCCAGGATTAGAAGCTGGCGCACTCACAAGTAAAGCCTTTGCATCTTCCTTAGGTATTGTTGGAGAATATGTCGTATCACTTTCCGTTATTTTCTTCGGTTTTTCAACAATTATTGCTTGGTTTGTTTACGGGGCGAAATGTTTTGAATACTTATTTGGTGTAAAACTTGTTGTCATTTATGCTGTGGTTTATGTAGCAGCAACATTCGTAGGTACAGTAGCAAACTTACGCTTAGTTTGGGCTTTTGCTGATATGGCTAACGCCTTAATGATGATTCCAAACTTGATTGGTCTATTATTCCTATTTAAGGTCATTAAACAAGAAACAGATGATTACTTTAAACCTTCAACACGTGAATTAAAATAACTCAATCACAAGTTGCGAAACAGAGATGCTCTTTTCGCAACTTGTTTTTATATCTCATTACTCGGGTACATGATAATGAGGTGATATATTAATGAAACAAGAAGTAATTCAAAAAATAAATGACGTCATCGCGCACTCACGTATTGGTGTATTGGCAACCTCTTATCAAGATCAACCGAATAGTCGCTATATGATTTTTTATAATAATGGTTTGGATTTATATACGAAAACAAGTAAACAAACACCTAAAGTTCAAGAAATGAAACATAACCCTAAGGTTCATGTGCTTTTAGGCTATGAGGAAAACCAAACACAGCCCTATGTTGAAATTGAAGGTGTAATTGAATTCGTGACAGATCAAAATCAAATCGATTGGTTGTGGAAGGAACAAGACAAAACATTTTTCGATTCTAAAGATGACCCTAATTTCGTTGTATTGCGTGTCATCCCTAACACAATCACATTACATGCGTCAAAAGGCGGCGACGGCCCTATTGAAATTAATGTCAGCACCCTTTAAAATAATGCAGTATAAACAAAATTCATTGAATCGAAGGAGTCCAATATGATAGCACGATTACAAGAAATAATGTTATATGTGGATGATCAAGAAAATGCGAAACAGTTTTGGACAGAAAAATTAAATTTCCACGTTGTGTCAGACGATGTCATGAACGATATGCGCGTTATCGTGTTAAAACCAACTGCCAATGCTGAAACAGCGATTGTTTTACACGATAGAGCAAAAGTCGAAGCAATGGAAATGGGAGTCAATACTGGGACACCATCATTAATGTTCGTTGCACAAGATATTGACGCCCTTTATGAAGACTTGAAAGCAAAAGGTGTAACAGTCGGTGAAAAAGTCGAGATGAATGGTGGCATTGTCTTTAACTTCGCAGATGATGAAGATCACTATTTTGCGGTTAGAAATTAATTGTATCTGTATACTCAAAAAAGCCTTCAACGTTCATTTTTTAAATGAATTTTGAAGGCTTTTAGTATGCTCATATTGTTCAACATTTGATTTAACACTGAATCAATTTATACACATCCCATTTGCTTCTGTAAAATCAATTACTTTGTTTTACCATTCCGTTGAAGTTGATACATTTTATGATAAATGCCACCCTGTTGAATCAACGAGTCATGTGTACCTCGTTCTACAATTTCACCTTGATGTAAAACAAGGATTAAATCTGCATCTTGAATTGTCGATAAGCGGTGCGCAATTGCTAGTGTTGTTCTTCCATGCCTCATTTTCGTTAAAGATTGCTGAATGAGTTCTTCTGTTTCGGAATCAATATTTGCTGTCGCTTCATCTAAGATTAAAATTTTAGGATCAAGGGCCATAGTACGAGCAAAAGCAATCAATTGTCGTTGACCACTGGATAACGTACTTCCCTTTTCAATGACTTTATGATCATATCCGTCTTTAAACTTCATAATAAAATCATGTGCATAGACAAATTTTGCAGCTGCTTCAATTTGTTCAAAAGTCATAGTAGGATGATACAGTCTAATGTTAGACGCTATTGAGCCATAAAACATAAATGGATCTTGAAGTACTAAACCAATTTTAGACTTTAATTCGTCTTTAGGAATCGTTTTTACCGATTGTCCATCAATTAAAATATCTCCTCGTTCAAATTCATAAAAACGCATAAACAAATTGATAATCGAACTTTTCCCTGATCCTGTATGTCCGACAAGTGCTACTGTTTGACCAGGTTCTGCGGTAAAATGAATATTTTTTAAAACATCATGTTTCCCATCATAACTAAAGGACACGTTCTTAAATTCAATGCGCGCATCAGTAATTTGAGCAGATGTTTGTGGTTGAACTGGTGCTAAATCATTATTGTCCATCATATGAAACACACGACTTGCAGACACGACAGCTTGTTGAAAAATATTTAAGTTTTGACTAACTTGATTGATAGGTTCAAAAAATCGTTGCATATATTGAATAAACGCATAAATTGTCCCGGCAGTAACAGCAGTCTTAAAACTCAACATACCAAAGTACGCTAAAATCGCAACAATAGATAATGTTGAAATCAATGTGATTGCTGGTCTTAATAATAACCCATCAAGCCGTATCGTTTTAAGTGTAAAATCATAATGCTCACGATTAATCTCCTCAAACTCATCTTTAAGACGTCGCTCTTGATTGAAAACTTGTATTATTTTCATTCCTTCAATAGACTCGCCAAGTTTTGCATTTAAATCAGACAATTTACGTCGCGTTTCATAAAAATATATTGACGCATATTTTCGATACAGTGCAAGAACGAATACAATGAATGGGACAAAGCACATCGCAAAAAATGCCATTTTAACGTCTAATACAAACATCATAATAAAACTGCTGATGACCATAAACACAGCAACTAAAAACGTCGCAAGCACGCCGGTAAACATTTCTACAATGGCTTCTGTATCGTTCGTTAATCTCGAGACAATACTCCCACTAGGTGTTTGATCATAAAAGCGCATCCCTAAATTTGAAATATCTCTAAACGCATCAATTCGCAGTTGTTGAATAACCTTTAACGCTAAAAATTCTAAATAGTATAAACTAAAATACGCTGTAAGTGCACCTAAAAACTCCACAACAATGAACAATATAAGAATGAATGTGAGTTCATTTCCCGGGAAATGACGTGGTACAAGGTATTGGTCAATAAAGACTTTAACAATATATGGTATAGCCATACTAGCTGCCGTTGATAATATCAACAGTGACAATGCTAATACAATCAACGTTTTAAATGGGAATGTATATTTAAGGAGACGACCTAATGTTTTCATTTGTTCCTTGGATGTCATTTGAGGTGGTGTTTCACTCATGATTCATCCCCCTTTTGCGTTTGTTGATCTAGTGCTTTGTTCAATCGATTTTCCATGGCTTGTGCTTGAAACGTTTCCGCATACCAACCTTGTTCTTTTATTAAGGTATCATGTGTACCTTGTTCAAGAATCGTTCCGTCGCGCATCACGATAATTAAGTCCGCATGCATGACCGCACTCATACGATGTGCAGTTATAATATTCGTTTTTCCTAAGCGTTCTCTTTTTAAATTTTGTAAAATTTGCGTTTCAGTCTCTGCATCTACAGCAGAAAGGGAATCATCTAAAATGAGCACTTCAGGATTCATTAGTAGTGCACGCGCAATTGAAATACGTTGTTTCTGTCCCCCCGACAATGAGACACCACGTTCACCAACAACAGTCTCATATTGCTCGGGTAACGACATAATGTCTTGGTGAATGCGACTCATCTCACTTACATGGAAGAGTGTCGCATCGTCAATGTCCGGTTGACTAAATGCAATATTCCCGCGAATAGTCGATGAAAATAAAAAATGGTCTTGTGGAACATAACCAAATTGCCCCCGTAACAAATGAATAGGGTATTGGTAAAGCGCATGTCCTCCGTAAGTGATATCTTGTGCGCGCGGAGGATCAAATTCTCTTAATAGGAGCCGAATCAGTAAACTTTTTCCTGAACCTGTACTTCCTACGATACCTATAGTCATGCCTGGTTTAATTGTAAAATGCACATCATGTAAGTGCGGCTTGGCGTCACCTTCAAAGGAAAATTGTTGTAATTGGAACTCGATGTCACCTTCTGGTCTACTATTTAACGTTTTATGTTGATCCGTATCATTAGGTACAGCTAATAAATCTCGTATACGGTCATACGACGCACGACCACGTTGAATAATATTAAAGAAAAATCCTAATGCTAGTAACGGCCAAACCAACATGCCTAAATACGTTGTAAATGTGACCAGTTGACCAATTGTTATTGTGTTCTCTACCACCATAAACGCTCCAAATATAACGCTTAATAAATAACTGGCGCCAATCACGAGTTGAATTGTAGGATCAAACAATGCATCTATTTTCGTCACGGTCAGATTTTTTAATACGACACGATCACTCAATTCACGAAAATCTTCTTCATCGGCACGTTCATATCCAAATGATTTTGTTACTTTAACTCCGGCGATGCTCTCTTGCGTTTTATCATTTAATTCACTAAAAGCTGCTTGGGCCTCTTTAAATCCTTGATGAAGGAGCTTGCCGTAAAATTGGGTTAATAGGACAAGAATTGGGAGCGGCAACATAGCAATGAATGTGAGTTTAGGGCTCACAGTTAATGCCATGATAACGAGAGTCATGCCACCCATAATGACCGCATCAGCAATCGTCATCACTCCGACACCTGCCGTACTTTGAACCGCACGAATATCATTAGTCGCATGTGCCATTAAATCTCCTGTGCGATACTTTTGGAAAAATGATGGGCGCATACTTAAATATTTGTCATAAAGTGCCCCTCTTAACAAACGTCCCAACTTAGCACTAGCGCCAAACAATTGTGTGCGGGAATAAAACCTTAAAATATATACTATTATGCCAGTCAATAAAATAATTGTTAAATACATCATTAATCGACGTGGCGTTAATGTATCCGCTGTAATATGATCAATCACCCGACCAATAATTTGCGGCGGAACTAAACTGCAAAATGCCGTTATTAACATAGCAACTATCGCTGAACTAAACCGCCATTTTTCTTGTTTAAAAAACCACCCGAGCGTGCGAAATACTTTCATAACATCCCTCCTTTTCACGAACATATTGAAATCTATTATACCTTATCTGAAACATTATAAATGTAAATGTTATTGTATATGATCTGTTTTTTACATTGATGCACCTCTCCTTAATGAAACTTCATAATGTGATGCGACATGCTTCAGCAACTACTTCTACCAAGTGTTTTACTTCGATTTGATCTGCTAACCCCTCGCGTTCAACACCCATTTTCATTTGTAAATGACACCCTGGGTTTGAAGTGATTATAACATTCGGTTGTGGTTCTTTGATATGATTCATCTTCTCATCTAAAATTTGCATAGATGCTTCATAATGCACTAAATTATATATACCTGCGGAGCCACAACAATGATGTTGATTTTTAAATGAATGCAGCGTTAATCCAGGAATCGAAGTGAGTACCGACTCAGGATCACGAAAGACGCGTTGAACATTTTCTAAATGACATGAGGGTTGATATACTGCATGAACATTTAATGCCTGTTTAAATGGCAGAGGTTTGCTTGCGATAATTTCAGAGATGTCTCGAACTTTGTTTACAAAAGCTTTAGCACGTTGATGCCATTCTGTGCCCACATCGAATAACTCATCATATTCTTTTAATGCCGCACCACATCCACCAATGGTATTTACAATATAATCAAACTGATATTGCTCATAAGCTGTTATATTCTGTTTCGCAAGTTGCACTGTATCAACCGTCTGTCCTGCATGATGCTGTAGTGCCCCACAGCATGTTTGTGTTTGAATGTTGGAAACCCGAAAACCTTGTGCTTCCATTATGTACATAGCCAATTGATTAATATGACTGAAAAACGCATCCATCATGCATCCTTGGAAGAAGCCTATGGATAAACCGCTCTGCTCTGCCAATGATATTTCAAACTGTTTCTCTGAGGGATGTATCTCAGGCATGATTTTTTGAAAATGGTTATATTTAGGCGCCATTTTTAAGAGGTTTGTTTTTTTAACCACTCGTGCCATACCTGTTTTTTGATATAGACGTAGCCCTTTATTAACTAATCGCAACCTTTTCTTATGTTTAAGTAAACCTTGAAATGCAACGTGGCGAATGATCTTTTCAACTTTAGACTTTGGCCTTTTTTCATATAGCACCTCAACAGCTGAATTTAAAATATCACCATAACGTACATGGGTTGGACAGACCGTTTCACATGCACGACAACCTAAACATAAATCAATACTTTCTCTCATATCTTCTATCGTAATTTTTTCTTCTGCAGCCATTTTCACTAAATTGATACGTCCACGAGGAGAATGTTTTTCGTTTTTAAATGTGACATATGTCGGACAAACAGGTAAGCAATAGCCACACTGCACACAATCAAAAGTGGCTTCATAGTCAAGTTGTGTTTTAAGTTTAGTCATTTTGTAACACCAACCTTGTCTCCCCTTCTTCCGGAAAAATTTTACCTGGGTTTAAGAGATGTTCAGGGTCTAATGCGTGTTTGATAGCTTTTTGAAAGGCAATATCCGCCTCTCCTAATTCTCTTGTCATAAATGCTTTTTTCATCGTTCCAATCCCATGTTCTCCTGAAAGTGTGTCCCCTAAGGCAATAGCGTAATCAAAAATCTCTTCCACCGCACGTTCAACGTTTTTTATAGCCATTTCATCTCGCATATTAGCATTAATTGTCGGATGTAAATTTCCATCCCCCGCATGACCAAAAATGACGATATTCAGTTGATATTTCTCTTTTATTTCAGATATTTTTTTGAACATATGCGGAATTTTACTTAAAGGTACGGTTGCATCTTCTGATATTTTTGTATAACCACTTTCTACAACAGCTGGTGAAACGGCTTTACGCACTTGCCACAAAGCGTTTTCTTCATCTTTAGTTTGTGCAATTTTAATGTTCGTCACTCCAATTCTTTTGAGCGCCTGGTTGATCGTCGCCATTTCTTGCGTCAGAGCTTCAGGCTCTCCATCAACTTCAACCAAAAGAATTGCTGCTGCAGATCTTGGTAAATCTAAGCCAGCGTAATCGACGACTTTATTTATTGCGTGATGATCTAAAATTTCCATTTTAGATGGACGGACACCTGACGTTAAAATACGAGAAATGGATTGACCAGCCTTTTCTAAATTTTCAAAAACAATCATTGCAGTTTGTGTAGCTTTAGGTTTAGGTATTAGTCTTAAAGTGGCTTCCGTAATAATACCTAGTGTCCCTTCAGCACCAACAAGTAATTTCGTTAAATCATATCCTGTTACGTTTTTTATCGTTTGACCACCCGTTTTAATGATATCGCCATGTGCTGTCACAACCTCAAGACCAATCACATAATCTTTCGTCACACCGTATTTTACACCATGAGGTCCACCAGCGTTTTCAGCTAGGTTTCCTCCGATAGTACACACCGCTGATGACGATGGGTCTGGTGGATACATTAATTGATGTTTTTCAGCCATAGCATGAATTTCTGCCGTTTTCACCCCGGGTCGTGTTTTGATTATTAAATCATCTGGATATATGACAGGCGCGTCATTCCACTGTGAAAAATCCATCACAATCCCCCCTTGAACGGGTAACGTCCCCCCTGATAAATTAGTTCCCGCACCCCTCGGATAAATAGGGCATTGATACCGGTTTGCAAGCTTAACGATTGCTTGAACTTCTTTCGTACTACAAGGTTGGGTCACAAATTCGGGCATATATTGACCGAATGAGCCATCATAACCATAAGATACCAATGATGCTTTATCATCAAATAACCGTTCATTCAAAATTGATTTTAAAGCTTGTCTAAGCTTTGCATGTTTCATCAAATCCCCCCTCGTTTGATAACGATTTCATATTTCTATCTATTTTACACGATTCAAAATCGTTTCGCATAGTCTTTAATCGCACTAACGTTGTGAGACGGAAAGGTAAACGAATATTCATTTCATTCTTTTAATGTTTAATTAGCTCCCTGTACGCCACGCTCAAAAAAAGTGGCGAATCGGTCTTGGTCAGACGTCTTTCGCCACTACAATGATATACTATTGATTTTTAACTTTTTTAACATGTAAAAATGCGCGAATTGTCACAACTAAAAGGATCATCACACCTACAGTAAAGATTAAATCCCAAGGCATACGTCCCCACAATAACCAAAATACAGTATCTTGTTGATAAAATTCGGGTAACCGTGCATGCCAATATCCATGTTCAAGGGCATCTTTTAATTGAATATATCCTACTGGTAATAACGTCGCTAAAACCATCCCAGCTAATCCAATATTAAGTAACCAACATGAAATTGAAATCCATTTTTCTGTACGCTGAGTCCAAAATTCTGATTTCGTTATATTTCTTAATACGTAAAGTAATATTGCGATGGAAAACATGCCATAGACACCGGCCATGGAGCCATGTGCGTGTGCTGCAGTCCACTGTGTGCCATGTTCAAAATAGTTAATTGCCGGCGCATTGATTAAAAACCCTAATGCCCCTGCACCAAGCGCATTCCACAATCCTGTAGAAGCTAAGAAGATAAACGTGCCTTTATAAGGGAATTCAATTTTACTAAATTTATATACACGATAATGCGTGTACGCTTCCCAAATGAGTAAACATAATGGTACAACCTCTAATGCAGAAAAACTTGAACCTAATGCGAGCCATATCGAATGGTCCCCTTGCCAATAATAATGGTGTCCCATGCCAACGATACCTGTACCAAGTAAAAGAATTATTTGGAAATATAACGCGCGAATTGTAGAACGAATCGTTGTTAATTTCATATCTACCATTAAAAAGCCGATAAGAATGACCGCAAACGCTTCAAAAATACCTTCTACCCATAAATGCACGATCCACCAACGCCAATAATCAGCAAATGTCACATGTGTATTCGGCATAATAAATAAAGAAGCTAAATAAAATAATGGTATCGCGATTGCCCCGATAAATAACAGGAGAATCAATCGTTTTCGGTGTAAATCCGTACCATCTTTAATAGCAGGAATAAATCCTCGTCCTAAAATAATCATCCATAAAATCATTCCAATGATAAAGAGGATTTGCCAAAACTTACCAAGTTCAATATATTCCCATCCAAAATGACCGAATAACCACCATTTGTCATTAATCCAACCTAAAATATTCCCCCATTCACCTAACATACTACCCACTGCAACGATTAAAAGGGCGATGAATAGAAGGTCTACAAGTTTTCCTTGATGCTTCGGTTCTCTTCCTAGCACTCTCGGTACGACATAAATCCCTGTCGCAAGCCATGTTGTCGCTACCCAGAAAATCACCAATTGCAAATGCCATGTTTTCGCAATATTAAATGGGAATAGTTTTTGTAATGGTATTCCAAAAAACTCATTTTCCACATAATAATGTGCCATCAGTTCACCAAGAAGGATTTGAACTAAAAACAAAATCATGACAATGACAAAATATTTAGCTGTCTTTGCTTGGCTACTTGTAATCGTATCTGGAATTTTAATTTTAGGCAGATGTTTTTCTCCTTCATATGTTGCTTCCATATCAAATTGATAACGTCTTTGGAAATAGATAATGATAGCTACACCCGCTACAAGTAACGCTACAGAAATCGCAGACCATATCAGTGCTTCACTAGGCATTGTATTACCCGCTTGTTCATCAAAGGGCCAGTTATTAGTATATGAGAATTGTCTATCAGGGCGATCTGTAGAGGATAACCAAGCACCCCAAAAGAAGAAATCACTTAAATGTGTAATTTTATTTCCTTCCACCATATAATCGCCGCTAGTAAATTGATCAATCATATTTTGCGGTAATCCTGCTTGTTTAGGATTATTCACAAACTCTTTATGATAATATTCTCTCACATGTTTTAACCCTGCAACTTGGGCATTGGTTAACACAAGTTGATCTTTCTCTTTAGAGTATCGATTGACACGAATTTCTTTTTTTACTTTATCTTCTATCCCTGCCTGTTGAAGCCGCGTCAAATCTTTAAATGATTTTTGATGCAAAGTTTCTGCGTAATATTGATGCATGCCCTGAATATATTGATGCAAAGTTTCCGCAGTATAGTCTGGTCCTAAATAAGACCCATTACCTAAATATGAGCCATAATCTGTTAAACCGTATTTTTCGTAAATGGCTTGTCCACTGATGAGTTCATCTTTAGAAATAATCGTTTTACCGTTTTCATCGACGACTTTAGCCGGTCGCGGTGCCTCATTTTCAAATATTAACCAGCCGCCTAATAACAGTATTGAGAACACCGTTACTAAAATGCCAATTAACACTTTAGACAACGTACGATATGGGGATCCCATTTACCTCACTCCTCACTAGTATATTTTCAATTTCAGAATACGCCTAGTTCAAATGAGAGTAAATATCATTATCAATTAGTTCTTTATATTGTCAAAATTATATTTTTAAATATTTTTCAATACAAAAATTCTTTTAATGCTATTATTCTTTCACTTTATCATTAATCCACTTGATTATTGTTATTGTTTTCATTAGTATTTACAACAATCAATCCCTTAAATTAACCATTAAGCTCCCTAAAGTATTCATGTATGTTCCCTTAATCCCCTTTATCATAATAATTTATATATCTACTAAGATGAAGATTTCCCTCTATACTTTTAAGGGACTTCAACTTATATTATTCAAAAAAGACACTTTGATATGTGTTTACCATTATCATTCATGCGTGCAATACCTTTAAAATATGATGACAACGATACACTTCGAACCACCTCAACATTATGTTATGATACTAAAAAAAGAGGGAGTGGGATTGCTATGGCTAAATTTGATAACGTAAAACCACCAAAAAAATTCGCAAGACATCACAAAACGATTTTAGTGTTACGCCATTATGAGTTTACTGCGGATGCACGCATATTTTTAAGTGAAACCACATTTCATGATTTAAAGGACAACCGCTATCTCATAGATATTGAATTATGGTCAAAAACAGATGATTTAGGGATGGCTGTCGACTTCAGAATCATAGATAACATTTATAAAACACATTTACAACCTAAACTGGACGGCCAATTATTAAACGAAACCTTACCAGATATGAACATCACACTAGAAAACCTAATACACTGGATGTGGGAAACGTTAAGTGTACATTTGCCAGAGGACGTCTCTTTAAATGCCATCGCAATGTATGAAACACCTGAGCAAGGTGTACGTTTTACAAGAGATATCATGGCACAATAACATCAAGAATATGTCCTTATTTTAATACACAGAAATAACCTTCAAAATTCATATACAATTATGAACTTTGAAGGTTATTAATTTATCATTGTAATGTAAACATGTGAGTTACTATCCTCCACTGTTTAATGCTTCATGCCATTCAACTAGCCACATCTCTCTATAGATACATCCTGTAAATACATTAACGGTAAGCAATGCTTTAAAAAGCTAACTATTTACGTTAGGCTTACGCCAAACCTTTATATTTTTTCATTAATCAGTGATTGAATCACTTCAACTAGCGCCTCTTCACTATCTACATAGTAATCTGGTTTGTATCCCTCATGCGTTGCTGAGTGATTGCGTCGATTGAACCAAATGACACGCCATCCTGCATTTAACGCACCGATAACATCATTTTCAAAATTATCTCCTATATAATAAGTATTTTGGGGATTTAAATCTAATTCGTTCACGACTTGTTGAAATAAAGCAACATCTGGTTTTGACATGCCCTCTTCGGCAGAAATAAACATATGTGACTCCGAGATGTAGTGATTTAATCCAAGCGTTTTTATTTTTGAACGCTGATGATGGCTTTCACCATTCGTAATAATGCCACATGGCACACGCTTTGTTTTGAGTTGATATAATAACGTTTTTATCGGATGTGACAACGCAATCCCATTGAGCGCACGCCCATAATCACGTTGAAATGCAATGGCTTTTTTCTCAGGTAAAGCAATGTCAAAATCATTAAGGGCTGCTGTAATACGATAAATATGCATTTCTGTCACCGTCATGCGTCCATCTTGTGTTTGTTCAAAAACAAGATCACTATAATGACGAAAATGACGATACAAGGAAGAGACATCGATATCACTATCTGCAAAATGATAATGATACGCAACGTTAAAAGCTTGAAGTTGATCATATAATGTATCATCTAGGTCAAAAATAAACGTATACGTCATACGCGCCACATCCTTTCATTCTGTTTTATTATCGTTATTATAACGCGTTTGGTAACATTTAACACACCAACTCGCACTAAATATTCCATTTTATTTATATATGTTCAATTGTTTCACAAGGGGCTTGGTTCAAAACATGCCTAATATGCTTCAAGTATAGCTTTGTCTGATGTTGCCCTGTTTCATGAAACCTTTTGACAATTTCACTTCCAATGATGACACCATCTGCTATCCTTATGATATCTTTGATCTGCCTTTCATCACGAATGCCAAATCCCGCCATTATCGGAATTGACGTATATGCTTTTAATTTTTTAATATTGTCTTTTAACTCTGGATGAAAGTCCCCATTTTGCCCCGTCGTTTGATTCATCGTAACAGTATATATAAAACCTTCTGCTTTTTCAGCAATTGCTTTCATACGTGCTTCTGAAGCTGTCATTGCGACGAGTGAAATAAGATGCACCTTACGCTCTGGATAACGTGCTTTTAATTGTTCTGTATATTCAAAAGGCATATCTGGAATAATGACACCGTATATACCAAGCATGTCTATCTCTTCCATAAACGCTGCCTCACCATAAGTTTCAATCATATGTGCATATGTCATTAAAATAAGATTGGTTTTAATTTCATGTCGATGTGCGCGCAGTTGATTTAAAACCTTTTTTAACGTCATCCCTTCTTGAATGGCGCGTTCTCCCGCTGCTTTAATGATGGGTCCATCCGCGACTGGGTCTGAAAATGGTATCCCAATTTCTACATAATCCGCACCAATGTCATCTAGCACTTTTAATTCGTCTATAAATTGTGTGCCTCCCATAATATATGCGACAAATGCTTTACTCATGATAACCACCTTCCTTATTTTTAATATACTGTCGAATCGTTTCCATATCTTTATCACCACGCCCTGAAACAGTGACAACAATGATTTCATCCTTAGCCATTTGTGGTGCAAGTTTTTCCACATAACTTAGTGCATGCGCACTTTCAATTGCCGGTATAATCCCTTCTGCTTTAGAAAATCGAATTAATGCTTCCATCGCTTCGTAATCTGAGGCGGCTTCATACGTCACTCGTCCAATATCATGATAATAACAATGCTCTGGTCCGACACCGGGATAATCTAATCCTGCTGAAATGGAGTGTGCCAATTTGATTTGGTTGTGCTTATCTTGAATTAAATACATTTTCGCACCGTGCAATATTCCAGCTTTACCTTTAGTGATTGCTAACGCATGACGCTCTGTATTAATACCTTCACCAGCCGCTTCAACGCCATATAATTTCACATCATCTTCTATGAATGGATAAAACGTACCAATCGCATTTGATCCCCCACCAACACATGCCACAACTGCATCTGGTAAGCGTTCTGTTTGCGCAAGTATTTGTGCTTTAATTTCGTCTCCTATGACACGTTGGAAATCGCGCACCATTGTTGGAAATGGGGCTGGACCTAGTGCAGAGCCGAGCAAATAATGCGTATCATCGACGTGCGCAACCCAATATTGCAACGCTTTATTCACCGCATCAGAGAGGGTACCTTGACCTTCCTCTACAGAAACGACGGTTGCACCGAGTAACTCCATTCGAAATACATTTAATTGTTGACGTTTAATATCCTCAGCCCCCATAAAGACGACCAATTCCATATCAAATAATGCTGCTACAGTTGCACTGGCCACACCATGCTGACCTGCACCTGTTTCAGCTACAAGTTTCTTTTTGCCCATCCGTTTTGCGAGTAAAGCTTGTCCAAGTGCGTTGTTAATTTTATGGGCACCTGTATGGTTTAAATCTTCACGTTTTAAATAAATTTTGGCTCCCCCTAATGCTTCTGTGTAAGATTCCGCAAATGTTAACGGTGTTTCTCTACCTACATAATCTTTCAAATATGTTTTAAATTCTTCTAAAAAACTTGGATCTGCTTTAGCTTCTTTGTATGCGGCTTTCAATTCTTCTATTGCAGGCATTAAAGTTTCAGGGACGTAGCGTCCACCATAGTCACCAAATAAACCATTTTCATCTGCTTGTAATTGAATGTGTTTCATCATCGTACCCCTTTCACAATCTCAACTATTTGAGTCATTTTTTGTTTATCTTTAATACCTTTCTCTTTTTCAATGGCACTTGCGACATCCACTCCGTCAATTGATGCATGTGTAGCGAACAATCGTGGAAGGTTCGAAATATTTAATCCTCCAGCTACAATTAATGGCGTTGTGGTCACATTTGGTAGGATGTGCCAATCAAACATTTGCCCCGTCCCCCCATACATTGGTGAAGGAGTATCGACTAAAATTTTATCGACATACGGAGCGAATCGTGCAATCTGTAGTGTTAACTGCTCATTTGCCGGTAAAGCTTTAAAAAGTTTAATGTGTGGATGTTTTGCTTTAAGCGTATGGATAAGTGATAAAGGCTCGTCCCCATGAAGTTGAATCGTATTCACTTGCGTTGTTAAAATCATGTGTTTTATCTGTTCATATGGCATATTTACGGTCACTGCCACACGGTCTATTTGACTGGGTACCCGTTCAGACAACTGCGCGAGCGACTCTAAATCAACATACCGTTTACTTTTTGGAAATGTGATAAATCCTAGCGCATCGATATTTAACTGACATGCATCTTTTACATCTTCACACCGTGTAAACCCACATAATTTCAAATACATTGAATTCAACCCCTTTGTATCTTTAATGATTGTATTAATTCACGAGGGGACTCAGATTTCATTAATGCTTCTCCTACGAGCACACCTCGTATACCTGAAGGTTGAATCTTTTCTACATGTGACTGATGCTGTATACCGCTTTCCGAAATATAATGAATGCCCTGTTTTGCATGGGAGAGTATTTCATTGGTATGCGCTACGTTTGTCACAAACCGTTGTAGGTCACGATTATTCACACCTATTAAATTTGGCTGTAAGCGATGGGCACGTGCTAATTCTTCTATACTGTGCACTTCGACTATAACTTCCAGTCCTAACATAGTGGCGTAATCATAAAGTGACTTTAATTGCGTATCCGTTAGAAGGTAAACAATCAGTAAAATAATCGAAGCACCTGCACGTTTAGCTACATCAATTTGACGTTCATCTATAATAAAATCTTTGCACAATACTGGACATGGCGTGAGTGGTGATAACGTTGCAAGTCGTTCAAATGACCCGTGAAAATAGTGTTCATCTGTTAATATTGAAATTGCTGCAGCCCCACCCTCCGTATAGGCTTTCACTTGTTCTTCTAATGATCGATGCGGTATATCATTTACGGTTGGACTTTTCGATTTGATTTCAGCAATGACTTCAATACAATGACTTTGACGCAAACGCTGTTGTAATGTCGGTTTCTGATGTACATCCACGTGCGGCAAGGTTTTAAATTTCTCATCATAATAACCATCTTTCAGCAATTGTTGTTTATATGCGACAATGTCATCCAATATGTTCATGTTCTGCCTCCTTCACCATTTTTAAATACTGACGATACGCTTGACCACTTTGAATTAAATGTGCTGCTTGAATAACGCCATCTTGAAAATTGATAGCTTTCTCTGCGACATAGAGTGCAATGGCCGCATTTAAAATGACTACATCCCGACCGGCTGACGTATGTGTACCTTTTAAAATACTAAGCATAATGGCTTTATTTTCTTCAGGCGTTCCACCTTGAAGTGCATTATTGTCTGCGTAACATAAACCTAGGTCTGTTGCGTTTAATGTGTATGATGTGACTTCACCATTCTTCACTTCGTATATGAGATTATCTCCAGACAGTGTCGCTTCATCCATACCACCTGCACCGTGAACAACAATCGCTCTTTTCCGTCCTAATCGTTGTAACGTTTCAGCAACAATTGCCATGCGATTAGGGTCATAAATGCCCATCACTTGATACGTCAGTTTGAAAGGATTAATCAATGGGCCAACAATGTTAAATATCGTAGGCTTTTGTATATGTTTACGTACCGGTTGTAACCGTTTCATAATGGGATATGCCGTTGTTGCACCAACAAAGGCTAGGTTCGTGCGTGAGACGTGCGTTGGTACATTTTCAATACGTGTTGTTGGAATATCTAACACGTTTAAGAGATCCATACTTCCTGATTGTGATGTGACACTTTTATTGCCGTGTTTAATAATCGGAACACCTGCTGCAGCTACGACAAATGAAACCGTCGTTGAAATATTGAAACTATTCGAACCGTCACCCCCTGTGCCACAGACACACATACTTCCTGCATATTCCGGTTGTGTTTGATACGTCGTTTGAATGAGCGCTGTTGTGAGATGATATAATTCTTCTGCTGTCTCCCCTTTTTCGGTATAAGCTTCAAGAAGTGACACTTTATCATTTAAAGTGATATGTTCTGAAAGCAACGTGTTTACAAACGTATGAATATTGTGTTGCGTGAGTGACTGTCTTTGTTTTAAATCATCAAGTAGTCCCATGATTATTCACTTCCTTTCTTGCCATAGTAATGAAATTTTGTATAACCCTTGAAATGTGCGGGCATGCAAAGGATTCAGGATGATATTGAATACCCACATGACATCGGGACTGATGTTCAAAAGATTGTATCGCGTCTTCCGTCTTGCCAGTAATTTTAAGTGTGCTAGGCAGTGTATTTTCATCACAAACTAATGAATGATACCGCATAATATCAGAATATTCAGATATATTGTGATATAAATATGTCGGTGACTCAAATTGAATTTGGTCTAGCTTTCCATGCATGACACGTTGTCCTACATTTACTGTGCCACCGTAGAAACTATAAAGAGCTTGGGCGCCTAAACATATACCTAATATCGGTAAATGGTTAAAATACTGAATGATGTTAGCTAAATGCTCTGTATCATTTGGGTGCCCTGGACCTGGTGATATGACAACTATATCTGGTGATAGTTGAAATAATGCGTTGTCATCTGGATAAAAAACTTGCACCTGATCGAAAGGATATAATTGGTCTACCAAGTTATAGGTAAACGAGTCATAATTATCTATCACAAGAATCATACCGTCACCTCCAATAAACTTTTAGCTTTAAGTCGTGTTTCCTCAAGTTCTTTTTCTGGTATGGAATCATAAACAACGCCACATCCCGCCTCAACATTCACGTACGTGTTGTCGATGACCATCGTGCGTATCGTTAGTGCGAAATCTAACGCATGATTACAATTGATATAGCCAATCCCACCACTATACGCACCTCTTTTATAAGGATGGTGCTCATATATACGTTGAATCGCTCTTAATTTTGGCGCACCGGACACTGTACCCGTTGGTAATAATGAAGTAATGACATCCATTGGGTTAACTTGAGAATGTAATGTCCCCGTCACTTCACTCACAATATGCATGACATGTTCATACCGTTCAATAGTCATAAGTTTTGGTATGCGTAACGTTCCTGGCTTGGCCACCCTCAAAATATCATTTCGTCCTAAATCAACCAACATACGATGTTCACTCAATTCCTTTTCATCATGTTTGAGTAAAAATTCATGTTCTGCATCTTCCACCTCGTTATGACCGCGACGGATTGTCCCCGCTATTGGATTTGTGACGACTTGATGATGTTTCACTTTAACAAAGCTTTCTGGTGAACTTCCCACCAAAATATCCGCCCCTATGCCGTAATAAAACATATACGGACTCGGGTTTTTACGTTTAAGTTGTTGATACAATTGATAAGATAATGGGCGTTTAAACGTTCCAAAGTGATGCTGATAACGGTAGATTCGAGAAGGTACCACTTGAAACATATCACCTTGTTGAATTAGTTGTTTAAATGTTGCCACACGTTCTTTAAATGCTTCATCTGAAATATTAGCTTCTATTTGTTTATCGTACGTAGCGTGTGGATACTTGTGTTCAAAAAGTTCAACATTATCAAATTCGCGCATCATACTTTCTAAACGTGATGTCAATTCAGCATCAGATACTTCAGAGAAAAAATTCGATGCAATGATATAAATTTGTTCTTTATAATGATCAAATACATACACAGACTCAATCATATGAAATAATACATCATTCGTTTCACCATCGATTGTTTGTTGATTCAATTTTGGGAATGCATGACGCACAAGATCAAAACTACAGTAGCCCATAAAACCTGATATAAACGGAAGTTGCTTTAACCTAGCATCATCAATACGCGCTTTAAATTGATTAACGTAGTTTTTTAATGCATCATATGGACTTTCGGTAATCGTGCGAGACTGGTGTGGTGTTTCAATAGTTAACGCCTCGTCAGTTAACGCACAGTACCCATACGTATCAAAAACAACGATGGAATAACGGCCTTTTGTTTGATCAGTTGTCGCACTTTCAAATACGATTTTTTCTTCTCGATGTCTTGCAAATGTTTCAGGATTCACTGGTGCATGAATCACACGATATTGAATATTCATCACATCACCCCTCTAGTCTAAAAATAAAAAAACACGCATGAATGTCCTCAAAAAGGACGCTTCACGCGCGGTACCACCTTCATTAGCAGTATTGACTGCTCACTCTCACGATGCAATTGGTTGCTTACAGAAAAACCCAATTCATTTCATAAAGGTATGAACTCACATCACCCGTTCATTTTCTGATACTACACTTTTATGAAACTACTTCATTTTCCCTCACAAAATATTAAAGACACCACATTAACGCTTTAAAAAAGGACGCGTTAACGTGGTGCCACCTTTATTAACATGTTCAAAAAACATGTTCACTTTAAACAGTATTCAACTTTAAGCATTCAGATTGCCCAATTCGCGATTGTGTTGTGCTAACTTGCATCACCCGTTAGCTTTCTCTGTGCTACAACGTCAAACGTTACTTATCAATCCGCTTAAGTTATTTGATAATTCATACTATACAGATATCGTATTTGTGTGTCAACACCCTTTTATTTATTTTGAGTTGCGAAGGCTTTCGCAATATTTGTCAACTTTTCAGGTGCATCATGTTTATCCATGAATACTTCTACGACATGCATAGTATGTGGATTGTGATTAATCTTAACCATTGCATCTTTTAATGCTTTAGACGTTGACACTTGATAAGTTGGCGTTTCTTTATGACCAAAAACAGTTGGTAATAGATGGTACTGCCAATTCGAAATATCATTGTAAGGTTGATTTTCACCATGTATTTTACGTTCAACTGTATAGCCATCATTATTAATAATAAAAATTATCGGATGAATGTTTTGACGTAACATAGTTGCCATATCTTGAACTGTTAACTGGAGTGAACCATCTCCGATTAATAAAATGTTGCGACGCTGACGATCTGCAAGCTGTGTCCCTAGCGTAGCAGGGAATGTGTAACCTATTGATCCCCATAATGGTTGACCAATAAACGTTACACCTTGAGGCAAGACTAAATCGTAAGCTCCAAAAAATGATGTCCCTTGTTCAGCAATTAACACATCATTAGGTTCAATAAATTGTTGCATTAATTCAAAATAATGTTGTTGTGTGAGGGGTGCATCATTCACATCGATGTCTCTATTTAAAGGACGTTCACATTGTGGAAATTGTCCTTCAAAATGATAGTTAACGCGTGCCAAGTGTTTCACAATTTCAGGTAATGACAACGTACCAACCGTATCTTCTCCCACTTGAATATTGTGATGATTTAACATCATGATTTGATCATCTGAAAATGCATATGAAAATCCTGCCGTCGCAGAATCAGTTAATTTTGCACCTAAAGTTATAACTAAATCACTGTTATCCACGTAATTCTTAATTGCTTGATGCGCAATGCTGCCATCGTAAATACCCATATAATTGGGGTGTGTTTCATCAAAAGCAGATTTTCCTAAAGATAATTGCGCGACCGGTATATTCCATTGATCTACAAGTGATTTGATGGCATCTTGTAATTTAAAACTATTTATTTCATGTCCTACAATTAACGTCGGTTGTTTCGCTTGTAGTAATTGTTGTTCAAATGTTGTGACCCATTCTAACGAAGGGGTTGCCTCAGTTTTAGAGTCGAGTGGTGTGTCTGGCACATCAATTTCTACCATTGCTGTATCGATAGGCAGGTGAATGTGTACTGGCCGTTTTTCATTTAAAGCTGCCTCAATGACACGTGGGATTTCAGAAGTCGCATTTTCAGGTGTGACATACGTTTGCGCAACCGTAATGTGCTCAAACATTTTTTGATAAGCGTCAAACACACCTTCACCTAAAGAATGATGTACATATTTACCTGCATTTTCAACGACTGTTGTTGGACCGCCAGTAATAGCAATCACTGGTACACGTTCTGCATAAGCCCCAGCAATACCATTAACTGCACTTAATTCTCCAACGCCAAATGTAGTGACCATTGCACTTAAACCTTTTATGCGTGCATAACCATCAGCTGCATACGCCGCATTTAATTCATTCGTATTCCCTACCCATTCTAATTTCGGATGCGCAATAATATCATCTAAAAACGCAAGATTAAAATCTCCTGGAACACCAAATATCGTATCAACACCATGTTGCTCTATTTCATCAAAAATAAATTGACTAATTTTCTTTTTCATTCTCTTCACCTTTTCTTTTTATTTATCACAAGTATAAATGAATGATTTAAAACAGTCAATTATATTGACCTTAAATAGATTTATGTTACATAACATCGTGTGATTTTATCTAACACGACAAAAAATACGCCCTAGAAACGTTGTGACTCTTGATCTTCTTCTGAAAAAAACCCCATGTCTAGGGGACACTATACTTCACACCTCTAAATTTCACAATGGTTGCGGGTACACTATGTTTCAGTCATTGTATGTATAAATGGTTACTATAGCCCCTTCTATAAAAACGGTTAAGATAAAAGCAACACATCGAATGAGCTGTATACTCACAATAAATAAATAAATAAATCATTTTACATGTATTTAAAATTAACGAAAATTTATTTGTTGTTTAAAAAAAGAATGTTTAAACGCAATGTTTTTAGTCTATAAATGCTAATGACACATTAATTTCAACTCCATAATTTTGTGGATTTGCACAAGATATTTCGGGCAAAATACTCAACCTTTTTAAACTTAAATGGTATGATTATCGTATATGCACCTTTACTTTTCACTCTTAAACGAGTAATAATACAACTATATAATTACATGTTACATGTAACACACGAATGATTTACAAAGCATAGATGGGGGATGGAAGTTCAAAATGAGGAAAGAGTATTGGACACAAAAAACGATTAAGAAAACAGCATCTATCATCAAAAAAGATATCCTAATCACAAATCAAAGCGGACAAGTGATTGCTGCTTCAGCGCCAAATTATTTAGGTCAGTCCCATAAAGCCGCACTCCATTCTGTTAATCGTAATCTCCCAATTGAAGTTGAAGATGAAGATATGAAATTTTGGGATGTAGATAGTCCATGTATCGTCGTACCTTTCGAACATCAAAATGTTGCACAAGGTACCGTTATCATCCTCGGTCAACCCGATGAAATCAGAGACTATTCACGTCTATTAAAATTAAATGCAGAATTTATTATTACCCAGGAACAAGAGCGTCTAGACGCACATCAAAGTCAACTTTCACGAACGCAGACTCTGTCCTTTATATTATTTAATCAAGACCGACAAATTCAAAATTACAATCGTAAAGGGATTATTGATCAACTTGGATTAAACGATGATACTGCTGCCGCATTAATTCATATTGAAACAACGAGCAAATCTAAAATTCGCAGTCTACGAGATGCTATAGAAAAATGGAAGCTCCCTAACGATGATATAATTGAAACTTCACCACAAGATTATATTTTTCTGTTCAAATGCAATAAACATCGTGGTACATCATTGAATGAATTAAAAGCATTTATTGAAGCACAGCAAGATGAGGTGTTGAAAAAAACACTCATAACGATTGGTTCGTTTAATAATGGTATTCAAGGACTCATTCAATCATATAACGAAGCCATATCGCTTCAAAAATTAATACGTACACTGCGACATACAGAGGGTGTACACACATATAAGGAATATGAATTAGAGACCATTTGTAATAACATTAGTTATTTCACACCAAGCAATGAAACATCATTAGTGAGCAACTATAAGAAGTTACTCGATTTTGGTGAAGACAAATATTTAAACGAAACGGTAGAAGCGTATTTCCGTAATCATGGAAAGTTAGTAAAAACAGCGAATGATTTGTATATCCATCGGAATACGTTAAATTATCGTATTAAAAAAATTCATGATATCACGGGTTGGGATCCTAATACCATTGATGGCATTGTGTTATTAAGAATTGCGCAAATGCTTTATAAAAAATCGGAATAAATGTGAGCTGAGTTCTGTTTTCACAGTAACTCGGCTTTTTTATGTAAAAAAAGGGGGGCACAAATCAAGCATAAAGTGCTTAAATTCTGAAAGTGCCGAGCATATATATACGTTAAAACCAAACAATATATTTATTTGAATTTAATAATCTTGTCTGTATACACAAAATAAATCACGCTCGATTATTTATATGCACAACTCATTATGAATCATGTATTATTGCTACCCTATTTATTTTTTATTTTAAAATTGTATTGATTTCTTGAAGGAAATATGTCCAAGTGGAGAAATTAAAGTTTTTATAGTAAGCTAAAAAGGAGAAGAAACGAGGTGTGAACCGTTATGTTAAAAAAACTTAAAAACACCATCTACAAAATAATGGATAAACTCGGCTCACGTATAATGAAAATTATTTTTGTATGTGGATTCGTATTATTAATCTTATTTATAGGCTTAGGAACCTTTATTCCCGAATTGAATCGGCATACGTATGAAGGTAAAGTCATTCAAAAATATGCAGAAAATCATAGTGTGACAACAGGTAAAACGTACTATATTGAGCTTCAACAAGGTAAACAATTAGTCAAAATTGAAAATGGTGATATTTTATTACGTCAAAAGTTTAATAGTCGTGATATTCAACAGCACATTAAAGAAGGCCAATCCGTAAAAGTGCACACCATTGGTTTTTATCTACCTCAATGGGGATTATATCCTAATCTCACCCATATTGAACAAGTTAAGAAATAACGAAAAACACGCCCAATAATGTTACATTGGGCGTATCTTTATGTTTCATATTGTTCTATCCAATTTAAAACTGCTGGGGCAATCCGCTGATGATCATCCATATTAACCCAGTCAATGTGCGTAATTTCTGCCGCTATTTCAATTTCTGACCAATTGATTGGGAAAGTTGTCCGAAAACCATGTAATTCGGTTTTTTCATTAGGTTGGGGGTAAGCTGGGCCTGTTACTGAACCAATATATTCAATATCTTCTTCTTTTAACTCAAGTTGTAACTCTTCTTTCACTTCTCGTATTAGCGCTGCTTTTAACCCTTCCCCTTGCTCTAACTTCCCTCCTGGAAAATACATCTTTTTGCGATGCCGTACTTGTACAAGTCGCAATGCATTATCTCGTCGATCAACTAAACATACACAACGTATCATCACACAATCCTCTTTTATAAATGATTTTCCAATCATCATATCTCAAATGAATAAAATTTTCAAAAGTTAACTTGCGATGTGATTCGCTTGTTGGAACACTTCACCAATACGTAATGCCGCTTGACGTCCTCCCATAATATTACGTGCAAACGGTCCGAGTTCGATATCAGCCATCATCCCCGCGACATATAACTGTGGTAACCATTCTAATTGAACGTTCGTTTTTGGAAATTCCTTTACACATCGTGCCCCTTTCATTTGACACAAACGCTTCATTAAAGGCTGTTCCATTACATCGTATTTAAAACCTGTCGCGAGTAATATATGGTCATATTCTACACGTTCAGTTTCTGTAATAATATGATGCGCCTCGCAACGTATGATTGGATTTTGATGAATCACTAGTCGACCTTCTTGTTGATAATGTTTTAATGCCATAATCATATCTCTTGGCATCGATCCCTTGTGACGTTCCTGTTTATTAATCTTTATACGTTCTAATAAATTCGTTTCTTGTTGAAATCCACGCATCTTCTTAGGTCCGAGCCACGCAGGATCTGCATCAAAATCAAACATTTCAAAGTCTTTTTTCATCCATAAATGAATCACCTTTTGTGGATTTTCATGAATAAGTTTAAGTGTTAAATGACCGGAAGAAATACCGCTACCTACAACATGGGAGGCGCGATAGTTGGGTTGAATGTCTGTATCGTGAATATGTGAGACATTTGGAACATTGTTGAATGTTTCTGGGATAAACGGGTGGTGATGCGTACCCATAGCTAAAATAACATGTGCAGCTTGTAACCATTTTCCATTTTTTAAGCATACATGCCATAAATTATCTTCTCGTTTAATATCTATCACAACATCTCGAATATGACACGCTTCTAATTGATACTTTTCTATCCAATAAGCTGTATGATCAAAAAACATATCTAATTGCGGTCTTTGATGACGCCCTTTAAAAGGTTGTGCATAGTCCTCTTCTCGTGCAAAACGTTTTAAATCAAAAGGCGCTGGATGACAATGATGCACAATCGGAGAGCGTAAATACTCCATACCTATCCGTGTCGTTTGATTTTTAAATTGGGCCATTAATTTTTTGTGTGGATCTATTATTTTTAAATGATTATTGGACAATCCTAATGTTCTTAAATGAATTGCAATGGTCGTGGCTTGCACGCCACCACCAATTATTATCCATTGAGACATCTAAACACCTCGTTTTCAAATCGTAATCATTACGCTTTATAAATGATAATGGATTTCAATTAGAATTGCAACTCATAAAAAAAGCACTAGAAACAACGTTACAGTTTCTAGTACCACTTTATATTATAGATTTAACGTCTTTTTCATCACAGCAAAAGTTAATTATCGCACAAGTTTTTAATAAGTGAAATAACTCTTTTCTGTTGATTTTCAGTCATATCTGAACCGGATGGCAGACATATGCCATTCTCAAATAAGCTTTTAGAATTATCATTTGAATCATATATATAATCGTATTGTTTATACAATGGTTGTAAATGCATTGGTTTCCATACAGGTCTTGCTTCTATGTTCTCATCCAATAACTTATCCATAATTTTATTTACTGAAAACCCTGCTTGTTGTGGATTAACTGTTAAAGCGGTTAGCCATCGATTTCCATTAGAATTTGGAAGCTCTGGTTGAAATGAAAAACCTTTAATATTAGAAAATGCCTCTTTATAAGTTTGATATATTTCTCTTCTTCTTTTAACCCTTTGATTTAACACTTCCATTTGACCTCGACCAATACCTGCCGAAATATTACTCAATCTATAATTATATCCCAACTCGCTATGCTGGTAGTGTAAAGCTTTATCCCTAGCTTGAGTAGATAAAAATAAAGCATGATCTAAATTGTGACGATTTGATACAAGCATCCCGCCACCACTTGTAGTAATAATTTTGTTTCCATTGAATGAAAAAATTCCATAATCACCAAATGTACCACTCATTTGATTTTTATAACTAGCTCCTAGTGATTCTGCAGCGTCTTCGATTAATCTAACGCCATATTTATCACATATCGATTGAATTTCATCAATCTTTGCCATTTGACCATATAGATTAACAACTATAACTGCTTTTGGAATAATACCTTTCTCTGAATACTTTTCAAATGCTTTTTTTAATGCTACAGGTGACATATTCCATGTTTCTAAATCAGAATCTATTAGTACTGGCTCAGCTTTTAGATATAAAACTGGATTGGTTGTCGCACAAAATGTTAATGATGAACAAAATACCACATCACCTTCTTCAACACCACTTTCAATTAAGGCTAGATGTATAGCTGCAGTCCCACTACTTAAAGCTACTGCGTTGGGTACATTGATGTAAGACTTAACGGATTTTTCAAATTCATTCACATTTTCACCTAGCGGAGCTATCCAATTCTGTTCGAATGCTCTATCAATATAATGCTTTTCAGTGCCACCCATATGTGGTCTTGATAAAAATATTCTTTCATTTTCCACAACTATCACTCCTTTGGTTTTGCTGGTGTGCCTATTACTGTGGTGTATGGAGCAACATTTTTAACAACAGTTGCTCCAGATCCTACTATAGAATGATTGCCTATTTCAATCAAAGGGTTTACTACTGCACTTGCTCCAATATGCACACTTTCCTTTATATTTACTCCTCCAGTTAGTGTTGCATTCGGTGAAATATGTGCATAATTAGATATTGAATTATCATGTTCTACAATAGCTCCTGTATTAATAATCACATGATTACCGATAATTGAATCAGCGTTTATAACTGCATTTGCCATTACTACAGTTCCATCTCCAATTTTTACACTTGAGCTTATAATTGCAGAAGGATGAATTAACGTAGCATATTGCTTAATAGGAATGTCGCTACTTAAATAAATTTTTTCACGTACATAATTGTTTCCTATCGCTATACAAAAGTAATAGTTATGTCTATATTTATAAATATTCTCTAATGAATCATAAAATAGATTATCTTTTACAAAATACTCATTTATCTTACCATCAAGGTAACCGACTAATTGATATTCTTCACTTAATGAAACAATGTCTCTAATAACTTTTGCATGACCACCATTACCTATTAATATGAGCTTCTTCATTAATTATTACCCCTGAATTTCTCTACTGTGACGTGATTTTCTGCAGAAATGTCCTTTTTTTGAATTACTTTTTGGAAAGTTTTATATAAAATATACAAATCTAATTTAAATGATTGATTTTCAACATACCAAACATCTAATTTAAATTTTTGATCCCATGATATTGTATTGCGTCCATTTATTTGAGCCCAGCCAGTTATTCCAGGTTTGACATCGTGTCTTTTACGTTGTTCTTCATTGTATAAAGGTAAGTACTCCATTAGCAATGGTCTAGGGCCCACTAAACTCAAATCACCTTTTATAACATTCACCAATTGTGGTAATTCATCAATACTTGAACTTCTAATTATTGAACCTAATTTAGTCATTCTTAGGTGGTCTGGCAATAGTTCACCATCAGCAGTTTTAGAATTTGTCATGGTGCGAAATTTATATAACTTAAAAGGGTAACCATTTTTTCCAGGTCTAACTTGTTTAAATAGAACACCTTTACCAATGAATATTCTAATTAAAACACTCGTAAATATAAATAAAGGTAATGAATACATAAATATTAATGAGGCAATTAATAAATCAAAGGTTCTTTTCATTTTGGTACCTCCTAATCTCAGAAATCATTCTGTCTACATTATCCTCTATTTTAAATTCGCGATTAAAAAATGATATAGCATTTTCTGATAATTGTTTATATAACTCTTTATCCGATGTCAGTTTATTAATATTTTTTATAAGCAAATCAGTATTTTTAGAGTTACTTGAAAAACCTACATTGTTTTTTTCTATGTCTGAAGAAATATCAGTGCAATTATCCACGCTTGCTATAACCGGTTTACCTAAGGAAAGATAACTTGTGAGGCGTGACGGATAATTAGGTATTGTAAATCTCTCATCTAAAAATATCATGCCAATGTCACTATGGTTTAACAATGCATCATACTCTCTTTTAGGCAATTGATCTAAAACAAAAACATCCTTAATATTTTTTGCTGCAGCTTTGACATCATTAAATCTAGTCCCACTTCCAATGATAATCAAGTTAGCATTTTTTACTTCATTAAATCTTTTTATAAATGCTATTATGTTTTTATACCCTTGTGGTTCTCCTATATTACCACCATAAATTAAGATTTTTTTATTAATATCGATACCATATTTTGTTAATACACTCCGGTTGCTTGAACTTAAATTCATTTCATAAATAGAATTCCTAAATATATGAATTTTTTCGGGTTTAACATTACTATGTTTGATGATATAATTTTTGTTTTCCTTTGACATAACCCCTATTAAATCAGATACTTTATAAGTATTTAACTCTTTTTTTCGGAAGAATTTATATAAAATGCTATTATTCTTTATCATTTGTATGTCAACGGCATTTTGCGGAAAAATGTCTTTTAACATTAAATACGTTATTGCATTAAAATCTTTCTTAAGCTTTGTAATCAATTTAGAAAATGTAATTGGAGGAGTCGAATATACTATTAAGTCAAATGAAATGTCTTTATAAAAATCTTTAATTGCTTTATTAAATTGAGACTGAAGCTTGAGTTGGTTAATTCCCTTTTTTAACTTTGATGTTTTAGTTACGTTACCTGTTTTCACACGTAATATTTTCACATTATCTTCATCTACTAAATACGTTTCCCTATTTTCTCGGCTTTCAATAGGTGTAACTACAAAAACATTATTCCCTCTTCTAGAGATTTCATTAATAAAATCTTGATAAATTCCCTCTTCGCTTTTCGAATTAATTTTAACCATTGTTAGAAATAAGATGTTCATAGCATAACCTCAAATCGAATTTATTTATAAAAATAACTTACAAAGACTCTCTTAATATCAATAATGCTTTCAATTACAACTTAAAAAGGGGGGTATTACACCAAGAGGTGTGACGAAATTAAAAATCTAATGTTGCTTCTTTATATAATTTATCTTTTTATTGTACTTCATTACTTGTATAGGTATCACAGTCTTTGACTCCTATATAAGTTAGTAAGAATACTTTAATAACATTAGCTATAAGAGTGATAATAAAAAATCCAATCAGCCCATATAAACCTGTTAAAATTAAAGACAAAATTATATAAATAATAGTGTGAATGGTTACATAACTCGTTTGTTTAGTAATAGAAATATACTTCGTATTTAATGATTGAATCATTGTTGCTATTACACCTAGAAATACACCTATATTGCCTAGTATGATAAACGGTCTAACCTCTGAACTATTGTGATGATAAAAATACTCAACTATAAAAAGTGTCGTAGGGTAGGACACTAAAATAATTAATACTGAAAGAATAACTCCATAAACATTAACGATTAAGTAAAGACGCTTTTTATTATTAGTAGCCTTAACAGATATATAGGATAAAATTACGTTATTTATTGGAAACATAAACGTTGCAAAAATTTTCCCTATAAATGTAGCTAAGAATGAAATAGCTACCGCTCCTCCACCAATTATCGGCAATAAAATAATTCTATCAATATATATATTTACATTATTCAAACTATTACTCACTAGTAAATTCAAATAATCTGGGAGTATTTTCTTGGGTTTTATTTGATTATCATTATTAAACTTTAAATATCTCAATGTATAGAGCGTATATAAAACTATACATATCTCACTTAGTAAGAAGATTAATATCCAAAATTTAAAAAACTCGAATAATAAAATACCTATAGCTAATCCTAATACTTGATATATGGCTGCTATCAAGATTTTAGAGAATTGCAACTTCAATCTGAAGTATACATTCAAATATATCCTCAATATCATAAGAACGTTAATAACCAATAAACAAAATATAGTTATTAACTCTATTTTATAAAAATAGAAAAATAAGAAAAATAAAATAATACTTTCTATTAAACAAGAAGTAACTAGTATAAATATGAAATTTCTATATATTAAGTTTTCATTATACTCATTTACATTAATCATTCTAATGTTATTCAGTGTATTTCCTGTCACAACACTAAATATAGTTATAATTGTATAGATACTTAATATTTCACCAAAAGTTTCACTGCCTAACGAATGATTAATTGTTGGATAAGCAAAAAATTGCAAAGAAAAAGCTACAATGATAGTACTAGTTATTGTTTTAAAACTATCCAGTATGAAGTTCTTTTTTTTCATAATTATTTATCTCTTTTCTCCGTGTAAATTTATTATTAAAATGATAAAAAATTAAACTCACTTTATACTTTAGAGATCTTTAATGTATGAAAGTGCTATTATTAACATAATAACAACGTACTTCATTTGTGGTCACTCTCTTCCTAGCTATGAATTGAATAGATATAATGCTTTGAGTTTTTCACTTTCTTTTTGCCAGTTTAATTGATGTGCTGCTTGAATAGCATTGTTTCTAAGAGTTTGATAAAGAGAATGATTTGACTTTAATTCTCTAACCGCTTGTGCTATATTTTCTGGCGTCACTTCGTCAATGACAATCCCCAAATTATACTTATTATTTAAATAAATATGTTCTTTTACTGGCGATAAAATTACTGGCAATCCTGCATGAATACATTCAAAGATTTTGTTAGAAACAGTGTACTCATAATTTATCGATACCGGTTTAGTTAATACTACACCAATATGACTTTCTGTTAATTTAGGTATTAAATCATTTATTTCAACAGCAGAATCAAAAAAACAGTTATTAATATCCTCTTTTTTAACTATTTCTTTTAACTCATGCTCTAGTGGACCGAAGCCACGAATTACAAAGCGTGTATCTTTTTCAATTTTCGCAGCATGAATGAATTCGTCATAACCACGATCTGCAACAATTTGACCTTGGTATACCACTTCAAATAAATCATGTTTGTTTGTTTCTAAGTCAGTATTCATTAACATAGGGGCATTTGTAATTACCTCAGGTTCTTTAGCGTATCCCATATTCTTATAATAGTTTTTAGCAGCATAGCTTACAGTTACAAAGCCATCAACCTTTTTGATAATCTGCTTTTCAATGCTGTGAACTAACTTAGATAATACTTTAATTCTATTTATATTGGAGTTTTTCGAATATATCTCATGCGCATCATAAATCACTTTTGCTTTACGATATCTTGATAAAAACACCATGAATAAAACATCAAAATCATTCGCATGAATGATATCGGGTTGATATTTTCTAATTTCCTTTGAAACGTTAAATGCAAACTTTACTCTATTTATTATCTTAGATATCATTTTTGTATCATCTATATTTTTACCAAGCAATTTAAGATTAAAATTCACATTATTTAGACGCTCATTTGTCGCTCTTTCATTGTTCTTCCCTATTATGAGATACGTATCTGTCATTGATCTGATTGTTTCAATTTGCTTCAATACTCTAGGATCTTGAACGACATTGCTAGATACGATATTTAATATCTTCATATATATCACCTACACATTTAATCAACGGTGAAATGCACTGATTCCAATTCAGTATGCGACTTTAACCACCATTGGCTTTCTTGTAATTTTTTTATAGTTTCATCATCAAAACGCTTTTTCATAAATTGTGCAGGTACTCCACCAACAATGGTATACGGTTCAACATCTTTCGTAACCACTGCGCCAGTAGCGATGACAGCGCCATCCCCGATAGTTACACCATCTTTGACTACCACATTCGCTCCAATCCAAACGTCATTTTTAATGATAGTACGTTGTGGTTGATCATCAAACTTCAAATATGCTGATTTTAACCCGAATGGATTTTGATTAGAATAGAAAACTGGGGAACTGCTAAACAAATGTGTTGGGTGTTTTCCGAGACCAATTTTGACATTAGAAGAAATTGAACAGTAATTTCCAATCTCAACTTGATTAAAATCACTTTCGAAACCGACATAACTATACTTACCAAAGTGACAGTTTCTTATTTTACAAAGGCGATCGATATAGTTATGACCTTCAAATGTGCTGTTATGAATATAAGCCAAACGATTGATTTTTATATTTTTTTCTTTAGACGATTGATTTTTAAAGAGCTTCAAAACTTTTGTTAGACGTTTTATCATAATTTTCTCCACGTATTACGATTAATAATGTCTTTATAGCTTTGAATAATTTTGACAACTTTTATCGAAACATTCGTATCTTTATAATCAATCGCATCAATCATTGGCTCATTATGTTTTTGCATTTCACGTGCCATTTCAACAGATTGTACTAAATTTTCGTATGTGATGCCCCCAATGATAACAGTCCCTTTATCTAAAACTTCGGGGCGCTCTGTAGATGTTCGAATTAACACTCCCGGAAACTTTAACATGGATGATTCTTCTGAAAGCGTACCGCTATCAGAGAGCACGACAAATGCGTTTTTTTGTAATGCATTATAATCAAAAAAACCAAATGGTTTAAGTTGTCGAACTAATGGGTGAAATTTAAAATTGCGTTCCTCAATTTTTTTCCAACTTCTAGGATGTGTTGAATAAATAATTGGCAGTTGGTATTTTTTCGCAATTTCATTAATCGCATTCATTAATGACATAAAATTATCTTCATGATCAATATTTTCTTCGCGATGTGCAGATACTAGTATATATTCTTGTGGTTTTAAGCCAAGTGTGTTCAAAACATCACTATGATTTATTTTATCCGCGTGTTCATCTAACACTTCTTTCATTGGTGAGCCAGTTACGAAAATGTTTTGTTTTTTAAACCCTTCATCTAATAGGTAACGGCGACTATGTTCTGTGTAAGGTAAATTAACGTCACTGACATGGTCTACGATTTTACGGTTAATCTCTTCAGGAACATTTTGGTCGAAACAACGATTTCCTGCTTCCATGTGAAATACTGGGATTTTCAGGCGTTTCGCTGCCACTGCTGATAAACAGCTGTTCGTATCACCTAAAATCAGCAATGCATCTGGTTGTTCTTGTTGAAGCACTTCATATGATTTCGCTATGATGTTTCCCATTGTTTCTCCAAGATGCGCACCCACGGCTTCTAAATAGTAATCTGGAGCACGCAATTGTAAGTCATCGAAAAAGACTTGGTTAAGGGTATAATCATAATTTTGACCTGTATGCACGAGTACTTGATTAAAATAACGATCACATGCTTTAATCGTTGACGATAGACGGATAATTTCAGGTCGTGTACCAACAATAGTCATAAGCTTAAGTTTCGTCATATTTAGACCTCCAAGAAATAGGTGTCAGGATGATTCGGATCAAACATCTCGTTGACCCACATGATTGTCACCATATCTGACTGACCTAAATTTTCAATATTATGTGTATAGCCTACTGGGATATCCACCACTTCTAATTTTTCATCTGATACAAAATATTCTATGATGTCCGATTCACCGGGTTTTCGGAATCGTATTACCCCTTCACCACTGACAACTAAAAATTTTTCATTTTTTGTGTGGTGCCAATGGTTTCCTTTTACGATACCCGGTTTGGAAATATTTACTGATACTTGACCTCGATCTGGTGATTTTATAAATTCAGTAAATGAACCACGCACATCACGATGCATCACCAAATCATAACTAAAAGCATCCTTAGGCAAATAACTTAAATAGGTACTGTATAATGCTTTTTCAAATGCATCATCAAGATTTGGAAGTTCTCGATTAGAACGCGTCGCTTTAAATTTTTGTATCAATTTGGCGATGTCTCCCAACGCCACGTCATGTACATGCGGTACTGTCGGACGATTGTTTTTCATCGTTGGGCGCCCTTCAATTGCACGTTTAAATTCTTCGACAACATCATCAATGTAATTAAGATGAAGCCTTACATCTGGATCATTGACTTGAATCGGCTCATCATGTGCAATGTTATGACAAAATGTTGCGATAACAGAATTGTAGTTGGGTTTACACCACTTTCCGAATAAGTTCGGTAAGCGATAAATAAACACTTCATTACCATGTGCTCTACCAAAAGCTTCAAGTACACTTTCGCCTTCACGTTTACTCATACCGTATGGGTTATCACGTTCTGCTTGAATGGATGACGACAAAATGATACGCGGTTGCTTTGGATTTGATTTGACGATTTTCAACATAGAATCTAAAACAGATACGTTGCCTTCTTTAAATTCTTCCTCATGTTTTGGGCGATTTACGCCGGCTAGATGAACAATTACATCTGCAATTTTAAATGCGTGATCACGGTCATAATCAGACGTTTCACGGGTCACTGATAAAATTTCATGGTCTGTCGTTGCTTTCATATCGTAATATAAGTTTCGACCTACAAAACCGTTTGCACCTGTAATGACTACTTTCATCGTCCATCCCTCCTTTTACGCTCGTTTTTGAAATACTGCAATTTCGTTTCTAACATAGTCAAGAGTGAGTAACTTTTCTTTGATTTCATTTATAGACAGTTGATGTGTATTGTCAGAATTATATTCATATGCTTTTGTTATTTTATGACTGCCTTTTTCATAATATTTGTCATAGTTTAAGTCACGCGCATCTGCAGGTACTCTGAAATAAGCGCCCATATCTTCTGATTGTGCATATTCTTCTCGTGTAAGGAGCGTCTCAGCTTTCTTTTCACCATGACGCGTTCCGATAATTTTAATTTCATTATCTGCATTGAAAAGTTCTAATAATGCTTGGGCCAAATCTCCAACAGTGGAAGCAGGTGCTTTTTGAACCATAATATCTCCTGTATGTGCATGTTTAAATGCGTGAATGACGAGTTCCACCGCTTCTTCTAAACTCATTAAAAAACGCGTCATTTCAGGATCTGTAATCGTTAAGGGTTCTCCATTTTTAATCTTTTCTATAAAGAGTGGTATTACAGAGCCACGAGATGCCATAACATTACCATATCGTGTCCCGCATATTAGCGTTTCTTCGGCATCTACATTTCTTGATTTTGCGACAAACACTTTTTCCATCATTGCTTTAGAAATCCCCATCGCATTAATTGGGTATGCCGCTTTATCGGTAGAGAGACAAATCACTTTTTTTACGTTTTCACGAATAGCTGCTTGTATGACGTTCTCAGTTCCTAGAATGTTCGTTTTAACTGCTTCGATTGGAAAGAATTCACATGATGGCACTTGTTTTAAAGCAGCTGCATGGAAGACAAAATCCACACCGCGTGTCGCTGTTTCCACGCTTAAAGCATCACGCACATCACCTAAGTAAAATTTGAGTTTTGGATTATTATAGTGCTTTCTTAAGTCATCTTGCTTTTTTTCATCCCGTGAAAAAACGCGAATTTCTTTTATATCTGTTTCTAAAAAGCGATTCATTACAGCTTGTCCAAAAGATCCTGTTCCCCCTGTGATTAATATTGTTTTATCTTTAAACATCGACATCACCCTATTTATCATGATTATTTGCAATATCTAAAATACGCTGTTTCGTAAAATGTTGTGTTAATTCATCAATAATTGCATTTATTTCTGTTTGACTAACTTCCTTTACTTTTCCGCGATAAATTTTTTCATAAACTTGTTCCGGGTGTATTTCTTCATCACTTAACAGTTCTTCATACAATTTTTCACCCGGACGAACGCCTGTGAACTCAATGCCAATATCCTCAATACTATAACCGCTAAGTCGAATTAAATTTTTAGCTAAATCAACAATTTTAACCGGTTCGCCCATATCTAAGACAAACACTTCGCCACCTTGTGCAAGCGTTCCAGCTTGTAGCACCAACCTTGAAGCTTCAGGAATGGTCATGAAATAGCGAGTCATATCTGGATGCGTGACTGTCACCGGTCCACCTGCTTCAATTTGTTTTTTAAAAAGCGGTATCACGGATCCTCTTGAACCCAAGACATTACCAAATCGCACAGCAACTAAATCAGTCTTTCCAGAATGATCATTCAGGCTTTGAACAATCATTTCGGCAACCCGTTTACTCGCACCCATAACATTGGGTGGGTTCACCGCCTTATCCGTTGAAATCATCACAAATTTTCTAACTTCATATTGTTTGGCAATTTCCGCCACATTTTTAGTTCCGATGACATTGTTCTTAACAGCCTCACGTGGATTCGCTTCCATTAACGGAACATGTTTATGTGCTGCTGCATGATAAATCACATAAGGTTGATACATCTTAACAATCGTCTCTATACGATCACGGTCTTGCACATCCGCAATAACAGGAACGATGTCTATTCGCTCTTTGTATATCTCTTGAAGTTCTTGGTGAATTAAATAAATACTGTTTTCGCCATGCCCTAATAAAACAATCCGTGCAGGTTCAAACTTACAGACTTGTCGGCATATTTCTGATCCTATCGAACCACCAGCCCCAGTTACTAAAACCGTGCGCCCAGTTAATTCTTTAGAAATCGAAGCCATATCTAATTCCACCGGATCTCGACCTAATAAGTCTTCAACTTCTACTTTTTTCAATTGTTGGACTTCTACTTCCCCAGTCATCACACCTTCAATATTAGGCATGATTAAGACTTCTACTCCTGGATGTTTTGTTATTTTAGTAATTTCTTGAAGCCGTTTATGTGGAAGTGTCGGGATTGCGATAATCACCTTTTTAATTCGAAATCGTTTAATCAATTCGGGAATATCTTGTGTCGTCCCTTGTACTTTAACCCCTTGCGCAATGTGCATATTTTGCTTGCGCGGATCATCATCCACAGCGAGTACAGGTTCCATCCCCATGTAGGGACTGCGATACATTTGATTAATGAGCATCGAGCCCCCCTCACCTGCACCAACTATCATAGTGGCTTTTTTCTTGACATTGTCCGACATAAATACGCGACGATAAACACGCCAAGATAACCTTGATCCACCAATTAAAATTAGATGCATCATCCACGTAATAAAATATAATCTAAAAAAAGGTGGTTTAAATGTAATTAACGGTACGAGTAATGCGGTCACTAAAATCGAAGCTGTTACCGCTTTCACAATAAGCAACAGTTCATTTACGCTCGCATATTCCCATGCGCGATGATATAAATCAAATAACCATGCAAACAGATGATGAGAGCATAGTAGTAGTAATGATGATAATAATAGTACTCTTACAGAATAGCCTGCAAAAAATGGTTCTAGTATGTAGTAACCTATAAATATAGACCCAGTTACAATGATGGAATCTAATAATATTAATAATAAAAACCTATACCGTGCGGGCACCTTAGACATTCGACATTCCCCCTATAACTCCTTACCCCTAAAACAACCCAAACCATTTTTTCTTTTTAAAGTTCATTTCGGGCTGAAGTTTTTCTATCTCTTCTCCATTAAGGACGTGTCTAGCGTTATGTTGTAATTGTTCAATTCGTTCTAAAGTTGATTGATGTAATTTAGCGTCTTGTAACGTTCGGTAATTAAAGGGCCGACGCTCTACATGATGTGCATCAGAAGCAATAAAATGTGCGAGGTGATTGTCTACAATCGTAATCGCTGCTTTTTGAATATTTTTGCCATGTTTTCCTGTTAAAGCGCCGACCGTCACTTGACTTAAAGCCCCCGCTTCAACAAAGTCATATAATAGCGATAAATCTTCTATAATGATTTTGTTACGTTCGGGATGCGCAATAATAGGAACGTAACCTTGTATTTTTAATTCATAAAATAACTCTTGTGTATAATTTGGTATTTGATTTGAAGGAAATTCAATGAGAAGGTATTTCGTATGATTGAGTCCTTGAATTAAACCTTCGTCAAGCGCTTTAAGAAACTGGTCATTAATCCTCACTTCTTGACCAGGATAAATGTGAATGTTGATATTTTCGTTAATCAGTCGTTCATTTAAAGCTTTCACTTGAGGTTCAATTTCTAAAAAAGTGTTATCAAACATTGGATGAAGATGATGCGGTGTGGCAATAATATCTGTGATGCTGTCTTGTTCGGCTTGACGTAACAGTTGAAGTTGATCTTCAACTGTTTTTGGTCCGTCGTCAATGCCATATAAGACGTGCGCATGAATGTCCACAGTCATCGTTCTTCTGCTCCATAATACGCATAATATTCATCACTTTTACCTTTCAATTTATTCAATACCACACCTAGTAGATTTGCGCCTGATTTTTCTAATAAATCTTTAGCGCGTTGAATTTCTTTGCGGTTATTATTATTAACATCAATGACTAATACAACTTGTTTTGAAATTTTTGCAACAAGTTGTGAATCCGTTACAGAATTTACTGGAGGTGTATCAATGACAATGAAATCATAAACATCTAATGCCGATTCAAATACATTGCGAAATGCTTTTGAGTTTAGCATTTCAGAAGGATTCGGTGGAACTGGACCAGATGTCAGTACATCTAAATTGTCAATATGTGTTTGTTTAATCGCAATATCTCCTGAAGATTGTCCAGAAAGCAAACTGGATAATCCTTCTTTATTACTCAATTCAAAAATAAAATGTTGTGTCGGTTTTCGCATATCCGCATCAATGATTAACGTGCGGTAATTTGATTGCGCATACGTAATGGCTAAGTTTGCACTCACTGTAGACTTACCGGAAGATGGACGCGCAGATGTAATGACAACACTTGTTAAATCATCATTCACGTTAGAAAAACTTATATTTGTACGAATGCCTCTAAATTGTTCACTTACAGGTGACTTCGGCGTATGATCCACAATTAATTTCTTTTTATTAGTTGTGGTCTTTTTATGCTTTTTTGATTTAAACATTGATGTTCCATCCTTTCTAGAATCGTTTAATTGAGCCTAAAACTGGTAATTTCAAATGGTCTTCAATATCTTGTTCATCTTTAATACGGGTATCTGTTAGTTCTTTAATGAAAATGAACAACAATGCTAAAATTAATCCAATTAAAAATCCTAATAATAAATTCATTGGTACATTAGGAGAAACTTTTTTAGCAGTATTACTAGCATCAGATAATATACTTACGTTATTAATATCCATAATTTCTGGCATTTCTTTCTTATATACATTAATTAATTTGTTGGCTATTTTTTCTGCTTCACCTTTATTGTCAGCTTTTACATTTACTGTTATAACTTGTGATTGAGCAGAACTTTGTACTTCAACTTTATTTTTTAAATTAGCAACACTATAACTTCCTTTAAGCTTTTTTGACACTTTTTCAAGAATCCTAGGGCTATTTACGATTTCAGCATATGTATTTACTTGTTGTAATGTACCTTGAACGTTTTGTTGTTGTTGTATGGGATCTTGCGCTTTTTCTTGGTTTACTAATATCTGACTACTTGCCTCATATTGTGGTTTTATAAAAACAAAAGTAATAACTAGACTCGCTAAAAAAAACATTAATGGTAATAATACAAGCAACCAAATATATTTCTTTAAAATATGTAAAATTTTGTTAATATCGATAGTATTTTCCATCATTTAACCTCCAACTTAATATCTTTATTTATTTTTTGTAAATAAATTTATATTTAGATAAAACCATTATAAATAGTAATGGAATAAATAAATACATGCATTCCTGCATATTAGTTGCTGTATCTCCTCTTATTGAACCACTTATAAATTGAATCGAAACTAAAACAATGAATATTATATTTAGACTACGTAAACCTTGATCTTTAGTTCTTAAATAACTAATGTAATTATCTATAATGCCGCACATGACACCAAAAAAGATGAACATTATAAATACTCCAATTAGTCCGCCATATAAATGGCTTTCTCCTACAATTCCAGGAGGAATTGACATTCCTTTATCATAATTTAAATTCAAGTTTTCTACTATTGCTTCTGACATAGGACGTGGTTTATCAGGAAAAATAGATCTAGGTACAAAAGATAATATAGGTTTTAAAAGTGTTAAGGGCGTTATTCTAGTATCATAAGCTAATATGACACCAGCTAATGAATATGATGCCGTTACATCTGTACCAATTGATAAATATTGTAAATATTTATCATAGTCCCCAAATAATATATCAGTAAAATTTTTTATACCTTCTTTAAACCCCAAAGTTCTAATACTCATCATCGCAGGTAAAAATACAGTGATAGTTGCTATTGCAAATGTAAGCAATTTCCAAAGACTAGGTACTTTATTTTTTTTAAAAATTATTAATGCAATAATTGCAATAACTGGATAAAGAATCAATCTCCTTCCAAATATAAATACCAAAACACTAAGTATAACTATTATTGATAATAATACATTGACTAAAGTCTCGCGTTTATTTTCACTATAGTAAACTTTTAATAAAGCTGAGTATACAAACCCAATTGTAGTTATACTCTGAAACATTTTTATAATTGGCGGTAATTCTAGTGTGGACGTAGTTCCTGAAATTATTACTTCCGCACCAATAATCATGACCATAATAAAAAACATAAGTAAAAAAATTAAGAAAATTTTATTTATACTCTCCTTATTTAATACATGTGGCTTTAGCATATTGTTATCTATACTTTTGATTTTAAAGAAATTGAAAATAAAGTTAGCTACAATAAAAACTATTAACCCTAACAAATACATCCACTTTAATTTTTCATAGAAGCCATCACTTAGATAAAACATATAGTCAAATTTTATATTTATAATTACTGGTAATAAAAAAGAAGTAGAGTACATTGCTAAAAAAAACAAGCTTACAAACCTAAATTTATTTTTTAATAAAAAAACAGCATAAAAAAAACTTATAAGTATAAAAGTGAGTATTACCAATTCCATCCTCCTTCCATATACTAATAAATCAAAAAAACAAATCATCACAAAATGCCCTTTAACTATAAATGGTCATTTTACGAAAAATTATACATCATAATCCATAATATTAATAGTTAAAATTTAATTTATTTTTAAGAAAGTTTTAAAGTTAAGGTTCTCAAATGATGTAAAGTAAAAACTTTTGATTATTGTCGTTATAACACTAATTGATTTATTTCAAACATCATTCAAAGTGTAATTTAACTTTTTTCGGAACACCCCAATAGGTTTTAAAGATCTCTGTCTTTTTTTCGTCATATGGAGAGGAGTGTTGCATATACGATTCAAACGGCAATCTTTCAACGGTATAAGAAGTAAGCGATGGGTTGTGTTGAATAGCGGTTTCCAGTGATTGAATGCGCTGATATTGCGCAATTGAAATGATACTAAAAATGATAATAAAACTGGTAGCCATCATAGTTGTCAAAATAAGTACGAAACGGTATGGTCTTATATTCACCTTTGATAGTAAGCCCATTGTTATAATCACATAAATGATATATACTGCGTAAAAGTTTCTAGGACCCATCGGTTGTACAATGAGTAAAGGCGCAACCATTACAGGAATAGTCCATAATAAGACGATACAATATCGTTTCATACGTCCTGGCGGTAACACTTTCAATATTGTCATCGATACACTAATAAAAAACAGTCCACCTACTATCACATTCATCAATGCGACACCAGTATCTCCTTGTTTATCTTGAAAATCAAAAGGTATGCGGATGAATAGCGTATAAACAGGTGCTGACATCAGTCCAATCATGTAATACCACTGTTTGAAACGTGAAACGACACGATGACGAACAAATAGCGCTAATAGTACTGCAATGATTGTCAAAATGACAATTGGTTGGAATATGATGTAGTCAGGAAATTTTGAAAGGAGTGTACCCAATACTTTGGATAACATTCCGTGTTGTGCATCAGATATTTTTTGATAATTGGAATGACCTGCTAAAATCTCCATATAATTTGGGTTCAAAAACATAACAGTTGCGCCAATTATTGTTGTAAAAAATAACACAATGGTATCGATTGAAATTGCTTTATATTTAAACCATATCCCGACGATAAATAATGTGACGATGACAACATTAAAGATGGTCATATTTTCCATAAACCATTGACCAATCAGTCCGACGAACAAAGCTCCTCTACGCTCCCAAGAATCGAGCGACCAACCTTCAAGTAACTTCAAATAACATCGCAATAAATATAGGGCACATAACGTAGCAGGTACATAATTATAAAACCCTGCAAACCAACCGTATATTTGACTATATATGGTCGTAGGGATTAATAACATAAATAAAAAAATGAGTAAATATGAAAAACTACGGTCACATTGTTGACGCTTCATATCCGTCGTGAATTGAAATATTAAAGCAATCACACCTACTGCGCATAAACTATAGCTCACATAACGGAAGAAAGGGAAACGTACCGCAACAATTTCTAATGTATTGCCTAAATATCGACCGTTTAGAGACTGAAAACCCTCTTTCAACATTTGAATACCGTAAGCACTTCCCCATTGTAAATCATCATGAATGAGTGGTGTTAAAACACTCATGATGAGGTAATACGTAAAAATCACTAATAGAATCCACTGATAACGATAAATTATTGTCACCATTCAACCCATTCCCTTTACTTAATAATTTGAAAATATTATATTGAAAATTTTTATGAATTTCTAACCCAAAGATATTTTTCAACAATAATTTAATGTTTTCTCAATATTTTCTTCATATTTTTAATAAAAGTAACCTATGGCACCGTGATTAACTTGTGTTGTAATCATCTCTAATGCTTTTCATTTGATAGTTAACTTTGTTTGAAGGTATCTCGACAAAGCATTTGTAGAAAAAATAAAAAGACATATTTACCTAATAAATAGCCTTCAAAGTTCATTAAAAATGATCTTTGAAGGCTTATGTCATATGAAATACTAATGGTGCAATTAAATTTGAAATACTGGTATCAACGGCGTTGATGGCGCATGTGAATTAAAAGTGCTTTATGCCGTATTATCATCCACATTTTATCATTTCCTTAAACGCTCATACACTTAGTTTATTGGTGAGCCGCCTGTAATACCGTACACTTGACCCGTGATGAAACTTGCATTTTCCGAAGCGAGTAGGACATATACGTCCGAAAGTTCTACAGGTTGACCAGCGCGTTGAAGCGGTTCTTTTTTACCAAAGTTAGGAATATTTTCTTGTGGTTGCCCTCCACAAATTTGGAGCGGCGTCCAAACTGGACCAGGCGCAACAGAATTGACACGGATGCCTTTAGGACCAAGTTGCGCTGCGAGTCCTTTCGTCAACGATATGTTACATGATTTCGTCATCGCATAATCCAGTAAATGTGCGCTTGGCTTAACCCCTTGAATAGACGATGTAATAATAATACTTGATCCTGCTTCCATGTAGTTTAATGCCTCTTGAATAGAGTACACATTAGAAAACACATTGATTTCGAACGTATCAGTGAGTTGTTGTGATGATAATTTTTGAATATCATATTCATATTGTTGCATTCCTGCATTGAGCACTAAAATATCGAGTCCTCCAAGTTGGTCATGTGCATCTTTCACCATTTGTTTCGCATAATCTGAATCTCTTAAATCCCCTGGAAGTAACACAGCTTTTCGGCCCGCCTTTTCAATGACGTGTTTGACTTCCTCAGCATCCGATTGTTCGTCCGGATGATAGGCAATCGCAACATCCGCACCTTCTTTGGCATAAGCGATAGCTGCTGCTCTACCGATTCCAGAATCTCCCCCTGTCACAAGCGCTTTTTTGTCCGCCAACTTGTTAGAACCTTGATACGTCTCTTCCCCACAATCAGGAACAGGTGTCATTTCACTTTGAATGCCTGGATATTCTTGTGGTTGTTCCTCATACTTTTCATTGTAAAATTGATTTAATGGATTTTGTTTTGCCATGTCATACCCTCATTTCTTTTTAATTACTAATCATAGTATTCCCACTCCTCTATACGAGAAACGTTGTATCATTCATGTTATAATGCAGATAACAATTTTAATAAATCAATATGTATATAAGGAGTAATATCATGTCAATTAAACAATTTTTTGAAGGTATGATTAATCGTCAATGGACGTTAAAAGAGGTCGTTTTAATCTTAGTGTATACAACCGTAATCAGCATGATTGTGACACCATTCATCGGTATTCCAGTTGGTATCGGCATATTTTATTATTTCAATATTTCTGAAGAAGAAAAACAAGCGATGCGTCATCGCTCACGTTACTAGTACGGGGACGTTAAGAAACGCTTGTGGCTTCGATTCAAACAATTACCTTTTACCGCCTTGGACGTATTGATGATACCGACAATGATTATTATCCCAGTTCAACTTTTTGGAACTTTGATAGCTCTTCTGATCACATGTATTACAATGGAGTTGTATATTACATTGAGAATAACTTTTAATTCATCAGACTGATTTAGGAGGGCATCGTCATGTCTCTAAATGAACTATTACAAAAATTTATGGATTATCGTTGGTCACTTACAGACGTTATTCTACTCATGTTTTTCCCCAGTTTACTTTCAACACTATTTGGACCTTTCATTGGTATCCCGGCGGGTCTCGCATTTTTTATCATCTTATTTATGGTTAATGAGGAAGACGAAGATGAGGAAGATGATCTTGATGAACGTCGTCAAAAGTAACTCACACCATAAATGTCATATCAGATCCTTTTCTTCATTCGACACAACATCATTTCATTTTAAATACAAAAAGCCTTCAACGTCATTTTAACTGATCGTTGAAGGCTATTTTTTGTATTGAACCGTATTATAAAAACGCTATTCTCATTATGATTTATTTTTATAGCCTAATCGGTCTACTATCGCTGAAATGGCACCATCACCCGTCACATTTGTCGCAGTTCCGAAACTATCTTGAGCCATATATAGTGCAATCATTAAACCGATAGCTGCTTCATTAAAACCTAGAATAGAACCTAAGATGCCACTTGCTGCCATAACCGATCCACCAGGAACGCCCGGCGCTGCAATCATAATCACGCCAAGCATGAGTATAAACCCTAACATTGTAGGAATGCTCACAAGCGATAAACTTGGTAACACAATCATCGCCGCAACTGAACAACTCACGAGCGTAATCGTCGAACCCGATAAGTGAATCGTCGCAAGTAACGGTATACTAAAATCCGCTAGTGCTGGCGTGACTTTGTTTGCTTTCGTTTGTTTAAGCGTTACTGGTATTGTCGCCGCACTACTCATCGTACCTACTGCTGTAAAATATGCTGGTAACATTGTTTTCAACATGCTAAAGGGATTGCGTTTGTTTAAAACACCCGCTATTGTATAAAGGATGCATAACCATACCCAATGTAATACGACTGCGATGATGAGCACAAGACCGAAGACTTTTAAAATACTCACAACTGTCCCTTGCGCCGTCATTTCTGCGAAGATTGTTGCGATATATAAAGGTAAAAATGGAATAATTACTTTTTCAATTAGCACTTCAACGATACGCTGTCCTTCATCAATCACTTTGATGATTGTCGTCGCTTGTACCGCATGCGCAATAATTCCAAACGCAAAAGCTGTAATGAGTGCGGTTAATACACCCATCAATGGATCAAATTCAAATGTAAAAAACGGCTTTATTTCCGGAGGCTCCCCTGGTATTTTTCCATTAGACGCAATCATTGGCATCAGCGTATACGCTACTGTTAAGGCAAGTAATCCTGCAATAATTGTCGAAGTATAAGCCACACCTACTGTCATGCCAACAAGGCGTCCTGACCCCTTTCCTAATGATGTGATACCCGCTGCGATAAAAAAGAAGATAATTAATGGAATCATATAATTAATAAATTGACCAAAGACACCCTTAATCGTCACTAAAATGCGATTTAAAATGTCAACATCAAATAATCCAATCACAATCCCCAATATAATCCCTGCTAAAAGTTTGCCTACTAATTTCATGAATGTTAAACCTCCCTTGTGTACAAAACCCCTTAAATGCAATATGTATTCAAAGTTATGCATGATAAGTGCTTTCTACTATTTTGCTACACAAAGTCAAGAAAGGCAACATAATTTTAAGCTACTTTTTATAAAAATTTCAAAATACTTTTCTAACATAATAAATTAAAACCTTAGTGCACTGCGATAATCCCAGTCTTGTCACTAAGGTCATTTTACAAATATTTTATTTTCTTGTTTTCAATATTTTTTCTTGAATCGATTGAAAAGCATGCCAATCCTCATCCGTATAATAGGTGATTTCAAAGTGTTCAAGTTGATGTTGCACGAATGTCCGAACATCATCGGGCATATAATTTAAAACACCAGGATAATACCGTTCATAAAAATCTAAATTGGTGTATGCTACCCATTGTTCGGCTTCTTTAGGAATATCATTTACAAGGTTCGTTGCTACGTCACGACCAAGATGTTTTAATACATATAACGCGAGAAAATCTAATTTTACATTTTGCCCCCATATGATATGAGTTGGGTTTAACATTATCTTATCTAAAGGCAATCCTAATCGATTTCGATCATTTTCAATCATTACTAGTAATTGTTGTTGTGTTACAACTTCTGGTTGGGACACTTTGACAGTCTGAATCGCTGTATTCAACTCGTCTCCCCACTGTCTACATGCAATATGCGTATGCCCTACAGCAGTTAAACCTAATGTATGTGGCAAATTCACCATGCCTGCAATGGCTTGTTCCGCTTCAATCTTTGTCATATTCGCTGTAATAGGATTCAATTGCAATCCTGTGATCATATAGCGTGTATTAAAATAATCTTTATACAAAATCGCACCAATTGCATAGTAGTCAGAGGTAATTAAAGGAAAGTGTGTCTCCATCACATTTGTTTTGACAATTCGACTATTCCAACGATCAAACATGTCATACATATGTATAGACTCTGATCCAAAATCAAGTGACACTTTATTCGTGTCACCAGGTGTAAGCGATAAAGCAGATAAATTTGATACATCACCACTAAAATTAAGTGTTTTAACCTCATTGCTAATCATTTTATTTAAATTCCAAAATCGTAATCCTGTACTACAAATGACTCGCGCGTTCGTTCGTTTTTCGATTTCAGATTTTGTCGGTGCTGATACTTTAAACGCAAATTCAATTTCATCATAATATTGACCACATAAGGCCGCGAAAGCTTCTGCGACAAGGTCATTACGAATATCAATAGGGTCGCTCATTTCAAAACGAATATCCCCCATATGCACGTCATCATAGTAATGCGCTTGTATAAACCCTTCTTGATTTACAATATCATCAAACGTAATTTTCATGACAGACACGTCTCCTTATTCATTCCCCACAATCATTTTAACGTATAGATGTAAATTTTTTATTAACATCACGTGCTCATTTAACGTCGATGCGCCTTTTTTCGTAGACACAATATACACGCTTTTACAAGTAATTTGTGCCCTGCGTTTTAGATGGGCGTTTCAATGGTAAACATACTATGCGTAAACGAAAATATAATGGAAAGGAGTGCGACTAAGATGTCGAACAAAAAAGATCAACATTTAAAATCATTTCGTACAAATAACAATGATAAAGCGATGACGACAAATCAAGGCATAAAAGTATCAGAAGATGAAAATACGTTACGAGCCGGTGAGCGCGGTCCAAGTTTACTCGAAGATTTTCATTTCAGAGAGAAAATGACACACTTTGACCATGAACGTATTCCAGAGCGTATCGTTCATGCACGTGGTTACGGCGCACATGGAGAATTTGAAGTGTATGAAGATTTATCAGATTATACGTATGCTGATTTCTTAACCCACCCTTCTAAGAAGACCCCTGTTTTCGTAAGATTTTCAACAGTACAAGGGTCTAAGGGCTCTTCAGACACGGTTCGTGACGTGAGAGGCTTTGCGACTAAGTTTTATACTGATCAAGGCGTGTTTGACCTTGTTGGGAATAATATCCCTGTTTTCTTTATTCAAGATGCCATGAAATTCCCGGATTTGGTCCATGCTGTCAAACCTGAACCGCATCACGACATGCCTCAAGGTGGTTCTGCACATGATACATTTTGGGACTTTTTTGCGCAAAACCCCGAGTCGACACATACCACAACGTGGGTAATGAGTGACCGCGGCATCCCTAAAAACTTTCGACAAATAGAAGGCTTTGGCGTGCATACATTCCGTTTAATTAATCAAAATGGTGATGCACACTTTGTGAAATTCCATTGGAAACCGAAACAAGGCTTAGAATCTATGGTATGGGATGAAGCTCAAATTGTTGCAGGTAAAAATGCTGATTTCCATCGTCAAGATTTATACGAAGCGATTGCCAAAGGCGATTATCCCGAATGGGAACTTGGACTTCAAATGATTCCAGAAAGCGATGAATTTCTTTTTGATTTCGACATTTTAGATCCAACTAAAATTTGGCCAGAAGATGAGATACCCGTAAAAATCGTTGGTAAAATGACGTTAAACCGCAACGTTGATAATGTTTTTGCTGAAACAGAACAAGTTGCTTTCCACCCTGGCCATATTGTACCTGGATTAGACTTCACGAATGACCCATTACTTCAAGGACGATTATTTTCCTATACTGATACACAAATTTCTAGACTTGGGGGGCCTAACTTTCATCAAATTCCAATCAACCGCCCTGTAAATCCGGTACACAACAATCAACGTGATGGCATGCATCAAATGCATATTCATCAAGGTCAAGTGGCTTATCACAACAATGCGCTTAATCATAATTCGCCGCATACCACTACACCTAAAGAAGGTGGTTTCGAACATTATCAAGAAAAAATTGATGCGCATAAAATCCAAAAACGCAGTGAAAGTTTTAAAGATTACTACACACAAGCACGATTATATTTAAATAGTTTATCTCAGCCAGAATTTGACCATACCGTTTCAGGATTTTCATTTGAACTTGGTAAATGTGTGAACGTCATGATTAAACAAAATGCAGTGAACCAACTGAATAAAGTGTCCCGTACACTCGCAGAACGCGTCGCTGAAAATATCGGCGTATCAGTGCCTGATGTAAATGAGGAAGTACAGCTCAATCAATCGGATAGTCAACTTACTATGGATAAATATGAGCGCCCTCTTAAAGGCCATTCAGTAGGAATCGTTGTAGATGGTAATATTACAACTGACATTTTAAAATCATATACTCAAACCATGGTAGATTCTCAATTAAACTATGCATTTATTTCTGATAAGCCACGCCATATTGAAGAAGATTTTGGTATTACAGAAACATTTGATACTGTACACCCAACATTATTTGATAGTCTCATCGTTTTAACAGACAATGACACAATTTTCGATCAAACAAAAGCATTTGCTGAACTGACTTACCAACATTTTAAACCCCTTATCCTTACTGACAAAGCAGTAACAGCATTGTCAAACAGTCGTGTAGATGCGACACAACCCGGTGTTATCGTATCTAATGATCCTGAAGCTGTGGTACACGCTTTTCTTAAGCCACGATACTGGGATCGACAATTATAACAACTTTATACGAGGTGATTGGGAATGGATTTTAAAAAGTTACATGATGAAATAAAAGGCTATACACAAGATACACAACCTGGATCTGAAAAAGATATGCATCCGAAACCTGTAAGTGAGTTGGATAGTTATAAAGCTGCTGGAAAACTTAAAGGTAAAGTAGCATTAATTACGGGTGGTGATTCAGGTATCGGTCGTGCAGTTGCAATTCTCTTTGCGAAAGAAGGCGCGGATGTTGCGATTGGTTATTTAAACGAGCATATTGATGCTGAAGAGACTGTTAAACGTTTAGAAGAACTTGGTGTAAAAGCCAAAGCCTATGCACATGATTTGCGTCAAATCGATGAATCGAAAGTTTTGATTAATAAAGTAGTCTCAGATTTTGGTGGACTCAATATTTTAGTCAACAATGGTGGCGTTCAATTTCCACAAGATGACTTTTTAGACGTCACTCCAGAACAAATCAAAGCGACGTTTGAAACGAATATTTACGGCATGATGTATTTAACACAAGCAGCGTTACCTCACCTTTCAGAAGGCGATAAAATTATTAATTCAACAAGTGTGACTGCCTATCGTGGCTCTGCACATTTAATCGATTATTCTTCGACAAAAGGTGCGATTGTATCCTTTACACGCTCACTCGCAACGTCATTAATGGAAAAAGGTATTTATGTCAATGCTGTCGCCCCTGGCCCTATTTACACACCACTTATTCCAGCTACATTTGATGCTGATAAAGTTGAAAATCAGGGTAGCGATACGCCTATGGCTCGTCGTGGACAACCAGCTGAACTTGCACCATCCTATGTCTTTTTAGCTTCCACAGATAGTTCTTACATGACTGGCCAAACGTTACATTTAAATGGTGGCGATTTCTTAACATCGTAACCCGATTATATAAAAAGACCTTCAAAATTCATTTTTTTTGATGAATTTTGAAGGTCTTTAATAAATGTACTCATATGGATATATATCTACATCAAAGTATCTTTTTTTATAATTCATCCAACATCACGATATTATACGATGACTTGTCTATCCATAGTGTACTGTAAAATTGGCACATCTTGAGGACGATGGACGTCTCATCTCTTGCTATCACAGTATTTTATTACGCCTTATCTAATGATAATTCTATTTATTTTGATGTCCCTCATATCGCTTAAACAAACTTTTCAACAATGGTACACTTAATAAAATACACCCTAATGCGAGCCCAAATGATTCATTATTATTTCCCGTTTCAGGTAACATACGTGCATGTACGTAATACGTTTGGGCATCATCGCGCATGTTAGTATTTCCATGATTGCCTTGTTGACGTTCCTTTTTCAATACAAATGGCTTTAGTTGTACATCTTTTGTCATCACACTGTGACTCTCATTTCCCTCTACGACAGAATGAATATTCCGACTCAATGATAGCCCTTCTTCCATGACAAGATGTGATGACCAATTTAAATCTATCCCTTCAATCATAGGTGTTATAGACAGGTCTGAGGTGTTCAAAATTGATATGTCATTTGATATTTCCTCCTCTGACATTCGTCCAAATAGCAATGATGGTAAATGTCTAGTCATGACATCTTGAGGTGAAGCTTCTTCTAAAGTGACTTCTGGTAAGATGGGTACATCCACTACATCGTTCGTTTCAACACTCGTTTCAGATGAGGGAAGTATTTGTTCCGCTTCTGAAAGATCTTTTAGAGATGTCAACTGCGGCGTTTCCACGAATTCATCTTCTTGTAGCAAATCAACTTTGGATGGCAAGTCTTGCACAGTTTTGTTTGATTCAGGCAGGGCCTCAACCATTGAAGCAGCTGCTAATGCTTCTCCCTTTTGTTTTTCTGCAAGTTCAGGTGCATCAGCCGTTGTGGGCGCTTTTACTTGTGATTCTTTCACTTCAGGCACGGGTTCGCTTGATTCAGTTGGTGCATCAACCACTAAAGCCCCGTCCACTCCTTCAGTCGTATTTTCTGGTGCCACTGTTTCTGAAACTGATGTTGATATCTCTTCTTGTGGCATTTTCACTTCAGATGCTGGTGCTGAAATAACTGGTTTAGGTATTTCAGGACTTTGTACTTCGACTACATTTACATAGGCGACTTCAGATCGTTGATTTGCAGCATTGTATTCATACACCTGAACCACATCACCTACATTTAACTTCATCTGCGTTTCATATGGTACACCAATCATCCACGTCCGATTTTTCCCAACCTTTGTCCACATCATTTGTCCATCAGGAAACCATGCGACAATCATATTTCGGTACTGATTACCAGTACCCCTAATAATATTTTTACCAATTTCTAAATGCGAAACACCTGGAGGATTAGGTGCTATAGTATCTATCACTTGTGTAGATACGGTTCCTGATTGTTGTCCAATGTTGTCATTCAACCTTATTGATGTTGCACTTTCAGATTGTGAGATTAAATTGGGTGTAGGCACTTTCTGTTCAACTGAAACTTCATTGGTATGGACGTTATCTTTCATATTATGTTCCATTTCATTCTGTAATCCCAAGCTTTTTTTAGGGAGATTCCCCTCTTCTATTTGTGAAGGTATTAACGTTGAAGTCTCTAACACTTCAGCCGCTTGTATTTCTTCCGTTGCACCAAAATAAAACAGTGCCCCAAACATGACTGATGCAAGACCAATATTCAATTTACGAATTGTAAATCGTTGCGCACTTTGTTTAAAATTGTACGTATTTTGATATTTCAAATAGGTTCATTCCTTTATGTTTGATTCAATATAATATTTATAATTATATAGTATCAGAACACAGGTGCGTATAAAAGTAAATTTTGTTGCTTCCTATACATTAATTTCTACTGTCTCGATAGCACACATAATGAATGATGATTAAATCGCTTTTTAAACCATTAGACTTTAATGTTTTACGTATATAAAACATGCATAGGATATAAATTATTTCATTTTTTGATTATCCCTAACGCCTCGCTTTTCTAGGCGCCTTACCTCAAAATGGATTTTCGGTTTCGGCTAAGGAAGCAATCAAAGTGATGTTTTAATACCTTCCCCACATAAAGACTCAATTTATATATAAATATAACCAACAAAGTTCATGTACGAAGAACTTTGTTGGTTTTCTTGAATCATCCCAGCCCCGTTTGGAGGATGAGACATAGCAATTTCTATAATCAAATCAGCCACACACTTCATTTATTCATGAACATTGCTGCCTACACATATGCACATTGATAAACAAGTACTCCATAATGAAGTCATAAAGAGAACATAAAAATACAATAAACTTCATTTGGATTAGGTCTTTAGCCGAAACTTCTGACGTACCCAGAAAAGCAAGGTTTAGCCTACAATTAAAATTGATGCGCTATCCATTAAATGTTATTGAATTTGATGTTTTAAACGATGAAATGTTAAATGACCAATCCCTAACAAAAGCACCACTGTAACCCCTAATACCACACAGTATGGCATTACACTTTCTGGCCCTTGAATACCAATGACCGGTGCAATCGAACTGCCTAAAATAAATTGAAATAAACCTAAAAGGCTTGAAGCACTACCGCTTCCACCAGTTCTCATTTGCATAGCTAAACTAAATGCGATCGGCCCAATTGCTGTAACCGGTGTTACGGTTATAAATAAACTAACGACCAAATAGGCAATCGGTAAATGGCACAAACATACAATTATTGTAAATAATGCACCAACCACTTGAATCATAATAAATAAAGTGAGTACATGCAGTTGTGGCATAAAGCGTAAACAGAGATTAGATACCTGGCTTGATATTATCAATCCAATCCCAATAATGACCATTAATAAACTAAATGATTGCGGCGTCATACCATAAACATTTTGTGTAATAAATGGTGCACCTGCTCCGTAGCTAAAAATCATAATGTACGTGACACCTTGTAAAAACATAGGCAACACAAAAGATGGTGTTTGCAGTAATTGTATAAAGTTTTTAAAAACGACAGAAAGTTTCTCTGCACGTGTTTGACTATATTGAATCGTTTTCATGTGGGGTTGCATTAAAACAGAGATAAATAAAATAAGTCCAATAGCAGCCAATGCAAGAAAGATGTAACGCCAAGTTCCAAATGATAGTAATAATGCATTGGCTAATGGTGCTAAAATCGAAATCATACCATTAACCACCATCAACGCTGTAAAAAAACGGCTGAGATGGGCACCTTTAAAACTTTCCCCAGCAATAGCACGTGCAATAACAATCGCACCGCCCCCTGAAAGACCTTGAATAAACCTTAATACAAGTAAGACATACACAGAATGACTAATCACAATACATAAAGATGCAACGATAAGCATTACTAAAATCATCATCGCTAATGTCCGTCGCGACATGCGATCTGCCATAATACCAAACATAAATTGTCCCATTGCAATCCCGATCATTGCAATGGATAAGGTCAATTGTATTTGTGATGTAGAGGTCATTAAATCTTTTTGAACTAATGGTAACGCAGGACTATACATATCTGATAAAAGTGGTCCGAAAGCAGTCATAGTGCCTAATAAAATAATAAATACTAACGGCATAGACGTTGATTTTTTTTCAATATTTTCCATACATGTTGTGCCTCGATTCTTTATGAAAATCTTTCCCATTGTACCATATCTTTTAAAATATGGTTATGTAGGGTGTATCACTGCACGAATATACGATGCATCTGCACCACTGATTTTTAAAGGCAATCCTATAAATTGATAGGCCCCTGCATCAACATGTGCTAAACGCAAATTTTCAATATTATACATGCCATGTTGTGCAAGTCGATGATGATTTTCAAGAGATTCAGATTCGATAGTATCCACTGAAGGCACATCTACACCAATCACGCGAACACCTATAGAAGCAAGGTAATCAATCGCATCAATACTTAATACAGGTATTGTTTCAGGAAAGACAGAAGGATGGCTTTGTCTTCGGGTTTTCAATAACACGATACTTCCTTGAATAAGGCAATCTCTCAATTGTTCTACATCAATGACTGTTGTATCAAATAGCTCTAACACAGTAGCGGTACCGATAAAATAGTCCACCGGTAACTGATCCACCGTAAGGCCATCGTCATCAAAATGCTTGGGTGCATCAACGTGCGTCGCAATATGTGTGCTCCCTACAATTTCACCAATGTTTACGGAATGTGTCTGTGCTTTCGTCGCAAAATAATTAAGTTGAAATGGTGTATCCCCTGGCCACTCTGCCCAATCTTGTGACAGTGCATGCGTAATATCAATCCACATTTTTATTCTCCTCACATTTAATATAGAAAGTAAAAGGAGTAGAATTAAAATCATTTCGATTCCTACTCTACTCCTTGTTCATTGTGGTTTTATGACAGTTCATTTGATGTTTTCGATTGTGACATATTCAACCAAGCATTAATATTATGTTCAATGCTTCCAATATTGCCGCCACATCCTTTATCTAATACGCGCAAAAAGTCTAAATGCCCGACTTCAGGATAGATAATTGATTTGACTTCCGCATGGCGAGCTTCAAATTTTTCTACAGTCACAGCAGAGTCTTTGTTTGGAAAAATAACATCATCTTCTCCTAATAAAAATAGCACTTTAGGCATATGTTCAATTTTATCTATATCATCTAAATAGTCCGCTTTCAACGTATACATAAGGTCTGTAATCATTGCATCGACAGGTGCTAAATACTCTGTAAAATTAAATTTATCTGAGTGTTTTTTTGAGACACCTTGATCAAGGATAAATTCAGGAATACTCTTTATCATTCCATCCTGGTGATCAGGTTTAATATCCTTGAACACTTCATAAAAGAGTTTTGAAATACGTAATTCTTTATAATCAATTTTAGCTGCACTATTTAAATAAACGAGATGCGTAATTGGTAATGTATTATAACCGGCAATTTTCGTCGCAATCAATCCGCCCATAGAATAACCTATCATTGCCATACGCTTAATGTTGCTATGTGCAATTTCTTGTTCTAACGCTTCATTAATACGTGTCGCATAATCTTCTAAATTATGATCCATTCTTGATAGCGATGTACTCTTTCCACGTCCAGGACAATTGATAAATATTAACTTGGCATGATGAAGATATTTCGCAAATACTGTCATGATCTTATAGTTCATTATAGCCCCGTGCAATAATACTATGGCATTTTCAGAATCATTATCTCCTATTGTGACCATTTCTAATACGTCTCCATCATGATGAGATAACTTAACAGTATACGGCTCGTAGTGATTAAATAACATGAATGCTCCTCAGTCTCTTTTCTAACTTTTCATTTACACAAACATACATGCAAAGTATTTAATTAATATTATAGTAGAAATTCGTCAAAATTGCATAAGTCATAAGCCCTAAATTTTAATAATATTTAACGCCCCATAATCTTTCTTCACATTTTTGTATAATATATTTTAAAACCTCGATACGTGCCGATTTTTTGTGATCAGCTGGTACAATCAGCCAAGGTGCATGCGGCTGTTGTGTCTTTTCTATCATATCGTGACTAGCTTCTAAATATAAATCCCATTTTTCACGATTCCGCCAATCTTCATCTGTAATTTTCCATTGTTTATTCACATTTTCTTCTCTATCTTTAAAGCGCTTCAATTGCTCATCTTTATCTAAAGTGAGGAAGAATTTTAATACTATTGCCCCATCATTAACCCACATTTGTTCAAATGCATTTATTTCATCATATGCTCTAGACCACTCCTCACGAGTGGCAAACCCCTCCACACGTTCTACGAGTACACGCCCATACCAACTACGGTCAAAAATTTCTATGTGGCCGCTTTTAGGCATATCTTTCGCAAAACGCCATAAGTAATGATGGTTTAATTCTACATCTGTCGGGGCACTAATGGCGTTGACTTCATAACCTGTCGGATCTAGATATTCTCTGACACGCTTAATGTTACCCCCTTTACCTGCTGCATCCATGCCTTCATAGACCAGGATCAGTGGGATTTTGCGTTCATATAACGCAAATTGCAATTCTTTGAGGCGAAGTTGTAATGATAAAACCAATGCATCATAATCACTTTTGCGTACTTTTTCAATATCCACATTAAAAATATCAGTTTTAAACTCATCACTAAAAGCGCCGTCAACGTTCTTTTTACGATTGCGGTGTTGGTGGATGGCTTTTTCAAGACGTTCGATCAAGTGTTTATACATATGTTCTATAGCGTGTGCTCTATTCGTATAATCAATCACTTCCCACTCATCGTTGAGTAATAATTGAAATTCATTGCGATATACATCAGACGGAATAACATTTTCATACTCTTGCGCTTTCCAATTTGTTAATGGATTGTCTTTCATTTCATTAATATGTTCTTGACGCTTAGCTTCATCAATTTGAATATAAAATTTAATAATTTCATGGCCATCGTGTTGAAGCATCGTTTCAAATGAATGGATTTCATTTTTTAATTTATCATAACTTTTAAACGTACTTTTTTTAATTTCATGAATTTTGTAGTCAATGTAATGGGCGTACCAACTTCTAAAATATATATTAATCTCGCCTTTAGAAGGAAGTGTATTCCAATAATTTTGTAAAAATTGGTAACGTAAATCGTGTTCTGAAGGGGTTTTTGTAGCAATAAAATGCGTATACTTTGCATCTAAAGTTAATAACAATTCATTTGTTAAACGTGTTTTACCTGAAGCAGGCACCCCTTCAAACACCACCATGACAGGTATCCCTAAAGCATTACTCTCACGTGTCAACTCTGCGGCTTTCAGTTGTAGTATTTCAATCTTCTTATTCATATCTCATCACCTCGGTTAGTCTATTATACGTGTATTAAAAGATAGCAATCAATATCCCGTTGGTAAAATATCCTTTTTTTGTTGTTTTTCACATTTAGTACGATGTAAATTTTGACATATAAATTACAATTCAATGAATTCCTGTAATATTTGTAACATAATGGTATATTTTCTTTATTTTCAGAATTCATCTCTAACGAATGTCGTTATCCTTTCAATTTTATATCTCACTAAGAAATATTCAAATTTCATATCACAAGCACATTACAAATCATCTTTTTGCAATATTCTCGTAATGTTTTGTTATCAATTCGTAATTTACATCATCACATATGCCTGTTAGAGTGTGGTTGTTGAAATTTTTGGTTAAGCAAACTTTTTGAAAATGAAAAAAATTTATTTGGAGGACTTTCAATTATGAAAAAAACATTATTAGCATCATCATTAGCAGTAGCAATCGGTGCGACAGGTGTCGCTGCACATACAACAGACGCTCACGCAAGTGAAGTATCTCAATCTTCAATCGACAAAGCAGCTTTAGCACATAAAGCTTTAAATAACGATCCATCATTAAATCAATCACCTATCCAAGCAGGTGCTTACGATTATAAATTTACTTTCGAAGGTACAAACTTCCACTTCTGGTCAGATGGTACTCACTTCGGTTGGTCATACAATGGTTTTGGTAAAGCAACTGTAGCTCAAACTCATGACGTTTCTGCTCAAGCTTCACAACAATCTGAAACAAACAATGCAGCAGCAGTTCAATCTAACCAACAAGCTTCTACTCAAGCACCAGCTGCAACTCAAGCACCTAAAACAACTCAAACTTCTACAAGTGGTTCAGGTGTAAACAGTCACTTACAATTAATTAAACAACGTGAATCTGGTGGCGACTACTCAGCAGTTAACCCATCATCAGGTGCTGCAGGTGCATACCAATTCTTACCATCAACATGGAACGCTGTAGCGCAACAAGTTGACCCTTCATACGTAGGTGTTAACCCTGCTCAAGCACCAGCTGCAGTTCAAGATAAATTCGCTCAACATTTATATAACACTGGTGGCGCAGGTCACTGGGTAACAGCATAATTCAATGCTACTTTAAAGAGTCCTATGAGGGCTCTTTTTTTATTCATTGAGAATTGATTATTTGTCTTCCTATAATACGTCACTGTTTTATCCTTCTTAATGTAGTATTACCTTAAATAATTTTATATATTCAAAATAGCATCCCTTTTCCTCAAACTTGAAGAGCTATATATCGATGTTTATACGGTACGTACTCGCATTCAAATCCATCATCATCATTAACGTACATACGCATGTTATTTTTTGATATTAACATATGAGCACATCTCCTATTATTTCCATCGTATGATTACCAAAATAGATTTCACATTAAAAGTACGGTGCACATCCTTTATCATCCTCATATTTATAATGATTTCACACATTTTCACAAATAACTTTTCATCTTTTGTACCGCTTTTCTTCTATTATATATGTGTTTTTTTCTATTTACGTGAATTCTTATTAATCACACTAAATTTTAGCCTAACATCATTAGATAAATAATTTAATCATTAAATAAAGCGCTCAATCTTTTAATATTTTTTCTCTTCCTGTCATTCTCCTACTGAAAGTGAATTTAGTGTGACATTTCACACGTTACTACCCAAATTTATCTATCCAAGCTTTATAATTTTTTGTTCCCAAATAACAATTAATGAGTCAAATTGTTATCTTTTATTTCAGTTTTGTTACAGTACGACTTAAAATCGTTTACAACGCTTTACTTATAGTTAATATGTGCTATGATTCTAGAGGATTGCATAAAGCACATAGAAAACGATATTAAAATTTAGATAGGGAGACTTTTTTACAATGAAAAAATTAACTACTGCTACAATCGCTACGTTCGGCTTGGTTACTTTAGGAGTTGCTGCACAAGATGATGCTCAAGCTGCTGAGCAACACACGTCATCATATGCGTATACAACTTATTACTCACAAGAAACTAACGACTATATTACAGTAGATCAATATGGTAACAAACACCATACTTTAGATGGTAACTGGGATCCATCTGCACAATACACTTACTACACATTTGACGCTAACGGTGTGTATGATTTCTATTATTACAACTATAACGGAAGCTATAACTATAGCTATTCTTCACAATATTATACAACAGCAACACCTGCTGCGAGATATAACTATGAAAACACTTCATACACTTATAACTACTCAGCACCAAACTATAATTACAATTATAGCTATAACTATAATGCACAAAGCACTGTTCAAGCACCTGCTGCTTCAACTACAAGCTACAACACAACAACAACTGCTGCGCCAGCACCTTCTAACTCAGGTTACTCAAGCACACCAGTTCGTTTCACATCTCGTGGCGGTGCTAATCTTTACACTGCTGGTCAATGTACGTACTACGTATATAACCGTGTAGGTGGCGGTATCGGTAACACTTGGGGTAACGCTAACAACTGGGCAAGCGCTGCACGTGCTGCTGGTTACACAGTAAACAACACACCTAGAACAGGTGCGATCATGCAAACATCAGTAGGTCCTTACGGCCACGTTGCATACGTTGAAAGTGTAAACAGAAATGGTTCTGTAACAGTTTCAGAAATGAACTACGGCCACGGTGCTGGTGTTGTGACATCACGTACATTATCAGCTAGCCAAGCTGCTACACAAAACTTTATCTACAGATAAGATCATCTATTGAAACACGTTACCTTAATCGGTAGCGTGTTTTTTTGTTATTAAAAGCATGTCATACAATAATTACCCTCCATGCTTTGATATCATCTATGAGCAACTTATTGGCACATTGTGGGCTGTTTGGTTACACTCATTTCAATACTTCTATAAAGGATTGTATCCATGAAAAAAATATCGGTAACATTTTTAAGTGTACTCATCTTAGTAATAATCCCTTTATTGCTCATCATTTATAATACGCATATCCAAAAATTTATCTCTGATATACAAAAAGATGAGCATTTCTCACAAATTTTAAATCAAGATCGACAAACACACGGGTTTGGAACATATGCGCATGGTTTAAAATTCAATGGCGATAATCGTCACTATGGTATTGATTATCGATTACCTGAAAACACAGATGTTCTGGCTGCTACAGACGGCACAGTGACGCGAACATTTAAAAATCAGTTTGGTGGAAATGTACTTGAAATTCAAGAATCCAATCGGCGATATTATCAATGGTATATGCACTTAAATACGTTTAAAGTGAAACCAGGAGATGTGGTAAAAGCTCAAGAAGTTATTGCACAATCGGGTAATACTGGTGAACAAACGACAGGTCCTCATTTACATTTTCAACGTATGAAAGATGGCATCGGCAATCGTTATGCTGAAAATCCAGCCGCTTTCATTGAATCATTGCCACATGGACAACGAAGTTTATACCGTTTAAAATAAAAAAGTGCCGTTTACATCACATCACGTGATTTTACGGCACACTTTTTTTAATGCTCATTAAGTTGATCTTGTTGAATGTTTAAATGAATTCGTTCCATTTTGCGTTCTACATCCCCTATTTCAAGCGCACATTCTCTTAAAGTTTGACGATACATGTCTCTATCACCATTGGTTGATTTATAATGTAATTGATGTTCTAAGCTCGCCCACATATCCATTCCAATCGTTCTTAGCTGTATTTCTACAGGCGCTTCAATCGTTCCATCCGTTAAAAATACTGGAACGGACACGACAATATGCAAACTTTTATAGCCATTTGCTTTAGGGTACTGAATATAATCTTTTCGTTTTAACAGCTTTATGTCTGCTTGTTGCAATAATAGTTGTTCAACGTTATAAATATCATTCATATAGTTACAAACTACTCGGATTCCAGCAATATCCATAATATGTGATTGTGCGGATTGGGCCGAAATTTCGAAGCCTTTTCGCTTCAGCTTTTGTAATAGGCTCGGTATTTTTTTTACACGTCGCTCCATATGATGAATCGGATTATGTGCATTTTTCAACTGAAAATCTTGATCTAAAATATGAAGTTTTGTACTAATTTCTTCTAATGCCGCCCCATAAATATGTTCTAACTTAATAAATTGTACAACTTGTTCGATATTATCCTCAGAATGTATCGCTTTTTGTGTATACGTTGCAACTTCACTTTTTAAATTTTCAATATTAATGGGTATTTTTTTCTCTACAAACATACAGTCACCCCGTACTTTATCTCTTTCATTACTAATGTACTACTTTAGCAACAAATTTGATAGTTATACGGGGTGCTTTTAGTATTAAAATTATTTTTTATGTTTTAGCGAAATGACAATACATCTTCTACCGGTAGACGTACGGATTCACGCCCTTCCACAGCTGCTTTACCCACTGCAATGATCATCACAGGCATGTAGCGTTCTGAATCGAGACCTAGCGCTTCTGCAATAACATCTTTTTCAAAGCCGCCAATCGGATTTGTATCATAACCATAATATCGTGCAATGAGCATAAATTGCATCGCTGCCAAACTACTGTCGATTTTAACAATATCATTCATACCTTGGCGATCTAGGCTTTCATATAGCTCAACAAATTTCGCAACTTGAACATCTTTAACTTCTTGTGGCATGAACCCTTTTTCAACCGCATCATCATATATTTTATCAGCATATTCATAGTTCTTCATATCTCCAAAAATAACAACCATAGCTGCAGATGTATCATTTTGACGCGTGTTAAACTGCACTAACGGGCGTAGTATATCTTTTCCTTCAGGTGTATCAACAACGACAAAACGCCAAGGTTGCATATTTACAGATGATGGTGCTTTCGTAGTAAGTGTGATCATTTCTTCCATTTCTTCTCGCGGAATTTTTACATTCGGATCAAATTGTTTAACCGAACGTCGACTTTCTAATACGGATTTAAAATCTTTCATATAACAACATCCCTCTCTCACCATAATAAATATTATTTTGATTAAATTAAGTTCAATTCAATTATATGTAACCGTTCTGCGTCAATCAAGAAAAAAGTGTTATACTATTACAAAGAGATCAAGGGGGCCAATATGATGACATTAGAACATGATGACTTAAAAAATGAACTATGTTTTTTATTTTATGTTGCTTCTAAAGAAGTCATAAAGAAGTACGCGACACACTTAAAGTCATACGATTTGACGTATACATCATACATCACTTTAAAAGCGATACAGCCTAATGAAGTTGTAAATATTAAAACATTAGGCAATCGTATTTATTTAAATTCAGGTACACTCACACCATTAATAAAAAAGCTTGACCAAAAAGGATTCGTTCAAAAACTTCGTAATGAAGACGATGAACGAAACCTGAATATTTCTTTGACCGAAAAAGGCGTTGAGGTGCGCGACTATTTATTTAAAGTCACGAATGAAGTATACAAAGAATTAAATTTCGAAGGTGACGACATGGAACAATTAGTTCAAGTATTAGAGCGTTTCATTAAAAATAATTTCAACCAAGATTAAAATCATCCTATATAGAGCGTTTGGAATAACACCTTTCTATCAATTTAAAAGCCTTCAAAGTACATGGTTAAATGCACTTTGAAGGCGATTGATATGTATTGAATATTTAACTATTTGATACAAGATGAAGGAATTCCTACATCTATTTAATGGCGTGGATCGCTAAATCGTTAAAAACAAGCCTTTAAAAATTTTAATAGTAATTGAGAGTAATAGGCTTCTCAATTGTTCATTCCCATAAAAAGAGGCTCGGACATTATAGCAACATCCAAACCCCTAAATTGATTTTAGAATTTTATTTATCTAATTTTAATCCTTCTTCAATTTCTTCAATTTGCTTAATTGTCGTTGTTGTTGAACCTGAAGCAAAGTACCAAAGTTTAGGATCTAATTCTAAAACTTTACCATTTTTAACAGCTTTCACATTTTTAATGACATCGTTGCCTAAAACTTGTTTGGCTGTTGATTTTTCACCGATTGCTTTACCACGATCCATCGCGAAGATGATATCTGGATTTTTCTCACTCACATATTCATTTGTCACGTTTTGACCATGACTGCTTTTCTTAATATTATCATCAACTGGTTTGAAACCTAACGTATCGAATACGAGATTACCGAAACGGTCTCCCGCTCCAAAAGTAGATAATTCACCTTCGTTAACAAGTAAATACATTGCTTTTAAATCTAAGTTTTTTGTTTTTGCTTTTACTTCTGCAATCTTTTCATCTAATTCTTTATTTAAAGCTTCTGCTTTCTTCTCAGTATCGTAGATTTTACCAAGAATACTTGTGTCATTTTTCATAGATTCTACGAAATCATCATTTTTAGCACCCATATAAACGATTGGTGCATTCGGTGCTGCTTTTTTCAACTCATCTATATTTTTTTGGTTTGCTGTACGTGCTGATAAATAAATCACATCTGGTTTCACTTTAGCAATGACGTCAAAGTTAATTTCTTTTAGAGAACCTGTGTTTTGGTATTTATCTGATTTAAAATCATCTAAGAAGTCTGGTAACTGCGCGTTACCTTCACCTTTTGGTAAAGCCACAACTTTATCTTTTAAGTCCATCTCTTCTAATGTTTTTAATGCACCGTAGTCAAACACGACTGCTTTTTGCGGATTTTTCGGCACTTTTACAGTATCAGAGTAAGCTTTATCTTCACTGCCATCTTTGGCTTTCCCGCGTAATTTAAAATCATTTTTTACTTCAACAGTTTCTTTAGAATCACCTTTTTTTGATGATTTTTCTTCATCATTACCACATGCGACTAATACAAAGACCATCGCAATCATTAATAATAATCCTAATTTTTTCATGTTGTCCTCCTAATTTAACTCAATACTTTATGAGACATTTGATGATACATACATGGTAGTTCATCAAAATAAATACAAATTTGTTGACCTCGTATCGTTTCAATTTTGACATCCATGTCATAAAGTTGTTTTAACACCGATGCTTCTACTACGTCACGTTTATCGGCAGCTTTAATGACTTTTCCATCTTTTAAAGCGACAATATCGTCCGAATACACAGATGCAAAATTGATATCATGTAAAACAACGACAATGGTTTTATTATGAAAAACAGCGAGCTCACGTAAGGTTTGCATAATTTGAACAGAATGTTTCATATCTAAGTTGTTTAACGGTTCATCTAAAAGAATATACTCCGTATCTTGTGCGATTGTCATCGCGATATACGCGCGTTGACGTTGACCACCTGATAGTGTTTTAAGATAACGGTGTCGTATTTCATCCAACTTTAATAATGCAATCGCTTCATTTACTTTTGCTTTATCTTCTTTTTTTAAATAACCTTTTGAGTATGGAAAACGACCAAAGTTGACCAATTGTTCAACTGTGATATTTAATTCTGTATGGTTCGTTTGTTTTAAAATCGATAATTTTTGAGATAAAGCCTTGGACCCATAGGCATGTAAAGGTGTGCCTTCGATTTCAACACTGCCTTCTTGGAAGTCACGCAAGCGACTGATTGCTGACAATAACGTACTTTTGCCTGCACCGTTTGGTCCAATCAACGATGTGAGTCGGCCTTTTTGAATATCAACACTCACATCCGTGAGTATTTGTTTCTCATCAATAAATTGATTTAAATGTTGAATACGAATCATGTCATTTCCCTCCGCCTCATTAAAAGATAGATAAAGTAAATGCCTCCAATGAGGTTAATTAAAATACTAACTTGTGTTGTTGCTTCAAATAAGTGCTCTACAATCCACTGTGCGACAAATAAACTGATCCAACTGATACATATCGTTGCTGGTAAAATATAACGATGTTCGAAATTTTTAATGAGTTCATGCGCCAAATTAATCGTTAGTAATCCTAAAAATGTAATCGGTCCGACTAATGCTGTTGCCAATGCAACCATTAGTGCTACTAAAATGAGTAGCATCCGTGTCATCTGTGTATAATTCACACCTAGATTAATCGCTTGGGCGCGCCCGAGTAACAATACATCTAGATACGGAAGCATTTTCACTGTTATGAGCATTAAGATGGTTAAAACAATGGCACTTAACGTCACTAACGTAGAATTTGAACCGTCAAAGTTTGCAAACATGGCACTTTGCACCACAAGGAAGTCTTCAGGATTTATAAGTAACTCAAGAAAACCAGTAATACTTCTGAAAAATGTTCCTAATATCACGCCAATTAATAAAATAAAGTACACCGAAAACTGTCCATATTTAAAAATACCTTCAAATAAAATCAATGCGAAAATCACCATTACAACAAGCGTAATTGTAAAATTCATATAAAAATTTGTAATGAAAATCGAACTTGTACCAAAAATAAAAAGAATTAAAACTTTACTAAAAAGATATACAGCATCAAGTCCCATTATGGAAGGCGTTAATAGACGATTTACAGTGATGGCTTGAAAAATGACAGTTGAAGTAGCGATAGCTGCCCCTACGAGGATCATTAAGAAAAGTTTTCTCAAACGACTACTAAACTGATACTCAAAAATTTCAAAATCAAGTCCAATCAACAGATACATGGCACCAATAATTATGGTAGCGACGAATAAAATGATGAGTTTTTTCAAGGACGCATTACGCATAATGACGACGTCCTTTCATCAACATAATAATAAAAATAATTGTCCCGAACATACCAATCGTTAAACCAATATTGATTTCATATGGATAAACCACGACGCGTCCTACAATATCTGAAAACATCACAAAAATGGCGCCGAGCATTGCTGTATGTGGCAAAGCATTTTTCAGATGATCTCCTTTAAAGATAGAAACGATATTGGGTACGATAAGACCTAAAAATGGAAGTGTTCCGACTGTGACAACAACCAGCGCCGTAATTGTAGCAGTTATAAACAAGCCGATGTTTATGATGACATCATAATTCAGCCCTAAATTTTTACTAAAATCACGACCCATACCTGCAATTGTAAATTGATTTGCAAATACATAAGTCAGCACAAGTAACGGTATGCTTAGGTACAAGACCTCATAGCGTCCACTCGTAATAATGGCAAAATTACCATTCATCCAGTTACCTAAACTTTGAACTGCATTCGTTTTCAAAGCGATAAATGTTGAAAAACTGGAGACGATACCACCGAGCATAATACCAATCAGCGGAACAAAAATAACATCTTTAAATCGTATGCGTTGTACCATTTGAACAAATAAAAATGTGCCCGCTACACTTAACAGTACAGCAAACGACAATTTAATTAGGGTATGTTCAGCTGGAAAGAAAATAAGCGAAATTAAAATACCTAACTTCGCCCATTCCATCGTCCCAGCTGTCGTAGGACTTACAAATTTATTTTGCATCATTTGTTGCATAATTAAACCTGCCAATGCAAGTGTACTTCCAGCGATAAGAATACTTACGGTACGGGGAATACGACTTGCGAATAGAACGTTCAGTTGATCATCATTAAGGTTAAGAAGCGCTGTAATCGGAACGCTACTCACCCCAATGAACAAAGAGCACACAGTAAGGATTGTGAGTATGACAAACAACACATAGCCATTCATAAAATAGCGCATCATTCTGTCTCCTTTTCACCCTTACAAACATCGACAATGAAAATCATTATCATTTAAAGTGTAGCACCAAATCATTTCACAAACAATATTCTTTTGAACTAAAAAACAAAAAAATCTCAAAACGCAACAAAATTGCCATGTTTTGAGATTTTTCATTATGTTATTTGTGGTCTTTAAGCTGTTTTCGACTCATTCTCACCATAGAGATTGAAATCCAACTCACCAATAAGGAAGGTAAAATAAAGATATTAATACTGTCTACCGTCAATAAGTTGGCAAATAAATTTTGAACATCGATATCAGCCAATCCTTTTAATTGATTTGCCACGAATTGATACAACGTAAAATAAATTAATAACCATTGAATGAAGTATTCTAAAATTTGTATTAACGTGTCACTTATAACAATTTTACGACTCATGAACCTTAAAAAGATATATTGAATGATTCCACTAAGTAGCATCGTTATAAGGCCAATTTGAAAGATACCATCGGTAATATCAAATAATAACACCATTGGTAACCAAACTACGAATGAACCTATCAAAATGGTAATATAACTCAAGAAAATTAAAAGGGTTCCAATCGCAATGGCTTTAATAAAAACCAATCTTCCTTCTTCGTGTCCTACTAGAAATCCTATAAGTAAGAATAAGATTAAAATAATTATCGTATTAATGAGTAGCATGTGTCACCATCCCGTATAAAATCAAAAGTCCTATCATATTTTAACTTTAAAAGCGCCAATCTTTAAAAAATTTAATGTACTTTTAAACCTTGTAAGATGCGTATAAGAAAAAGATGATACACATTTTATAATCCAATGCATCACCTAATTTATGACATGTATTTAAGAATTTTGTGAGACAATAAACATTAAACTCAGTGATAATACTGTAAGTACTGCACCAATCATCACCCATGTGTTCAGTTGCTTCTTAGCAGCCTCGCCCTCTTTTTTAGAAACCATTACCGCTTTTATCCAAGCAACTACAGAGAGAATGATTAATATGCCAATAATTATAGTCATTATATGGCACACCTCCACTAATATAATTACATATTTATTTTAGCATATTCTATTTTATTCAGTGCATTTTCTATAGGCAAATCATAAAGACGTCACATTTTTCTCCTCATCGACAAATCATTTTGTAAAATATAAAATTAATAAAAATACTTCATTAAGGGGGAATTACATGATTATCGGAGCAATTATTTCACAAGATCAAACATGGCTATTACTGGCTTTTATCATTGGATGGGCTACATTGAGTATTGTTTTAGAACATAAGTTTAAAATTGCTAAAGTCATTTCAGGAGCAATCATTGCTCTCATTGGCGCCATGCTACTTTCAAATTTCAATATTATACCAACACGCGCAGCTGTATATGATATGGTATGGAACTATATCGTTCCATTATCTATTCCGCTTCTCTTATTTCAATCTAACTTAAAAAAAATTTGGAATGAAAGTAAGCGACTATTATGTATCTTTTTAATTGCTAGCGTAGGCACTGTCATAGGTGTAATGGTTGCTTATACTTGTTTACATCCCTACATCCCACATCTCGAAAAAATCGCAGCCATGATGACGGGAAGCTATATTGGAGGTGGTGTTAACTTTGCAGCATTAAGCGCGAAATTGGTACCTCCGAGTGATCTTATTTCATCGACTGTCGTCGCAGATAATAGTGTGATGGCACTCTATTTCATCTTTTTAATCGCATTACCGCAATTTTCTTGGATAAAAAAACATTTTAAATCATCTTACAACCAAAACATTCAGACCTCTGAACACAAAGATTATTGGAAAGCTAAACCAATTCATTTAAATGATATTGCAATCGCATTAGGTCTATCTGTTTGCATCGTTGCCGCCAGTTTCACCCTGTCTGAATGGTTTCAAAGCATTACGCCAAAATCATGGGGCATCGTAAACACACTTTTGACATTTTTGGGGGATCCTTATCTACTCATTACCACCATCACTTTAATACTTGTGATGCGTTTTGAACATTTCTTTGAGAACTTAAATGGTACGAATGAAATAGGTACTTTTATGATTTATATTTTTTTCGTAGTCATTGGCACGCCCGCATCATTTTCAGTTATATTTAAAACTGCACCGCTTCTCTTTATTTTCGTACTGATTATATTAATATGCAATATTAGTTTAACACTTGTTTTGGGACGTCTTTTTAAATTTAATATTGAAGAAATGTTACTTGCCTCAAATGCCACTGCAGGAGGGCCCACGACTGCAGCTGCACTCGCAATAAGTAAAGGATGGCATGGTTTAATTGGCCCAATACTCATTGTTGGCACACTTGGCTATGTGATTGGCAATTATATGGGTACTTTAATCTATCAATTTTTACGTTAATGATTGTTTTTTCGGGGAAAATGATATACAAAGGAGGCATTGAGATGGCAGTTTATATTCAACGCATTTATAGTGCGTCTACTCATAAAGGTGTACGTGTCTTAGTAGACCGCATATGGCCAAGAGGCATTTCAAAAGAAGAAGCACAAGTTGATGTTTGGCTCAAAAACATAGGACCATCAGCATCTTTACGAAAATGGTTTAATCATGATGCAGACAAGTTTGAATCTTTTAAAGCAAAATACATGAAAGAACTGACTAACAACACCGATCAAAATCATGCTTTTGAAGAGTTAAAATCTATTATCAATCATACTGAAGCAGATATCTATTTACTTTATTCAGCAAAAGATACGAAGCATAACCAAGCTGTCGTGTTAAAGTCCCTCCTTACTTAATGTATTACTGTATACGATACTGATCGTTCTTATAAAAGCCCGAATCATTCCTTTACATAAAGAATGATACGGGCTTATTTTGGAAACACTATTAAGCAGTAGTGCTGATTTATGCTACTTTGATACGTCTATGAGAAATATGATCAATCATTAATCCTATACACATACAAATGACAAAAGGCACAAGCCAACCAAGCTGTGATGACGCTAACGGCATGTGCTGGTAGAGTGTCGTTAGTAGTGGGATTGACCATTGAAATGTCAATGCAACTTGAACAATTGATAATATAAGTGTAACCATTGTTGATAAAATATAGGTCCATCTTAAGCGGTATGGAAACACCATATTAACAAGTGATACTAAAACGAGTACAATTGCTACGGGATAAATAAATAACAAAATAGGTTGCGCGATTTTTAAAATGGTATTTAAACCAAACGTTGTAAAAAACAACCCAAAAGTTGAAAAACACAATACCAATCTTTTATAACCTAATTTAGGAACATAATTGATTGTAAAGGATGCACATGCATTAATTAAACCGACACATGTTGTTAAACATGCGAGTAGTACGATTAAAGCAAACAAGTAATGACCAAACATCCCAAACACACGTGTCGATTGATACGTTAAAATAGACGTCCCATTATAAATAGTTTCGGTATGAGGTGTAGTTGCTCCCATCCATGCTAATGCCATATATACTGCGCCTAACAATGTTGCCGCGATAACAGCTGCTTGTAATACACGAATTGTTAGTTGACGTTTCTCTGTCACTCCATGTACTTTAAATTGATTTACCACAACTACCGAAAAAATTAATGCACCTAAAACATCTAATGTAAAATAGCCTTCAAGCACACCATTTAATACGGGTTGTGTAACAAAAGCACCTTTTGACATCGTGGGTGCCTGTTCTGCATTGATAATGGCCAATAGACATAACAGGCCGATTACAAGTAGTAATATTGGCGTTAAATACTTTCCTAATACATCCATGATACGCGTTGGAAACATCGCAAGGAGTGTAACAACCGTAAAAAAACCAATCGCAAAAACGACAAGCGTGACTGTATTATTCACAGGCAAAATAGGTGCTACTCCAATTTCATAAGCAACATTTGATGCCCTTGGAATACCATAAAACGCACCTGCTGTTAAATAAACGATAAAGGCAAATGTTGTCCCAAATATGGGGTGAATACGATTGCCTATACTTTCCACACCTTCATTGTAATAAGCGACAATGATGACTGCCAAACAAGGTAATACAATGCCTGTAATGACAAACCCTGCCATTGCTTGCCAAACATGGTCGCCAGCTGTATGCCCTAACATTGGAGGGAATATTAAATTACCCGCCCCGAAGAATAATGAAAACAACATCAGTCCAGATATAACTACAAATTTATTCACTTGAAATTCCCTTTCCTCAAAATCAACATTATATTTAATTTTCTGAAAATTTTATAAAATTCATTTTCTAAAGTCACTTGTTCATTATATGAAAACACTTTAACAATGTAAAGCGTAAGTCTGATTTTTTAAGGGAATTTAAAACGCCTTCGACATTCATTTCAAGAATGAACGTCGAAGGCATTGGTCTATTAATGACGCTATGGCTAGGAATTTTTTTTAATTGTTGGCGTAGTAGAGATAAATATGTCCAAACCAAAATTACCACGCACTTATTGACTATACTATTTCACAATTAAAACTGGTACATTCACACGTTTTGCGATTTTATGAGTTACGTGGCCTAGTACATGTTTAATATCCATTTCTGCACGTTTATTACTCATTACAACAATATCATAGGCGTAACCTTCAATTTCATTAACAATCTCGTGTGTCGGACTTCCTGTCGTAAATTTAATTTGATATTTTAATCCTTGGTCATCTAATGTGTTTAAAAATGGTCGCATTTCTTCTTTCTTTTCTTCAACAACATCTTCAAAGTGTTTACCTTGATAACGTACATAATTGGCCAGTTCCGTTTCGGAAATAACGTTAAAAATAACAATCTGATACGTTGCAGCGCCTTGTGTTAACTTTTTCAATTGTTCTGGTACATTTTTAAAACTATTTCCAAAATCATAAGGAACGAGTACATTTTCATACATAAAATGTCACCCCTTTTTATTTTTTAGACCTCTCTTTACATCTTTATTTTATCATTTTGATAGCGCTTACTCAACGTTCCATATTAAATATATGATGAAATTAACGTCGGACATAATCAAAATAGCCAACATCATTCGGATGTACGAATTTTGCTAGCTATTCCTATTAGCATTGATAAATAAGTGTTACGTAATAATCAAAAAAAGGAAGGTGAAATTATTGCAAAGGATACATGTTTGTTCATTTAACTTTTACACGTGTTTATGATGCTAATTCGACATCATCAAATGTATGCATCACTCTTTCCGGACATAGTTGATGACCTATGACAACCAAATATGAAGGCATATCGATTTGACAAGGTTTAAGTTCTAGGTGACCCGGTACATATTGCATAATGCAAGGCTGATCAATGCCTTCAACTTCAACAAATCCTTTTACACGATAAATGTGTCCCTCTAATTGTTTCAGTCCTTCAATTAGCGCCGATTGTTTAATAGGTTTGTTAAATTCGTGAAAACATTGTGTCAATGCGCCGTGCGTTGTTGGACGTGATTGTTGCTCAACTACAGCTTGTTCAGGCATTTCATTTAGAGTCACTTCTCCAAACTGCGTCAACACATATGGAACACCTGGATAATCCGTTTCAAGCTTATTCACAACGTTAAGTAATCGCGTTGTATCAATTAAGTCTATTTTATTTAAAATTAAATGACTACAAAATTGTGTTTGTTCTTTTATAAGTGTTTTAATATCTTCAGGATATTCCTCTTTTTTATCATATACAGATGCATCGATAACACCTAACATACGTACACGCTCTACAAGCGGTGTAAGAACTGGTGTTAAACATGCATCATAAACTTCTAATGGATGCGCGAGACCACTACATTCTATAAAAATAATATCAGGTTGATGCTCTAAATAAATGGAATGTAGTTGTGCGGCGACATCGTTTTTAAACGTGCAACAAATACAACCATTAGTCATCGTTTTAATATGTATTGGTTCATGGATAAAATGTTGATCCACATTGCGTTCCCCAAAGTCATTCATAATGACAGCAGGCTTCAAATGATGATCAATTGCATCTTGGATCAGAAAGTTAAGCGTCGATGTTTTTCCGCCACCTAGAAATCCGGTCATAATTACGATTTCCATTAATAGCCACCATCCTTCATCCAGTCTCTGAATACACGACTCCCCGTTGTAGTAGCTTGTCCTTGATATTTACCTGAATAGATCTCATTTGGCGCCGTTTTAGTTTCTGCCAAAACGATTTGACATATCCGTTGGTTCTGTTCGATTTCTAAGGGGAAATCATTTGCATTATATAGTTCTAATGTGATTGCGCCTTCAAATCCGGGATCAACCCATCCTGCATTTTGTATAAATAAACCAGCTCGTCCAATAGAGCTTCTACCTTCCACAAAGCCTGTCAAGTTTTCTGGTAGTTTAATATATTCTTTCGTCGTCGCTAAAATAAAACCATGTGCAGGAACCACTACACTTGTTTGGTGAATTTCTTCATATTGAATAGGTTCGCTTAACTTTTGAGTGCCATTCAATGGCTGTAAAGGTCTTAAAAAGTGATTGGCTAACGTTAAATCAATAGAAGCTGGTTCAACATGAGATGCCTCAAAAGGCGTCACTTTAAGTGCCCCTGATTGTATGTATCCTTTAATATCATTGTCAGATAAAATCATTTGTGCACCTCAATTCTTCACTGAATAAATCGGAATCATTACGTAGTTCAAACATATTTTTAAATGTATCATGTCTAAATTAACTATACAAGACATTCTTTTATTTCTAATTTAACGTTTAAAATGTTGAGTTTTACAATTTCTTATGTTCCGCTATTATGCTAAACGTTTTTTATTACAACTATGTGCAAGTGACAAACACATCTATTAAATCTATATTAAAATATAAAAGCTATCAAAACGTTCAAATATGCTTTGATAGCTTTCCACGAATGAATGCATGTATTACTTTTCTATATGAATCACTTTTTCACCTAATGCTTTAGGTTCTGAATCGTCCCTTTTCGTATGCCCCTTCAGCAATAACTTTACAGGTTCTTTTTTTATAGGATATACGACCATTGCTTTGACATTATCTTTCGGTTTCACTAATAAATCGCCATTTTCTTTTAGCTCACTATATTTTGACCCGTCCTTTGTAGTAACGTAAGTGTCATGTATTCTTTCTTCAGTGTCTTTAGTATCCTTAATGAATTCGAAGTAATGCCCCCATGCTTTTTGGGCGGACATGTTCTCTTTACTTTTATTTGTATATTCGTATTCAAAAACGATATATGGCCCTCGTTTGTCATCCTGATTGAATTGTTCAACAAGTTTCGGTTTTTTTAATTTAAATTCTGCCTCTTTTGTTTTTAATGTATCTGCTTTAAAATAACCATTACCAATATTTTCCTCAGCTTCTTTTTTATCGTCTTTACCGTTACCAATGAGTCCACAGCCACTCAGTAAAAGCGATGATACACACAGTGCACTAAAAATTTTTTTCATATTCTTCTCTCCCCTTAAAACTTACCATCATTAAATGTTTCCAATTTAAATGTTTGTTTACCTAGTGACTCATAATCATCATTAGTTGCCTCAATAATGACTGGGCTTGTTGTATTTTCTAACTTAAATAGAATCATCGCTTTATGTTTACCACCTTTTTTAATCTCTTTATCTGAAAGCATGTCATAGTCACTTTTATGCGAGTCATCTAATAACATCGTTAAGTCTAAATCTTTTTTCTTTCCGTTCACTTCTTGATAAATGTTAAAAGCTTCAATCCATGCGTCAATTGCTGATATTTTTTCATTTGATTTGTTTGTCACTTCATAACCAATCGCAATAGCTTGAATATTTTTATTATCAAAATCTTTCATCTCTATACGAGCCATCTTTTCTAAATTAACCTCAAACTTTTTAGTTTTATATTGCTTGCCGTTAAATTCACCTTCTGGTTTATATTTCTCTGAATCCGCTAATTTTAACGTTTCTGTTGTATTTTCCTTGGTCGGTTTTTCAGTCTTCTCTTTTCCCTTGTCTCCGCCATTCCCACAAGCACTTAGTAGCAAAGTCATCATCATTAATGCGATTCCTTTTTTCATATGTATCAAACACCCCTATTCATTTTTACACATTTTAATTTACCAATTGCAAAACACTTTTTCAATAGCATATTTTATTTTGTAATCCTAATTTAGCGATGTTTTTTATCACTTTTTATTTTCATTTAGAATAAGAAGTAACGCTGTGTTAATGGCAATTCTGTTGCTGCCTTACTCGTGATTTTTTCACCATTTACAAACACTTCATACGTTTCTGGATCTACATCAAGTTGAGGCAGTGCGTCATTGTTCACCATATCTTTTTTAGAAAGATTACGGATGTTTTTAACTGGACGCACATGACGCTTTAAATCTAAAGTACGTCGAATCCCATCTTGATAGGCCGCTTGTGATACAAATGTCAAAGCTGTACTTTGCATATTCCCACCATATTGGCCATACATCGGTCGATATTTAATTGGTTCTGATGTCGGGATAGAGCCATTGGCATCACCGTTGATGGCAACATTGATTAAGCCACCTTTGATTACTAATGTAGGTTTCACACCAAAGAATCGCGGATCCCACATCACTAAATCAGCCAATTTTCCTTCATCTACAGATCCAACGTAGTCTGAAATACCATGCGTAATCGCAGGGTTAATTGTATACTTTGAAATATAACGACGAATGCGGTTATTGTCGTTATGTTCACCATCACCTTCAAGGGGACCACGTTGCGCTTTCATACGATGTGCCACTTGCCACGTACGTGTAATGACCTCACCGACACGACCCATCGCTTGAGAGTCTGAACTAACCATGCCGAACACACCCATGTCTTGGAGTACGTCTTCTGCAGCAATTGTTTCTTTGCGTATACGTGAATCCGCAAATGCCACATCTTCTGGAATAGATGCATTTAAATGATGCGTAATCATGACCATATCTAAATGTTCATCGACCGTGTTATGCGTGTACGGGAGTGTGGGATTCGTTGATGATGGTAAAATATTTGCGTGCGCTGCCGCTTTAATTAAGTCAGGCGCATGACCGCCACCAGCACCTTCTGTATGATACATATGAAGCACTTTATCCCCAATAGCTTTCATCGTATCTTCCATAAAACCTGCTTCGTTAAGCGTATCTGCATGGAGCGCAATTTGAATATCATATTCATCAGCCACTTCTAATGCGTGACGTAATGCTGATGGTGTCGCCCCCCAGTCTTCATGTACTTTAAGTCCTATGACGCCTGCATGGATTTGTTCGACTAATGCGGTATGATTGACCGCTTGACCCTTTCCTGTAAATCCAACATTAACCGGCAAAGCTTCTGCTGCCTGTAGCATACGGTGAACATGCCAAGAACCCGGAGTTACAGTTGTTGCTTTAGTCCCTTCCGTCGCACCTGTACCACCACCAATTTGGGTGGTAATGCCACTTTCTAAAGCAATTTCAGATTGCTCTGGATTAATAAAATGAACATGCGTATCAATACCACCAGCTGTGATAATACTACCTTCTGCTGCAATAATTTCAGTAGAGGCTCCGATAATAATATCCACATTGTTCATAATATCTGGGTTGCCAGCTTTACCGATTTTCATAATATAACCATTTTTCACACCAATATCGGCTTTAATGACTTTATCATGGTCGATAATGACAGCATTCGTAATCACTAAGTCAGCCACTTTTTTGTTATCACGTGTTGCATTCGGATTTTGTCCCATGCCGTCACGGATAGATTTTCCGCCACCAAATGCCACTTCATCCCCATATTGGGCATAATCTTTTTCAACTTTCGCAAAAAGATTTGTATCTCCTAAACGAATAGAATCTCCAACTGTTGGACCGTACAAACTTGTATATTGTGATTCTGTCATTTTAAAACTCATTTGACATCACTTCCTTCTTCCATATTCGGACCTGTAATACGGGATTGATCAAGTGGACCGTCAACTTTGCCATGAAAGCCGTAAATATTTTGCTCACCAGCATAACGTACAAGGCGAATTTCTTTTTCATCTCCCGGCTCAAAACGTACAGCTGCACCTGCAGGGATGTCTAAATGTTTGCCATATGCCTCGTCACGATCAAACGTGAGTGCTGAGTTTGCTTCATAGAAGTGATAATGTGACCCCACTTGAATAGGACGATCCCCACTGTTTTTGACAGTAATTTTAGTAGTTGCACGTCCTTCATTTATCATGATTTCACTTGATTGTACGATGATTTCTCCTGGTTTCATTATTTATCCTCCTAAACAATCGGATGATGAATGGTCACTAGCTTTGTCCCATCTGGAAATGTAGCTTCAATTTCAATATCAGTCACCATAGATTCAACGCCATCCATTACATCGTCTTTATTTAAAATTTCACGCCCGTAGCTCATGAGTTCCGCAACAGATTTACCGTCACGCGCACCTTCTAATATCTCATAGCTGATTAATGCAACTGCCTCAGGATGATTTAGTTTTAAACCGCGCGCTCTGCGTCGTCGTGCCAAATCTGCTGCAACAACGAGCATCAATTTATCCTGCTCACGTTGCGTAAAATTCATCTCACTACTCACTCCCTTTTGTAAAAATAAACTTACATTCAAATTATAATCCTTTAAATGACGCGCTTCAAATGATTATGTTATTATTGAAAAGTATTTTATAGATAGATTCTTTTTAAATAAAGCATTATAAATTATCACAAACTATACCAATATAACTTTTACGGTAATTTATTTAAGTAACATAGTTAAAAATTAAAGGAAAAGAGTGATATGATATGCCTTTACTACTACAAAGTTTTTTGAAGAACATATCTCAAGTCGTTTTACTCGAAAATGTATGGACAGGATTACTCATTCTGCTTGCGTTATGGATTGGAGATTGGAAAGTCGGTTTAGCGGCAATGATTGGAAGTGCGATGAGTTTATTAACCGCTCCTATGTTTGGTTATTCGAGAGCTGAAATTCATGCCGGACTATCAGGGTTCAATAGTGTGCTTGTTGCTATCGCATTGAGTATTTTTATGGTGATGACGTGGCAAACTGTCATGATATGTTTGATTGCAACAATTATCGTTATGCCACTGTCCAAAGCAATGCAAACTGTGTTTCAACGTTATCATTTACCAGAACTCACGGCACCGTTTGTACTGATTACATGGATGATACTACTTATGAATCAACAGTTTAAATTTTTAAGAAGTACTGTAAACGTCTTACCATTAAAGCATGTCGCTAAGATTGATGTATCCCAACCATTACATCCCATTGCCGCATTTTTTAATGGTATCAGCCAAATATTCCTCGTAGAAAATGTAATTTCAGGCATCTTAATCATCATCGCTTTTTTTATCGCTTCAAGATGGGCGGGTATTTTCGTAATCATTGCCAATTTACTAGCAATGACATTTGTATATGTATTAGGCTCTGATATGATGGCATTAAATCATGGTCTCTTTGGCTATAATTTAATTTTAACGGTGATGGCAATGGCAGTTACATTTCGAGCACGCACACATTACAACCGTTATTTGATGTTTATCCTTGTCATCGTGTTAACACCCATGTCATATGGTGCAATTGCCACTTTTTTAGAACCATTCGGCATTCCAATATTGACACTCCCCTTTATTATCGTCACATGGGTATTACTCCTCGCAGGTAAAAATAAATTAGACAAAATGTGACGCGCATACTTTTTCAATCCCCTCATTTTGGATTGTTAATAATCACGAACGCGTATAACATAGAGCATGTGAAAAGCCCTAAAAATTCATCATACTGTGAATTTTTAGGGCTTTTCGTTAATGTTACATGAGACAAACATTGTATCTCATCAAACTTCCTTATTTGATTTCTTCAAAGTACGCTTCATTTAAATGATTCATTTCCAAATGTTCAATTTGAAGCGTTGTATGTGATAAGCCATACTTTTCTTTTAATAAGCGTTCCAACTTATTTATTGTTTCGTAAGCATCTTGACCACTTTTGCTATCAAGTACAACGTGTGCACTTAAAGAATAATGATCCGTTGTGATAGACCATAAATGAAATTCATGTACATCTAAAACTTGATCAACACGTTTCATATCTTCCATAATCTCATCCGTATTTAAATGTTCTGGTACAGACTCCATTAAAATCAATACCGCATTTCGCATAATTTTATATCCGCCACGTAAAATTACTACAGCAATCACCATACTTAAAATAGGGTCAATCATTTGAATTCCTGTAAAGTAGATAAGTACCACTGCTACAATCACACCGACAGAGTTCAATAGGTCACCAATAAAATGCCATAAAGCACTTTGAATGTTGATGTTATTTTCACTTTTAAGTGAGCGCATTAATATTATCGTTAAAACGATATTGACGATTAAACCTATTGTAGCAATAACGAGCATTAAACCACTTTCAACAGGTTTTGGATAAATGATGCGCATAATCGCTTCATAAAAGATCCATATTGAGATGATGGCTAAAGCCAAGCCATTTAAAAATGCAGCTATAATTTCAAAACGTAAATAGCCAAATGTATAGTTCGCAGTCGGTTTACGGCTTGCAAAGTAAATCGCCACCATGGATAAACCAAGTGCAATCACATCACTTAACATATGAAAGGAATCTGAAAGTAAAGCAAGTGAATTAGAAAGTATCCCTCCAACAAACTCTACAATCGTGAAAAATAATGTAATAATTAATGACGCCCATAGCGTCTTTTTAGAACTTTTTTGTAATTTTCGATGTTCAACATGGTGGAAATAATAATTTCTTTGCATCACCTAATCCTCCTTAATTCCCGTACGTAATACTTGCACCTAGATGTCCAGCTACAATTAATAATCCAAATCCAATAATCGTGAAAATCAGTACGCCCCATTTCGAGTAAGTTGCATAAGCTTTAAACCACATACCCCCTAAGTGAATAACCGTTGCAAGACCGTATGCTATTAACGAAAGCATAGCAAACGTCTCATGTAAGTGCACTAAACTTTCTACATGTTGTGGATTAAAATGTTGCATTGCGTATTCCTCACCACTATCACCTAATAAGTAACTCATGACTCCTGATAACATACCAAATATAAGTAAAAGCGCTAATGAAAAAGACAAATCTTTTTTCTTAAGTATCACGTTCAATAACGCAATTAACGTTGCAAAAGATAATAAAGCTATTGGAAAATGGACAAATAATGGATGTAATGGCATTTCTATCTACCCCTTGTTTTCTTTATAGGCTTACTATATATAAGAAAACTGAAATGAAACTGAAATTTTTAAAGTTTTATCAAAAACGTTGTGCCTTTTCCTTCTTTTGAACGTACAGTCACTGTGCCACCATATTGATGTACACGTGCTTGTAACAACGCCAAACCAATACCTGACCCTTTTTGATTTTGGTTCCCCCTGTAAAACCGTTTAAAGATATGCTGTTGTTGGTCGTTTGAAATCCCTACGCCATTATCACTTACCTTTAATTCAATCCCATTGATTGTTTTAGATGCACTAATAGATACGTTTACCTCAGAATCATTATGTTTAATCGCGTTGTCCAATAAAATATTAACGATTTGCTTCAGGTGAAATGGTAAGATGGGATACGTTAAATGTCGTGCATAGAGCCGTTTAACCTTGGTACGATATGCCATTTCAATCGATTGCACCGCTTCATCAAGAATTGGCGCAATCGGAATCTCGTCGATTTCTTTAATCGTCATATCGGTATCTAACAAGGAATCTATGAGTTGTTGCATATACGTAACTTCAGATTTCATTTGCGTCAATGTTTGGCGGCTGGTTACACTCAAATGATCACGATCAAGCATTTCTATATATTGTGTACCAAGTAATAATGATGCGATGGGGGTTTTCATTTCATGTGAGGCATTTTGTATAAACACGCGCTGCTCTTGCATCAATTGTTCATACACTTTAATTGGGCGTTGCGCAAGATAATATGCCAAGCCCATCATTAGTATAAAACCAAATACAAAACATCCGATTAATACTGTTATTAAAAAACCTTTCGTTTCATGAAAATCGTGTACATTCGTTAAACTGTATAACGTTCGTTCATTTGAAAGTGATACGCTTCTAACCTCAAACACCCCATGATTACTTTCATCAATATACGGTGTTTGAGATGCTTGATTAAGAAAACGCGTTTTCAATTCACGCGTAGTAAACGGTGTCATGGCTTCAATAACCTTTCCGTTTTTCACAATGAAATAATCATGAGTTGGATTGACCGATTCGTGATGTTCAAGTGTTGTTTTGACACTTGTGGTTTGTCGTTCAGCCGTCTCATTAATTTCTTGATTCAATTTATAACTAAATAAAATAACAATTATCAAAAACAACACGCTCAATAAGGCAAACAGCATACCCGCATATTTAATAAAAGCAGGCCAAAATCGGTAGTTTGTCATGGCATCACTTCCAATTTGTACCCGACGCCACGGATACTTTTAATGTGAAGTGTGGTGTCCAAGTGCATTAATTTTTTCCTAAGTTGACGAACAAGTGCATCGATATTATTATCTGATACAATTTGATCTAAATACCACACTTTCTCAATAATTAACACGCGTGAAACGACTGCATTCAAAAATAATAATTCCAATAATTGATACTCTTTTTGCGTAAACTCTAGGATGTGACCTTCTTTTATAAAATGATGTTTTTGGAAATCATACGTTACATTTCCAATTGTTTTAACTTGTTTATTTAACGCATGATATCGCTTCATCACCGCAAGCATCCGTGCTTCTAACTCTTCAAACTCAAAGGGTTTCGTCACATAATCGTCTGCCCCAGCAGTAAGTCCCTCCACTTTATCAGCCGTTTGAGACTTGGCAGTTAACATGATAATCGGAATAGCATTGCCACTTTGACGAATGTGATGAATAATATCCACCCCCGTCATATCCGGTAACATCCAGTCTACAAGAATCAAGTCATAATGAATTTGCTCCATATATAATGAGACGTCTTCACCTGATGTTAACCAATCTACTGTATATTGACGCAACTTCAACATATTTAGAAGTAAATCTCCAATCATACGGTTGTCTTCAATGAGTAAGACTTTCATTTCATCACCTCGTGTATTCTAAGTTGTTATGATGCATTGTTATCCTTGCTCATATGATCATCTACGCGATACTGTTGCACTGTTAATATCGCCACACACCACATCACCGCGACACCAATAAATCCCGCCACATAGGCACACATTTTGTAAAATTGTTTCATACGAATGCCTCCTTATAAAAATTTTATCTCTATTATATACCACTTTATTTTAATGAATAACCCGTCCAATTTTATACTCAAAATATATTGCACTTTTTATCTCGTGTCTTATATTTTCACCATATTGAGAAATGAGTGCATAGCGCATATATGTAAAAAAACTGCCAACAAAGTCGTTAGCTTTGTCGACAGTCTGGAATACACACGTTTATTTTTTTCTCTTCGGTTGTTTTAATATATCAAAAAAGACGTGTTTGATTTTGGTTTCATTTAAATTTGATTTGTGGTTTTCATAATTTGTTGCTAAGACAACTGTGTAACGCCCATTAAAATAAGCCGTAAATGTTTGTCCAAAAAACACACCATTCACGCGATTAAAGTCAGGGAATGAATAAAACCCATATCGGTAATTTTCAGGATAACGTGAAGACTTTATTTCATGTATATAGGCCTGTGTTTCTTGTTGTGGAAAAACTTGATTCGTTTGTAATTTTTGAATCATACGCCCCATATCGTAAGGGGACATATATAAATTCCCTGCCCCATAATATTGATCTAAAAATACAGGCTTTTTAAACACAGGAATATGGTCACTTAATTTGTATCCTTTCGCCATATCATTTTGATAACGTACATCATTATAAAATGCACTATGGTTAAGATTATAAGGATTAGCAAAATCTTTGTAATAGTTTTCCGTATAACTTCTTTGTGTCACTTCCTCTACAACTTTAGATAACACAAGATAATTCGCATCGTTGTAAAAATGTTTATGGTATGTTTTAGGGTTGATTCCCTTATCATGAATGGCTTGTACCGCACCATCTAAATCTAATATGTCGCGTGAACCTTCATATTTATAAAGTCCGCTACGATGTAACATTAAATCTTTCAATGTAATTTTCGGGTTTGTTTCAAAATCAGGTAAATAGTCGTCTACAAAGTCATTAAGATTAATTTTATCGTCTAATTCCAGTTTTTTAATCATCATACCTGTAAAAAACTTTTGCGCTGAACCAATGAGAAAAAGTGTATTGGGTCCGTTCGCCTTACCAGCTTCTATATCTTGGAAGCCATACCCTTTATTCATTTTTAACTGACCGTTGTCAAAAATGGCAATCGCACCATTAAAATCAGTCTTTTTTAAGTACTGATCAATCGAGGTATACGCGACGTTTTTTTGATCAACGACTGTTTTTAAGCGTGGAATGTTCTCTGCCTTGATCCCATCTTTCTTATGTTGATTGGAAATATATTCTGTTAAATGTTGATCATGTTCACGTTTTAAGTAACGGTATACACTGGCACTACCTATCAAAACTGCAAAAGCTACTAAACCTATCATCACTTTCTTTAATAAAGCTCTACTTTTATTTTTCACTCTTCATTTTCCCTCTTTTAATCTTTCAACAAAAAAAGAATTTTGTCACTGCTCAGCGACACATACTGACATCATGTGACCTCTGAACTCCGCTAAATACATGATTGTTGCGATGAATTACTGGTCACGTGACGTGTTATTTAATAATATCAATCAATTCTTTCTTAGAAGCTGAGCGTGCCGGAATCCATCCAAATACAACACCGATGAATGACGATACACCAACTGCGAGTAAAACAGAACCAAATGTGACTGAACTGCGTATATAGTCTGGTGTTAAAGCATCCACAATAGATGCTATGCCAATACCAATGACTAATCCAATCACGCCACCAATCAAGCATAGAATAATACTTTCTATGAGAAATTGCAATTCAATATCCCTCCCCTTTGCTCCAAAGGCACGGCGTATCGCAATTTCTTCTGTTCGCTCTGCTACTGAAATGTACATGACATTCATGACGCCAATCCCAGCAATGAAAAGCGAGATACCTGCAACTGCTGCGACAAAATACGTAATCGCATCGAACACTTTATTAATATTTTTCATGAGGGCTTCCATATCTGTATATTGATATGTACCATCACCTACAGCAGATCCATTTTTATTTAATTTTTCTGCAACAGCATTGCCTACATCTTTTTTATTCATCGATGCGCTAAATTTCACCTCTAATTGTGGCGTCGAAGAAGTTAACGTTGGAAGATAACGCTTCACTGTTTTCTCAGGTATTTGAACAAGATTCGGTGTCATCATTTCATCTTGAATAGCGTTAACTGTAAACCCCATACCATCAATATAAATTGTTTTCCCTACCGCATCTCCTTTAAATAAAGCATCTGCAACGTCAGAACTAATGGTTGCCACGCGTTCTGACATGTCATTGTCCTCTTGTGTGAATCCTTTTCCCTTATCCACCTCTTTAGCCGAAGATAATGGTTTTATCGTAATCTCTGATTTTTTATTCGTGCGCGTTGCTTCACTTTTTAACCCCGTCTCATCATTTGATTTAATATTTACTTCTTCCACACCTTTGACTTGGCGAGCCATATCGACATCCGCAGCTGTAAAAGGTTGCGTATTCGCTATTTTGCCCCCTTCTGCCATTTGATTATCCATATAATCTATAAGCACTGTATTTTTAGAGGCACCTGCATCATTAAACTGCTCATTCGCCGTTTTTTTAAACCCATTACCAAGCGCCATAATCGTAATGACCGCTGCGATTCCGATTATAATACCAATCATCGTAAAGATATTACGACGTTTATTTTTCATAATAGAACGCAAGGCAACGTGAATAATATTACTAAAGTTACTCATGCACGTTCACCTCTTCTTTTTGAATACGTCCATCTAAAATATGAATGATACGATCTGCTTGCGCCGCTACTTTCGGATCGTGCGTGACCAAAATCATCGTTGTACCTTGTTCTTTATTGAGCTTTAAAAATAATCTCATTATATCTTGCGACGTTTTTGAATCGAGTGCCCCTGTGGGTTCGTCTGCAATAATAAATTTAGGTTGATTCACAATCGCACGTGCAATCGCAACACGTTGTTGTTGTCCCCCAGATAATTTATTTGGAACAAGGTGTTCTTTATCATAGAGCCCTACTTCATGAAGCATCGCTTTTACGCGTTCTTTGCGTACTTTAGCCGATAAACCCGCATAAAGTAAAGGGATACTCACATTTTCTAAAATGGTATTATTTTGAATGAGCTTAAAGTTTTGAAAAACAAATCCAACTGTACGATTACGAATTTTAGCAAGTTCATTATCTGAACGTTGTTGATAATTATGTTGGTCAAATAAATAATCTCCTTCATAACCGCGATCAATAAAACCTAGAATATTAATAAGCGTACTTTTCCCCGAACCAGATGGCCCCATAATGGCAACAAATTCACCTGAATCAATACGTAAATGAATGTCCTTTAAAATGTGATTCGTTTCATTACCATTTTTAAAATGCCGATTCACATTAACAAGTTCTATCATGATGACACCTCAACTTTTTTACCATCCGAGATACCACTATCAGGTTTTTTAATTAAAATATCACCTTGCTTTAATCCATTTTTTACTACAAGATCGCCATTGTTTTCATCATATTTAATTTTACGTTTGTGTACTACGTGTGTTTTATCAACAACATATACATTGTCATCTTTTGTGAGCACAGATGCTGGGATTTTTAACGTTTTTAATGGGATTTCAGCTTCCACAGAAAAACCATGTCGCACTTCAAAATCCAACTCCCCTATCATCACTGTATATTTAGATGACGCGTGATTGTCTCCACCGCTAGGGTTTTGTTCAGTAGGATTGGAAGCATTCACCGTTTGACCTTCATCTGCTGTGGATTGCATTGAGCCTGCTCCAGATACTTCCGATTGACCAGTGGCTTGCGAATGTTCTTCATAACTTGTTGGCAATTCTGCAATGCTTTTAATTTTCCCTTTACCTTTTTTGCCAGAGCTTGTAACCGTCACATTCACCGTATCACCGACAGAGATTTTATTTAAATCAAATTCTGACACAGTAGTCTTTATTTGTGGTTCCTCTGCAATCAGCTTTAAAATCGGTTCACCCTCAGCCACATGATTCCGTTTAACATTTGAAACAATACCGTTAAACGTTGCATACACGCTATCGTTAACTTGACGATCATAGTGATTGAGTTGTTTCCAAGCTTGATTGATGGCAGCCTGATCCCCTTTAGCTTCAGCTTGACGTACTTGGTCATAGAGTTGACTACGTTTTGCAGGGTCTACCTGATATTGAATTAAAGGTGTGCCTTGCGTGACACGTTGCCCATCATTGACTTGAACACTTACAAATTCCCCTAATTGCACATTGTTTTGATACGTTTTAATAGACTCTGGTGACACTTTACCAGTCACCTTAATCGCACTTTCTGGTTTCACTTCATATGTATCATAGCCTGATGTTTCTTCTTTGTTGTTTCCTGTCATTGCTCTACCAATAAACCCTGCGATAATCAAAAATAAAATACCTACAATAGACAGGACTATTAAACTTTTCTTATTCAATTGATTCGCTCCTCACCCTATATGTTTGACGCGCAAATGATGTTGTTTAACCAAATCGCGTTGTTATTAATTAAGTTGAATATTGGTCACATGATAAACATAACACAACTTAATATGTTTAAGTTTATATGATTTTTCACATACACGAAAGTAAATTAATGCAATTTTTGATTATTTTCTTTAAATTAACATTTGTTAATTCTGAAATTCACATTGATTAATTAAAAAATATATCGTATTGTGATTATAAAGTTGTCAACACATCAGTAATGGGAGGCGTCAAATCATGAAAAACAACTTTTTACATATTGAAGCGTTTGAAAAAGAACGTTCAAATCCTAAAGTATTATTGAAATTCTTATTATTATTTTTATTGTCTTGTATTACTGCTTTTATCTCAATATCTTTGACAGACTATACATCGATTTTAAAAGATTTAGACTTGGCATCTACGGATATAGATTCTGCGTTAACTCTATTCAAAATATTGGGAATCATTATGAGTATCATTATTTATATTTTTATATTTCTCATGTATTTTGTTATTACGTTAATTATCGCGAAAGTCGCTAATTTGAATGTCGAAGTAAAGAGTATCCTTGCTGCAACATTACTTATGTTAATCATTATCTCTTTTATTCAAATCGTCATTTTAAGTATACAATGGATATTTGGCTTACAACTTCCTGATATCAATATAGGGTCTTTAAATGTGCTGTCACCAGGACAACCTATTTTAGGGGCAATCAATATTCAAAATATCTTAACTGCATGGTTGTTCGGTGTAGTCCTTTATTCAACGTGTCACCTTTCAAAAAAATGGGCATGGATCTTTGCGATGATTCATTTGATATTTACAATATTGATTGGTGTTATAGGCTTCTTAGTAGCGTAAACAAAAGGGTTCAGGCATCTCAATCCTATCCATTAAAAAACATCCAACACCATTCATGAGTTCATGAACGATGTTGGATGTTTTGCCTTTTATGAATGCATTTAGTCTTCGTGATTGACATAATGATGCATTTAACATTTCATTTTAATTTATTTCTGCGCCCCTTTTGTTTCAATCCGTATCCTATAACAAGAATGATATAGATACTTACTGAAACAATGGGTAAAATTGTAAAAAACACCGTAATTTTGTGTTCTCCTTGTAAAGCATGGTGTACTAAGTTCATATATAACATCCAAGTTGTTAAATGTAAGATACTAAAGAAACCTGTTATTACGCATTGTTGTGTCTTCACGGACTGTTTTACGCCTAAGACGAGATTCAATAAAGTGGGAAGGGCATTTGAGAAAAGCACGCCTATCACCCATATTACCATAAATGTCACAGGTAACAGCCATAAGCTTACCTTATCCCCGTAGGCATCTGCTTGACCTAAAAGTGTGAAATGTGTGCCTACTTTATTTGGGATGTTGTCATACATGAGGCCTAGATAACTCAGCGCTATCAGCCATATAATGAGACAAAAACCATTTAATATTCGAATGCGGTACCGATTGTAATTCATGATGTGCTCACTCCGTTTTTATTTATATCGTTGTGTCTGTAATAATTTCTTTCATGACTTTACACACACGACCTTCGTACATCGCACCAAATTTCACAAGATGTACTAACAATAAATACAATTCGTAAAATCGAATGCGCTCTCTTGCCCCTTTACTTAAAGGATACGCTTCATGATAAGCGTCATAAAATTCTTGAGAAAAGCCACCAAACACCTTTGTGGCACCTAAATCAAATTCACGATCCCCATATAAAGGTGAAGGATCAAATAAAGCCGGTGTCCCATCTGTTAAAAACATGTAGTTACCTGCCCATAAATCCCCATGCAATAATGACGGACGACTGGTATGTTGTTTTAACGATTGCGACATTATGTCATAAACTTGATCAAACAACGTTAAATCTTTTGCTGATAATAAGTGTTGCGACACAATCCTCTCTTTCAACGGAATTATACGTTGAGCCAAAAAAAGTGTTGCCCAGTCTTTTGTCCATGTATTGTCAAAGCGATGGTCACCCCCTTCATAAGGGAGATGGAACCCAAATTGACCGTTTTCGCTTTCTGTTCGATGTAACGTCGCAACGAGACGTCCTAACTCTTCTTGACGTCCAGAAGTCCCTTCTTCGAGATAACTTAATAATAAATACGCATCGCCATCATTCTCCCCTTGAGCAATAACACGCGGTGCAGTAATACCCGCTTTTTCAAACGCTTTAAGTCCTGCAATCTCTGCCGCATAAAATCGCTCTGATCGATTCGGTTGAACAAGGAGAAAATACGTTTCGTTTAACGTTTCAACCTTATACGCATCGTTTACATCACCACCTGAAACCGGCATGATTGATGTAATATCTTTTAATGGTAATGCAGCACTCCATTGTTCTAAATTCATTTTATCATCCCTTCTTAACCCATTTGCATTTTATTTACCCACAAAAATAACGTTTATGAATAACGCGTGACATACGAAACAGTTCATTTTAAATTAAAGGATATCTTTTTTATACTTTAAGTATGATGACTTAAAAGGAGCGAATATAAAATGAAAGATGTTCAACAACGTATACTTAATGCGTATCACTTTCGCCATGCCATTCGACAATTTAATCCAACAAAAAAAATAAGTGAGAATGACATGCGCACTATTTTAGAAACCGGCCGCTTATCCCCGAGTTCACTTGGTTTAGAGCCTTGGAAATTTCTCGTAATACAAAATAAAGCATTACGTCAAGCACTTAAGCCTTATTGTTGGGGGGCACAGAAACAATTAGATTCAGCCAGTCATTTTGTCCTTATTTTAGCACGTAAAAACGTCCGCCCACAAAATGATTACGTGCGTCATATGTTTGAAGTCATCCATCATATGACACCAGATACAGCACTCCAAAAATTAGATGCCACTTCTAAATTTCAAAATGAAAGTAATGATTTATACCAAAGTGACCGCACATTATTAGATTGGGCTAGCAAACAAACGTATATTCCTCTTGGTAATATGATGACTACAGCTGCAATGTTAGGAATCGACTCTTGTCCAATGGAAGGCTTCTTATATGACGATGTCGCACAACTTTTAAGCGACGATGGCTATATCGATACTGACGAATATTATCCCTCTGTTATGGTCGCATTTGGTTACCGCCTTGAAGCACCTACACGGGAAAAAACACGTCGTTCTTACCATGACGTTGTTCAATGGATTGATTAAACAAACGTCATCTTAGACGAAAACCTTCAAAATTCTGCAGTCTGAATTTTGAAGGTTTTTAAAATGTGCGCATTAAGATAAAGCGTTCATCATTATGTGTTCTTTGTGCTTTCTGCTTTTTCGATACGCATTAAATAATCTGAAATCGAGTCATAAAAGTTTGTTAATTCTATAGCTGAATGTTTTGTATCAAGTGTATCATTTCCAATAAAGTCACTATGATCCCAACCTTTCATGGTCGGCATCACTTGCCATGTGCCTTTATGTAGTTCCGAGTTTTCATCAACACTAATATTTTTTTCATCAGATGGGTGTTGTGATGAAATTTCAGATACCAAGCCATCATTCGGGCGCCATAGTATGTCATCTACGCTCCCAATATAATTGCCAGTTAAAATTTTAGTGAATTCCATAGCTAAATCAGCGATATGTTTGCCCAATTGTGTCTCATGCGTTGCAACACCTGTGTATGTTTTATAGTAAATATTTGGGTTTAACTCTGTTTTTTGATTAATTTTTTCGGCTCCTTCACGCGTTAAGTCATAAAGCCCTGTATCTTCAGAATCCCAAATTTTACTTTCTGCAATACGCTTATTATAATCGGTTAAAGATTCACCATCTTTACGCTTAAACCCCCAGTGGTCCATACCAAAGTCAATCGTTCCTAAATGACTCGACATTTGCGCAAAAGAATATAAAATATTACGAATCGTAGGCGTGTTGCCAATATCATCAGAGGCATGTGTCCCATTATGTGGTGTTGCGATTGTTGTAATTGATGTGACCATATTATCTTGGCCACCTTTAAATAATTCGCTTATGATACCACCGTGTTGTTGTTGATAAGCGATTTCTGCTTTATCACCAAAACGTAAATAATGTTCCAATAAACGAATCGTTTGTCCTCCCATACTATGGCCTATGAAATGGACTGGATGACCTGGTTTCCAATCTTTTAAGACCCCTTCGTATGTCTTACCATAACGCTCGTGACCATATTTTTTAGAATGTGCCGCCCCGTAATCTACACGTCCACCTTTTAAATAATAATAAAGTTCTACCGCACGTTCATGATTGCTCGCAAGCGCACTGACACTCGCTTCATATGTTTCATACCCTGCTTTTCGCAAATGATTTTGTAAGTTCGCTTTCGTTCCACCCCAATAATTTTCACCTTTAGCGGCGACTTCTCCAACAAATCCTGTAAAGCCGTGAACAAACACAAACGGGTCTTTATTTTTAGGGTTTTCTGGATTTTGAACGGCTTCAGGTGCTGCTTTTACTGTTGGTTTTTTGTCGCTCGCTTGTGATGTAAATTTATTTTGTGCCGTTGTATTTTCTTTAGGAGCGTCGACTTGTTTCGGTTGCGCCGTATCTATTCTGTCATCTTTCGGTGAAACGGTGTCTATCGTTTTCGTATCAACATTAACGTTTGTTTGTCCATCCGTTTTTGGATTTACGTGCGCATTATTGATGATTTTATGGCTAAATTCACGGTCCACTGATGGCGGTGTTGTCTCATTAGTCTCCAATCTATCTTCACGTTTTTCCACATTTGAAGCATGATGTTCAACAGGTGACATCTCATTTTCTGTTGCTTTATTTGATTCAACCGACTTTGATGCTATCGTTGACTCTGGTACCGTTTTATCCTTATACGCCGGTTGTTGCTGTGTTTTTTTATGTAACGCAGGTACTTCCTGTGTATGCGATGAAGGTTGAACTGTCACTTCGGTTTTTGGTGACTCTGCTTTTTCAGGTAAAGGTGTTGCTTCTTTAGAGTCATCAACATGTTCAGGTGTTGCAGTATGTAATGATGTAACAGGTGTTTGATGTGTATGTGTTTCTTGCTGCGACGTTTGAGCGACTTCTAGTGGTGTCGTTGTTTGTGTTGTCGAATCATTTGCCTCTGCCACGCCCCCACCGATGACAAATATACATGATGCGACCATAACCGACGCGGCACCATAAGCCGACTTACGGATAGAAAATGTGTGTTGATGTTTTGTTTCTTTCATTAAACCAGTCCCTTCAAAAGTAAAAGTAGATTCCCGCCACGGCGAGTTTAAAAGTAGTCTACCAAATTTCATTTAAAATATTGTAAAGTTGCCTAACTGTTAGATTTGCATGCGTAACTGTTGAAAAACACTATTTTCTCCAAACAGTTACGCATATTTTTTGCCTAACTGTCAAAACACATTTCCTAAGTGTTCAATTGCATGCTAACTTAGCAATTTTAAATATAAACACATAAAGTCAGTGTTTAATGAATCGTATATATTTCTTGTCTTCATAGCTTTGTCACTGATCTGCTTATTGCATAAAATACGTTCAAACATCATTGCCGTTGTTATCTTGCTCCCATTTGATTCTTATACATATTAGATTAATGTCTTCATGCATATTTGATTATCCACAATATTACAAATTTGCATATTTTAACTTATGCCTCTATCTAATTTGAAAGCGCTATTATATAATGATTGTGCTTATCAATTGAGCTTGATAGGAATTCATATTTTAAGAATAGAAGGTGTACATATGCTTAATTTTTTACAACGCATCGGTAGATCTTTAATGCTACCTGTTGCCGTTCTTCCTGCAGCTGCTATTTTAATAGCCATCGCAAACACCATCGCAGCATTTTCGAATAATACGAATGCTGCGTATACATTCTTTTTTAATGCTGGTATGGGGATTATTGGTCAATTAGGATTGCTTTTCGCCATCGGTGTAGGGCTGGGTATGGCTAAGAAAAACGATGGTGCAGTTGCTTTAGCGACTGTTGTTGGTTTTTTCACAGTAACGACGTTGCTCAAACCTGAGAATGTCGCTGCTTACTTAAATATTGCAGTAAAAGATGTAAATGCCGGTTTCACAAATATTAACAATGGAAATGTCTTTATCGGTATTTTAGTCGGTTTAATAGCTGCTTATGCGTATAATAAATTCGCTGCGACTGAACTCCCTACTGCTCTATCTTTTTTCAGCGGTAAACGACTCGTTCCGATAATGACTGCATTATTCAGCGTCCTTTTAGCGGGTATTTTGTTATTTGTATGGCAGTTCGTTTATTCTGGCTTGGTCAATTTTGGGGAATTCATTTTAGGTCTGGGTCCCATTGGTGCTGGTCTTTATGGTTTTTTCAATCGTCTATTGATTCCAACTGGCTTGCACCATGCACTAAATGCTGTATTTTGGTTTGATGTTGCAGGCGTGAACGACATTGCCAATTTCCAAAGTCAAAAAGGAACAGAAGGTATTACCGGACGTTATATGGCTGGTTTTTTCCCGATCATGATGTTTGGTGTACCCGCAGCTGCGCTTGCAATGTATCATACAGCGGACGCTAAAAATAAAAAACAAGTCGCAAGTTTAATGTTGGCAGGTGCGATTTCTGCATTCGTTGTAGGTATTACAGAGCCGATAGAATTTGCATTTATGTTTGTGGCACCTCAGTTATATGTGATTCATGCCTTTTTAACAGGTTTATCATTATTTATCGCAGCAACATTCCAGTGGACGGCAGGATTTTCATTTAGTGCAGGCCTCATTGATTATATTTTATCTTTAATTAACCCTATCGCCCACACACCATTAATGCTCGTTTTGCAAGGTTTAGTGTTTTTCGTCTTGTATTACGCCATTTTCAGGTTCATGATTGTAAAATTCAATATCAAAACACCTGGACGCGGAACAGAAATTCCAGAACCCGAAGTAAATTTAAACGCGCATGAAACTGAAGCCCATGCATCAAAATACTATCAAACCGCTGCAACACTTCTAGAGGGGCTCGGCGGCCAAGATAACATCGTTTCACTCACTAATTGTGCAACACGTTTACGCTTAGAATTAAATGATACACATCTTATGAACGAATCCAAAATCAAATCAGCTGGCGCTGTAGGTATTGTGAAAAATGGACAACATCAAGCTCAAGTCATCATAGGTACACACGTTCAACACGTTGCTGATGAAATGGAGTTACAAATGGAGCAACACCAAAAATAAAAAAACGAGGCGGCTTGCGCATAGCCCATTCTTTAATCAAAAAAGCAAACAAAATTCATTTATTCATGAACTTTGTTTGCTTTTTTATTTATCTTTATACATAGATTTAATCAATAAGGCGTAAAGATATAACCGAAAAAATGAGATAATTTACTCCCCTGGTTTTGAAGATGGGGGGAATTCTATTTTTATACGCTGTGGAATATTGTAGTGTTCTTTAAATATCCTTTTACGAAAGTCTGTTTTAGGTGAAGAACGTTGCATATATGCTTCAAATGGCAAGCGCTTCATATGATACGTCGTTAACTTAGGATTTTCTTCAACGGCACGATGTATTGCAGCCAACCTCATATGATCTGATATCGATATAATTAAAAACATGATGATATATACACTTGCAAATGTTACCGTTAATAAATGAATTATCCAACGAAAAGTTTGCCCTTTAAAATCAATATAACGTATGAGTATAAATGCCACCATAACATAAATTATAAATACCGAGTAAAAATTTCGAGGACCTATCGGTTGCACAATCAGTAATGGCGCTACCATGATAGGAATTGTGAATAATAACATCACGACATAGGATTTTAACCGTGTGGGCATTGATGTGTAATACAAACTTACAATGAGCACCACATAGAACAACATTGCCACAGAAAAATCAAGAAAAGCTACTGATGTATCTTGCAACTTAAATTTAATACCCAATGGTACTCGCAATAAAATTGTATATAATGGCGCAATCGAAAGTCCTACTATAAGTATCACTTTTATTCTTAACGATACACCACTTCGATATACAAGGTGAACCATGAGCCCAGCAATGACGATTAGTATCAAAATACTTTGATAAATAATTTGCTCAGGAAATTGGGTCAATAATGTATTGGCAATTCGACTCATCAAACCTTGATTTTCATTACTCACTTTTTGGTAATCGGATTCCCCACCGAATATTTTGACGTATTGAGGATTCGTAAACATGATTATCGCGCCAACCATTGCACTTGCTAAGGCTATCAATAATTGTTTTAGATGCTTTTGATATTTAATATAATACATAAAAGCAGCAATGATTATCACTGCAATATTGAAAAGCGTCATATTTTCCATAAACAATTGACCCGTAATAGCCGTAATCATCATTATGATCATTTCCCACCACATTAACTTACCATAGCTAATCAACTTCACACAGTAATGCAAAATAACTAATGATGCAATTGTTGCTGGGACGTAATTAAAAAATCCTGCAAACCACCCGTTCGTTTGGCTAAATATCGTGTGCGGAATAAGAAGCGTCAATAAGAATAGAATCAAAATAAAATAATGAGATTGTTCACGCTTGCCCATGATTGAATCCGTACTTTTAATTATGACAAATATAATTAATAAGGAAAATAAAGTATACAACGCATAACGTAACACATTAAATCGCGTCGCAAAGACTTCTAGCGTATTTCCTAAATAACGCCCATTTAATGTTTCATAATGTGATGCAAGCATCTCCATCCCATATGAAGACGCCCATTCAAGATCATCATGGGTTAATGGCATTAGGATACTTAAAACTAAATAAAATAAAAATATCAATAACACGATATGGAATTGCTGAATTTTAGCCCACATGTTCAAAACTCTCTTCCATTTAAATTTCTAAACGGCATATGCCATTTAGGTCAACTTTTACTTAACTATGCGCACGCAACCAAATATCTACTGCACTTTTTTAATTGAAAGATTACCATGTATCGTTGGATAGAACGTTAAATTCCCGATTTCTTTCGTAAATCCATATTTTATATTTATCGCTTTATATTCATCATAAACAACAAACACATTATATAGACCTTTCTTTAAGTTCGTAAACATTGATTTTGGTTGATCAATTGTGATGACGCCATTTGAATATACAAAGTCATCTATGTCTACAGACGCGTCGTATTGATTACGAGATTCTAGCACTAGACCTTTGATGTCCTCTTCAGGAACATTGAAAATATTTAATTGAAGGACAACTCTATTTTTTGTAACTTGCAAATTTAATAAATTGGCATAAGGGACATTCACATGAAATTTATCGTCATAATCCGTTTGTGTTAATACGTGCTTTTTATCTATACGATAGACTTTCGCTTCCTTTTTATACCATCTAAAAAAGTCAACAAACTTTTCAAGATCATCATTCATAATGGCATCTACAGCATCAGAATATTTAGTGTCTATTTTATTAATTAATTTATGCGACACTTTTTTATGCGTATAAACCGCTCTAATAATTTCAAAAGTTTGTTGCTTCTCTTTTTCACTTAACTTTAAAAATACATGGCTATTACAATTATTCAATAAATCATACTCTAGTACTCTTAACATAAATGCTTCTTTAAACTTTCTATCTTTAGCCTTTAACACTGCCTCAAATAATTTAAAATCACTTCGACGTTTCTCTAAGAAGTCCGTACTTCTAACAATAGATTGATTGTCTGTAGAGCGATTAAAAAATGTCACTTCCTTAGTCGTTGTCGTTACTTTTTGAGCATATTTAAATACGTTCATAAAAAATATTTTATCTTCACCGAAATGTGTATCATCTGGGAAAGTAATTTGATGTTTAGTTAACAAGTCTTTTTTAATAAACTTCCCCGCAGGCCCTAAATAATAAAATAAATATGGGATTTTTAAGGGTTTATTATTGATACGATCTTTAATCGACATAAATTTGGCATGTACAGAAGTATTGCCATTTTTGAATTTCAAAACTTTTCCGACGATTACATCACTTTTATGCCATTTTTTTTGCTCGTATATGTGATTTAATATTTCAGAGTGTAACCAATCATCACCATCATGAAAATAAACATATTTACCTTGCGCAAGTTGCAACCCTACATTTCTAGGTTGAGAAGGTCCACCAGTATTACGTTCAAGTCGATGTAATACAATATTGTCTCGCTTGTATTTTTGTAAAATTGACCATGTTTCATCCGTCGAACAATCATCTACAACTATAATTTCATAGTGGCTATTGTCCAACGTCTGATGAATGATAGAATCCAGCGTGCTTTGAATAGAAGTTTCATTGTTATAAGTTGTAACTATAATCGTGAACAGTTTCGATTTATTTAGCATGTAATAACCCTTTCGTGTATAATATACTAATAAATTTCTAATCTAATTAGATACTATTATAGCAATCTTATTGCATGAAAACATCCCAAAAATGGAGGCAACCCAAATGGCAGTAACAAAAATAAAACAAGTTGACTCTAAACTAACAATTTCATTTGAAAATCCAACGAAAACAATCAATAAACTATTTGTAAAAAATGAAGTTGAATCGATTACGTACTTACCTGTTGAACCATTCAAATTTGAAATTGATTTGATTGAAGTCATTCGCCGCTTTAAAAAGCATAACCTTGATAAAATACATCTTATAATAGAAGAAAGTGATGCACTTTTAACAAACCAACATCAACTTAAAGTATCCAATCCATCGACGCACCTCTCACAATTGCAACTTGTGGAAAGTGATGGCGTATCTTTATACCCTTATGTCACGAAAGGTGGGTTTTTAAATTTTACATTTAGCGATACATTGCCTATCAATACATACGTCGCTAGACGACATATTGATAACATGACGTTTAATAATTCACAAGCAAACATTGAAGGTAAATTCACGCTTATCAACTCGACTTTATTAAAAGCCAATATTGTCTTAAGAACTCGATTTAAAGATGATGAACAATATGTTTATTTACCTGTGCGTAAATTTGGCGAAAACATTAAACTAGCCACAACGTCATTTGCATTTCAAATCGATTTATATGAAGATTTAATTCAATTTTTAAAACAAGATTTCAAAACTGGTGATGTTTTAGATTTATTTCTTGAAATAAGTATTCAAGAAAATGCTACCCCTATAAGAGTCAAAATAGGGCAACCAAGGATACTTGCCGAGCGTTTTCTTAAAGGTGAAATAATTACTGACTATAATGATAATATAGTATCCATCACTCCTTATTTAACGATGAAAGGTAAAAACCTCTCATTTAGAATCAATACTTATAGTGTTGAGAGTTATCTCAGTTACATTAAAAGCTTAAAATCTAAGTCTTTACCGTTTAATAAATCTGAACACATTTGGGTGATAGGTGAAAAATCATACAAAGCACAAGACAACGGACTTCACTTCTTTAAATATTTAAGAACACATCACCCTGACATCCCTGCATATTACATCATCGAACATGATTCAAACGAACGATCCAATGTGGAACCTTATGGAAACGTCATTTATTTTCGCTCACCTGAGCATTTTGACATTATGTTAAAAGCAGACTATATATGTTCAACACATCACCCTGAGTTACTCTATCCTACAAATAGTCATGTATATACAAAGAAGGTTAAAGCGACCAAAGTCTTTTTACAACATGGTGTATTAGGCACTAAAAACTTAACGGAAATTAACGGGAATCAACTCCAAGATTTTAATGTCGATTTATTTGTTACAAGTTCTGAACGTGAAAAAGAAATTGTTGTTCGTGATTTAAAGTTTGATGAACAACAAGTTATTGTGACTGGATTATCCCGATTTGATGCGTTATTTGATAAGCAAACCCAAACAAAAAAACAACTTTTGATTATTCCGACTTGGAGAGATTGGTTAACAAGTACATTCACTGTTAAAGATTCTGATTACCTTAAAACATACAATGCTTTACTAAATAATGAAACGTTCAAAAAATTACATGACTTTGGTTATGAAATTTTATTCTGTTTACATCCGAATATGCAACCTTTTATAGATTTATTTAATGTACCTTCTCATATTCAATCTATTAAACAAGGTGATGTTGATGTTCAACAATTAATTAAAGAAAGCAGTTTAATGATTACTGATTACTCAAGTGTAGCCTTCGACTTTAGTTTCTTAGACAAGCCGGTATTATATTACCAATTCGACACATCTCGATTCCTTGGTAAACACCCTTCTCATATCAACCTAATAGAAGAATTACCAGGTGTGATTGTAGATAATGAAGATGAGCTTATCCATGCTTTACAACATTATATTGATACTGACTTTACAGTTCCCGAGTGGCTTAAAGCACGTTCTAGAAAGTTTTACAGCTTTAGAGATCAAAATAACGCCCAACGCATTTATGAAAATATTAACAAAAGATCACAGCTAAGATATTATAAGAACAAAGTTCAATATGATATTTTAAGTCAACATTTCTTTAAACGATTTAGAAAGCACAATAAATATTTCACAGTGATGGATAAATTTAATAGTGCATTAGTTAAGTGGCTGCCTGTCAAAAAGAATTTAGTAGTATTTGAAAGTAATGTAGGCAAATCTGTAAGTGATAGCCCTAAAGTAATATATGATGCATTAACAGCTTATCGAAATGATATGGAGATTGTTTGGGTCAATAATACGCAATACCCATTCACGGATCCAAATGTTAAATCTGTAGAACGACTATCGCCAAGCTATTTTTATTACTTGTCACGTGCCAAGTATTGGGTAAACAATCAAAACTTCCCACACTATATTTCTAAGCCAGCAGCAACGACCTATATACAAACTTGGCATGGCACACCATTAAAGAAAATGTTAAATGATGTCAATGTATTTGAAGGGCGCGATGCAGGTTATAAAGATCGTGTAAATAGTGCGATTCAAAAATGGGATTATTTAATTTCACCAAGTCCATATGCAACGACATGTTTCAAATCAGCATTTAATTTTAAAAAAGAAGTACTTGAAATTGGTTATCCTCGAAATGATATTTTTTATAAAACAAACGATTCAAACCTCGAATTAAAAAAAGAGAATATAAAGAAACAAATTGGTATTCATGATAATCGCAAAGTCATTCTTTATGCGCCAACCTTTAGAGATGATGAAATTAATAAAGCAAAAAAACACATCATTCAACTTCAAATGGATTTACAAAAGATGTATCGAGAATTAGGTCAGGAATACATTTTATTATTACGACCACATATCATCATTAGTAATGCATTACATATTGATGAAAATTTAAAAGATTTTGCTATAAATGTGGGTGATTACAATGAAATCAGTGACTTATATTTAATTTCCGATATTTGTATTACAGACTATTCATCTGTAATGTTCGATTTTGCAAATACACGCAAACCTATTATTTTCTATACGTATGACCTTGATCATTATAAAAACAATCTTCGTGGATTTTATTTTAATTTCGAAAAAGAAGCACCTGGACCACTCATCAAAACGGACGACAAACTTATAGAATGTATTTTAAATATTGATGAAATAACAAAAACGTATAAAGATAAATACGAAAAATTCTATAACCGTTTTTGTACTTTTGAAACAGGTACTTCTGCCCAGCAAATTGTACAACGATTTTTTAAAAAAGATTCTTAATGACATCATCTTAGTTTTAAATTCGGCTACGATAAGATAAAATGATGAAGTTGTTGAAAGTAAGTATGAAAACGTCTTCGTTTAAAAAACGAACTTCAATTTAAGTAATGATAAAGGGAGTGGGATATTGAAATCAATGAGATTTCTATCCCACTTTCTAATCTTTTAAGGTGGTAAACTTATGCAACATCAATTAACTGTGATTATCTCTTTTTACAATGCGTGTAACACAATCGACACGTGTATCAAATCATTAATGGCACAAACGAGTCAAAACTTTGATGTCGTCATCATCAACGATGGATCAACAGATGAGACTGAAAAATGTTTAATGAACAATTACCAAACTTGGATTAATCATCAAACCTATATTAAATTAGAGACCAATCATGGTCATGCATATGCAAAAAACATAGGAATGAAGTATGTTAAAACGCCCTATTTTATGTTTTTAGATGCTGATGATTGGCTCGCACCTTCATCAATCGAAAAATTTACGATGTATATGGGAGAAAATGATATTTTAGCTACACCTATCCACACTTTTAATGAAGCAGAATTAATCAATGAATATGAAACACAATCTGATCAAATCAATACGATTTCACCCCAAGCATTGTTAAAAACATTCATCCGAAGTCAATCTATCAATAGCATTATTTTTAAAAGGGACATCATAATTAAACATCACTTACAATTCAATGAAAATTTAGCAATTTATATAGACCTACCCTTTTTAGTTGATTATTTAGCGTATGTAAATAAATGCATTATGTTAAGCGGAAACTATTACTACTTTAGCGGAGAAATGATTGACCCTTTTGACCCGTATCACTTAAGTGCACGTCCTTTTGATATGAAATTAGAAGATTTAGCGAAATCGACGCAATATGCTATCCATGCTTGTTCTAACAAATCAATCCAACATCGTCTTATCCAACATTTCATCCAATTTATGGATACGCATTTAGAACCAAGCCAATATGATATTAAAACTAAATATCACCATGTCAACATATTGCCACCTTATTTAAAATCATTTAATGCACATAAATTCATAAAGAAAAAGGCATTATTTAAGCTTGAACTATTCCTTATTTCTAAAGGATTGTTTAAATTAGCATTTCGAGTTAATACAGGACGTTACCAATTGCGTTTAGTTAAAAATATCCTTTTAAATAAACCGAGCAAACACTATTCTAAATACAAATTGACTGACCGCCCTTCCAAAGTAAAAGATGATGTCATTGTCTTTGAATCGTTTGGTGGAAAAAATTTCAGTGATAGTCCAAAGGCAATATACAACTATATGGCAAACACGTATCCAAATTTGAAATATTATTGGGTATTTAGTCAACCAGAGGATATAAATGGTATTGGGAACGCACATAAAGTACAAAAAGGATCAAAACAGTATTATGATATTTATCAAAAAGCATCAGTGTGGGTTTCAAACGCAAGACTGCCGTTAATATTGAATAAGAAGCACAACCAAACATATATTCAAACGTGGCACGGCACCCCATTGAAACGTCTTGCAAACGACATGAATACAGTTAGAATGCCGAACACAACGACATCATTATATAAACGTAATTTTTACTACGCGACACGTCGTTGGGATTACCTCATTTCTCCTAATGGTTACTCAACTGAAATTTTTCAATCGGCGTTTTGGATGGAACCGTCTAAAATACTTGAAATTGGATATCCAAGAAACGACATTGTTTATACTCACGCTAAAGATGTGCCGTTTCATGAACAAATTCGTAATGAAATTGGTATACCTAAAAATAAAAAGGTTCTTTTGTATGCGCCAACTTGGAGAGATGATGAATATGATGATATTGGTAAATACACATTCGAACTTAAAATCGATTTACCAAAACTTCAAGCAGCACTTGGAGACGACTATGTAATTTTATTACGTATGCATTATTTGATTGCCAATGCAATTGATTTAAATGGTTACGAAGATTTTGCCATCGATGTATCTCATTATAACGATATCTCTAGACTTTATTTGATTAGTGATGCGTTAATTACGGATTATTCTTCAGTGATGTTTGATTACGGCATATTAAAAAAACCGCAATTTTTCTTTGCCTATGACATTGAAAAATATGGTAAAAGTTTACGCGGTTTCTATATTGATTATCATAAAGATTTACCAGGTCCAATCTATACAAAACCTGATGAGCTCATTCAAGGATTAAAACAATTAGATCACATTAAATCTCAATATGCGCCTAATATTGATGCTTTTTATAATCGCTTTTGCTCCATCGAAAATGGCCAAGCCTCTCAGATTATCGGAGATATGATATATAACGAAATTATGAAAAAAAGCAAATAGACTTGAGTCAAAAAAGGTTAACTACAAATAAAAACGGTTCAAACATCCATTTAGGATATTTTGAACCGTTTTCTTTTCTTTCAAAAAGACGCATTTTAGTTGCTATAACTTGAATTGGTATTTCCAATTCATACGCATATTGTCTATTGGATTAAATAAATGTGTCATTCATAACTGTTGCACTTACTTCTCAATACTTTCTAAGAATTGTTTTGCTTGTTGATTGATTGTTTTAAAGTCAATCCCCTGTTGTTGTGCAGCAAATACGCAACCACAATAACATTGACGGAAAATATCGTACTCTTGGCACATGGTAATTGAACGTTCATATCCTTTATTCTTTTTAAAATCACTAGGTAAATAAAAGACATCATACAATTTTTGAACTTCAAGACCTATGCCATTGATCAATTGTGCATTCTTTTTTGGTGATAATGTAATTGCACTACCAAAATAATCATAGTCAAAGTCTACAGCTGCTTGAGCTACCATATCTAAGCGCATCTCAAAACACGCTGTACATCTTGCTCCACCTTCTGGCGCATCTGTTACACCTTTGTCTTTTGCCATTTTCATAAATTCATGCGGTTTATAAGGCGCTTCAATATATTTCACATTTGCACCTGTACGCTCATTAAAATCGTGAACGAATTGTTCTTGCACTTTCGCACGACGTAAATATTCATTTTTAGGATGTATATTCGGATTCGCAAAATAAATTGCGATATCTGCATACTCCGTTAAAAATTCTAATGTATACGTACTACAAGGTGCACAACAGCTATGGAGCAAAATTTTAGGTCGTACTCCATCGCGTTCCCAATTTTGAATCATTTTTCGCAGTACTTTATCATAATTTATTTTTTGATTTTTCATTTTATCCAATATTTCATTTGCTTCTATCATTATTGATATCCCTTCTTTTTCTATGCCGTATTTATCATTATTTTAACATTTATGTCGTAGAAAAAAATGCGAAAGATCAAATTTTAAGTCAGACGCACGTGTTTCATTTTAGTCGAATTGTTTTTTAAGATACAGACGCATAACAGTTGATATTGTTTTACCTTTCCATACCCATAATTTTTTTAAATCATAACCTATCTTTTGTGATATAATATAATTTGGCTCGTAAATGAGGTGAATTATTTGAGCTTTTATGATTACATGCAAGATTTCTTAGAAGATGATACGCCCTTAGGTGATTTGGCACGGCATATACATGCACACGCTGAGTTCCCTGAAGGACTTCATACGTCTGATGAGATTTTAGCGTGCTTTCGAGAAGCTCAGTGGTATGATCAATCGAATTATGCCGATCTCAAGCGAGCAATTGCATTATATATGCAGTTCGGATCCTTAAAATAGGATCGTATCATTCATTCTAATGAATGACCAACGGGAGTCTCTTCGCGAGGCTCCTTTTTATTATTATTTGATGAAAGTTTCACGATTGTAAATATATTTCAATTCAAGGAAAGTTGTTATAAATATGTAACGAACATTTTTCAATTGCCGTACATTGTAATATAAGATTAACATCTTACGATTTTGGGTATTATTCGCTATACTATAATTAATAAAAAGGCTGATTTAAGGAGGCTACCTCGATAATGAAAAAAATTTTATCTGCCATTGTTCTTTTGCTTCTCGTTATCTCACTCGTCGCGGTTTCAATTAAAGCATTGACGCATGATGCACGCACGGATGAAAGTGCTCAAAAGCAAGAACAAAAGCATCATGATAAAAAGAGAAAAACAACCGAAGCGCCGTCAACTGAAGAAGCAGCTTCAGAGCAATATTATGAACAACCCACACAAGAGTATCACACGACACAACAACCAACTTACCAACCCCCTACACAGCAACCAACACAAAAGCCGCATAAGCCAAAAGAACCATCAACTGAACAGAAACCTAAAAATGATTCAACGCAGGAAAAACCATCCACAGCACCACCTACACAGCCACCTGCAAAATCTGAACAACCTAAAACACAATCACCTCAAACAACACAACCGGCTCCAAATCCTAAAAACAACGGAGCAGATTCGAATCAAAAACAACCCTAATTTAAGGGTAATGGATTCTAGGTTCAATTAAAAAATAAGCCCCCAACATTCATTTAATCATGAACGTTGGGGGCTATTAATATGTGGATTTATAACACATTATGATAAGCGCAATAGAAACTTCATTTTGATTGATGGCTTAAGTGTAACCTTTAAAGCATCATACCACAAACGCATTCACGTGTTGAAGTTATGCTTTTATAAAGTGTCTGTTAATGGTCCTTTTGGGGGCTATTGCCTTACTGTGGTGATTGTCGAAACCTCATAAGGAGGATTTAAATAATTTTGATTGTCCGCGTTTCTCCATTCGCGTTAAATAAGGACGACGTATCCACGGATAAATGACCATGGCCATGATAAAAATAATCAATCCGTATAAACCAAGCCAAGCGGTTTCGACAAATAACACATCATATACGACACCACCTACAGCTTCTCTTAAAATTTTGAAGCTATGATAAAATGGTAAAAACGGTTGAATATGTTGCACAAATAAAGGAGAGACTGTAATTGGAAATAAACCATCTGTCCCAACAAATTGAAATGCAAGCATCAATACGATAATCACTTTTCCTATTTTTCCAAACAACGTAACGATGGCATACATCATTATCATATATATAAAAGCAATATAACTACTCATGCCGATAAACAACAATCGACTTTGCATCGGAATATCCAAAACTACTATTATCGTAACTAAAATGGCAAGCAACTGGATACTACTGATCAACGTATAAAGACCGATTCTACCTAAAAAATGACGTCTTGAACTTAATGTCTCTATTGTAGATGCATATGCATGACGCGTAGGAATCAATAAAGTTGTGAGAACAATACCAAGCCATAGCCCTATAGATGTTATAAAAGGGGTAAGACCACTTTGAAAACTTTCAACTGAAAACATGCTTTGTCGTTCAATATGAATAGGGTTTGATGCGACCCCCGCTTGTTTTTTCAAGTCTGTACGCATCAACTTCACGATATGTTCAAGTGTATTGTCTTTATCTAAAGCTTCAAATGTTTGATTGGCTTTAGCCATATCACTTTGAACAGACGGCACATCTCTTTCTAGCGAATGTGCCAATTCTCTTAGTGCATCACGTGCCCCTGGTTGATGTTGTTCTAATCCTGTTTTCACATTGTCATATTGTTGAAATAACGGAGGTAACGATTGATTCAACTGACCTGTGATGACTGAAATATCGTTTGCTTGACCACTCAAAATAGGGCCATACGTCGCCAAATTTTGATCATGAACTTGATTTAAATTTTGCGTCGCAGCCAATGCCTCATTTTTGTATTGTTCCACTTGTTGTAATGCCACTGTATTTTGATTTAAGGCATTCATCTCTCGATCTAACGCTATGACTGCGTCTCTAAATTGTTCGATTTTAGGCAACGTATCATTTGCGATAGCAATACTGTCACGAATTTTCTGATATGACGGCAATTGGTCTTCGAGGTGGAGACCTTGCTGATTGGCTTCATCTAATAATACTTTCATCACCGTGCGATTAAACGATACGTCTGCTTGTTTAATTGCCTCTCCAATTGTCGCATCCGTTAATTTAGGTGTTATCGCATTGACTTTCTCATTGACGTGATACGTCACCGTTGTTTGTTTCGGTTTTTGACGTATAATCCCAGTCACATCTTGTGAAAACGTTTGAGGTATGTATAATACAGCAACAAAATCGCCTCTTTTAAGAGATTTATCAGCAGTTTGCCGGTCTACAAATTGCCAATCCCACTTTTTCTGCGCCTTTAATTGCCCTTCCACAGCTTTACCAATATTAATTTTGCGTTTTTGAATACGCGTCCCTTGATCCTCATTCACCACTCCAATTTTCATATGTTCTGTATGTTGAAACGGCTCTTTATTCGCATTTAAGTCGTACCATACGAATAGTGCTGGAAGTGATAGTAAGAGCGTCATCACAAGCCAGGCGAATGGACTTTTAATGATTTGTTTCACATCCATCTCAAAAACATCGATGGGTTTCTTCATAATTTCACCTCAAAATGAAAAAGTCTTTATTAATCTATTATAATCATGTAAAATTTGAAATGTATATATTTGAAATTTCTAAACTTTAAAAATTCATTAATTTTTTGTAAAAAGCCTTTAACATCAGTGGTTTTACATGTACATTTTTTATTAGTCGATGAAGCTCATTTTATTAGGAATAAGGAAGGAGCACTTAAGTGAAACGAAATTATGTTGTTCGAACACTCATAGCGACGACACTTGTCGCCCCCTCTTTCACACCTGTCGCGCTTGCGACTTCAGACAAACATACTACTGATGATGCATTACATGCGCAATCGGAATCCCGCGCTTCTCATCATACACCATCAACTGAAGGAATGGATGCGTTTTTCAAAAAATATGGAGAACCATCACAAGATACGTCTCAAAAAGATGTGCCTCAAACGTCACATCAAAAAGACAATCCACAACTCCCATCAAAAGATGATTTAACATCATCACGTGCGCACGCACCGCAACAAGCGTCTGACAAAGCTACAAAACCAATGCGTCAAACCACTGTTTTTCAGACACAACCTGAAAGTGACGCACATCAAACACAATTAAGCGTGATAGAAGATCCAGAAACACGATCATTCATCAATAAAATTGCACCACATGCACATGACATTGCTAAAAAAGAAGGAATATACGCTTCTGTCATGATTGCACAAGCTGTTTTAGAATCAGATTCTGGACGTAGTGATCTAGCAAAAGCACCCAATCACAATCTTTTTGGAATGAAAGGTCAATATCAAGGCGCATCTGTGCCTTTTCAAACATTAGAATCTGATGGCAAACATATGTATCAAATCAATGCTGATTTCCGAAAATATCCAAGCGAGAAAGAATCATTAAATGACTATGCATCACTCATCAAAAATGGCATTGATGGTAATCCTACAATATATAAAAAAGTATGGAAAAGTCAAAGCAATCACTATGAAAAAGCCGTTCAAGGATTAGTAGGCACATATGCGACAGATCCCGACTATGATCAAAAATTGATTCATTTAATCGAAACCTATGACCTTACACGCTATGACAATCCAGAGTTAGCAAGCCCAATTTCGGAAGGTTCAGTTCAAAAACCTGATGCATTAAGAAACGTGAACTTTCAACCTTTTAAAGTAGCAGGAGGAAAAGCAAATTATCCACAAGGTCAATGTACATGGTATGTCTATCATCGCATGGCACAATATAATGCACATATCGCAGCGGATATGGGTAATGCAAGCGATTGGAGCTATCATGCATTGACAAAAGGTTACAAAGTGACTGACACGCCACAGGCACATAATGCCGTTGTATTCCAACCAAATCAATTTGGCGCGGACCGTTATTACGGTCATGTCGCTTTTGTTGAAAAAGTAAACGATGATGGATCTATTGTTATTTCTGAAACAAACGTCAAAGGTTTAGGGATTATCTCTTACCGTACGCTTGATGCACATACCGTTAAACAACTCGATTTTATTACAGGTCAAGCACAATAATCGCTAATATTTTCCTAACGCTATATCATTAAAATAACAAGGAGCCCGGTCACATAAACCAGGCTCCTTATAATGTGTGTGAGGTATTTCATTTTAAAACATCATTTTGGAAAAGTAGTCGTAATGACCATTTTATTGGCAATTTGCTGAAACATAGCATCTTTATGATACTGTTGATATAGTGTGGAGATATTTTGAACTTTGGCGCCTTTTAAGAAATCCTTATACGAAGACGCGCTTTGGGTACCACCAATGACAACTTGAGAATGGCTCACACCTACTATCGTCGCAAAATTACCTTTGGCAGGTAATACTTGATAAAAGACCATATCTTTTGGTGCACCTTTCATCGTTTCAACATTGTCAATCTGTTTAGGTTGTTTCACTAACGTGATTTGCTTTAATGGATACACATGCTTCTCACCATTCATCCATTGCACAGTATACTTACCTTTTTGAATTTCAGAACGTGTAAAAGTATATTGATCATATCCTTGAATATAATATGCTAATGCAACTTTTTGTTGTTGTGTAAGTTGCACATTCGCCTTTGCTGTAGTCACTTGTGACGGTTCTGCTGAAGATGGCATCACCTTTGCATCTATGGAAGGTGCCATGACTCCTAAACTCATCGTGCTTACAATAATAAGTGGTACCGTATATTTACTATATTTTCTCATCATTATCGCACTCCTTATTAAGCCTCACACGTTATATTATCTATTTACCCTTTTCAAATATTTTAAAAATAAAATCGCAAATTTATTATAAGTTTCTTGTACATTTTCTATAACGACATATCGTCTATTTAACGTTCCAACATTTCATGCATTCCTATAGATTTTCTTTAGAAAGATGATTACAATGAGCCCCATGGATACAGCGCACCCTACTAAAGTAAATGTAAATGACAGCGGCAACAAAAAGCCGAACAACATATAAGATAGTGGAACGAGTGCACTCACAAAGCTTTGATTAACCGAAAACACTCGTGATTTGTAGGATTCGTCTACAGTATGTTGTAATAAAATTTGATACGGAATATTTCCTAAAGTGATTGAAAGACCTAACAATAATTGTCCTATTAAAACCGTTCCGTAGACAATGGTCGAAGACAAACCTAATGAAATGACGACGAGATAGAGTATCAGTATTAAAAGCTGTAACATAAGTGCGTATAAATAACTGCGCCTTAACTGATTTTTAAGTGGAATAACTGAAAAGATAAGTGCACTTACGATTAACGATACACCCAACGTACCCTCAGCTACGCCTAAATGTTTTGAACTTAACGAAAGCTGTTGAACGATTAATATGGGAATCCCTACAATAAGTACATTCATAATAAAATTCATAAAAACAGCAATAACTAATAGATATTTTACTTCTGTCATTTGATACAAATACTGTACCCCTGCTTTAAAATCTCCCCAAAACGATTTTCTTTTTTGAGTTGTTTGGCCATTTTTAAATGTTAATAAGAAAATGAATATCAGAGCTATGCCCTCTGTCATGATATTGATGAGCGAGACGTGCTGAATGGATAAAAATGAGATCAAAATACCACCAATGATTGGCGAAGCAAGCATCGAAGAGGATTGAATCAATTGTCTGATTGAGATGACGCGCTCTAAATAGTTTCCTGTAATCCATTTTAAGTTAGATGTTACAATTGTTTTAACTATCACATCTACAACGACAAGAATCATCATTAAAAGAAAAATAAATACATACTGACCATTATAAAATAATGCAAAGCAACTTAAAGCAACAATACTTACAATTTGACCGATGAATAGCATCGTTTTATTATGATGTCGTCCAATTAAATTTCCAATAAACGGCGTGGTGAGCGTATTTACAATCGTCAATAAAGCGAGATACAAACCAAATATCGAACCTGATTCCGTTTGTTGTAATATGTAAAAACTACATGTAAATGTGAAAATGCCTGATCCCAATGTTGATAACGTATCGAAACAAAGTAAATATAAAGATCTTTTCATCTTGTCCCCCCTTATAGTATATTTTATACAAATTCAGAATATTTCGAAAGTAATATTGAGAATATGTTTAAAAAATGGTATACAATTCATTCACATACACCTTTAAAATAAACTACAACCTCCAAAATCCATTTGAATGAATGTTGGAGGTTGTATTGTTTATGTCTATTCATTTTTATTTCATAATGTCTAGCATGTGTTGATACAATTCATCTTCAGTTTGACTTTGGAGGAGTGCTACACGTTTGGCATCATCCATTAAGTGACGCGATAAGTTTTGGAGTGTCTTTAAGTGCATATCGTGACTATGTTCTGGCACTGTAATTAGAAAAACAATTTGAGGAACAGTACCATCTAAACTTTCCCACGTCACGCCTGCGTTATTTTTTACGACTGACACAACTGGTTCTTTAATACCTGCTGATTTCGCATGTGGCATCGCAATGTTCATGCCAAGCGCAGTAGTTGATTCTGCTTCTCGCGCAAAGATATCTCGCGTTAATGTTGCTTTATCTTTAACATAACCATGTTTGTCCAAGTTTGAAACCATGTGTTCGATTGCCTCATCTCGCGTCATCGGTTGTGTTTTTATCATTGTTGTGTTTTTATGAATCAATTGCGTTTGTGACGCATCCGTATTTGTTGTCGCGTCAGCATGCCCTATGTTTTCAGTAGTTTCAATCGATGTTTCCGGTCCACCAGCAGTCGCTACAATAGGTGATCGCTTTTTCAATACAAGCACCAGTGCTGCCGTTACAAGGCTACCTATAATCACCGCGATAAAGAAAATCAACACTTTATCAATCCCACCTAATACCGCAACGATAGGTCCACCGTGCGCTACTCGGTCACCTACACCACCAAGTGCTGCAATCACAGCGGCCACCATCGCTCCTATAATATTCGCAGGAATAATACGTAATGGGTCTTGCGCTGCAAACGGTATAGCGCCTTCGGTAATACCAAATAGTCCCATTGTAAATGAAGCTTTCCCCATTTCAATTTCATTATGGTTAAATTTGCGACGATTAACAAATGTTGCGATACCCAAACCAATAGGAGGCGTACATACCGCCACAGCAACCATACCCATCACACTATAATTGCCTTCTGCGATTAAGGCAGAACCAAATAAGAACGCAACTTTATTAACTGGACCACCCATATCAAATGCAATCATAGCGCCAATGATCATCGCTAAAATCACTATATTCGCACCTTGCATACCTTTAAGCCAAGCCGTTAAACCGGCGAAAACGCCTGCGATTGGGGCACCAATAACGTAAATAAAAATTAAGCCCACAATGACGGAGGAAATAATCGGTATAATTATAATTGGCATAATCGGTGCCATTGCTTTAGGCACTTTCACTTGTTTTATCCATTTCGCTATATACCCTGCAAGAAAACCAGCAACGATACCGCCTAAAAATCCAGCACCCGCATCACTTCCATAGAAACTACCATCCGCGGCAATCGCGCCACCAATCATACCTGGAACAAGGCCTGGTTTATCCGCGATGCTCATCGCAATATATCCTGCAAGAATGGGTACCATAAAACTAAAAGCCAATGCCCCTATTTTTTCAAAAGGCTTCCAAAATGAATCATCTGGTACGACAATTCCATGTGTCGCTGTTTTTTCTCCACCTAGCGATAATGCAATGGCAATTAATAACCCACCTACAACGATAAACGGCACCATAAAAGACACGCCGTTCATTAAATGTTGATACACGTGTTGCATACCTTTATGTTTTTGTTTTTCATCACTAGAAAGTTTTGCATTTTCATCTTGCGTTTCACTTTGATAAACAGAAGCCTTTTTCTGTTGAATACGCTCAATTAAATCTTTCGGATGATGAATCCCTGCGCGTACATTTTCATTAATAAGTAGCTTGCCATGAAAACGCGATAAATCCACTTGTCGATCAGCAGCGATAATGACACCATCTGCCTCTTCAATATCTTTTGCAGTCAACTGATTTTCGACTCCAACGCCACCTTGCGTCTCTACTTTTATATCAATCCCTAATTCATGCGCAGCTTGTTCTAACTTTTCTTGTGCCATATACGTATGCGCGATTCCATTTGGACAAGACGTCACGGCTACAATTTTCATATCAACACTTCCATTCAATGATTTTAAATACATACTCATCATATAGCAGCACATATTAGGAATCAATACGAAATTAAAAGCGCTTACAAATTGAAGTATGCATTATGGATGCGGCACAACATTAATCATGAAATCCTAAACTTTAAAAGAAGTAATACGCATTACCCTGACATTTCAATGCAGATAAAAAAGAGGCGCCTTGATAGCACCTCTTAATAACTACACTTTTTCATGATTTACGACTTCCAAGCAATAGCCTTTGAAGCCACACGCTGGACATGTGAGTTTACGTGTCCGGGGTGTGTGTGGTGCTAACAACCAAGCTTTAAATTCAGGTTTAAATACGTGATGACAAGTGGGACACATGTAACTTACACTATGGTAATAAGTTTGCGTAATATAAGCTGCTGCGGCAATACTGCTTGTGATACCTAGTACTGATGGCCATACTTTTTTACGTTTGTAACTTTGATAATGTGCCATCCATTCAATGAGCGTCGCCCCTGTTGCGATACCTATCGTTTTATAAGTTAAAAATGGATAGTGTCTGTTTGATTTTAAAACGGCATCAATGTCTTTGAGCTTTGAAATAGGAGAGATACTGTCGTCATGAATCATTTTATTCATCGCTTTCATCTCCTTTAATTGTGCTTGTTTTTGATGGATGTCTTGTTCTAGCTGTTCCATATTGTCATCTAGCAACATTTTTACAGTTTTTAATGCATGTTGTTCTTCAACAATTTTAGCAATCGCACTCAATTTAAATCCCAATTTTTTTAGTAAAAGTATCGCTTTCAATTTTTGGACTTCTTCTTCACTATATTCACGATACTGATTGTCTTTCGTGAATGCTGGTTTCAAAATATTTTTTTCATCATAATACTGTAATGTGCGCGCCGATATCCCAAATAATTTGGCAAGTTCCCCTGTAGAATAACGTGCCATCATGTCACCTCCATACTTTGAATGTAATGTATCACGTCGCGTGAGGGTCAATAATTTCTTTCATAATAAATAAAAATTTTTCCGTTTCGTCGACAAAAGGTGCATGTGCGGCGTCTTGAAAGTAGTAGTACCGCTTATATCGAGACCCTAACTTTTCAAAAAAGATACGACTTTCTTCGAGGGTCGTTTGCATATCATGCACACCTTGCATAATGACAATCGGTACCCATATTTCCTGGGCAATATCTAATAAATTTGTACGCGTCATTTCTTGAGAAAGGCGCGGGGATCCAACTAAACCGCTTCGCAAAATATTTAAACGTTCGCGTAATGTATAGTGCGGTGTTTTTAAAATAACTTGAATCATTTTCAACAGCCCATACCCTCTGCTTGAAAAACCAGATTTATAACGTGCTGTGTACCAATCTCGCAATAAACGATAATATTTATTAGTGTGAAAATCATAGTCTAATCGTACTTTTTCTAACAGTTGTAACCCCTCATGGTCGCCTTCTTGGTGCGCAAACATTTTAATTTGATTTAAAATGCGATGTTCATTTTTAAGGACATGGCCTAACTGACCTACACCAATGTATGTCGCAATACATTGAGGGTACTGATGCGCCAGATGCGTACCAATAATCGTGCCAAACGAATGACACATGAGATAGACTTTTGACTGGTGTAATGTTGTCGTTAAATATTGAATTAACTGATGGGCATCTTCAACAAGCGCTTGAATGCTCGGCGCTGTGCGTACCCCGGACATGCCTGTACCCGGTTGATCCCAATACACAACCGTGTAGTATTCTGTTAAATCTACGTGATGGGCACTCATAAAAGGATATAATGGGAACCCTGGTCCTCCGTGAATGATAAGTAAGACGGGGTTTGACCAATCTCTCGATTCCATAATTATTCCATGTCGCTTACGATTAATGGTTAAATATTCTTTTTTCACTTGTTTTGAAGTGTTATGTTTCATGATAGGCTCACCGTTTCTTTTTTCTAATCCATTTTCATTATAGCCCAGAATAAAAAAAGGCGTTATGGAAATGATTCACAAACAAAGAAACCCCTCTAATTGTTATGGACATTCTTAACAATTAGAGGGATCCGATTAGTGTTTACGATATTTGTTAATTTTAATAAAGCACATCGTCATGACGACGACGCCAATGACTACTGGCACGAAGGTAAGTATACTGGAAGAAACTACACGTAATAAAATCGTGATGATGCTAGCCACTAATACACTTAATGCGCCTACGAGCCATAAATTCCATGCGGTTTGAACATGCGCTTTCGGTATTTGAGACATATCAAAATTTGCGACGAGCGCATTACACTTTGTCAAATAAATAATGAGTATCAATATTGCCACAAAAATCATAATCATGATGGATGCAACACTCGCGATATCTATGATGGTCACCTACGTTTCTTTTTTTAGTTGATTCATTTTATAAAATGCGTAGAGAGCAATAGCGGCACATATGAAAGTGAGCACACTATAGACCCATTCGTGATAAAGTATCGATGCAAATAAAAATCCTAAGCCAAAATTAACCTTAATGATATATATATACCAATATGTCCACGCACGATTGCGTGTCGCTTCTGAAAACTGGTTGAAATTCATATTGAATATCATATGATCATTTTTCTTAAGATATGCGATTGTAATATAAGCGATATTTAAAAATAACAGCACAAATACAATCAACTTCAACATGGTATACACTCCTTATGAATACAAATTATTTGATGTTAATTGATAAATATTTTGTTTCTAAATAAGGTTCAATACCTTCTATCGCGCCTTCACGTCCATAGCCACTTTCTTTCATACCACCGAATGGTGCGTTCGCTGCTGATGGCGCACCATCATTCCAACCGATAACACCGTAATCAATTTCATTATATAAATAGAGACCTGTCCGATAATCATTCGTAAAGAAGTAAGCGGCTAAGCCAAATTCGGTATCATTGGCCATTTGAATCGCGTCATCTAAATGTTGATAGCGCATCACTGGGGCAATCGGTCCAAACGTCTCTTCATGCATGCATTTCATCTGTTGATTGGCATGCGTAATAACTACCGGCTTTAAGAAATTGCCTCCGATTTTAATATCATCTAAAGAGCGTGATAACGTGGCACCATGTGTCACTGCATCTTCAATGTGATCTAAAACTTTCTCAACCGCATCTTGATTGATTAACGGTCCGACCGTAACAGAATCATCGAAACCATCGCCTACTTTCAGCGCATGAACTTTTTCGATGAGCTGTGTTTCATATTCATCTGCAATTGCTTCATGAACATAAATGCGGTTGGCACAAATACACGTTTGTCCTGCATTTCTAAACTTGGATGCAATGGTTTGATCTACTGCACGTTCAATGTCCGCATCTTTATGCACAATAATGGGTGCTAAACCACCGAGTTCCATCGTGACATTTTTTACAGTTGCTGCAGCTTGTTCGATTAACTTTTTCCCTACTGGTGTTGACCCTGTAAACGTTACTTTTTTAATATGCGGATGTTCATTAAACAACCGTCCAGCATCTTTACCACTTGCGACAATATAACTGATGACATCTTTTGGAATTCCGGCATCATGTGCGAGTTCCACAAGGCGTTTCGTCGTGAGCGGTGTTTGGACAGCGGGTTTACACACAATGGTACACCCTGCCGCTAACGCTGGAGCCATTTTTCGTGTAATCATGGCCGCAGGAAAATTCCACGGCGTAATCGCACCAACAACACCAATTGGGAATTTATCAATAATGATCTTTTTATCTGGGGTATGCGCTGGTATTGTGCGTCCATAGGTGCGTTTGGCTTCTTCGGCATACCAGTCGACATAAGACACCGCATAGTCGACTTCACCTTGTGCTTCTTTGAGTGGTTTTCCACCCTCTAATGTAATCAGACGTGCCAGTTCATCTTTGTGTTGTTTAATTAAAGATGACCAAGCCCATAATAAACGTGAACGTTCATGCGCATCCACTTTTCTCCAAGATAAAAATGCTTGATGCGCTTTGTCAATTTGCGCATTAATATCTGATTCTTGGGTATAGTCTAGCGTGTCTACGATTTCATTTGTCGATGGATTCAATACTTTTAATGTTGCCATCTCATCACCTTTTTCTTATTAGATTTTATATTGCGATGACGTCGAATACAAAAATCATTTTCATAATATTATAATTTTATCGTAACATTTTCTAAAAATTGATACACACATTTACACCATTCTATGCTAGATTAATAAAGAAACTAAAATTTAAGAAAGTAGGTCATCATTATGACAACTGCGTTACCTAATTGTCCTAGCTGTGGATCAGAATACACATACCAAGATGGCGCTTTGTATGTTTGTCCGATGTGCGCACATGAATGGACACCAGAATCTGTGGCTGAAGCAGAAGAAGCTGCCATCATCCGAGATGCCAATGGCAATGAACTTAAAGATGGGGATACTGTCGCAGTCATTCGCGACTTAAAAGTGAAAGGTGCGTCTAGCACAATTAAACAAGGAACAAAAGTGAAAAACATTAAACTTGTAGATCCTGAAGATGGACATGATATCGACTGTAAAATTCCAGGTTTTGGTCAAATTGGCTTAAAATCAGAAGTTGTTAAAAAGATTAATTAATCCATCGAACTGTCGCTCAATTTACTCCAATAAATACGCCTTCAAAGTCTCAAATGATGCACTTTGAAGGCGTATAATTTCACCTCAATATACACGTCTTTGAATCTATATATCGTTAACCAGTCAAGATCTATAGAATTAACACCTTTGTTTAAGATCGATTGATTAGTTGATATAAGCGGTAACATAGTGGCATGATTGGTTTGACAAAATCACCAATAAACTCTTCAACGTGCGCATTAAATCCTTCTTTAAAACGTTGCACACCGTAATCTTCTGCATTCTCTGAGAAATCGCCCGTAATCCCATAAAAATTATAGCGATTGATGCCATAGTTTTTGGCAAATTGAATCATTTCCCATTGTAAGCGGTATGCCCCCATATACGCATTATATTTAGGGTTTGATCCACTTGAAAGGTAATATACTTCATGGTCATTATAAATATAGACAGCGGCTGCTAAATCGAGCACCTCACCATCTGATGCGATACGCGCTTGTGTCTCTTTTATTTTCTTTTGTTGACTCGCAACCTGTTGTTGCAGTTGTTGATATTTATTTTTCGTTTTTTTCGAATTACTATTTTCTGCTAAAACAACTTCTGCTTCAGTTAGTTGTTGATTTAATTCGTCCAAACGGTCTTCATACGCGGTTAGTAACTTATTCAAATCAATATAAGCTAACTTCAGCATGATGCGCTCACCGTAGATATCTTGTAACTGCTCGAAATATGCCAAATCACGGAACTTAAAGCCGTGTTTTTCTTCAGCCATACGAAATAATTTGAAAAAACGTTCTGTCTCTTCATATGGAAGCGTCATAACTTCGACACCCATTTCATATGTCTTTTTAATGTTACGTCGCGTTTGATAGCCCATTTCTTTTAGTAATGCATCAATTGACTTATCTTTTAAGTCTAGGACCGACAACCACCGGATTTGACTTGAAGTTGAATAGCCTACTGGATAGCCTTGATGTTCATAACCGAGTTTATGCATTACTTGAATGAGTGTTTGGTTATCATAAGATTTTATAATATTCCCTTTCGCATCTCTAATATTTTCTAACCAATACGGGTCAGTCAATACATATAAACAGCGTTGTTTTTTTAAATATGTAGTTAAATGATGATAGAAAAATTGCACAAGTGTAAGGTTATTAAAATCCATGATTGGTCCACGCTGAGTGTAAAAATATTTAAAAAACTTTAAGCATCGTGCTTCTGTTAAAAGACACGCAGCAATAATATTTTGTTGATCATCTTTAACACCAACTAGATGCGCGACCCCTTGTCTTTCTCGGAATAAATAATGTGGCACAGATTGTGTATAATGTGAAAAATGTGCTTGTGCAAATGTTTCGAATTCTTCCGACGTTAACGTAACAAATTGCATCTTTCAAACGTCCCTTCTTTTGATGTTTCCTACGGCATGAAAGTATCTCCCTGGTGTTCAAACCCCTTACCGTTTTACAATATTATAACATTTACAACTTAACATGACACATATATTTATGAGACATTCGAATAATAAATATAATTAATATGTTCACATAGTGAATTATTCAATGGAGTGAATACGTTTTAAGCCTTTTGTTTTCACACTACTATTTCAAGAAAGTCTGAACGATAATTTTTATATTTGTATCACATAAAAAACGGGTTGCATCAACAACCCGTTTCACTCAATCATTATTTATCAAATTCTTCTTTTACCGCTTCAATCGCTTGATCAAAGTCACCGTTCGTCGTTAAGGATACGCTCGCTAGGAAGCTCCCTTCAACGATAGGTGCCGAGACTTTTTCAATGCGATATTGCCCTGCATACATTTCAATCGCCATATCAAGATTCATTTCTGCTGAACCAATATCAAAGAAACACATTGCATCGTTTTCAAGTTGCGCCAACACATCTGATATTGCATCAAATGAAGTTCCAATTTCTCCATCCGCACCGCCAATAGCGACAACATCCACGTCTGGAGACATTTGACCTAACAGCTCTTTCGTACCTTCAGCAATTTTTTCACTATGACTTACTATAATTAAACTCGTCATATTAATCCTCTCCAATCAGCGCGTTTAAGATATAGACACTACTTTGAGCACCCGGATCAACATGGCCTTTAGAATCTTCTTTAAAGTATGCGGCACGCCCTTTTGTTGCCACTAAATCTTTCGTATCATCCGCATAGCTTTGAAGTGTTTCAAGTGTCACTGTCTCACCATTTTCCACTGCTTTTTGTGCTCGATGTATCACATCATACATTGTCTTTTCGCCGCCTGATACTTTTCCACGTGCTGCAATCGCTTCTGAAAATGCCGTTAATAGCGCCACAAGACCTTCATGATCAATATCATCTTTCGCAACTTGTGCCATCTTTACAAAGCTAAAACCATAAAGCGGACCAGAAGCACCGCCAATATTCGACATTAATGTCATACCCGTAGATTTTAAAATGCTTTCGACTGATTGATCGTCCAATTTATCTTTTAACGCTTCAAACCCACGCAACATATTTACACCATGGTCACCGTCACCGATCGCACGATCTAGTTCAGTTAAATGTGCTTCTTCATTTTTGAAAGTTGTTGCTAAGTCAAGTAAACGTGTTTTTAATTGTTGTGCATTCATCTGGATGTCCTCCTTAATTATTAAAATAATGACTCGTAGTTGGTGCGTTTAACGCTTCCACGATGCCTTGATCAAACGGCGCTACTGTAAGTGAAAAGCCTTGCATATCTAGAGACGTCATATAATCGCCAATAAACCAGCGTTTCACTGTTTTCCCTTTTTCTTCAAAAACCTCTGATACATATTTCGTCACAATATTAAGTTCAGACAGTGGCGTGCCTCCCATACCGTTGACCATAACAATTAAATCTGTTGCATCAACTTCAGTCTCTAATTTATTAATTAAACGCGTTACAATGTCCTGAATCGGTTCTACATGCGTACGTTCTAATCCTTTCTCACCGTGAATGCCGATACCAATTTCCATGTCAGTATCGTCTATATCAAAGCCATACTGTCCTGTTGTTGGCACAGCAGGTGGTGTCAGTGCCATGCCAATAGAACGTACACCTTCTAAAAAGGCTTCTACTTTTTCTTTAATATCTGTTAAATTGACACCATTATCAGATAAATAACCGGCATATTTATGAACAAGCACTGTACCCGCTACACCACGACGTTGTTCTACCGTATCTATAGCAATATCATCTCGTACAATGACTGTTTCGACTTGAATTCCTTCCATTTCAGCCATTTCTTGTGCCATTTCGAAGTTCATTACATCGCCTGCATAGTTTTTAACAATTAACAATACGCCATCGCCATTATCAACAGCTTTAATTGCTTCTAACACTTTATCTGGCGTGGGAGACGTAAAGACTTCGCCACATACCGCAGCATCCAACATCCCTTCAGCCACAAAACCAGCATGTGCGGGTTCATGACCACTGCCGCCACCAGAAACTAAAGCGACACCCGATTGTTTTTTAGATTGACGTACAACGACTGTATCCGCCACGATATCCAACTCGGGGTGGGTGATTTTTAAACCGTCGAGCATGTCTTGTAAAAAATGTGTTTTCTCTTGAATCAGTTTTTTCATTATGATCACCTCATTGGGAATAGCGAATCATTCCCAGTTTTGTTAATGTTTCCAAAATCATTATAACGCATAATGAAACCGTAACTCACGCCAAACCCTTTACTATATTTTAAAAGTAAATACACAAGGCGTAATTCAAAAAAGAGACGGTATTATAAAATAATCATCTCTCACTGTATTCAAACCATCTTTCTCACGTTCTAATCGAATTTTAATCCCTTCCTGCATCCCAATCGTTTATTCTGTTAAATTAACAATTCATGTTCATTTTGCGCATTTACCAAATAATCAATCCATCATTTTTAACACTTTGTGTATGTACATCTTTCCATTAGAATAAATACATATTAATGGGCATTAAAAAAATATAATTATTTTAAAAAAGTTTATTGACAATAATATTGCCACTCACTATGATTAAATTACACGTAACCGCTTTCATTTCGTTTGATATAGTTTTTATTTTTTAAATTAGGAGGTAGAATATGGCAAACTTTTTAAAACCCGCTAGACACATTGATCCACTGCCAGCAAATCAAGTCGACGATACATATAAGAAGCTGAGATTTCAAGTCTTTCTTGGAATATTTCTCGGTTACGCGGGCTATTATTTATTAAGAAAAAACTTTTCACTTGCTATGCCGGCATTAATCGAGGAGGGTTTCAGTAAAGCTGAACTTGGCTTCGCACTATCTGCTATCTCCATCGCATACGGTTTTAGTAAATTTGTGATGGGGACAGTCAGTGACCGAAGCAATGCAAGGATATTTTTAACACTTGGACTTGTATTATCCGCTATTGTGAATCTATTAATGGGATTCATTCCTGCTTTAACTTCAAGCATTTCTATTATGTTTATACTATTATTCTTAAACGGATGGTTCCAAGGTATGGGATGGCCACCATCAGGTCGTGTGCTTGTACATTGGTTTAGTGTGAGTGAACGTGGTAGTAAAACCGCTATTTGGAACGTTGCCCATAATGTAGGTGGCGGTTTAATGGCCCCTATCGCACTTGCTGGTGTTGCATTGACAAGCACTTTATCATTTGGCTATTTAAAAGGCTTTGAAGGCGTCTTTATTTATCCAGCACTTATCGCATTAATCGTTGCCTTTTTCTCATATTTACTCGTTCGTGATACCCCTCAATCGATGGGCTTACCCCCAATTGAACATTATCGTCATGACTATCCAAGTCATTCACATGAAACGTTAGAAGTAGAACTGACGACTAAAGAAATCTTATTTCATTACGTCTTAAATAATAAATGGGTGTGGATGATCGCAGTCGCAAACATTTTTGTTTATTTTGTTCGTTACGGCGTTTTAGATTGGGCACCTACATTTTTAAGCGAAGCGAAAGGATTTGATTTAAAAGCATCTGGTTGGGCATATTTCCTTTATGAATGGGCAGGTATTCCTGGGACATTACTATGTGGCTACATTTCAGATAAAGTGTTTAAAGGTCGTCGTGGCCCCGCAGGATTTATTTTTATGTTAGGCGTAACGATAGCCGTTATTGTATATTGGTTAAATCCACCAGGAAATCCATGGATCGACAACATGGCATTAATCGCAATTGGATTCTTAATTTATGGTCCAGTAATGTTAATTGGTCTCCAAGCATTAGATTATGTGCCTAAAAAAGCAGCAGGAACAGCTGCTGGCTTAACTGGATTATTCGGTTATCTAGGCGGTGCAGTAATGGCAAATATCATTATGGGTATTGTCGTTGATGGCTACGGTTGGAATGCTGGCTTCATTTTATTAACCGTTATCAGTATACTCGCTATGGTGAGCTTTATTTTCACTTGGAATAAACGTGGTCAAGAAGTTGTAAAATCTTAATTCACGTTTCCCCTACTTAAACATTAAACGTGTATAACAAAAGCCTTCAACATTCATATCGCGATGAATGTTGAAGGCTATTTTTATGCGCGTACGTCGTGTACGCATCTATGTCTATGATTTTAAATCGTTTAAATAACTGTGACCAAATTCTGGTAGTTTCACGCCGAAGTTATCGGCAATTGTGGCTCCAATTGAACTGAACGTCGTATCGCCATCGAGCGCATGACCTTCTTTGAATTTTGGGCTATACCATAGTACTGGAATGTATTCACGTGTGTGATCTGTACCTTCAGCTGTTGGGTCATTTCCATGGTCTGCTGTAATGATTAATAAATCATCTTCACGCATGTGGCCAAATAATTCAGGTAAGCGATCATCAAAATCTTTTATCGCTTGGGCGTAACCTGGTTTGTCTCGGCGATGACCATATAATGCGTCAAAATCGACTAAGTTTAAAAAGCTTAAACCTTTAAAGTCTTTTTGGACGATTTTCATTAATTGGTCCATACCGTCCATGTTACTTTTCGTACGGACAGCTTCAGTGACCCCTTCGCCATCATAGATGTCATTAATTTTACCAATCGCAATAACGTCATAACCGTCATCTTTCAATGCATTCATGACCGTCGCGCCAAATGGTTTTAACGCATAGTCATGACGGTTACTTGTACGCGTAAAGTTGCCTGGCTCACCCACGTATGGGCGTGCGATAATACGACCGATTAAATATTTCGGATCTTTTGTGAGTTCACGAACTTTTTCGCAAATGTCATACAGTTCTTCTAAAGGAATGATATCTTCGTGTGCTGCGATTTGAAGCACAGGGTCTGCCGACGTATAGACAATTAAGTCTCCTGTCTTCATTTGATGTTCGCCCCACTCATCGATAATTTGTGTACCGGATGCTGGGCGGTTTGCGACTACTTTACGACCTGTCATCGCTTCAATCTCTTGAATAAGTTCCTCTGGAAAACCGTCTGGGTAGACTTTAAACGGCTGCATGATATTTAAACCCATCATTTCCCAGTGCCCTGTCATTGTATCTTTTCCGACTGAGGCTTCACTCAACTTATGATAGTACGCCATTGGATGGTCCACTCGGTCGATGACCGGTAAAGCATCGATGTTACCGAGCCCAAGTTTTTCTAAGTTGGGTAAGGATTGATCAAAACCTTCTAACGTATGACGGAGTGTATGTGACCCTTCGTCACCAAATTTGTGGGCATCAGGCGCTTCACCAATTCCCACAGAGTCCATTACGATTAAATGTACACGGTTAAATGTTGCCATTGTAACCCCTCCTTATGTCTGATGCTTGCTTAGTAATCTGAATCGGATTCTAAACCTTGCATAATTTGAACGCCAGCACTTGCACCGATACGTGTCGCACCTGCATCAATCATTGCTTTAAAATCATCTAAATTACGTACACCGCCGGACGCTTTCACTTCAAGTGCATCGCCTACTGTTTCTTTCATTAACTTTACGTCTGCGACTGTTGCGCCACCCCCTGCGAATCCTGTAGATGTTTTCACAAATGTCGCTTGCGCAGCTTTTGATAATTCACATGCTTTCACTTTCTCGTCATCTGTTAATAATGTCGTCTCAATAATGACTTTAACTGTTTTTCCTTGTGCAGCTTTTACGACAGCTTCGATGTCTTTTTGAACATCATCATAACGACCGTCTTTTAATGCGCCGATGTTGATCACCATATCAATTTCATCAGCCCCATTGTCAATTGCGTTTGTCGTTTCGAACGCTTTTACTTCAGGTGTATTCGCACCTAATGGGAACCCAATAACCGTACATACTAAGACATCTGAATCTGCCAATTTCTCATGGGCATACGCAACATGTGTAGGATTAACGCAAATAGATTTAAAGTGATAATTTTTTGCCTCTTCAATAATGTTGTCGATTTGTGCACGTGTCGACTCCGGTTTTAAAAGTGTATGATCAATATATTTTTCAAAATTCATAAACGTTGCTCCTTTTTCTTTATTTCGTCATATATATTATACAATGCCCACTATTAAAAAACGATTATTTCTACTTTCCATAGGGCGTTAAACATGACTCAATTAAAAGACATGAGAGAATCATTTTTTTATTTTTCAGAAAAGTCATTGAATTTAGATTTATTCCATGCTAGTATGGAAACATCTTTTTAAAAACACTTTAACATGGTAGAGAGTGAAAGCGAGGTGTTTCTATGACAAATGCTGTCATCCAACAAAAAATAAATGAACTTAACTTTTTACAACAAGCCGAAATGCATGGCTTTAAGATTATTGATACTGACTTTATTGAAACGTTAAATTGGACGCAATTATCCAAAGATGACTTGCGACAAATGAACGAACGCTCAGTATGGCAAAATGAAACCACACTTTATGCATTGCGTAATGATTTTACCGATCAATTAAAACGCTATTATTCCATCTATCAAAGGCATCATGATTTAATCGCATATAGTGGTCCTATCGCACGACACCACAGGGTCGTCACCCATCTTGGATTAGAATGTTATGAGCCGACGATTCAACATATTCAACAGGCATATACATTTTTCAAATCTTATATCGAGACCGTTTTACACGAGCGTATCGATTATGTCGTGCTTGGCCATTTTGAATTGATTCAACTCTTGTTAGGTCCAAAAGCTGAAAATCACACATTACTCAATCTATTGGAACAACGCAACATTTCAGAGCTTACATCACAATTAAGTGTGTCACATCCACTTGTTCAATTACTCAATATGCCTACACACGTAGGAATCGATCACTTACACACATTGTATCCTGAAGATCATCGCATTTTGCAAAGTTTAACGCGATGGACAACTTTCTTAAAACAAATAGGGATAGAAGACATTCATCTCGATATCACACCTCAGCCACCACGTTCGTATTATACGGGAACGTTTATTAAAAGTTATTTATCTAGTGGCAAAGTGTTATCAGGTGGTTACTATTGTGACGATCTTGAAGGATTTGGACTCGGACTCACACTAGATGAAAAGGAGGAACATGAATGCTCACGATAGCGCTTGCCAAAGGACGACTGTTGAAAAGTTTTATTGCTTTTTTAGAGGAAAATGGTAATACCACGCTCGCAGAACAATTGAACGCTCGCGGGCGGGCATTACAGCTTGTCACTAAGCATTATCGTTTTTTATTTGTAAAAGGTCCTGACGTGCCGCAATATGTCGAACAAGGTAATGCAGATATTGGCATTACTGGAAGCGACATATTAAATGAAACGTCTTATGATGTGAATCAACTGCTCGCTCTTCCTTTTGGACACTGTCACTTAGCAGTTGCTGCTTTCGATGACACCAACACTTATCGCAAAATCGCAACTTCTTATCCTGTTGCTGCTGCAACGTATTTTAAAGAAACGGGTCGTGATGTTTCGATTATCCAATTATCAGGTTCGATCGAACTGGCGTGTGTGATTGGGATGGTCGATGCAATTGTTGACATCGTTCAAACTGGAAACACCTTAAAGTCAAACGGTTTAGTTGAAAAAGAACATATTCAGGATATTCAAGCACAACTCATTACAAATCGCCAAAGTTTTTTCAAAGTATCTCAAGAAATCGATGCATTTATTCAAATGTTGGGGGTGTCACGTATTGCTTATTAGCGCACAATCTTTTTTACAACAACTGCACTCAAATGATTCATTTAATGAAAATATTCACACTACAGTTTCACGTATATGTGAACACGTTAAACAAGAGGGAGATCGTGCTTTAGAGATTTATACAAAACAGTTTGATGGGCACGTACCTACTTCATGGGAAGTCCCACCACACGAACTAAAAGCTGCGTATGACACACTTGACTCTGATCTACGTCAAGCCCTCGAACATAGCTATGATCGTATTGCACGTTATCAATCCAGTATCCGTTATGCCAATGGTGATGCGTCCCGTGAGATATATGAAACATATCATCCTTTAAAACGGATAGGCATTTACGTTCCAGGTGGCAAAGCAAGTTATCCTTCTACAGTCTTGATGACCGCAACCCTTGCTAAAGTGGCAGGCGTTACTGACATTATCGTTGTTACCCCACCCCAAAATGGCAAAATCGCCAAAAGCGTATTGGCCGCATGTTGGATTACGGGTGTTACACGTGTATTTCAAGTCGGTGGTGCTCAAAGTATCGCCGCACTCGCATATGGCACAGAAACAATTCCTAAAGTCGATAAGATTGTTGGTCCCGGTAATCAATATGTTGCTTACGCCAAAAAATATGTGTACGGTGATGTCGGTATTGATCAAATTGCTGGACCAAGTGAAATTGCCATTATTATCGATACATCCTGCAACTTAGAAGATGTTACGTATGATATTTTCGCGCAAGCAGAACACGATGAATTAGCACGTACATTCGTTATTTCAGAAGATAAAGTCTTACTCAAAGAATTGGAACAGCACATTCAAAATACGTTAACTGGCGCTGCACGGCACACTATTTTATCTGAAAGTTTGAACAAACATCATTACTTAATTCATACAGAAAGCTTTGCAGAGAGTTGTCATGTGTTAAACGAGATTGCGCCCGAACATGCGTCCATACAAACGACGTCACCGAAACAATATGTGCCATATATTCATTATGTCGGCAGTTTATTTTTAGGGCGTTGGTCTCCTGAAGCTATCGGCGATTATATCGCTGGACCAAGTCACGTTTTACCTACTAATGGGACGGCACGATTTCAACACGGTTTAAGTGTCAATGACTTTTTAACTAAACACACAGTCATTCAGTTGACCAAAGAGACATATCATCATACGTACCAAGATGCAGCATTATTAGCGCATGAGGAAGCACTTTTCAACCATCAACGTTCATTATTCATTCGACAAAAGAGGTGATTGCGATGATTCGCATGGACAAAAATGAAAGCCCGATTCAACCGATGTCCCGTGAGACATTGCACAATATCTTAGATCAATGTGCCTACCATCTTTATCCTGATGAGGCATATGACGACTTTAAGTCGGCTTACGTGGAATATTATGGAAATCTTAATGTTGACCAAATCTGTATTGGCAATGGCTCAGATGACCTCATTCAAAAATTAATGTTCGCCATGCCTAATGGTCCTTGTCTCGCCTTACATCCAGACTTTTTTATGTACCAAGACTATGCACGCCAAGTTCAACGCCCGCTTGCCTATGTTGAAGCACGTGAAGACTTGACCTTTTCAATCGATGCCATTATTACACGTATTCATGAGGTCCGCCCTAGTTTCTTTATTTTTAGTAATCCGCACAATCCTACAGGGTATCGATTCAATGAAACAGATGTCATACGTTTACTTGACGCTGTCTCGCAATATGGCGGTTATCTTGTAGTCGATGAAGCGTATGTTGAGTTTTCAAAACCATTGAACATCGACATGTCACCGAACCTTTTACGCATGCGGACATTATCAAAAGCGTTTGCAATTGCAGGGCTTCGCTTAGGGGTATTGATTGGCACAAAAGAGACTATCGATATCGTGAAACACATAGAACACCCCTATCCAATGAGTACCTTCACATTAAAAGTGGGGACGTATCTATTTCGTGAACACGCCCATACAGATAAACTCATCGCACAACAACGTCAACTGAGCACACGGCTCAAATCGATTCTTCAAACTTATGCTGCATCAAAAATGACCGTTTATCCGAGTGACACCAATTTTGTGTTAACTCGAGGCACTGCCGCATTGGCACTCGGAAACCATGTCAAAGCACACGGCTTCCTACCACGTTTTTACAACATTGAAACGGAAAAACCAATGGCCCAATGTGTCCGGTATTCAATTGTTACAAATGAGGCCCTTGATGAATTCGAACGTATTGTAAAAGAATGGAGTGAACAATATGACATATCAAATAAATCGTGAAACGAAAGAAACGAAAATCGCCATAGAGATCACACAATCTGCTGACAGTCATATTGCGACAGGTGTTGGATTTTTAGACCATATGTTGACACTGTTCAGTTTTCATAGCGGTATCGGGCTTCACATCGATGTCGACGGTGATACTTGGGTAGACGATCACCACACGACGGAAGATATTGGGATTGTCCTCGGGCAATTGTTTTTACAGATGATTAAAGAACAACGGCATTTCGAACGATACGGCACACAATACTTACCGATGGATGAGACACTTGCGCGTGCCGTGGTCGACATTAGCGGACGCCCCTATCTCTATTTCAACGCATCATTTAGTAAAGAAAAAGTGGGCACATTCGATACTGAATTGGTGGAAGAATTTTTTAGAGCACTGGTCATTAATGCGCGCCTAACTGTACACATTGATTTACTTCATCAAGGAAATACACACCACGAGATTGAAGCCATATTTAAAGCATTTGCACGTGCATTTAAACAAGCACTCACACCTACAAATGATACACGTATTCCCTCATCGAAAGGGGTTATAGAATGATTGCGATAGTAGATTATGGACTCGGCAATGTTCTAAACGTCAAACGAGCTATTGAACATTTAGGGTATGAGGTGTGTTTAACACATGATGAAGCACTATTAAAACACGCGGATACGCTCATTTTACCAGGCGTCGGTCATTTTAAAGATGCGATGGCAACTATAGAACAGCATCAACTTGACTACTTTTTAAAAACAACGACACAACCTATCATCGGCATTTGTTTAGGCATGCAATTGTTGTATGACTGGAGTGCAGAAGGCAATGTAAAAGGTCTTGGACGCATTCCCGGCAACATTAAAGCGATTCAAACCTCATATACCGTCCCCCACTTAGGTTGGAATACATTACACAGTCATTTAGAGGCACTGCATCAAGATGTTTACTTTATTCATAGTTATCAAGCCCCTATGACAGACGATGTTATTGCTTATGCGGATTATGGTACAGCTATACCTGCAATCGTTCAATATCAACACTATATCGGCATTCAATTTCATCCAGAAAAAAGCGGTGATGATGGCTTAACTATTTTAAAACAAGCACTTGAAGGAGGATGGATACATGATTAAAATATGGCCAGCGATTGATTTAATCGATGGACAAAGTGTGCGATTAACAGAAGGACAATATGAAACGTCTGAAAAAATGGAACGATCGGCTGAAGAAAGTATTGCATTTTATAACCAATATACGTGTGTCGATCGTATTCATATCGTCGACCTCATCGGTGCAAAACAACAATCTACATCTGAAGCATCTTATATCGAAATCCTTATTAAACACAGTAACAAACCCGTGGAAGTTGGCGGTGGCATTCGCAATGAAGAAACACTTCGTGCCTATTTTAATGCTGGTGTAGATTACTGCATCGTTGGAACACAAGCCATACAAAATATTGGTTGGCTTCAAGAGATGAGTACATTATTTCCTGGGAAACTGTATGTTTCTGTTGATGCATACGGTCGCAATATTAAAATAAACGGTTGGTTAGAAAAAACGAATCTCGATTTGATTGCTTTTTCTAAAGAAATCGCTGCTTTACCCATTGGCGGCATCATTTATACGGATATCGCAAAAGATGGTAAACTACAAGGTCCTAACTTTGAAATGACACAACAGCTTGTCCAAGCTGTAAAACTTCCAATTATCGCTTCAGGCGGCATCCGTCACCAAAATGACTTAAACCAATTAGAAGCCATCGGTGTCCATGCCGCTATTGTCGGTAAAGCTGCACACAACCCAGAATTTTGGGAGGGACGCTCATGATCAAAAAACGCATTATCCCTTGCCTAGACGTTAAAGATGGACGTGTCGTTAAAGGGGTTCAATTCAAAGATTTACGTGATATCGGAGACCCTGTTGAGCTCGCACTATACTATAATGCTGAAGGTGCTGATGAACTCGTATTTCTAGACATATCCAAAACTGAAGAAGGACATGATTTAACTTTGGATGTCATTCGACGAACTGCCGAACAACTTTTTATCCCATTAACTGTGGGTGGTGGCATTTCTACATTAGAGGATATCTCTCAGTTATTACAACACGGCGCAGATAAAGTGTCGCTTAATTCCGCAGCATTAAATAACCCTGATCTCATACGTCAAGCAAGTGAAAAATTCGGCAAGCAATGTATTTGTATCGCTATTGATAGTGATTATGATTCTATCGAAAACGATTACTTTTGTTGTACGCATGGTGGTAAACAACGCACCCCCATACGCGTATACGATTGGGTGACACAAGTTGAAGCACTTGGCGCAGGAGAATTACTTGTCACAAGTATGGCCTTTGACGGTATGAAACAAGGCTTTGACATCGACCATTTAAATGGCATTGCCAAGCGTGTTAATATCCCTATTATTGCGTCGGGTGGTGGTGGAAGTGCCACTCACTTTACAGATTTGTTTACACAAACTAACGTTTCCGCAGGACTTGCAGCGAGTATTTTACACGATAAAGAAACAACAATTCGAGCGATTAAAAGTGTACTACGTGAAGGAGGTGTCCCTGTAAGATGACCTTAAATCCTGATTTTTCAAAGGGGTTACTCCCCGTCATATTACAAGATGCGGATACTCATCAAGTACTCATGTTGGGCTATATGAATGAAGTCGCGTTTCAAAAAACAATTGACACGCGTGTCGCTTGGTTCTACTCACGATCCAAGCAACGTCTATGGCAAAAAGGCGAGTCATCCGGACATGTGCAACGCGTCGTCGGAATGCATTTAGACTGCGACGAAGACACTCTGTTATTACTCGTACATCCAGAAGGACCAACCTGCCATAAAGGCACACAAAGTTGTTTTAATACACCCATACCTTTTCATCTCAAACAATTAGAAACGTCAATTCAACAACGCTTGAAAGAGGCTGACACACAATCATATACCCATTATTTAATGACACAAGGACGCGAAAAAATAACTAAGAAATTTGGTGAAGAAGCATTTGAAGTCGTCATAGCGACGATAAATGACAATCAATCAGAAGTCATTGAAGAAAGCGCCGACCTACTTTATCACTTATCTGTGTTATGGCATGAACAAGGTATTTCAATCGATGACGTTGAAGCCAAATTAGCCGAACGGCATCAAACTCAAAACAACTTTAAAGGCGAACGTGCCGATATCGAAACATGGTGAATACCATCAGGTGACTATAAAAATAGGTCTGGGCATAGCTCCCTGTTCATCAAAAAAGCCAACAAAGTTCATGTTCGATGAACTTTGTTGGTTATATTTATGTAGGGAAGGATGGTGAATTAACACATCACTTTGATTGCTTCCTTAGCCGAGACTTCTGAGGCATTAAGCCGAAACCGAAAATTTATTTTAAGCACAGAAATCTCTTGGATTTTACAATATTTAAGGCAGCAGTTGACTGATTTGCGTATGCGCTTAGAAAAGCGAGACGTTAGGAACAATCAAAATTGAAATGATTTATGGACCAGCCCCATTCCTACGGTTAGTCAAATATTTTAAAATACTTCACCTAAAGTTGCAGCAAGTATAGCTTTAATGGAATGTAATCGATTTTCAGCTTGTTCAAAAACTACCGACTGTTCGCAATGAAAAACATCATCTGTGATTTCCATCGCTGTAAGGCCATAATGTTGATGAATGTTTAAAGTAGTCTTAGTTTCTAAATCATGAAACGCTGGTAAACAATGCATCACAATAGTTTTGGGATTGTCGGTAAGCGCCAACATGTCCGCATTCACTTGATATGGTAATAACGCATCAATGCGCGCTCCCCACTCTGACGCATCCGCGCCCATCGATAACCAAACATCTGTATAGATGACATCCGTAAGATGCAGCGCTTCTTGAATGTGATCTGTAATGCGTATTTGAGCACCGCTTTCTTGCGCGTATGATTGTGCCATTTGTTGAATAGCAACACTTGGTTGTAATGACGATGGTGCTGCAATATGAACATTCACCCCTAAGATAGCGCCTGTTACTAACAAATCATGTGCAACATTATTGGTTGCATCACCGACGTAAGTTAATGTTTTACCTTCTAGGGTGCCAAAATGCGCTTTCAATGTCATAAAATCCGCAATCATTTGTGTAGGATGCCACTCATCAGTTAATCCGTTCCATACAGGTACACCTGATGCTTTACTTAACGTTTCAACGTCAGCTTGTTTGTAGCCCCTAAATTCAATACCGTCATACATACGTCCAAACACCTGTGCCGTATCCGCTATAGATTCTTTGACCCCTAAATGAAAATCACCTTCACCATAATAATCGACTTGTGCACCTAAATCCTTCGCAGCTACACTAAAAGCAGCACGCGTACGTGTCGAAGGTTTTTCAAATAGTAATGCGATGTTTTTCCCCTTTAAATAAGGATGTGGTAACTGATGCTTTTTCTTCTGCTTCAGTTCCAATGAAAAATCAATGAGTGTTTCAAGCTCTGTTTTTGAAAAATCAATCGTTTTTAAAAAACTCTTACCTTTAAATGCTGTTATTTGTTTTAAAGTTGTTGTGTACGTCCCATCAAAACCACGTCCTTTTTCGAATGTTTATACAGAATAAATTATATTTATACTATATAGTGTATCATTATACTAGAGTCAATTCAGAAGTCAATACACCATTAAAAAAGACATAACGAACCATGTATGTGCGCTTATATAATTATTGAAAAAAGGTATCATTATTTAAATTTAAGACCTATCCTCGATTACTTTCATTTTGTGATTTTCAACATATACACGTTTCGTATGCACATTGCTCTCCTGGTCCTCATAGAACCAATAATAGTTATTTATTAATATGGATGGCCCATGTACCATTAAAAAACCATCTGTTGACACATGTCACGAGACGCTATACATATCTCAAAAATATCATTATCAAAATGAATACCGATATTATGGTAGGTTACGACATCATTATCAATATAATATGCGGACATCCATAACAAGATGTATTTGTCATACCTATAAAGACATAAAAAAACACGCTTGACCCTTATTAGGTCAGGCGTGCTTATATCTTTATTCAATTGCCCCAGCTGTAGGGTCTGACTTACCATGAATATAATAATCAACATATTCAGGCTCTAACGGTTTTACCCCTTTAATAATATCGGCAGCTTTTTCTGCCAACATTAAAACCGGCGCATGGATATTACCATTTGTCGTCGTAGGCATTACTGACGCATCCACAACGCGTAAGTTTTCCATGCCATGTACTTTCATTGTTAAAGGATCCACGACTGCCATTGGATCTGAGGCTGGTCCCATTTTCGCACTACAAGATGGATGTAACGCTGTTTCAGCATCACGACGCACCCAATCTAAAATCTCTTCGTCAGTTTGAACAGAAGGGCCTGGTGAAATTTCGCCACCATTATATTTATCCATCGATGGTTGTTTTAAAATATTACGTGCGACGCGAATCGCTTCAACCCACTCTTGTCTATCTTCTGGTGTAGATAAATAGTTGAAGACAAACTCTGGTTTTTCATAAGGGTTCGTTGATTTAACTTTTAAATAACCGCGTGAATTAGAATACATTGGACCAACATGAACTTGATAACCATGTGCAGTTGGTGCTTTTTGACCATCATAACGAACAGCTAATGGTAAGAAGTGGAACATTAAGTTTGGATATTTCACCTTGTCGTTTGAGCGTACAAAACCGCCACCTTCAAAGTGATTACTTGCCGCAGCACCGGTACGTCGCGTTAACCATTCAATACCGATAAAAGGCATTTTTAATTTATTTAAGCTTGGTTGCATAGATACTGGTTCTTTACATTTATGCTGTACGTATACTTCTAAATGGTCTTCAAAGTTTTCACCCACACCTGGTAAATGAATACGTGGCTCAATACCGACAGAACGTAAGTGTTCAGAATCACCAATACCAGATAATTGTAATAATTGAGGTGTATTAATTGCACCACCTGATAAGATGACTTCTTGTGCTAACACCTTGTGCAATTTGCCATTACGTTTAAATGTCACACCTGTCACGCGATTACCATCAAAATGTAATTTTTCCACAAACGCGCGTGTTTTTACAGTTAAGTTTGAACGCTTCATCGCTGGACGCAAATACGCACGTGATGCAGATACACGACGACCATTATGAATTTGACTATCAAAAGGACCAAACCCTTCTTGACGATAACCATTCACGTCTTTTGTTTTATGGTACCCTGCATCTACAGCCGCATTAAAGAACGATTCGAACAATGGGTTGTCAGCAGGGCCACGACGCAATTTAATCAGGCCGTTTAACCCACGGATTGGATCATCTTTCTCGGCGCCAAAAGCTGTCTCTAAACGTTTGAAGTATGGTAAACAATGTGCATAATCCCATGTGCCCATGCCTTCTGGTTTACCCCATTTTTCATAATCCAATGGGTTCCCACGTTGGTAAATCATGCCATTGATAGAACTTGATCCGCCAAGGACTTTACCACGTGTATGGAACACTTTTCGGCCACCCATATGTGGTTCTTCAGCCGTTTCATATTTCCAGTCGTATAAACGATTACCTGATGGATACATTAATGCAGCTGGCATTTGAATGAGTAAATCCCAAGGGTAATCACTACGTCCTGCTTCTAATACAAGGACCTTTTTGTCTTTATCTTCACTTAAACGTGCTCCTAAAACAGACCCTGCACTTCCGCCTCCGATAATAATATAATCATACATTTTGTCGTATGCTTTACTCATGCGTGAATTGCCTCCTTTGATTTATTCGTTATTTTGACCAAACCATCCAATTGGTTCTGGATTCGTATTCATTAAAATATGTTTCGTTTCTAAATATTCTTCTAAACCTTCATGACCTAGTTCACGGCCTATACCTGATTGTTTATAGCCACCCCAAGGTGCTTGCGCAAAGTAAGGATGGAAATCATTAATCCAAACCGTTCCCATACGCATTTTTTTGGCGACACGGTTTGCTTTACCGATATCCTTTGTGAATACGCCGCCCGCTAAACCATAGATAGAATCATTTGCGAGACGAACCGCTTCTTCTTCAGTGTCGAAGCCTTCAATCGTGACAACAGGTCCAAAAACTTCTTCTTGAACGATACGCATTGATGTATCGCAATCTGTAATCACTGTTGGTTCAAAGAAGAAACCATTTTTCAAGTCTTCGCGTTCTGGACGGTGTCCCCCTATAGCAATAGTCGCCCCTTCTTCTTTCGCTATAGCCATATAACTTTCTACTTTGTCACGATGCGCAGCTGAAATTAATGGTCCAAGTTCTGTTGATTCATCAAAACCATTGCCCATTTTAATGTTTTTAATACGTTCAATGAGTGCTTTTTCAAAATCCGCTTTAATATTGTTATGCACGATTATGCGAGATCCTGCTGAACATACTTGACCCGCATGGAACAACCCACCATTTAATGCTTGGTCTACCGCTAAATCAAAATCCGCATCATCGAAAATGACATTTGGATTTTTTCCCCCAAGTTCAAGCGCAATGTTTGTTACGTGATCTGCTGCTTGTTTCATAATACGTTTTCCTGTTTGAATGCCGCCTGTGAATGAAACAAGATCAATGTCTTTATGTGTGGACATGATGTCACCTATTTCTGAACCTGCTCCAAGGACAAGGTTCACGACCCCTTTAGGAAAGCCAACTTCTTCCATAAGTTCAAATACACGAATTGTCGTTAGCGGTGTGATTTCACTTGGCTTCATGACAATCGAACATCCTGTTGCGAGTGCTGGCGCAATTTTCCATGACGCTTGAAGTAATGGATAATTCCAAGGTGTAATCTGTGTCACAACACCGACAGGTTCTTTGACGATCTTACTGTCCGTATTCGGAATTGGAGAGTTAATAATTTCGCCACCTACTTTATCCGCTAAACCTGCAAAATACATAAAAACGTTATGAATGTCGTCCATATCAGCACGAGATTCTTCTAAAGTTTTACCTGTATCTAATGTTTCCAATTGTGCCAGTTCTTCACGATGTTCTTTAATTTTATCTGCAATGGCACGTACTTTTTGCCCTTTAACGTCACCTGTTTCATCCGCGTAAACCCCTTCATCAAACGCGCGACGAGCTGCTAAAATGGCACGTTCAACGTCTTTAGTGGTCCCTTCTGCTACCTCTATAATGACTTCCTGATTATAAGGATTGATTATGCTACGCGTTGCTTTGTTACTGCTTTCAACCCATTCACCATCAATAAATTGACGACGTTGTAACTGTTTCACAAATTCCATCAATCGACCCTCCGTTAAGTTTGTTAAGTTTTTATTTAACGAATTTCACAAAGTAAACTTTAACATTACCGCCTTACCTTGTCAACGTTCATACTATGACTTACCCGTATGATTTAAAGGATAAGTCATTAAATACCGCACATTTTCACGAATAAACAGATGCCTATTTTTATATGTCCTTTTGTTAAAAAAGTAATAAATATTTCTAATTTCTTTAATTTTATGGGTATAATGCACATGAATCATGTTAAAATATTACGTGCAAATTGGAGGTGTGCTGTCATGAAAAAACCAAAATCTTATGAAACACAACTTGAAACAGCGAAAGACATAGTGATTAATTCCATTGCAGAAACGATGGATTTGTATGGCATTAACCGTAGTGTGGGCAATTTATATGGCATCATGCTTTTTAAAGACAGCATGACACTGGATGAAATGCGCCAAGAACTCCAAATGAGTAAGCCAAGTATGAGCGCTGGGGTAAAAAAACTACAAGAGTTAGATGTCGTAAAACAACGATTTACACGCGGAAGCCGCAAACAACATTTTGAAGCGGAAAAAGACTTTTTCGACTTTTTCAGTAATTTCTTTACGAAAAAGTGGCAACGTGAATACACAGTCAATTTCGCAGCAGTAAAAGAAGCAGAAAGCATTATCGACCACATCTTAGCAGCCGAAGATGTTGATGACACTACGAGAGAAGAGGCGGAAGAGATAAAGGCACATATGGCACATTCACGCGTCTATTACCACTGGCTTGAAAACATTAGTAATGCGATAAAAACAGGCGAAATTTTTGAGCATTATCCGATTCCGGACCCACAAGAAACAGAAAAATAATTAAAAATGCTATCGCAAAACCTTAAACTGCCTACAGAACTTTCAGCTTTGTGGGCAGTTTTTTATTACGCATGTTTTACGAGATTACAGTTTCAATTTTTTATAGTATGACACTCATTTATTTATAAAATCTTTCAAATAATAAAAGACAAACCCTACTTCAATGGAGTAAGGTTTGTCTTTATTGAAGAGGGTCATCTCTTTTCTTATTTACAAATTATCATCGTTTTCGTCATCTTTTTTTTCAGCGACTTGGACAATCCGTAATGAACGTCGCTCAATCTTTTTAAATCGTTCTGCACGCGATTGCAACGCGATACGATCATTAGATAAAATCATGATAAAAGAAACCATGATGATGACGAAAATAACAATGAGTGGTACACCAGCGACTATCGATGCCGTTTGTAAAATTTCTAGCGCTTTTTCACCGCCAACTAACATAAGTGAAAATGGAAGTAAACATAGCGCAAACGCCCAGAATAAACGGTTCCATTTAAATGGTTCCCCGTCGACTTTCATTTGCGTCGCTGCTGCCACAATGTATGATGCTGAGTCAAACGTCGTCACTAAAAATAGGAAAGCCGACATAATAAACAATACAACGACCACTGTTGAAAATGGCAATTGGCTAATGACTTCAATAATTGTCGCTTCAGTCCCATGTGCATTTAAAAATTTAACGACATTGAATTTTCCAGAAATTTGAAGATATGCCGCATAATTTCCGAAAATACCAAAGAATAATACACATCCAAATGTACCGTATGCAATTGTTCCTAAAATCACTTCTTTCAACGTACGCCCTTTAGAAATACGCGCGATAAATAACCCAATAAATGGCGCATAGACAATCCACCATGCCCAGTAGAATATTGTCCATGTTTGTGGGAAATTCGTCTCTTTTCTACCGCCAATTCCCCCAAACGGTTCAAGCCACGTTGCCATTTGGAAGAAATTTTTCATCATATTTCCAAAGCCCGTTACCGTTGTTTCCATAATAAAAATCGTAGGCCCTGCAATGAAAACAAAGGCAAGTAATACAAACGATAACCATACGTTTAAGTCACTTAATAGTTGAATTCCTTTTTTCAAACCTTGATAAGAACTATAGGCAAACACAGCAGTAATACATAACAACACAATACTTTTAATAATCATACTGTGACCATCGATGCCAAACAATTTCTCTAAACCTGCCGTAATCATAGGTACACCTAATGCGAATGAAGTAGCGGTACCCCCTATAAGTCCAAAAATAAATAAAATATCTACAAGTTTACCTAAAAACTTGTCCGTTTGCCCCTTTAAAATGGGTCGACATGCTTGGCTAATTTTAAAAATAGGTTGTTTTTTAACAAATACGAGATATCCAATTGGTAACGCTGGCAACACGTAGATCGACCATGCGATAGGTCCCCAATGGAACATGCCGTACATTGTCGCATACCCAAGTGCCTCTTCACTCATAGGTTTTGCACCAAATGGTGGACCTTGGAAATAATAAGCCCATTCAATGACGCCCCAATATAAAATATCCGAACCTATACCTGCACAAAAGAGCATAGACGCCCATGCGAAATCACTAAATTCAGGTTTATCGCTTGCACGTCCAAGTGTGACAGATCCATATTTACCAAAAGCGATATATAATACAAACCCAAAAATAGTTAAACCAAGGACTAAATATAATGCCCCAAGTTTAGACGTTACAAAATCATTCATTGCCATGACGACAGATCGACTTTGTTCAGGAAAGACCATCATAGGAATGACAGTAAGTAAAAGCGCTAATGCTGTTCCTATAAAAACGACCCAATCAATCATTTTCCGATTTCGAAGCAATAGAAGCTCCCCCTTTATGTATTCAATCATTTACATTGCTTTTCTTGCTGAAAATCTTTCGATGTGTTTCGTCTTAATACATGCCTAAGGGTATCTAATAATTCATTTTAATGCAAATTTCATACAAACATTTTGTGACAACTTAATGAATATATATAACTTTCTTTTTAAAAAAATATTGTCAAAACGCCTTAATTAGCTACATAAAGAACGTTAAGAATTTACTTAACAAATTATATAACGAATATTTATGCGTATTATATGAATATTTATTTATTTGCGATGCATGTCTATATTTGGACAATTTTAATTACTCAAGTGATTTCAAAATTAATAAAATGTCCCAACCAAACACCGTATGTTTTAAAAATTTTTTTATTTTGAAAATGATGGCTATCCTATGCGTAAAGATAAACTTTTTTCAAAATGGCACTCGCTTTATCCAATGTTTTCAAACTAGGCTTTTTCAAAAGTATTTTAATCAACTTCTTATATTTAAATACGGCATTAAACTATGTAATTTTGTATGTCCATTATCACTATCATTGAAATATAAAAACGTACATGCACATCACTAGAGATGAACATGTACGTTTTTGTTAAACATTTAGTATTGCCACAATTAATAGCACAGTACCCAAAATTAATGTTAACATACCGAGCCATTTTCGTGTTCGTATAGAAATGAGACCTATTGTTAAAATGATAAATGCTTGAAAAGTAAGCTTTAACGATAACTCTAAACGAATGATATGTGCCATATTTAAACACAAAATAACTAAAACAATCGTTCCTAGAATCACAGCCACCCACTCATAAGTTAAAAATATTTTTTTCATGTGTCACCTCATTTTTATAGAAGGTTAAGCAAAGCCATATGGATAATTACTTACTTTTTGACCATACGTTGTTAGCGATGCCCTTCATCTTCTATTTCTGCGCCATCAAATTGATAACCGTGTTTTTCATAAAATTGAATGGTATCAAAATTCATATCAACAACCCAAAGTGAACAATTGTTAACCTATGATTTCATATCATCTTCAGCATGATTCATTAACTCTGTTCCAATGCCTTTATGTTGATATTTCTGTAAAAGATAAATCGTATAAATTTCAAATGTATCTTTTAAATCGTCATCTTTTGAAGGGCCGTACATAATAAAACCTACAATTTGATGGTCCACTTCTGCTATAAGGCAATCTGTATTAAACATTTGATGTTTCTTGAGATAACCTGCTTCTGTTTGACCCTCTAGATGTGCTTCTGGCAAAATCCCTTTCTACGTATGTATATATGATACATAATGGATTTTCACGATTTCTGGAATATCTTTGAGTACTTTACGTCTAATCTTAACCATCCGCTTCACCTTATTTATTTGGATTATAGTAAATATATCATAGTTTTACTTACTAAAATAAAAACGTAATTAGGACCAATTTAGATTGCACCCACAACTGGAATTTGTTTTTTCATTGACATACATCCCCTTTTTCAAAACATTAATTTTATTATAAATGATCTCATAAAATGTTGAAATGACACAAGTTGTTTAAAAATAGGAATTTAAATAGAGGTATAATAAAATATATGAAACTTTGAAGGGGTGTCTTTGTATGCTTTCACATACGATTTATCAACACGGTACATTAGGTGTAATTATGACAGGTTCACTTGAGGGAACAACTTCTATCGGTGAGATGTTACGCTATGGCAATTATGGGATTGGGACGTTAGAAGGCGGCGATGGAGAAGTGATGATACAAGATGGTATCGCGTATCACATTAGTGCTACAGATGAAAAAGTACGCATTTTAGCGGATGATGCCCGCCTCCCCTATGCTAATGTGGTTCAATTTTATGCAGACACTTCATTTGAGTGTCAGTATGATAATGAAAAAACGCTGTATGAGAAAATTCGTCAAATGATGCGAAGTGAAAATTTATTTTCAGTTGTTAAAATCAGTGGTCGTTTTAAACACATGCATGGGCGTGTCATGCCAAAGCAAGATCCACCGTATAGAAAGTTAGTTGAATCCGCACGCCAACAACCTGAATACCAATGCAATCAAGTAGTAGGTACGATTATCGCATTTTATACACCAGACTATTACCATGGTGTAGGTTCAGGTGGTTTTCACGCGCATTTTTTATCACAAGATCAGACATTTTTAGTTCATGTTCTAGACTTTGAAACGATAAATGTACGAGTTGAAATCCAAAATTGTACACAATTTCACCAAATCCTTCCTACAGCATCTTCTTTTTTAGAGAAAGATATAGACTTTGAAAACATATTAGAAGATATTAAAGAAGCGGAGTAAACTTTAAGACCTCCATATCAATAATATTGTATGGAGGTAAATCTATTATTTTAACGTTTTAAAATAACCATAAGATTTTTTAATATAATTATTTCGGTGATAGAAGTGATACGCATTATTTCTCTCTAATTTAATGCCACTATTCAGTGCAATTACATTACAATCTAAACTCTTAGCCAGACTTTCAGATTTATTAATCAAATACGTTCCGTAACCTAATTGTCTATAATTATGGTCTACTACAAATGCCAATATGCGCATGTAATAACCTCTTTTTTCATAAAACATCATTTTACACATGCCACTAAATCCAATTATTTTTTCATCCTTTATTAATAGCAACATATAATAATCTTGATGTTGATAAATTTTTGTTAATTGCTCTTTTATATCCGTAATTGACATTTCATAGCCTAAATCTTTATATAACTTTTGAATGACATTTAAATCTTTAAAATCCCTTCTTTCAATTAATCGAACAAAAACCATATTATCCCCTACTTAAGTTTGTTTTATATATTTATTTTATCAAAGTTTATAAAAACAATGCCCCCATAAAGCGGGGCATTGTTTAATCTGCTTTATTAATTTCCAATCATTTCGAACATTTTCTTGGCGTTATCTGTATTATCGATATTTCCTCGGAAATGTTCAGCGCCTGGTCCGTGCGCATAAATATCAACATCTTCACCTGTATGGCCTGTGGTCGTCCAACCTGTTAATGATTTGTCGTCAATTGGTTTTTGGAGCGCTTCATGAAGTGCTTGGAGTTGTGTTTCATATTTTTCTTTATCTTTGTCTTTATTGATTTTACTTAACTTTTTAGATTCTTTTTTCATTTTCTTCATGTCTTCTTTGCTCACTTCAAAGCCATATCCTGTATTAATGGCTTCTTCTACACTTTTACCTGCTTCAATTTGTTCTACCATCCAACGTCCTGAATGTTTCATTTGACGAATGGGTTCTGGCTTCCAGTTATATTCTCCATCTTTTCCCATTGATAAGCCACCCGTAGAATGATCTGCTGTTGATACCACTAATGTGTCTGGATGTTCATTCGCATATTGAATGGCATGTTTAAATGCTTTTTCATAGCTCTGCATTTCTGACATCACACCTGTCACGTCGTTTGCATGACCCTGTTTGTCAATAGATGCCCCTTCTACCATAAGGAAGAAACCTTTGTCATTTTTAGACAGTTTATTTAATGCCGCTTTTTGCATATCGACAAGTAATGGATTTTTCTCTGGCGCATCAATTTGTAACGGCATATTCTTTTCTGCAAATAAACCAAGAACCTTGTCTTTTTTAGAAGTCGCTAATTGCTGTTTATCTGTGACAACATCATATCCATCTTTTTTAAATTTTTGATCTAAATTACCGTTGTCTTTCCCAAAATATTTAGATCCGCCACCTAACAATACGTCAACTTTATGGTGACCATTGATCCGTTGATCATAAAATTGCTGAGCGATTTCATTCTTTTTATCACGATTATCTACATTCGCAGCAAATGCTGCTGGCGTCGCATCAGTAATTTCTGCTGTTGATACAAGACCTGTAGATTTCCCTTTCGTTTTAGCACGTTCGAGGACTGTTTCTAAATCATTTTTTTGTGTATCTACACCTATGGCGCCATTATACGTTTTGACTCCTGTACTAAATGCTGTACCACCTGCAGCAGAATCAGTTATATTTTCTTTTGGATCATCAGGGTGTGTTTGATGGGCACCTACTAGATAATCATCAAATGTTGTTCTTTCCACTTCTTTCGTATTAGGATTGTCTGCAAAATGACGATACGCTGAATTATAACTTGGCCCTAGACCATCACCAACCATAAAGATGATATTTTTAGGATTTTTAGTATTGCCATATACAGATGCTTTTTCTTTTTTTGATTGTTGTTTATGGGTTGTATTATTTTCATTTGCACTCACCATTGGTGTTGTCGCTAATAAATATGATGCCACAAGGGTACTCACTAATGTCACTTTTGATATCTGTTTTCTATATTTCATTATGTATTTAACTCCTCTACATCAAAATTTAATTCATAGCCATTGTAGAGTGCGATTTTAAAGTTATAGTTAGGTTTTCATTAAAATAAAGTAAATGCCAAACCACTTTATCTTAATAATTGTTTTATATTTATTTTATTTATTATTACGCAAAAACACCGACTTTTAGGCACACACCAAATAAAAAAGACGTTTAAATCATACATGAAATGCATAATCTAAACGTCTCAACTATACAGATGATGAGATGTATTTACTTTTATTCAAAAACAATTAGTTCTTAACATTGTTGCCAAAGAAATCAAAGATATGTGCTGCATTTTCAGTATTATCGATGTTGCCATGCCATAGCTCTGACCCTGGACCATATGCATATGTGTTTACATCTTCGCCAGTATGTCCATAAGTTGTCCAGCCTGTATGTGATTGATCATTGATTGGCTTTTGAACCGCATCTTGAAGTTTTTGAAGTTGCGCTTCATATTTGACTTTATCTTTTTTCTCATCTAACCCTTTTATAGTATATGCCTCTTTTTGAATCGCATTCATTTGTGCTTTTGGCACTTCAAAACCATAGCCGGTTTGGATTGTTTTTGCGACATCTTTACCACTTGCGATTTCTTCTGCCATCCATTTACCAGAGTGTTTCATACTTTGAACAGCTTTAGCGTCCCATTTGTAATCTTTGCCTTTGCCAATCGTTAATCCACCTGTCGAATGGTCAGCTGTTGCGACCACTAGCGTATCTTTGTGTTGCTTTGCATATTTCATTGCATTTTCAAAAGCTGTTTCAAAGCCTGACATTTCAGACATCACACCTGTAATGTCATTCGCATGACCTTGTTTATCAATCGAAGCGCCCTCTACCATTAAGAAAAAACCTTTTTTGTTTTTAGATAATTTGTTTAATGCTGTTTCTTGCATTTCTGAAAGTAATGGGTTTTGTTTAGGTGCATCGATTTGTAAAGGCATGTTTTTATCAGCAAAAAGTCCAAGAACTTGGTCTTTTTTTGATTGAGCTAATTGTTGTTTGTTTTTAACAACATCATAGCCATCTTTTTTAAACTTTTTATCTATATCCCCATTTTCCTTACCAAAATACTTAGCACCGCCACCAAGTAATACATCTACTTTATGTTGACCATTGATACGATCGTTGTAAAATTGTTTGGCAATATCATTCTTTTTATCTCGACTGTCAATGTGTGCAGCATATGCCGCTGGTGTTGCATCCGTGATTTCTGCTGTCGAAACTAAGCCGGTTGATTTTCCTTGAGATTTTGCACGTTCAAGTACAGTTTCTACTGATTTTTTATCCGGTGTGACACCAATCGCACCATTATATGTTTTATGACCCGAACTAAACGCCGTTGCTGCAGCCGCTGAATCTGTAATATTTTCTTTTGGGTCATCTGGATTCGTACGTTGTGTGCCAACTAAATATTGATCGAATGCTGTTTTTTCCAGCGCTTTTGTATTAGGGTTATCTTTAAAATAGCGATACGCCGTATTGTATGATGGTCCCATGCCATCTCCAACCATAAAAATAACATTTTTAGGATTTTTCGTATTCCCATACATCGCCACCTGTTCTTGACTTTTACGATGATTATCTTTTGCCTTGGCATATGTTATTTGTGAGGTGCCTAGTACTGCTGATGCAATTAATGAACTTGCAAGCGATATTTTTGTTAATTTACTAAACATTTTCATATGTATCTTACCCCTCTATATATTATTACTTTCAAACGTATTGTATAGGTATTCTTTAAAGCGCGCGTTTAATACACTATAAATTTAAGTAAAGAGAATCATAATCATTACTTTTTAAAAATAATAATACATACAATGAGAAGCTCAATACGTGAACTTTTCTAGTATTTAGAAATTGATTTCATTATAATAACGGTAAAGAGAGAAAGAAGTGATTTCATGCATAAGTGTAAGCATTGTGGTGCCCCCATCGAACGCTATTCTCGTATATGCCCACATTGTGGTCATTCTCGTTTCGAACCGCCCACACCTCCCCAAAAACCTATAAAACCATTATTTATGTTTCTTGCTTTTTTAATTACTATACTCATTATTGTGACAATTGCCGGTATGGGTTTTCTTGCGATGCGTTTTATGGACGCAGACATCAATTTAGATTTTACATCTCAAAAAGCGACTCAAAATACTGAAAAATCATTACCTTCAACTAAATTACAACATATAAATGTGTTATCTCAGGAATTTAGCGCAAATTATATGAATGTCAGTCGTATAGAAGGGTATCAAGGGTTTAATCATAATCAAACAAAAGATCAAATAGAAAGTCAATTTGGGAAAGCCGACCAAACCTTCAAGCTAGACGGAATGACCCTGCACCAATATGGTGATATCGCAGTGTCATATGACAATCAACGTGTGAATCATGTTTTAATTACACCCCATAACATATCAAATCAAGCTTTCATCGCCGTGCACCATCGCCCAGACGTGGATCATGGATCCTATTGGTATTACGATAAAAATAAACAAAATGGCTATACCATTAAAGTGTATGTAAAAGATGGGCATATCCAAGCGATTGAAAACATTCCACAAATATAAAGAAGACCTGCCACGTTATGCTATAACGTTTCAGGTCTTTTTTTGTTGTTCCACATGAAACAATTTTTTTAATTAGATTTTACTTTTTTACCACGTCGCCACCATCTATAGACAAGATATAAAACAGCTAACGCTAATATGACGATAAATATTTTAGAATATATACCCACATATTGAATAATTTGATGAATATGATCACCTAAAGTCATCCCTAACGTGATTAAGAATATATTCCAAATTGCCGTACCTATTGCGGTAAATAACATAAAATGAAGTAGATTCATGCGCGTTAAACCTGCGGGAATAGAAATAAGCGTTCTTAATATCGGAACTAAACGAGCGAATAAAATCGCCCAGTGGCCGTATTTTTCAAACCACGCAGATGTTTTATCTAAATCCTTGCGTTTAATACGCACATATTTACCATATTTATCAATCCAACGATACAAACGGTCCTCACCAATTAATAAACCAATGTAATATAACACCACTGAACCCGCTGTAGCAGCAACAATCGCAATGAAACATACTACCCAGAAGTTCATATCTGTACGTGTTGTCATATAGCCGGCAAATGTAAGTACAATCTCAGATGGGAAAGGGTGCAAAATATATTCAATAAATATTAATAGAAAAATTCCAAAGTAGCCATAATGGCTCATGACATCAGTAATCCATTGCTCCATGATTTTCACCTGTTTACTATGAGAATATCGTTCATTATAAATTTTACTTACCCATTTTACCATAAATGAATCTTTAGGTTACCTTTTAACATTCCAATATACTTACGAATTTTTTCAATCCATCACTTCTTTAAAAGGTTTATCCAGCTCATAAAATTGTTCGTCATATTCTTCATTCCGATGCTCATACACCGCACGTGGTACAATACTCGTCCGACGTTCTAAGCCATAATTTTCTATATAAATGCCGTTTCGTACTTTCACGTATGGTACGACTTTCGCTTTAAATTTTACCTCGTCGCCAATCATGTTTTGACATCGTTCAAAGTACCGTTCACGTTCATACAACCAGATATGATCTACGTGTATGCCTGATACAGAGACATCTTTCAATAAAATTTTCACATTCCGTTTCCATGGCGCAGCCAAATCTAATTTATTCTTACGGTCGACAGCAGTTATCACACCTGTTACGATTACCTTTCGATTTTTAAACGGTTCTAATTGTTTTCGTTGCATCGGTTCACCACCTTTCGACGCACCCTATTAAATACAAATATACCCTTAATTGTTAGAAAAATACAAAAATTTTCGGTACAGGTGGTTCGAATTTTATCATTTCGCATTTAATTTTAGTTAGGGCAGTCTAACCGAACACTACCCCAAGACATACCGTCAGTCTAAAATACGTGTTTTCCCTAATTGACGCAATCGTACAACATTCATATGATACATACATAGACATATTCAATCCACATTAGAAAGAAGGTATCATCATGTTACTGACTGAATTACAGCTTCAAACGACACGACATGAGTTGCATGCGCATTTTGAAGACGCCACTTTGAGTTTAGAAGCGCTAGCTACTCAATTAGAGACAAGCCCTAAAGAAGCACGCGATATTTTGAATATGAACATGAGCCATATGAATGAAACTTTATTTTATAAACGTTTACAATCACTCATTGAATTGTTAAACAACAATATTACACAAAATGGTGGTACCCCAAAACCGTATACGTATATACATCAAATAAAAATGACTTAAGGATCAATTCCCCTCATTACCTTAGGAAACTCAGAGGTAAAGACATCGCCTTTTGCATTTTTCTATGTATTGGTGTTATAATCTTATTAACAAGGATTCTAATATAGAAGCACCAATCCCCTCACTATGGCCGTAGTGAGGGGATTTTTGGTGTTGGCTAATATCGCCTATTTATGCTTATTGCCACGCATGCGTAGCCAATGCGCAAATAGCGCAACAATACAACCACTGATGATCGTGGTCGTGATGTGAACAAGGATATCTAACATAGAATGCACCTCCTCTCTACGTCAAATTGACGCCTGAGAGATAGGCGACGTTAAAAGTATATCATCTGTAACGTGACATCGCATCCGCTTATTGAACTGTTAAAATATAAAGTTCCATATACTATACACACTTAATTAATTGGCCATTTTTCCATTTTAAATACTTTCCAAATTGTCACAGAAAGGAGCCATGCCAAAATAAACACAATGACTAAGGCATAACCTAACCATCCGATATCCAGCTGTGTTATCCAACCGCCAAAGCCTGTAGACCAATGGCGTTGCTCTCCTATAAGCTGTATGATTTCTAATAGGCCAATAAATAAAGCCGCAATTACCGATATGGAAGTAATCGTAATATTGTAATAAATTTTTCGCATTGGCGTTTCGAAAGCCCAATGATACGCTTCAGTCATTACGATTCCGTCTAACGTATCTAATAAACTCATTCCTGCTGCAAATAAAACCGGTAAAGCAATAATACCGATTAATGGCAATGTCTGTTGTGCTGCACCTGCTGACAACGCTAAAAAGGATACTTCACTTGCTGTGTCAAACCCTAAACCAAATAAAAACCCTAATGGATATACGTGCCAACTTTTGGATATAAATTTAAAAAAAGGTTTGACGAGGTGAATGATTAGTCCTCTAGAATCTAACAACGCATTTAATTGAAACGACGTAATATGTTCACGACGTACTTTTTTAAACAATTGAATGAGCTGAATTAATATGATTAAGTTCATCACACCTATAATAATTAAAAAGACCCCTGACACTAGCGTCCCAATCAAACCACCAGTGTCTTGAAATGTTGGTAAATGTGCTTTTGCCCAATTGACAGCAACACCTAGTAAGATTGCCATTAAAAATACAACCGAAGAATGTCCTAGTGAAAAGTAAAATCCAACACCAGTGGGACTTTCTTTTTGCTCTAATAATTTCCGAACCGTATTATCTATCGCTGCAATGTGGTCAGCATCAAACGCATGTCTTAAACCTAAAGTATAGGCAATAAATCCCATGCCTATTAATACTGGATGTTGCCATCCACTAAAAATTAAACTACTAAAACCAAGGATATGTAATAACAAAACAACACCTAAATAAGGGCCTGCATTTTCAATTTTTCGATTAATTTTCATAAAATCACCATTACTATTTTTGGATAATAAAATGATACACCTTATCCCTTACAAATAAAAGCAAAAGCACAAAAAATATTTTTAAACAAACATAAAAACCCCCGTCCTCTTGACATTTCATTCAAAAGATTAGATTATTAATAGATTTATAGCTACCTTAATAGTAAGAAATGTGCTTAAATGAGTGATAAAGAGAAAAAAAAGAGGTGCAAACATGAGCAACAAAATTTTAATAATTGAAGACGACCTAGATATACAAGCATTGATCCATTTGTCACTCACCTCTCAACACATTGGTGAGGCTGATTGTGCGAGTACGTTTAATGAAGCGCTTAAATATTTGCAATCACATACTTACGATGTGATTTTATTAGATTTAAACTTACATTCTGAAAGTGGTTATGAATTATTAAACGAAGTCGATCAAACACAAACAAAAGTGTTAATCGTAACAGCTAAAGATACAAGCTATGATGTATATCGTGGTTTTGAAGAAGGTGCTGTCGATTATATCAAAAAACCATTCGATCCAATGGAACTTGCTTACCGTGTTAAAATCCATTTAAAACCAAAACGCGATTACATCTATCAATTCAAACATCTCAAAGTGAACTTCCGTACAGCTGAAGTTTGGATTCAAGATGAGCCCGCGAATTTAACAGCACGTGAATATGATTTATTAGAATACTTCATCAGTAATCCAAATCGCATTTTAAGTAAAGAACAATTATATGCACAAGTATGGGGTTATGAAACAGGTGTCGATGACAACACATTAATGGTACATATTCGTACATTACGTAAAAAAGTGGAATTAACACCTAATACACCTGAACTCATTCAAACTGCACGTGGTAAGGGCTATATTTACCGAGGTCAATTGAATGAATAAGCGCTTTATTATTAAATTTGCGAAGTACATGTCGTTATACTTTTTTATAACAACGTTACTGACACTTGTTGGGTTTATATTATTCACATATTTAGCAACAAAGCCGTCACATATTAATAAATTAGACAATATTGAATTGGAGCTTTATCCGCCCTATTCACCTAAACGTGTTGAAGTACCCATGCCTATTTTAGAACTCGCTGAACAAAATAAAGCGGATGTCTTTGTGACAAAACTAAACGGGGACGTTGTGTATCCGCATAATGTCAAAGGAAACATCAAATCACGTTTAATAAAAAACGCATACCAATCACATTCAATTCGGTATAAATATGGTGCAGAACATTATTACTTTGTTTATATTTACCGTAAAGGTGAAAACCCAGTAATAAAAAATGGCAAAGATATTGATGTCCATATGTTACTTGAAAGTATTCGATCTAATGGATTAAATCCATATGAATTCAATATTTCGAATGGAAATTTAACATTTTATGAAAACAGCGGTATTGATCGCACAGATACAACTGTGATTAAGCAATATACAAATACGATATATTTAAGTTGGATTGCAATTATTCTTGCTAACATTATATCGATTTTAATCATTTCGTGGATGATTTCACGTCGAATTTCACAGCCACTCTTCTTCTATTCAAAATGGATTAAAAATTTAAGTGTCGGCCGCTTACATCAACCTGATGCGCGAATTAAAAATCGTGAACATACACGAAAAACTTACCAAGAACTTGACGATGCGATATTTACGTTAAATAAGCAGCTGGTAAAAGATCGCTTTTATCACGATCAAATTCAATATTACAAAACGAAATGGATTTCTCAAATTTCACACGATTTAAAATCACCACTTACATCGATTTACGGCTTTTCTAAGCTTGTTCGTGGTGCAACGGAAATGGATCAGCAACATTTAAAATTGATATCTGAAAAAGCAGACTATATTAGGGAAGTCATTGATAATTTAAGTGCACAATTTAAATACGAAACCGAACAAATGGAATATCATCGCGAAAGTTTTGAAATACAAAGTACAGTTGAACGTGTAAAATCTACAATCGGTTTTGACAAAATTAAAATAGATTTTGATTTCCCACCTGAAACTACGTTTTACGGAAATAAACTCTACTTTGAACGCATGTTATTCAATTTAATTAACAATAGTCTTGATCATAATGCTATCAATCCTGACATCACCATTTCATTTAAATTAGATGCCAAAGATTTATTTATAGACTATAAAGATAATGGTAAAGGGTTACCAAGTTACAAACTTGATGACTTAATTAAAAAATCATATACCTCTAAAAAAGATAAAGGTGAACATGGACTTGGTCTATCAATCATTCGTGATGCCGTAGAATTCCATCAAGGCGAGTTGACACTCGTACCTTCAGATAAAGGGGCACATTTCAAAATTTATCTACCAACATTAACACAAGATCATGAAAATAAATGAAATGTATAAATAATCAAAAACCACCACATACGCATGTGGTGGTTTGATTATGTTAAAACGTAATGATTCAGAAAGATATAACGTATGTAGTTATTCATCATATACTTCTTCCTACAAAAAATAGAAATGATTATCAATACAACAAAAAGTATCCGCGTCAATGGATAACATTGATTAATCGTCCATGCACCTATACATCGAACGACAAGATTAGATTTATCTTTCAAGTTCACGACTCAAAAATGACGTGTTCACTAAAACACGTCACGTCTATGGATGACATTATTATAAAACCCCTGCAAAATATTATTTATTACTTCACTTCTGTAACTACCAATCTCTTCTATTGTTTCTATGAGAATTTCGACGTATAGTTATGCGAACTTTCTCTTTTCTTTGTCATATACATTTGTTATTGTTTTCTATAAATCTTCGTTGACTGTAAGCCATACCAATCCTTTCCAAATCTCACATATCGCACGCTATTGATATACAAGCTAAAGAATCGAATAGTAATACATCATCTTTATACATTCAATACTTTTCAATTATACTTAATTTGATTTTGCAGGATTATCATCTATAATAATATATTATTTTGAATTATTTTAGGTTGTCAAAAACCTTTAAGGCGTACTAAGACCGTTTAAAATGTTGATCATAAAATGAAATGCGATAAGTAAGTTGTCGGTTAACGATATCACATTCAACGATTTCATTAAAAGCTTTAAGATATTTTTTGGATTGAATCCAATTATCGAAAAAATGGGCATCTTTCCACACAGTTACCACTAAATAATGGTCAACCTTGCCAATTGGTTTTAGAAAATAATATGAATGAAAGCCTTCCAAATCCTCCATGCCAGAATCTTTACTTAAACATTCTGTTTCAAATTCATCAGACTTACCAGATAAAATTTTAATATAGTTTAAAACCACATAGCATTTATCTTTAGAATTCCCTACTTTATGCAATGTTTCATAAGCTATCGTTTCGTTGTTTTTATCGATGTACACTGCATCTTCAAATCGAATACGATAATTTTTGTTAATATCTAGTATATGCATAAGCTGCCTCCTTTTCTTTTTCAGTATTCCCACTTTGGAGTGTGACGAAAGCTACATTTAAAAATTTTTATTAATAATATAAAAAACGTCTATATTTTTACTATTATACAAAAGTATTCTTATCGCAATGCTCACCTTCTAAATGAAAAAAGCACTGAACCCTGCCAGTGCTTTTTCCATATCTTTTATAAAATTGGTGAGACAAGTTTGGCGATAGATTGTTTGAACTTCACCCAATTTGAGCGAGATTCGTAGCGCTCTGGCGTCAATTTTTTCGAATCTTCCACATCACGTTCAAAGGCATGGATAAGTTTTTGTGCAATCGCTTTATTATAAATCAAGGCGTTCACCTCAAAATTCAATTGAAAACTACGCTGATCCATATTCGCAGATCCTACTGATGCTACTTCACCATCGATAATCATCATTTTTGAATGGATGAATCCTTTTTCATAAGTATAAACATTTACACCATCGTACATGAGCTGTGCAACCGTCGTTAGTGTTGCCCAGTGCACAAACGGTTGGTCTGGTTTGTTCGGTACGATAAGATGCACATCCACACCAGACTTCGCTGCAATACGCAATGCATTCACAAACCCGATTTCCGGAACAAAATAAGGCGTATGGATGTAAATCGACTTTTTCGCGTTCATGATCATTTTCATATAAGCAAATTCAAGCTGATGCCAATCATTATTCGGACCGCTTAACCCTAGTTGCATGGCAACATGGCCATCTTTACGTGCGTTTTTAGGAAAATAACGTTGATCATAATCCAATTGTCTGTCTTCCTCAACTTGGGAATTCCAATCGTGTATAAAACTTAATTGTAAAGCATCGACACCATCGCCTTGAATGCGTAAATGTGTGTCACGCCAGTAGCCTAACTTTTCATCCAATCCTAAATATTCATCACCTATGTTGAAACCACCGACATACCCGATATCGCCATCGATAATAAGATTTTTACGATGGTTCCGATTATTTACACGGAAGTTAATAAACGGAATAATCTTTGCATGAAAGAAAGCTTCAATAGATACCCCGGCTTCATATAGGCCTTTCATTTTACCTTTACGCAACTGTTTAGACCCTACTGCGTCGTACAACAGTTTTACTTCTAGTCCTTCACGTGCTTTTTCTTTTAAAATCTCAAGTATTTCCGTACCTAACCCATCTAGATTAAGAATGTAAAATTCCATATGAATGTAATGTTTCGCTTCACGCAAATCTTTTTTTACACGATCAAATAGCGCATGTCCATCTGTATAAATATGAACATGATTATTTTCACTTAAAAATGATGCGTCGCGTGTAAGCATCATTTGAACAAGGTCCGCCTGTTTTTCTACTACAGGGTTGCTTGTTTGAAAGGTATGGTTTTCAAATTGTTCTTTTTGATTTTTCACACGTGCACGTGCATCTTCAATTTCACCTGACGATTCTTTACTACTGCTTTTTAATTTCACTGCACGTCCAAAGAATAAGTATAGGAAAAACCCTAGCACTGGCACGACGAATAATAATAACAACCATGCCCACGTAGATGTGGCTTCTCGACGGTCTCTTTCCATAAAAATAATGAAAAATGCTAACACTAAGTTTATGACAAAAAACGAGCCTAGAAACAAGCGGTAAAAAATATTTATGCTTGGATCAAATATCAATTGCATCTCATTCACCTCATCTTCTCTTTATAATGTTTTTATTATACCGAAAAAGTAATGAAGCGTCTTATAAAAACAATATGATGCATAGACGATTTACTTTCACACCTCTACTCCTATATCATCTACGAATGTTTTACTCAAATTAGAAGCATAACTACAGCCTTGATAACGATACAAAGAAAAAGCCCTACACCAGCACAGATGTAGGACTTTTATGGATGGTAATGATCCATGTTTGACTAGATACATCATACCATAGATTTTTAATTCCAATTATTTTCTTAAGCTAATTTTAAAGTTTTTTATAATTTCAGTTAAATTAACAATGGCTTCAAACTCCTTTGATATGTTGATTTAAGTCGTACATCATACTTAGAGGAGTGATAAATAATGAAGTTAATCTTTCGCATGATTATGATGTTGTGTTTGGTTGTAGCGATACCACTCTTTTCTGTTCAAGGTGCATCGCAACAATCTCCCCTTCATATTGCGACGCATAACGTTTATTTGATGCCTCGTGCTTTATATCCAAATTGGGGACAAATGGCACGTGTTAATCTCATTGCTAAAGCCCCTTATATGCAACACAATGAGGTGGTGATACTGAATGAATTATTCGATGAGAAAGCTTCTGCGCAATTAAAGGCAAACCTTCAAGACACATATCCCTATCAAACACCCATTTTAGGTGAAAATCGCTCAGCATGGGATGATGCACATGGGAATATTCCAAATACTAAAATAACAAATGGCGGTGTTGCCATTTTGAGTCGTTATCCAATCATGCAACAAGAGCAACATGTCTATACACAAGGTAGAGGCTCCGATGCAATGGCTAAAAAAGGATTTGTTTATATTAAAATCAATAAAAATGGTCAACCTTATCACATCATTGGCACACATCTTCAGTCTGATAATAGTGAACGTTCCCGTCCTAAAGATGCGGCGGTGAGATCGAGTCAAATGGCTGAAATACAACAGTTCATCCGACAAAAACATATTCCTAAAAATGAAATGGTCATCATTGGTGGAGATATGAATGTCATGAAAGATACAAGTGAATATCACAACATGTTATCTCAATTAAATGTCGCACCACCTTCTTTTTCAGGTCACCCCTATACATGGGATACAGAAAAGAATAGCATTGCGAAGTACAATTATCCTGATTTAAAACCATAATATTTGGATTATATCTTCGTGGAAAAAGCGCATGCGCATCCTGAAAAATGGGATAATACCGTCATCCATTCACAATCTCCCGAATGGTCTGTGACCTCATGGGGCAAGACCTATCGTTATCAAGATTATTCCGACCATTACCCAGTCGTTGCATCTCATTCTCAATAGCGTTACAAAATTTTACTGATTGTTACAATAACAGCATTCACGTAACAATCAGTCTTTTTTTCACACGTAGACATTTTAACTACCGTCATGCCAACATCCACAAGCATTTTAGCTACTCCTAACTAAAAAGTTAACCCCCTCCTGTAAATTACCTATTCACTACTTATTTGCACTTTTTATTTAAGTTCAATTTAAATAAAAAGTTTCATAAAATTGGATAGGTATTTAGACGATTAAATATCAATAATAGCTTATAAATACTGTCATATCAGTATTTTACAACTATCATATACTTGCGCACGTCACTGTAACTTCGCGCTATTTTAGTTACAAAGTATACAAAATATAATCAAGATTGTACAACATGATAAGTTTTAATTATCACAATAGATAATACATTAACATATCCTTAACGATTCAAATCGAATGTATTTTCATAATGTGTGTATTTTTACAAATATACACATTGGTTTTAATTTGTCTATGTGAAAAATCTTTCGTTTTTCTAACTATGCTTGACTATGGGACTGCATCGAGTTAAAGCATTGCTATAAAGTACGCTTTTTTATAAAAAATATATTTAGCGTAATAAACTAAATTAAACTTTTTTGCATTATAAATATAAACAAACTTAAATAAATGTAAATATCATATTTTGTTTTCATATTTGTGATAGCATAGCGAGGTGACAAAATTAAACGAGGTGAAAAAATTGTTTTTGGTAATTTTCTTTACTGCTTTGATTTTAGTTTTGGCCATGAGAGAAATCTATGTCCATAACAAACGCATCAATAGTATTCCTGTTCGAATTAACATCAATGGGATACGTGGTAAATCAACGATTACTCGATTGATTTACGGTATTTTACGTGAAGATCAAATGAAGGTTATCGGTAAAACAACTGGTACAGATGCACGCATGCTTTATTGGTATACAGATGAAGAGTTTCCGGTTGTACGTAAACCTCAAGGACCAAATATAGGGGAACAAAGGGATATTTTGAAAATAGTGAATAAGGAAGGCGCAGAAGCCATCGTCAATGAATGTATGGCTGTAAACCCTGACTATCAAATTATTTTCCAGAAACAACTATTAAAAGCCAATATAGGGGTCATCGTTAACGTAATGGAAGACCATATGGAAACATTAGGTCCTACATTAGACGATGTGGCAGAATCATTTACTGCAACAATTCCATATAATGGAAAACTTGTTGTAATGAAAGATGAATACACAGACTTCTTTAAGAAAGTTGCAGATCAACGTAATACAGAAACAATTGTTGTTGATAAAGATGACATCGATGAAGCGTTATTACGTCGCTTTGATTACATCGTCTTCCCAGACAACGTTGCAATTGCCTTAGGTGTTGCCAAAGCAGTAGGTATTAAAGAAGACAGAATGATTGATGGCATGCTTAACGCCCCACCAGACAGTGGTGCTGTTCGTGTGAAGTACTTCAATAAAAACAATACGCAAAATGTCTTCGTCAACGCGTTTGCCGCAAATGAACCAAAATCAACAAAAGCAATTTTACAAAAAGTTATAGATTATAAATATCCATTCAAAAAGATTGTTATCATTTTAAACTGTCGTGCAGACAGGCTTGATAGAACAAAATTGTTCGCTGAAAATTTCATTACAAATGTAGAATATGACACGCTCATTTGTGTCGGTAAAAGTACACAAGCTGTAACAGAAACAATGAAAAATGAATGTCCAGATAAAAAATATTTAAATTTCGAAGGACGTCCATTTAGTGAAGTCGAACAAGCAATTTTTGAAGAATGTCATGAAGCGTTAATCTTCACTGTCGGAAATATTCACGGTAGTGGTAAACACGTCATCAATTTAATGGAAGGGTTGGATTAATTTTGATAGGTTCAGAGTTATATTTCTCGCTATTCGTAGGTATTGTATTAAGCTTAATCTTTGCCGAAAAATTTGGTATTACCCCTGCTGGACTCGTAGTACCTGGTTATTTAGCACTCATCTTTGATCAGCCAATCATGTTACTTTCAATTTTAGTGATTAGCTGTCTTACATACTTTATCGTTGTACACGGTGTAAGTCGCGTCGCAATTTTATACGGACGCCGTAAATTTGCTGCAATGATTTTAACGGGTATGATACTCAAATTCCTGTTTGATTTGATTTACCCTTTGGCACCTTTTGAAATCGTACAACTTTCAGGTATTGGTATCGTTATTCCTGGAATTATTGCAAACACAATTCAAAAACAAGGTACAATCACTACTTTAGCATCTTGTATGTTATTAACAGGTATCACATATATCATTCTATTTGCTTATAGCTTTATTAAGTAAAAGGGAGCTAGATTATGTCGAAAAAGAACAAATTAAATTTAGAAGAACGGATACTTCGCAATTCGAAAAACCAGAAAAAACATAATTCACTTTTGATGCTTGTCGTTACCGTAATTGCGATTGGCCTACTCGTCTTTTTCATGCTGACTACCAAAACGGAAAGTGTAAAAGTTTTTGGTAAAGAAGATAAAGGACTACATATGACGTATCTAGGCAATATCACATTAAATGAAAACATTCGTCAAAACGATTTGAAAAATATGTTCAGTTCAGTATCTGACATTATTAAAGATAGTGACTATGCTTTAGCAAGTGTAAACGTCAACAACTTTGCGAAAGACCCTAAACGAAACATAGATAAAAACTTAAAAAATATTGGATTCTTAAATCATTTAGGTTTTAGCACCATCAACTTAACGAACAACTCTGTTGATCTTGAACAAATTAAACAAATTACAAGAAAAGCAGATGCCCAACATGGCTATAACTTCACTACAGGTAATGGTTCTAATCCGTTGAACAGTAAAATCACTAAGAAGACAGTTAATGGTAAAAAAGTGGCAAGTGTATCATTCACAGATGTAAGTTCCAAATATATGGACCCACGTAAAGCAACGACATCTATCGCACTTGAACCTAAAATCTTCATGCCTCTCGTTCAAAAACTTAAAAAAGACAATGATGTCGTAATTGTCAATGTCGACTGGGGTATCCCTGACGAACCGAACGTGACAAATCGCCAAAAACAATATGGTCATGCTTTAGTAGATGCTGGCGCAGATGTTGTTGTTGGTCATAATACTGTTGTTCAAGAAATCGAAAAATATAAAGGTTCAAGCATTTTTTACAGCTTAGGTAATGTAACATCCGATAAATTCTTATCAGAAAACAAAAAAGGTATCGCTGTTCAACATACCATTCATGGTGATCAGAGCAAGTTTCAAATCACACCTATTCGCACCACAGGAGACCAAGTCACTCAAGACAATATGAACGCTATAGAAAAGCAAAAATTCTTTAATCGTATTTCAAGCCCATCAATTAAATTAAAAGAAGCCAATGGAGGTTACACATATGAGAACTAAAAATTACATTCTGTATGGTGTTATCGTATTGCTCATTTGCGGGATATTCTTCTTAATCATCAACAGTAATGCAAATGACACTTTAGATAAATATGAGAAACATGATTTAAGACAAGAAAAACATGTATCTTTAGAACAACCGAAAGAAGATTCAACTGAAAACAAACATCATGGTGTACACGTATCTTTAAAAAATGACACATCAAAACAATCAGCGCATACGTCACAAAATAACCAACAGGTTGCCTTAGACGGAGGTCAATCCCATGAGTATTTACAATAAAAAATTACTCGGTGTTATTTTAATTATTATGGTCATCGCATCTGTAGGGTTTTATTACCTCAACCGTGATGAACAAGTCGATAAAGACCAGTTATATGAAAACAAACTCGCATCTCAAGCTACAAATGATAATGCTACAAAATCTTACGGTATCTCTACAAATAATGAAATTGCACGACAAGTTGGTAACAAAATTATCAAAGACGGCGGTAACGCTGCCGATGCCGCATACGGTGTTGCTTATACGTTAGCAGTGACAGAGCCCTTTGCAGCTGGCCTTGGTGGTGAAGGAACAACCCTCTCCTACTCTGGTAAAAAAGGTGAAAAACCAATCGTCTATGATTACAACGCTGTATCATCACACCAATATAAAAATGGTGATAAAATCGGGGTACCTGGCTTTGTAAGCGGTATGTCGCATATGCATGCGAAAGAAGGAAAAATGAGCGAGAAAGATATTCTTAATTATGTTATTCCCCTCGCTGAAGACGGTTTCCAAGTCAATACGGATTTAGAAAAAATGTTACTTAAATACAGTGCCATTGTAGATAAAAAATCACCCTTCGTTAAAGATGGCAAAGTTGTAAAAGCAGGTGACGTTGTTAAGCAACCGAACTTAGCAAATACGTTAAAACATATACGTGATAACGGTGCGGATGGCTTTTATAAAGATCTCGGCCCTAAAATCGCTGAACAAACACGTGGCAACTTAGATGCACAAGACTTCAAAGACTTTAAAACAAAAGAGAAAAAACCAATTTCTACAGAATATTTAGGCAACCAAGTGTACACATCACCGAATCCAACTGGTGGTATTTTCACATTACAATCACTGAAAATCGATCAAATGATCAACGGTGAGTTAGGTGAAGACACACCTCAGTCTTATGTGGATGGTACAGTAAAAGCACGTAATGTAAATTATAAAAATCGTTACATTGTGAATGACGAAAAACCAATCGATCAACAAAAACTCAACGATGCATACCTTTCAAATCATGCAGAAGAATATAAAGATCTTAAAAATAAATTTGATTTACAAGGTGAAGCAAATACTGCTGGTTCCCATTTCGTTGTAATTGACAAAGATGGTAAGATGATGAGCTCAACAAATACATTGAATAACTTCTTTGGTAACGGTCAATATACAGAACAAGGTTTCTTCTTGAATAACGCGCTTGATCGCTTTTCTAAGACGCCTTCAAGTGATAATAAAGGAGGACCTAATAAAACACCACGTTCTTACATCTCACCAATGATTGTTGTTGGTGAAAATTATCACTTCGGTACAGGTACACCTGGTGGGAATAAAGTCCCAACGTTACTTCAGCAAACCATGTCACAATATTTACGTGACAAAGGATCATTGCAACAAATTATTGAAAAACCACGTTTCTATAACGATGGTGATGCCATTTATTATGAAAATGGTATGAAAGATGACGCTATAGAAGAGTTCAAAAAATTAGGGTATAAACCACATAACAGCTCAGATAATCCAAACTACGGTAGTGTCCAAGGTGCAGCCTACTTCAATAAAGATAAAAAAGTTGAAACAGGACATGACGTAGAAGTCAGATAACCCTAAAAGGCGACGCTCATTTGAGTGTCGCCTTTTTTAATTTCAGCTAAAGTTATGAACGCGGTTTACATTTCAACTTTTGAATAAATGAAATACTCGCACATATGATTATCGTCACAACAAGTAATATCATAATGATGCCTGAATTCCCTGTAAATTCGAAACCAACTTCCCATCTATCAGGCGTCACATGAATATAAAATTTGATTATAAGAAGTATGAGTAGCAATAAACTAGCAATAATACCTATCATATCAACGATACGACTTGTCCATGAATACTTTGTGTTGTTCATACTCGTCAGCCCTCTTTTTTAATAATATTATAGCATATAAATTTTATTTTTAATTGCATCTTCAAATAGCTTTTACAATTTTGTAACACATTCATATTATTGATAATTGTGACGATCCTACTCAGGAACTAAATCGCGATTATTCCAAACAAGCATACTACCCTAGGCCAAACTTTCTAGGTAAAAAAAGGAGTGGAACGCTCATGTTAGTGTTCCACTCCTTTTTATTATTTCTTTTTTAAGCGCCTTGCAATAAAAGCGGTATACAGGATACCAGCTATAATACCAATCCCCATTATTATCAGTAATAACACTCTATGCGGCGGTGTATACATCAATTCGATGTGTTCTTGTCCTTTTTTAACAGGAATCACCGTCTGCATGCCATTCCCCTTTTTAACGTCCACAGATTGTCCATCTGCTGTTGCTTCTAATCCATCAACATAAGGTGTGGGTACGACAAGGTAACCAGCGTCACGTTTATTTTTAATAAATGCATAGCCGTCTTTCGTTTCTTTAACCTTTACCTTTTGAACTTCTTTCGCTGCTGATTTCAGTGTTTCGTAGTTTTCACCATATACGCCTTTAAGGTGGTAACGGTATGTGCCTTTTGAAAGTTTTAGTCGTAACGTCTCATCGGCTTTCACACGAAAAGTAATCGGTGTAACCGCACGGCGATACGTATAATTTAAAGAACTGCGACTTTGTTTATATTCGTTCAGTTTTACTTGATGAGCTTTATCTTTCGGTTTGACCATTTCTAAATCCATTTCGACATAAACGTCTTTATTATCTTCAGCAACTGTTTTTGGAACTTTAAGTTCTAACCCCCCCTCATCTTTTTTCACTTTTAAGAAATGGTTTCCCTCTTTAAAATCAGCATCTTTCGTATTAATTTCAATCAGACTTGCGTAATTGGTACTTTCTTGAATTTGACTGTTGGCTTTCGTGCCATCATTTAAGACGATTCCTTGTAACATCGCATGTTCACGGTCTATAGGTGATTTTAAATCTTTAGGGTCAAACACTTTATTTGTAATGTGCGTACTTGGATAATGAATGGTGTCTTTTGAATATTGATATTTATTATCCTTCCCATCAACTATTTTTTCTGGTTCAAACCCATATGGAAGGTTATCATCTTTAGGATTTTTAAAGCGATCTTTCGCATCCCATAACGCCATTAAATTCGCACGATTACCTAATAAACGATGCGTACTGTTTTTATCAATCGGCTGCGCAATTTGCATTGTTTTATCATAATAATCAAGGACATCGCCATTAAACAAACTTGAATAAATCGATAAACCATTATAGCCATAAATCAATGGCGAATTGAGTGCTGATAAAGATAAATATTCAATACGAGAAAATGGATTTCCTTTTTGTTGAATTTGATCGAATTCTTTCTGAAGTGCATCACTGTGATATTTATCTTCAGTCATTGACGCGATAGGACGTTCATAAATTGTCATATGAGATTGATGATAATCGACAATCATCATTACTTGTTGAATGAATACGAGTCCAATCCAGACGTAATACATTGCTGGATGAGCAAGCCATTGACGTTGCCATAATATAACACCCATCACGATGAAGATTAATAGTGTCACCCACATCCAGTTCATTGTGGCATCATATTGTGTATACATCAGCGCCATCACGATTACAGTCGGTATGGCCGTTATCATGAATTGTTTAAGATGTACTTCTGAAAAATAGCGTATAAATAATGCGATAAGCACACTAGAAGATAAACATAAAATATAAATCCAACGTCGTGATGGTAATGAAAAACCATTAAAAAAACTATCAAAATATGGTGTGAGTGAACCTACTAGTAAGATCCACGTTAATATCGCAAATAAACGATAATAATAGTATTTGTATAGATTCACCGCAAATAATGCGATAAATGTCAGTGTTGAAATCGTAATGTAAAAGCCATTAGAGAAAATATGATATTTTTCTGTAAAATCTATAAATAACGTCAAATTAAGATGCGGGTTAATTTCTCTATTATTTTCCATAACCGCGGATACACCTGTAAAAAATCCTGGAAGACTGATTAACAAACTTATGAAGGCAGCAATCGCCAGCATCCATAGTTTTTGAACACGTGAGACCACATCATTAGAATGTGGTACAATGACACGGTACAGAAAATAGAATCCTAAAATAATCATTTCATAGTACGCAAAATAGAAATTCGCAAACAATGTTAATGCAATAGCGATGATGAACAAGCCTATTTTACGCGCTCTGAAAAAACGTTCCATTGCCCATATTGACAATGGCAATAAAATTAACACTTCGCCATAAAATGACCATGTAAAATTAAAGTATATCGTTACGACAGATACGGTATACATGATAGTCGCTAAAATTGCAAATTGACGACGTTCAGGCTGTAAATAACGAAAACAATAGTAACTCACGATGGTTGTTAATAATACACGAATATATGAAATAATGACCTGATTTTTGGCCCAAAACGTCATATCATGTGTTGGCAAATGAAATATCATATCTAAGATGCGAATAATAAAGAAATAGATAATCATCAGTGGGCTTGTTGCATAATAGTATGATAGCCCTTTTGTATAATCGCCACCTAAGCCGAAATCTGTATCATAAAAACTTTTAAACTCTGTATAGTGTTCGTACAAATATTTTTGAAAAGGCATTAATTGACTAAACCCATCCCCTTTTCCGGCAAATGCAATACCATTGACAAAAGTATTGTAGAAAAATGGGATAAATACTAATGTTGTAAGCAAAATACTAAACAAAAATATGTATATAAACCGTTTTGAAAGTTGTTGAAAATGTCGAATTATTCTCGACCTCCTTCTCTATCTTTTAAAGTATGATTTTCAACATAGCAACGATACTATAAAATCAGCATACATGCACTCAAAATCCATCTTTTTAATAATATTTTTAAAACGTCATCTTTTTGATAAGAAACTGAAATTTCTGTAGAATTTTTGTAGGAATTTTGCAATTTTGATGACATCACAAAAGACGAAACGCTCCATAGCGCTTCGCCTTTTTTGTAAAAATTGTCATTATAGGTTGGTTATGATTTTAACGCTTCAGCGACACCATCTGTGAAACGTTCCATCGTATTCGTCCAATTCGCCGCATATATACGTGATACACGACTAGAGTCCCCATTTTTAAAGAAATTATGAATCGTTGAATTAGATACTTCTAGTTGCACGCCTGCTTGTCGTTTGTTCATGTTGGTAATATTTTTAATACCTTCACCTGCAATATTGCCGTTTGCTTCCTTAACGATAAAACCTTTGTGTGTAAGACTATCCATGATTTTGTGTTTAAGCGCGGTATCACGTCCACCGATATACACATCAGCACCCTCGCGTCCTGTTTTATGAATTGTCACTGTGCGCTCAGATTGCCCTATCATTTCACGTGCTTTAGGTTCATCATAGTTAATTGATGTCACGTGTAATTCAGAATTATTTTGAGGTCTAATACCTTGGAACGTATAAAAGCCAGCATTTGCTTTTTTTGCTATACTTCCAGCTATTTCAGTAGTACCTGGTTCGATACCACCTCCATGAGGCGCGACGATTACGGTTGGGTTGTGCTCATCTTTAGTAAAAATTTTCCAATCGACACCTTCTTTTGTAGCTTTCATCAATTGTGTCATTGATCCATAATGATCATTCGCATTACTTGATTTAGAGAAAAATGTTAAATACAGCATATTCGTTATTAGTACACCCGCAATCAGTAAAATAGAAATAATAATTTTTTTCACAATACTTCACCCCACTTTTTAAAATAAATACTTTGGCATATTGCATATTTTACAAACTATTTTGTGACGTTCTTAAAAGTCGTTGTCTTATATGTATATACAAAAAACAAATCATTAATCATAAATCGTTGAATTTAGTAATTAATTTAACAATTAAAACATCAACAAAATAATGTTAAGCCGTGCATGCGCAGACACTTACATCAATGACATAAAATTGTAATTCCACCCCATTGATATGACTATTATTTGGAAAGTTAGTCATGCCCAAACTTTAGCTATCCGCATCATTTCAAGCATTTACACTTTAATGGGAGATTTCATATCCCTGTCCCTTAAATCAATTATATAGAATGTCCCTTCAAAAGTTATGTGAGAATAGTGATGACTTTTACATTTTTTCAAAAGAACTTTGTACAGTAGAAGTCTAATAGCGATTATACGGGAAAATGATTCACTTGTGAAATAAAATATATTTCAAATATATAATTTCTTCTATAAAAATATTTATATTCATCACTATCTTTGAACTTCATCCATCGATATGTTAGTATAATTTATATACTAAAGAAGAAAGGTGATAGTGTATGAATTTTACAAGTAAATGTGTTGCAGTTGGTGCATTAGCTATAGGGGTCGCGTCATTTGCGAGCGGTACTTCCGATGCAGCTGGACTTAGTCAGAAAGAATACAACGATCTCGCTTCTTCTCTCGACTATGATATTCATACAGTGAATGCGCAATCATCAACAGCACAAGAAACGCCTTATAAAGGGTTAAGCCAAGAGGAATATCAAAATTTAGCGACACAATATAGTTAAATTAAAAAAACAGCCGGCCAAATGTAAGATGGTCGGCTGTTTATATTAAGATGTTTTTTAAGCGTTTGAATTACTGTTACTTAAATTGTTATTGCTTGAGTTATTCGAGTTGTTTGAGTTATCATTTCCTGAGTTGTTATTTCCAGAGTTGTTATTAGAACTATTACTGCTTGAAGTACTACTATTATTGTTGGCATTATTACCTGAGTTGTTACTGCTTGAAGTAGATGATGCTTCTCCACCTTTACGCCCTGCTTCCTCATAACTCATATTACCATTTTGATTATTAGATTCTGCTATAATAGTAAACCTCCCTAAGAAATATTGAGCCTTTGTATTGCTCATTCATATCATACCTATTCCAAAGTATGAGAAACATTGTTATTGATTCTATTTTTTTAATGATAATACGCTCTGCAAAGGATATATCCCTATTCAACATAGTTGAATTAAAGTGTTTATCTTAACCTATTTATTCAGAAAAAAATATGAGTCTGTCCTCGCATAAATTCGAAATCGCTTATTTGAAATTCACTCCAATTTCTTATTCATTTGAAACTACACTTCAATCTAAACTTAAAATGCTAACAATTTAAATTTATGGTATCGCTTGAGCTTTTGTAATATAAATGTAATAATGTAATTGAAATGTAATATAAAAAGAAGGTGTTATTATGAAGAAATTGTCAAAGGTTTTACTCGCAAGTACACTTTTGACTGGCGCCCTTATTGGCACTCAAGCATTAACGCCTGAACAACCAGTCGCACACGCTGCGATATCCCCTTGGTATGCATATCATGGACAAACAGCATTTGGTGGTGCCTTTTATCTTGATGGTCATTTTAAAAATGCGGTTCAGCACCGTGGTTTAACGTTTAATGGCTACAAAATTTCTGCACCTTTTAGTAAAAAGAATATTAAATACATCAAAGTTCATGATCAAGGTATTGCTGTGGTCTCTGGAAAAACCGCAAGCAGTATCATGTTTCCAGTTTCAAAAGGCACCTCAATTCAAAAAGTGAAAATGAGCTACGGCAAACCTACAAAAGTATTTGAATCTGCACAAGGTACGGTCTACCGATATCAGTACAAAAAGGCAACCATCGATTTTACAGAAGCACATCACCAAGTCACTATGATTACGGTATCTAATGGACTTTAAACAAAAAAGCCTAGAAGCAATCTTTGCTTCTAGGCTTTTTAACTTGATTCAATTAGTAACGGTCACGTGGGTCACGACGACGTTCGCGACGTTGTTCACGACGCTCTTCAATATCTTCATCTTTAACGTAACTTGATTTTTGTTCCGCTTCACGACGTTCAATTTCACGTTGATCTGCATCAAATTCGCTATGTTCGAATTGATCATGACTATGTGAATGATCTACATGTGTTTGGTCAAAATCTGAGTGATTGTGATTTGTGTAATCATAATTGTCTTGATGATTACCTTGTGCATGATTAGCTTGTTTAGATTTTGAACCAAATAATCCATCATCATAGTTACCATAATCTGGATTACGTTTATCTTCTTCAATACGGTTTGACAAGCTGTTTAATTGCTTTTCAGCAAAGCCACGGCCACCAATACCAAATGCGATAGCAAATGCAACTGCAACCGCACCTAAGATTAATAAGAACGCTACATTAACAATGCTTTGCGCAAAGTTTAATTGATCTAATGTCATAAATACAGCCACAATGATTAATAAGTATTTAACGACTTGCGCAAGTAATGTATGACCTGTTGCACGGCGGACAAGTTTAGCTAAAATGTTACCACCGATAAGACCTAAACCTAAAATGATAATACCTGAAATCACTAATGGTAAATAGCCAATAATTGCTTTACCAATACCATTTAAGATTTCTAAATTTACAGTTGTTAAAGCTTGAACGACGAAGAATAATCCAATTAATGTTGTAATAACCCAACCTGCAGCTTCAGGGATGTCGATCCCTTCTCTAGAGTTGTTTCCAAAGTTCACATAGTGGTTAAAACGACTCACATTTAAACTTGCAAGTAAGTTTTTCACTAATGTACCTAACATTTTAGCAATGAATAAACCTAATACTAAAATGACAATCGCAACAATAATTTTTGGAGCGAATTCAAATACGCTGTTCATCATACCTTTAATCGGTTCTGATACTGATTTCATACCTAACGCATCAAATACCGGCGGTAAGAATAATAAGAATACTAGGAAATACGCTAATTTACCAAGTGTACGAATTAAACCTTCTGATTCAGAACGTTTGCCTTTATGACCGTCATGTGCATGATTATTATTCACTAATCCTTTACGCTCTAGCCATTTATCTACACCTAATGCGTTTAAACCTTTAACGATAATATTTTTTACTACTACAGCAATAATCCATGCGAGTAATAAAAGTAAAATAGCACTAATTAAGTTCGGAATGAAATTGACAATTGTTTCAATAGCACCCTTGAATGTTCCCCATACGTTGTTCATATGTACTGCCTCCTTAAATTTTGATTTACCTAACTCTTGTGTACCCTAGTTAAATCAAAATAATCACAAAATATAAAATTTTTGCATAAACTTTCCGAATAGTGAAGGCATATGAATTTTATTGATATTGGTGAACATACCTCTGACTGATGATATGACTAATGAGCCCCATCGTCAAAATGACACTCGCAAATATAAGCGCTGTTGAATAGCCAACTGTATGAGCGAGTATCACACCCGCTACATATGGGGCCATCATTTGACCAAAGCTATAAATAAATGTCATTAACGAAACAACATGGCCATTACCTGTTTCATAAGCAATTTTTTGACCTTGCGACATAAATAATGTCGTCAAGCCTAAAAACGTACTACCAAATAGCATAGAACTGATCATTAATGCAAACATATTTGATGTGAGGATTGGCATTAATACTGCAATCACTTGAATGACAAAACACATTTGAGTTGCCCGACCATTCCCTATTTTTTCGCCAATAATCGACCACATCACTGTAGAAGGTATCGCACCGAGTCCGACAAACATCCAACTTAATGGCGCATATGGTTCAAGTTCTGGTATTGCTTTTATAAGCGCTACTAGAAAGGTTCCAGTCACGATATACCCTGCCCCTTCACTAAAATAGGCAAGATAATATGTAATATAATACGCACGGGGATATTTACGGCGTTGTGTGTGCGTCGTTTTGTTCTCATTTTGTGTCATGCGCGGTGGTTCTTTTAACATCACCATAACAATACATGCGAGCACAAAGGACACGCCTCCTAAAATCATCCACGTCATATCCCAATTATGTGTATCTGTATAAAAGAAAACAAAAATACTACTTACGAATATACCTGCACCTACTGCACTATAAAGCAACCCACAAATCGCATGTTTACCTGCACGTCGTAACGCCTCTAGTGCGACATTCGATGCCAATACAAAGCCGACACCACTTGCAATGCCATTTAACAACCTTAAAATACTCCACATCCAAAATTCTGTTGTATTACCAAGTAAAAACATCGTAATCACGTTAAGTAACAAATATAACTTTAAATCAAAGACTTTCGAACGTATCAGACAAAACATTGGAATAATGGCACCAATTAAGTAGCCTAAATAGTTGAACGTCGCTAATAATCCGGCATCTTTATCTCCCAAGTGTGTCGCTGCTTGCATATAAGGCATGATTGGTGTATAAGCAAAACGCCCTAACGCAATGACCACAAATAATGTAATCATCCCCATTAAAAGTTGACGATAAGCCAATCTCGTTTCTGTTTTTTCTGTCATCCCCTTCACCTCATTTGTTTCTTCTAGTCATATTTTATGAAATGCATTGTTTCTCCCACCCAAATTTTCAATCTATAAAATATATATTAAAGTATTATGATATATCGCAGAAATATTTTGTCTTAAAATTGTCATAAATTCTAATAAATTTTTATCTCTTTGTAACCCACGACCGTTTTAGAGATGTTAACCTAGGACGCGTAACTTTTTTTATTGAGCGTAAAGTTCCAGAACGCTTGATACTTGAATCAAAACATTCTAGGAGGACAATCAATATGAAAAAAGTACTTATCGCTTCATTAGCAACTGTTTCACTCTCTTTAGGTACAGCAGGTATTGTATCTGAAGTTGAATCGACACATGCTGCTACCCAATCAACTAATGAAGTTTATAAAGCATTTATCCAAGCTGGTGGCACGAAAGCTATGTGGGATAACATCGTTATGCCTGAATCAGGTGGAAATCCAAATGCGGTCAATGAACTTGGCTATCGAGGATTAGGTCAAACGAAAGAAGCTTGGGGCACTGGTTCAGTAGAAACACAAACGAAAGGCATGATTAACTATGCTAAAGCGCGTTATGGCTCTATAGATAAGGCTATTCAATTCAGAATTGCTAACGGTTGGTGGTAAAGAATTATTTCGTTATGATGACCATAAAGCCGAGGACGTCTTCGTATAGCTATGTTACTAAGTTGCATCAACCATCATGCTCACATGTAGCGACTATTGACGCTTGTGTCGGCTACAAATTAAAAAGTAAATTTCCAATAATTTTATTCAATATCGTTATTATAAATATAAAAAACCCTCACAAGCCACTTGCGTGAGGGATTTCTTGTTTATATGCATTTATATTTCAAATAATTTATATGCTTCTCTTTGGTCTCTTAATCCTTTTTGAAATTGACGAACATAATCATTATACGCCTTTACATGCGCTTCAGTTGGTTCTACTTGTTGAACTTCTGAGTCACGAAATACATCATCTAAAAAGTGATGAAGTGATCTTTTCTCCGTTTCTTTCATATAAGCGGCAAGGAGCGCAATACCCCACGCACCGCCTTCATGTGCCGCTGTTCGTACTTGAACGGGCACATTCAATGCTGCGGCTAAGTCGTGGACAACCATTGGCGTTTTAAACATACCGCCATGTGCAGTAATACGCTCAAATGTTAAATGCTCAGCTTCTGCCAGTCGTTCTACACCCATTTTCAACGTTACAAAACTACTATATATATGACTCTTCATAAAATTCGCCAAATTAAAATGACTATCGCGGTGACGTATGAATGTCGGTGTTCCTTGTTTCACATCAGTAATAAACTCACCCGAGACGTAATTATAATTCAGTAAACGCCCTGCATCTTGATCGGCGTTTGATAATGTCGCAAATAAACGTTCATATAAGGTCGACGATTCAACAGATACACCCATCGTTGTTAATACTTCTTCAAATAAATGCATCCATGCATCAAGATCTGACGTGCCGTTATTCGCATGAATCATCGCAACATCATATCCATCAGGCGTACTAACAATATCCACTTCAGGATGAGGGCGAGACATCGGTGCATCTAATACAAACATTGAAAAAATACTTGTTCCGACTGAGACATTTCCTGTTCGTGGTTGAATACTATTTGTAGCTACCATACCCGTGGCAGCATCCCCTTCTGGTGGGCATAATGGAATCCCTGCTTCTAAACAACCTGAAGGATCAATACGTTGAGCACCCGCTTCTGTGAGCATACCGGCACAATCACCGGCTTTTAAAATATGTGGCAACATCGTTTCAATTTTTTGTTCATAACCTTCTTCAACTAACAACCGATCATACCGATCCATTAAATCTGCACGATAATATTGTTTTTCCGTATCAATGGGAAACATGCCTGAAGCATCCCCAATGCCACTTACATGTTCACCTGTTAATTTCCAATGAACATAACCTGCCAAAGTCATTAATTTTGTGACATGATGGGCATGCGGCTCTTTATTCATAATCGCTTGTTCAAATAGCGCAATACTCCAACGTTCTGGCACATTGACTTGAAATTGATAACTTAGCAGTCGACTCGCAAAATTCGCATAATTATTTCGCCACGTCCGAAATGGCACAAGTAATTCGTCATCTTCGTTAAAAGCAAGATAACCATGCATCATCCCGCTAATCCCGAGTGCGTTGATTTTTCTTAATGTACCACCATACTGCTGTTTCACTTGTTCCCTCATTAAGCGGTAACTTTCTTGGATTCCAATCCAAACTTCCTCTAAATCATAGGTCCAATAGCCGTCCCGGTATTGATTTTCCCATTTGTATATGCCAGATGCGAGCGGCCGATAGTTTGGCCCCACCGCTACAGTTTTGATTTGTGTAGAACCTAATTCAATCCCTACAGTAATGGCGCCAGACGTTATCCATCTATTCGTTTGTTGATTTTCCAAGTATTCCACGTCCTTTGATGTACATTTTCTCTTTTTCATATAGGCGTACAACATGCGTCGTTGCATTTTTCATTATCTTTTATTGTAGAACCAAAACACTGTGGTCATCACGATAGTATGCTAAGCCATGCCGTACTATACACCAACAGTCATCAGCCTAACAAGATTAGCCCAATTTCTCAGAACCCCTTTATGACGGTTGTCATACGCCTTCGTACATACAGCTATCCTATCACCTTTTTATCAATTTATGCTAAACATACGCTAACCCATCAAATGTTAATATCTATTTTAAATCATTGATTGGGTTGCAACTATTTTCCAAACTCCTTTGTTTCATTATCGTTTCATGTTTTACTTTACCCATATTTTTACTACCATCGTCATCGCAATTAAAACATTTTTACAATAAATTTTCCGAAAACTCTTAATTTATTACGCAATATGTTTTAAATTATAAGTATACAAGTTTTGGGGTATGGTTAAAAAAATAAACTTTTTCATCACGTGGTGCCACACTTATTAGATACATTTCATATATGTGGGAGATACATAGCGAGACCTTCACTTGATGTAAAAGTTCAAAGGAGTGGGAGAAATATGGATGCGATTGTAGCATTTACAGATTGGTTATGGGGCTTTCCTATCGTTGGATTGTTACTCATTTCAAGTTTATTTCTAACAATTTATTTAAAAGGGGTTCAATTCCGTCATTTTGGTTACATCATGAAACAAACCTTTGGGAGCATCAATAAAACCCCTAAAGGAGAAGGAACGATCACACCAAGGCAAGCGCTAACTTCTGCTTTATCGTCTACAGTTGGTGCTGCTAACATTGTCGGTGTACCGACTGCGATTATGATGGGCGGTCCTGGGGCTGTATTTTGGATGATTATCATTGCCTTTTTAGGTATGGCACTCAAATATAGCGAAAATGTCCTCAGTATTCAGTACCGTGAGAAGAACGCGAAAGGCGAATTCGTTGGGGGCCCAACCTACTATATGAAAAACGGTTTTAAAAATAAAAAGTTAGGTATGATATTTGCTTCAATTTTCGCATTTGCCTTAGCACTTGAAATCATTCCGAGTGTGATGGTTCAGGGGCATTCCGTTGCCAGCACCGTTCACGATACATTTCAAGTGAATGAACTGATTACAGGACTAGTCATTGCTACATTAGCCGCACTTGTTGTATTTGGTGGCGTTAAACGAATTGCAACGTTTACAGAATTTTTAGTGCCAATCATGGTAGGACTCTATTTAATATTAGGATTTATTATCATCATTATGAACATTCAACACTTCCCTAATGTCATCGGTTTAATTGTTGAAAAAGCTTTTAACCCCGATGCAGCTTTAGGTGGGAGTTTTGGTGCTGCACTTGCGACTACGATTCGTTGGGGTTTTGCGCGAGGTATTTATTCGAATGAAGCTGGTTTAGGGACGTCACCGATTGCACACGCCGCAGCCAAAACAGATCACCCTGTGCGCCAAGCATTTTGGGCCGTAAGTGAAATCATTGTAGATACATTAGTCATTTGTACGACAACTGCATTTGTCGTTTTAATGTCCGGTGTTTACACTGCAAATGATGCAAAAGACAAAGCCGCTGCACTGACTGCACGTGCCTACGAAGATGCATTTGGCAGTATCGGTAGTGCAACGATTTCAATTTCGATGATTTTCTTCGTATTTTCAACGATTATCGTTATTATGTATTACGGTTCACGTATGGCTGAATTTTTATTCGGACTATGGGCTGGTACGCTTATGAAAGTTATTTATACTGCTTCAATTATTATCGGCTCTATTGGTGTCGGTACACAGTTATGGAACTTGCTCGATTTAGCCTTAGCAATTGTACTCATACCAAACATTATCGCCGTTGTGATACTTGCACCACAAGTTAAAAAATTAACCCATGATTTCTTTACGAACTATAAAGGGAAACGTGATTAATTTCTATTAGCCTGAACAAAACGTAAATACTTAGTTTAATCACAATGATTGCACGAAGAAAATGACTTTGAAACGTAAATCATTCCACTTATTCTCATAGTTTACGTTATAAAGTCAGACACTTATGTACACGTTTAAGTTGAATAAAATAGCCGACAAAAAACCCCCTCACCACTGGCATAGTGAGGGGATTTATTCATATTATGCACAACCTCTTGTTTACTTAATTGTAACACTAAATTGGGCAGGAAGGATAAAAACAAACAGCCTTCTATTTCTCTATTTGAACACCTTGAGATTTCGGAACTAAAAATGCAACAAGTAAAAATGAAATAAATGCGAGGATGACGTTAAACCATAATCCAAACATCGCTCCAACTTGCATATTAAAAGCGGATGTTCCAATCGCAAAAATCGTTGTAGAAAGTGCAATACCGAATGCGTTACCAAGAGAAGATGACATTTTATATATTCCTGATGCCATGCCAATATGTTCTTCATCCGCATTAGCGATTGCAGTATCCATTGATGGTGTTGCGTATAATCCTAAACCTAAACCATAAATGAAATATCCAATCACGCAAGCGATGACATAAGCAGTCGTAGGTAAAAATGTTAATGAGATTAAAATGATACCGACCATATTAAGTATACTACCGATATACATTGGCTTTTGTGCACCAAGATGTTGTAAGATTTTTTCGCCTACTCGAATTGTAATCAATACCATCACTAAATACGTGATAGAGAGGTACCCTGCTTGCGCAGACGTAAATCCTTTATCTTCTTGAACAAATGTATTTCCAACAATTAACGTACCAGCAACCGCATTCATTAAAAAATTAGAAAGTGTTGCCCCTGTATACCCTTTGTCTTTAAAAACGTCAAAGTCTACTAAAGGGGTTTTGCGTCTCTTCTCTAAAATGACAAAAATCACAATTGAAATAATAAAAAGTGCGATCAAAGATAAAATGATAGGTGAACCTATACCATAATCTGAACTTTGTGTAATGATTAAATTTAAACTTAAAATAAAAATCAAAAACAGTACTAAACCTGCGAAATCAAATTTTTGACGCGCGACGCTTGCTTTACGTGGCACTTCAGGAGTTCCTTTAATTAAAATCATTGCTGCGATGGCAACCATAATTGAAAAAATAAAAATCCAACGCCACCCTAAAAATGTATCGGTAATGCCACCAAAAAATGATGCCACACCACCGCCACCCCATGAGCCGATGGACCAATAACTTAATGCAGCTTGACGATGACGTCCATGGTAGTACCCTTTAATGATAGATAATGTTGCCGGCATGACAAATGCTGCTGACAACCCTTGAATGCCACGCCCGATAATCATTGGCCAAATGTGTGGTGAAACGACAATAATGAGTGAGCCGATTACACTTAACAATAGGCCGACATAAGTCATTTTTACGGGACCGTATTTATCTGCAATCCCTCCAGCGCCAACTACAAACATACCTGAGAAAAGTGACGTCAAACTCACCGCAACATTGATTAAACCAAAATTCGCACCTAACTCTTTATGTAACGTCGGCACAACGTTGACTAAAGATAAGGCAAATAACCAAAATGTAATTACACCTAGAACGATTCCTATGATAAGTCGTCCATTTCCTTCATACTCCGCATTGTGTTCCATTTTTCATCATATCCCTTTAGTTAAGATTTTGAGTGAGGATTCATAAAACGCACGTCATTTCATCCTCATTCTCTTTAACAACGCAAATAAAATATACAAACTATATTAATGTACATACGTCTTTTTTTCAATTTTATAAACAAGTCATCATTCTACCCTATATATCAGAAAGCGTTTACACTACAGACAAATAGAAGAGGTGAACTTAAGTAAAAATACATATACTTAAGTTCCCCTTTCTATACAAAAACCCATCTACCTTATTTTGAAAGATATGTCGTAAATAACGCAACATAATAATCGATAAACTTTAAATAAGAAGTTTTTTTCACACGTTCATCGACTTGATGCGCGCGTTCTCCTGGACCAAACATCATAAATGAGAAATGTTCATCTTTGCCACGTAATAAATTTGAGGCATCCGTAACACCAACCGTTGGCGATACGATAATATCATGCTCAAAATGTTGTTTTGCCGTTTCAACACCTAGACGTACAAGCGCATTGTCTCCTGTTGTAATGACAGGGTCTAAATCAAGATAGACATCTTGTTCAAGATTCGCCCCTTGTTGATTCATTAGCTCTAAATAGTGGTTAAATAATGCTTTTACTTGTTCATTGTCATACTCAGGTACTGTGCGCACATTGAATTCTGCAGTCGCTTGTCCAGGTACGGAGTTAACTTGCGTGCCTCCATTAAATATTGTATTTGTAATCACTAAGCCATAAAGCACACGTGATACATCATCCATATCCATGTTTTCAGATAACATCGGTTTAATGTAATCCAAAAATGTTTCGAAATTTAAACGTTCACAGTTCAACGCTTTCGAAATTTTTTCAAATTCATCATCTATATGTTGAACAAATTGCATCAATGGTTTAATCGCATTTTGACCAATCACTGGCATCGAGCTGTGTGCAGCGCGACCTTTAGACGTGATACGGAAATCCATAGATCCTTTATGCGCATACACTAACATCTTTTCTGACGGTTCTGCAATAACAAGGGCATTAACGTCGTCCATTTCTCCATTTTCATATAACTGTCTCGAACCAAGTTGTTCCATTTCTTCACCAGTTGTAGCCATAAATTTAATTTTACCCTTTTTTAAAGCACCACTTTCATGAATTTCAATCATTGCTATGGCTAAAGCGACAAGTCCAGATTTCATATCTCCAGCGCCACGTCCATATAAGTAACCGTCCGCTTCTGTAAGTGTAAAAGGATCGTACGTCCATTCATCATGATCGCCTTCAGCTACAACATCCATATGGCCAGATATACCAAGTACTGGGGAGCCTTCACCAATTTCAGCTATAAGATTTGCGCGTCGCCCTGCAACCATATCAATACGCGCTGCAATACCGTGTTTTTGAAATAAGTCTTTAAAATAGTGACATACATCTAATTCATTATCATTAACCGTTTTAAAACCTACAACATCTTTTAAAATTTGAACCTTTTCTTCATTTGTAAAAACACCCATAACGTTCATCCTTTCAAAATTAGTCTTATGATTGTGATAACGGGCTTTGTTTTGTTTCACGGATAAAGAGTGATAAAACAAATCCAATAACAATTAATACTGTTGTAAAAATAAATGCGGCATCGACACCGCTAATCGTAGCTTCACGCAACATTTTTGCTGAATGGCCGTGTGCGTCTATAAAGTTTCTTGACACGATAGAAAGAACGGTAATGCTCATTGCAGTTCCCATCGCTCCGGCAATAATACGCAGTGAATTCATAATCGCATTGCCATGTGACACGTCTTTATTATCTAACGCATTTAACCCTGCCGTATTTAACGGCATCATTAATAGCGCCACAGAGAACATGCGAATCGCATAAATCATGACAACATACCAAAATGGCGTTTCTGCCGTTAAGAAAATATGCAATATTGTCATAATGATTAATAAAATAAAACCTGGAATCACAAGCACGCGAACACCGTATTTATCATAAATTTTCCCTGTATATGTCGACATAAACGCATTAACAACAGCCCCCGGTAAAATAACAAGACCTGATAAAAATGCGGACAGTCCGAGACCTGTTTGAACATAAATTGGAATGAGCAACGCGGGTCCAACAATTCCGATATAAATCATCATTGAGGCAAATGCAGATAAAGTAAATGTTCTGTTTTTTAATACCCCCATACTCAAAAGCGGATGATCAATGCGCAATTGACGTACCGTAAATATCACCACAATACCTATACCTAGAATTAAACTGATTATAAATAAAGGTGACAGAGGTCCAACATGTCCTACGATGCTAAATGCATAAAGCATTAAACCAAATCCAACTGTAGAGTAAACAACTGAACGTTTATCAAGTAACGTTGGTTTGGAATCGCCTAAATTCTCAACATAAAATACACCAACGCCAAACGCAATGAGTGAAATGACAGCCACGACGATAAAAGGGGCATGCCAACTTGAAAAGTCAATAAGCACACCTGTTAACGTCGGACCAATCGCTGGAGCTGACTGCGCGACAATACCTGTTAGCCCCATCGCGAATCCTCTTTTTTCAACAGGAAACACCATAAATACGATAAACTGCATTAGCGGTAATAAAATACCTGCGCCGATAGCTTGAATGATACGCGCAATCATTAATACCGCAAAACTCGGTGCCATTGCCGCAATAATGGATCCCATTAAAAAAGCAGCCATCGAAAAGATATACAACTGTCTCGTAGAATATTTATCAATTAAAAAAGCTGTCAACGGAATCATAATTCCATTCACAAGCATAAACCCGGTTATCAGCCATTGTGCGGTAGTTTCAGGTATACCTAAGTCTACAATCATCGCTGGTAACGCTGTATTTAGAATCGTTTGATTCAACATCGCTACAAATGCACTCAATAACATAATGGTAACGATTAAATTTCTTTTCGTTGTCGTCAATCCTTCTGACAAATTGCCAACCTCCATTCATGATTATTTTCACAAAATATATTTTAACGCTTTATGGTTAGCTAAGCAAACCATTTATTCGTAAATCTAATTCCGCAGTATTTTATAAAAATTTTGGTAACTTTTCATACATAAGATTGACATCTTCTTAGTTTAAAATTACGCTAAATATACAAAAACGCAGTCTATCTAAGGAGGAATTAGTATGAAAAAAATTGCGATTGCAGGCGCCGGCGCAATGGGTGGCCGTATCGGTAGTCAATTAAAAAAGGCAGGTTATGATGTGACATTGATTGACTTTTGGGATGAGCACATTAAAGCCATAAATGAGCATGGATTAGAAATTCAAACCGAAACCGATACCCATTACATAAATATTGATGCGTGCAAACCCGAACATACTGAAAAAGCATATGATTTGATCGTTATTTTAACAAAAGCAATGCAGTCAGAAACAATGGTTCAAACATTATTAGATCGTGGTGCCATTCAAGAAAATACCGCTATTCTAACAATGATGAATGGCCTCGGCCATGATGAACGATTCGAAAAAATTGTACCTAAATCTCAAATATTTTTAGCAGTAACGATGTGGACAGCTGGTTTACGTGGCCCAGGTCAAATTTTATTAGAAGGTACCGGACGCATCGATTTACAACGTGCCGATGGTGAAGCAGATGCACGCACGCAATTCATTGCAGATATGTTTAATCAAGCAAACTTAAATGCCTATGTTAGTGAAAATGTCCTTCAAACAGTATGGACAAAAGCAACGTTAAATAGTGTTTTAAATCCTCTATGTACGATTTTAAATAAAACAATTTTTGAATTTGGTGAATATGAATATGCCCGTCAACAAATCGAACCTATCATTAATGAAATTGTTGCGGTTGCAAAAGCAAAAGGTATTGAACTAAATACGCAAACACTTATTGAAAAAATCGAAGGCGCTTACCCTAAAGAAACACAAGGTCTTCACTATCCATCTATGCACCAAGACTTATACCATGGTCGTTTAACAGAAGTAGATTATTTAAACGGACAAATCAGTAAATATGGTCATGCGTTAGGTATTCCAACACCAAACAACGATATGTTGACACATCTTATCCATCAATTAGAAATGACACATGTGAAATAGACATGCGCCCTTAGAGACGCATGAATTAAGGGGATGGGACATAAACCATTTTAATTTTGATTGTGCCAAACGCCTCTCTATTCTAGGCGGCTTACCTCAAAATAGATTTTCGGTTTCAGCTTAATGTCTCAGAAATCTCGGCTAAGGGCGCAATCAAAGTGTTGTTTTAATTCACCACCCTTCCCCTCATAAAGACTAAATTTATATAAATATAACCAACAAAGTTCATGTATGAAGAATTTTGTTGGTTTTTTGATGAGAAGCTAGCTATGTCCCAGTCGTGATTTTATTTTCTTCATCTTAATCACGCATCAAGATATATTTCATTGTGTAGCTTTGAAGTCAATCATCCACGGTATTAAAACGTGTTCTATCGTGTCATAGTTACATGTACCGTCAATCTATGTTTGCGAAATCGCATTCCCCCCATGTCATATCCATCATTTGACTGATGAGTGACGCAATCGTATCTGTATCCGCGCCAATGCCCACTACGTTTACTTCCCCTCCAAAACAAATAATAGTCTATACATACCACATCATTTCTTAATATCTGTTATACACAAAAAACTTTCAAACATATCATCAACATCGAACGCATTTTACGAATTAAATACGATAAAACAAACATTGTTTTTAAATAGCTCGTTTGTTATAGATAAAATTTGGATATACTCACCTTTATTTTTGAGAAAATTCAGTAAAATTATGTTGCTTTTTACACTAAAACTCCTTATAATCAAGTTATAGAAAATATTTAGTGTTGCGATACTTAATTTATGACACAACTCATATTTTCTTAGCAAATGTCATCTTGTTCACATTTAAGTCACTATGGCATCAGGATAAGTCATTTTTAGACCGGTCGTCTCCACGTTATTCAACTTAATCGTAGACGTAATGACGATAACCATAGATGCATACTTCTGACTTCTAGAACGACTGGGCATGTGCCCCTTATCGAAAACCGCTGAATCGACTGCTCAGTAATGATTGATAACCTTAACCCACACCATAGGGCAAGTCATTTCGTGTGTATTTTTCGACATCAATGTTTCATACATCGGACATCAGCATACAACCTACCGTAACAGAACAACACACTCTGCGACACCATCATTGTTGCGCTGTTACGTATGAAACCATTAAGGATGACATCTTGCCGAGCTTTACACCCTGTCATACTGTCGTTCAAATGGCCAAAACATCATGACTTTTTCATTCTCAATGCGCGCATACAATCGGTTAAGTCATCGAAATAGAGAAACAAGAGGCTTTTACAATTAGCGATAGAGACAATGTATAACTCGTTCCTCCCATTGTTGATGCGCTATACTTTTGATCACGGTATATCATTGACACGTGCATATTGACCTTCACCCGTTAAGATTCAAAACTTCAGAAACACCGCCACACGTTTATCTTTTACACGCCTATTTTTATCATTCTAGTGAATTAAGCAATCCCAAGTTTGAAGAAGCGCTTAAAGCATTTGAAATTACTCAACTCAAGGCACAGATGAGGTCTTGTTAACCTGATCCATGAACCTTACTCTTTGTACAAGAAACGTTAGATATGACACCGTTTTGACTTTTAACAGAACCACCTTTTAAGACGCAGTACTGTAATGTAACAATATGCCTATACTCGGTTGTATGCCCTAGTATTATCTGATCACACATCATTTCTAACCCCTTCGTATGGCACTACCACCTCGTGTCATCGAGGGGGTTCAATGATGCCTTCACATTCTAACCTCTTAAATTGTGAATTCTGCGTTTGTTATAGCTACAAATATATTAAAAAAAGTTTCTAATACTAATGCCACACAACATACAACATTATGCATCCGAACATCACATCAATGTCATATATTAAACGATAAAAATGCCTTCAATCGTCACAAATGGACAGTTGAAGGCGTTGATGTGTTTTGAGACATATATCTATATCTAAAGACGACTAACGGTCTTTATAAATTGAAAGCATCATATTAAATGACCTTATCTACTGATCGTCATGAATCTCTCATCACATCAAACGGCCCACTATATGAATAAACCTATGAAATGCATTTTAAAGATTGAATGAAAAGTCGCAAACTAATATAGAGATAAAAATAAAAAGGAGATAGATATAGTGAGCCATTTCATGCGTCAGTAGATATTTTAGTAAAAGTGTGAAGTCAACATACAATATGACAAGATGTGAAAAAAACTATGATGCGATATTATAATTCTGGATATTTTTGATATTCATTGTATAATAGCATGAAGGTTTCAAGCGTAGTTACAGGAACACCTGTATCAGAGGATAATTCATAGATAGATTGATGTTTAAGAAGATCTAAAATTTCTTCAATTTCAAATGGTGTAAAACGGTAACGTCCAAATTGCACAAGTTGTTCATCAATAAAATGACAATATTGATAATATTCATTATTAAAGTAATCAATTAACGTACTCATCATACGTTCAGTTAATGCTTCAGGCTCTATATCTAAGTTGTGTTCAATGACTTTAAAGCGAATATTACGGCGTTGAAACAGTCTCAACACCTCTTCAAATAATTCAACCGAATTACATAACGATGTCAGAGATACCGTCACAACCGTATCGCCATTGTTTAAAGGATGCTTTAAAAAGTCCAAATCATCTAACGTCATGCCCTCATAATAAGCATCGCAATAAGATACATACACTGCTTCACATTGTTGTGCTTTTAATTTTTCATGGTAATGCTTAACCATAGGTAATGAATGTCTTACATAGCTTGTTCCAATAATCATAGGAACACCTCCAAGGGTAAATTTCAAGAATAGGTGTTCACTTAAGAGAACATCGATTCGTCCCCTCAATATCGTATTTTATCTATATCAACAACAAATGGATTCATATTATAAAAAGGTATCTAGAAGAATCACTAAAAAAGAGGAAAAGTAGAAGTCTAAAAAGTAAAGGCTGTTCTTGATGAATTTAATATAACACACTTTTAAGATTTGCACAATACTATTTTAAATAATATACAATTGGATAAATTACTATAATTTATGAAAAAACATGCCGTTCTCCCTCTCAAAAAATGACGTATTTCTGATTATTTATGAAAAAATGAGGGCGAAATTGGTCAAAAAATTTTTATAGAAACTTTAATCATTAGAAGCAATGCTAGGTCGTGGCTACTTATTTAAAGTATATGACATATTCATAATCATAAACTTTATTGACTTTTGTTGTTTTATTTAATATTTTTACCTTATTTATATGATGTACGATTAACATAAAGTTTTTCGTATTCCAATCACATTTGATACACTAGTATTTGTTAGAATTAAACACTCTTTCTTTAAAGTTATATTACATTTACATTTCGATACCTTTACATTTGTACAAATAGTAAAAGTCATATATATTATTCATATGTTCCTATTAATAAGATATAATAATTTAGTAGCACTTAGAGGATATGTGTTTTTTTGGAAATAACATACGAAATGATCCTCACCGCATCGACATACTATACTCTATAAATGTGTTGTTATTCGATGCCTAACTTTAATACGTTTAAGGATGTTATGAATGACACAAAAGGAATTAAAAAGAACAAAACCTATTCATACTCAAAAGTATCTCCCCGGACTCGACGGTTTTAGAGCGATTGCCGTCATCGCAATAATTATCTTTCACTTGAATCCTCTATGGTTACCAGGTGGATTTCTTGGTGTAGATACATTTTTCGTCATTTCTGGTTTTTTAATTACATCGTTGTTGATTGCTGAGTATGATAAAACTGGAAAAATCAATTTACCTGCGTTCTGGCTTCGCCGTGTGAAGCGTTTAATCCCTGCCGTGTTATTTATGTTGGCAGTGGTCTTAACGTATACAGTGGTCTTTGAACCAGATATTATATTGGCGTTGAAAAATGATACACTTGCTGCCATATTTTATGTATCCAACTGGTGGTATATAGCTCAGGATGTCGATTATTTCAATCAATTTTCGATCGCACCTTTAAAACATTTATGGTCGTTAGCAATTGAAGAGCAGTTTTATCTCTTCTTCCCATTCATTTTATACATGATATTTAAATTAAGAAAACGACAATATACATTCATCATATTTTTTGTCATTTCTTTAATTTCGTTAGGATTAATGATGTATTTATCAAGTGTTACAAATAGCACTGCACGTGTATACTTCGGTACAGATACACGCCTTCAAACGTTATTACTAGGAGCTATGTTAGCACTCATATGGCCACCATTTCGTTTGAAAAAACAAGTTGCAATGAAGCTACGCACGTCTATCGATGTCGTCGGCGTATTAAGTTTTGCGTTGGTCGCATATTTTCTTTTTAATGTCAGTGAACATGATAAGTGGATTTATCACGGTGGTTTCTATCTCATTTCTTTTGTTACATTATTTACAATTGCAAGTGTCGTCCACCCTTCAGGATTTTTTGCAAAATTAATGGGTAATCCACTTTTTGTTGCAATCGGTAAACGGTCATACAGTTTATACCTTTGGCATTATCCGGTGATTGTGTTATTACATCGCCATTTCGTGGCAGGGCAAATTCCTGATTACGTGTATATAATTGATGTCGTATTAATGGTTGCCTTTGCAGAGTTGTCATATCGCTTTATTGAAAATCCTATCCGTAAAAATGGTTTCCGTGCTTTCTCATTTAAGCCTCATGCTGTGGCACGTTTTATGAGACTAGCCCTCGTACTGCTCTTAGCAGTGCCATCCATTTTATTACTCAGTGGTCAATTTGATCATCTTGGTAAAGCAAACAGCTCACAAAAAGAAACGGCATTTACAAATAAAACGACGCACAAACCAAAAACAGAACCAACAGATTCAAATGAACAAAACAAGGTAAATACGAAACAGCTCTCACCTCTCCTTATTGGAGACTCTGTTATGGTAGATATTGGTAAGGTCTTCCAAAAAGAAGTGCCAAACGCGACAATTGATGGTAAAGTCGGTCGTCAATTATCAGAAGCAAATGCGCTCATTACCTCCCAATATAAAAGTTTTGCGAAGCCAAATAAAGATGTAGTGATGCAGCTTGGTACCAATGGTGCGTTTACAGAAGATCAAGTCAATGAAATCATTGACGATTTAGGTGATGCACAAATTTATTTTGTGAATACCCGAGTGCCTCGCGATTATGAAAAAAATGTTAATGACAGCTTGAAAAAAGCGGCTGACAAACATAAAAATGTACATCTCATCGATTGGCACAAAGCGTCAGGCGGACATCCTGAATATTTCGCATATGATGGTGTTCATCTAGAATACGCTGGACAAAAGGCTTTAAGTCAGCTCATTATAGATGAATTGAAACAGCAACATGCAAATCACAATAAACAATCATAAAATTAGAAAAGGTGCCAGAACCGTAACAGTTCTGGTGCTTTTTTGTCACTTTTATCGTAATGTGGTAGGATAAAATAAACTCATTACATTTTTTATATGATTCATTATAAATATCGTCATACAAGGCACCTAAACCATTGGAGGGATTCGTGTGAAAAGACAAGAACGTAATCGAGATTATCCAAGAATTGAAAAGATTTTAGATGATGGCACAATTATTGCTTATGACAAGTTTAATCAACTGAATACGGACTTAAATGTCAATACATTAACAGATCAACAACAACATGAGGTGTTTGGCGACATTTTAATTCGTCCACAACATCATAACGCTAACACATATAACGAAAGAGACTATCGTCGCGAACAACTTCAACAAGAAGAAATTACCTCATCCAAACGTAAAAACAAATGGCTTATTTTCTTATTATTTGTCGTGGTCATTGTGTTAGTTGCGTTTATTGTCAAATCATGTGCTGGCACGAATGATAAACACGCGTCGAATGATCCAAATACAACAGATCCGACGAATCAAAACGACGCACAATTGGTTCAACAAAAAAATGAACAACTTCAACAACAGGTTGAAGACACAAAAAAAAGTATTGAAAATAATCAAACTGATACACAAAGTAAAATTGATGCTTTAAAACAAGAAATCGCCTCATTAAAGAACAATATTGATACGCAACAAGCTAATAAAGTTGCTGATGAATACAACAAAACTGCTGATAATTTACAAAATGCAGAAAATGAACGTCAAAACGGAAATAACGATGAAATGCAACGTGAATTGGATAAAGTGAATTCTAAATTACAAGAAATCAAAGATAAAATTACCGAATTCTTTAATAAAAATAAATAAATACAAATTTCTTTTACTGTATGTAAAAACAGAGAGATTTAACCAAAACGTCGCCTTCCGTCATACGGAAGGCGATGTTTATTATGGTAATACAATTTTAAAGTGTGTAATGCACGTATTTTCTTTTCTTCTCTGTATACAACAACCGCACTATCCCTTTTGAGTATGTCAGAGATATACCTTCCTCATAAACTTGCGCCAATTTCAAAATAAAAAATCATGGTAATCATACGTATACAAAAAGTCTGCACTATGGGTTGCGCCATATGTACAGACTACTTCACTAATTATTTTAAAATGATGTCCAAAACTTTTTGAATATAAATTTCTTTTGAAAGATGCTTTTTGTCCTTAGCATAAAAATAAAACTCACTCGTAAAACAGTTTAATAGGATGTGTGTGATAAAATCATCTTCCCGTGGCTCGTCAAATTGTGCGTTTATTCGCTCTGACAATTGATTGTAAAATGGGATTTGTACCATAGTCATTGATTGATTAAACGATGTTTCAATAAATGCTAAAGTATGAAAATTGGCTTCCTTTAACGAGACATATATGTGAAGTATTCCTTCTATACGTTGGTATTCTGAGGCGTCAGAATGTGCTTCTAAAAATTTATCAATATCTTCAAACATCTCTTCAACTTGAGCATCTAGCATCGCAATACATAGTGTGGCTTTATTTTCAAAATGACGATAGAGCGTGCCAACGCCTACACCTGCCAATTGAGCGATATCTGACATTTTCATATCACTGATATTACTCCCTTGTTGAGATAACGATAAAACAGTATTCAAAATTTGTGTTCTATTCTCACGTGCATCTCGCCTTTGCTTATGTTTTTGAGTCGTCATATTATCCTCCTTATTTTTCTAAACGGTGAATGTTAACCTCTAAATTAAAATATTTTTTTAGAAGTTGTTTGTAGTTGTCAGATGTCACTTCTATTTTATGTTTCTGATCTTTTTCAGTAATCGTTAAATGATTTTGAGACATTGTTATACGCCCACTCTTTGTAGGCAAGGTTACGACAAGTCGTTTCACAAAAATAGAATTGGGGTTTGTTTGATTATATTCAATATTATACTCAAAAGATGATAGCGGGCGCGGTGTGATGTCGGCTTCATATTTTGTTTCCCATTCTTCATCGTCTCGTTTTTGAATTTTAAACTGTGTAGGGTCTTCTTCTTGAATCATTGCCCTAAACGTGCCAGTACGATCATGAACAACAGCAATGGCATCCGCTTTACTTAACGGAATTGCTTGAAGGGGTAAATCTCCAAACCCTACATCCGCTATATATTTCATACCATTAATCTCTACAATTGTGGACATATGAGAGCCAGGTAAACTACGACCGCCTCCAGGTGTGTGAATAGTTGCGGATACATTGTACGCATGAAAGCCTTTTTCTATTAAATACGTTTTAAATAACGTATTCAATTCGTAACAAAATCCCCCACGCTCTTTTTTTACGACTTTATCATAAATATCGTCAACATTCACCGATATACGAATGTGATTTTGAACATCAATATTTTCAAAAGGCACTTTTTTCATAAACTGTGCCACATAATAGCTTAGTGCCTCTTTAGACGGCGACTCAAATTGTGTTTCATCGATATTTAAATATGCTTCCAAACCGTTAACATTCATCACGCTCGCTCCTTATATCTATAAAATTCCAGCATCTTAATGGTAATACGAAACACATTCACGTTTCAAACGGAATGCATTCCAAATATTTTTCTAAGATTATTCCGTTTATGATATTACATATTGACTACAGCTATAACAATACAAGAGCACCAAATTTTAGAACTCTCATTTATCACAAGTAACGCAAGTGCAAATACTTAGAAGTTTGTAAAACTCCAAGATTATAATGGGTATATGAAATGAAAAAAGGAGTATCATGTCATGATCAATTTTAAAAATACAGCTTTAATATTAATCGATTTACAAAATGGGATTCTATCTATGGACACAGCGCCACATTCAACAGAGACTGTTTTAAAAAATGCAGAACGTATGATTCAAAATTTCAGAGAAAATGATGGCTTTATCGCGTTCGTCCGTGTTAATTTTCACGATGGCAAAGACGCATTGAAACCACAGCTTGCGGAACAACAACTCCCAGGTAAACCTGACAAAGATTTTGCCAAGTTTCCAGAACGGTTCAATGTGACTGAACAAGATTATATCGTTAATAAACGTGGGTTTAGTGCGTTCTTTGGGACAGATTTAGATTTACAACTTCGCCGTCGTGGTATTGAAAATATTATCATAGGCGGTATTTCTACGCATATGGGTGTGGATACGACTGCACGCGATGCGTATCAATATGGATATGAACAATATTTTGTGGAAGATATGATGGCTGCACCTCAAACAGAACTTCATCAATTTTCCGTACAAAATTCATTCCCACTAATGGGAACGATTACGACGACTGATGCGCTCTTACGCTAAGGAGGGTGTCTATGAAGCAAAAACCAAGTGTTATATTTATACTTGTGATGGCAGGACTTGCGGCGTTTGGACCGCTTTCAATAGATATGTATCTCCCTGCTTTACCACAAGTAGCTACAACATTACACACTTCAACTACACAGACACAACTTACGCTTACATTCTTTATGTTCGGACTTGCCTTAGGTAACATCATCTTTGGAGTCCTTTCAGACCAAACTGGACGTAAACGACCTCTCATTTTTAGTTTAATTCTGTATATCGTCTTTTCATTTATTTGCGCACTGGCGTCACAGGTTGAACTACTCATCATCGCCCGCTTCTTCCAAGGTATCGCCGGCGGTGCGGGGATTGTGCTATCACGCGCCATCGCGAGTGATCAGTATAAAGGCAATGACTTAACGAAATTTCTCGCTATGTTGATGCTTGTCAATGGTGCCGCACCTGTATTTGCGCCTATGATTGGCGGTATACTTACCAACTATGTCAGCTATCATGTCATCTTTTATTGTTTAAGCGCTCTCAGTATTCTTATGCTTCTCGGTGTTTGTTTTAAAGTAGATGAAAGTTTAGCCCTTCAACATAGAAGTTCAACAGGATTTAAACCCGTACTCGAGGATTTTAAACAGTTACTACATCGTAAAACATTTATACTGCCAATTCTTATACAAAGTTTAACGTTTGCGTTATTTTTTAGTTATATGGCCGCTTCACCATTTATCTTACAGAATTTATACGGCTTGACTCCTCAAACATACAGTTATATATTTGCATTCACTGGACTCGGTCTCATAGGTACCGCACAACTTACCGCGCGTTTGGTTGATCAAATCAATCCATTGGTGTTATTTAGAGGCTTTAGCATCATTCAACTTTTAGGAGCTATCATTGTGATTAGCGCACTGATTAATCATTGGACATTACTCATACTCATCCCTGGATTTTTCTTAATCGTAGCCTCGGTATCCGGTGTTGCTACATTAGGATTTTCCATCGCCATGAATGGACAGAAAAAAGCCGTGGGCAGCGCATCTAGCCTGATTGGATTACTTCAATATTTTGTAGGCGCAGCCACTACACCACTCGTTGGACTTATGGGCGATCACAACGCTATACCTTATATCATCGTACTTATCATTACTTTAATCCTTATCTTCACACTCCATGTGATGCATTACAAACACTTAAAAGATGTGCACATAAAAAAGAACCACCCCATTACGTGATTACCTCACAGGGTGGTTCATTTATTTAATTGTATCGAGCTCTTTTTTAACAGCTTCCATTTCCCTTTTCGCCGCATCTAGCCAATCACCTTTGGCATAGTTTTCAAAGTCATTAAGAAATTGCCTCTGACTCGAACTAATCTTATCAAGAAAACCATCTTCTTCTTTATCCAGCTTATCCATACGCTTCACTTTATGGTCCAATGCATTCGGTGCAATGATATCAGTTATCATCATTTTATATGCATTTTTTTGAGATGTTTCAAAAATTGTATGATCATACTTTTTAAAATCATCGATATTCATATCATTATCACCTCAGTTCTAGTTGTCTAATTTCTCGTTGATACGATTGTATCAAAGCATCTCTTTCGATGAATAATTGACGTTCAATACCCTTTAGCTGTTGTTCAAATTCAAATGTTGCTTCATCTATAACACGGTCAAAAGCATGTTGATAATGATGAAGATTGGCATCTCTTTGTTGTAGTTCATGAAAAATGGCATATTTCTTTTCATTCTCTTTATGTAATTGATGTTTATAGTGTTGTATCTTATCAAATTGTTTATCGAACTCTCTTAAAGCGTCACGCTGTTCATCTTCTATTTTTTCAATCTCTTTTTGTAGTTCATTCATGTTGAAAACATCCTTATTTGTTGCGCTAATACTTGATCATTCTGTAGAATTTCATCAATAGCCTCTTGAATCTTATTGATTAATTCATCATACTTCTTTCCAACTTCTTTTAATTTGTCTTTCTTAGTATTTATAGTTTCTTCATTATCTATCACTATAGATTGTTCAGTTGCATTTCCATCGCTCAGTGCTGATAAAATTTCACCTTCTGATAGTTTACCTTGAGATAAATCATCTGCTTGAACTATCGTATCACTCCATAATATATTTAAATCGCCAATCGCATTATCATACTCTTTTAACATCAAGTTTATTTCTGCATCTAATAATTGATTTAAACCTTGTATTAGAGTGAGCGCCGTTTGAGTTTCCAGTAACTTTTCCTGGTTTGAAGAAAGACTGCCACCATTCGCAGAAACTAAATTAGCACGTAAATTATCCACTGAAGAAAGGCGTTTCTTCACATCACGTTGGACTCGTTGATGTGTTTCTTTCACTAATGTAGCATAAGGACGTTTATTTAGAATTTTTTTAATTTCTAATTGGCGTTCATAAGACATCATAGAACTAAGGCCGTGGCCACCGCCTTTAAATACGAAATCTTTTCCATAATAACTGCCACCCATCAAGCTTAAACCAACCGAAACTAAGTCATTATTATTCCTAAAATGGATGATATTGCCTTTATAATTCTGAGCCTTAGCATGTAATAGTAAATAATCCATATAATTTTTTTTGCTTAACTCTAACGGATTACTCGATGGTTTAACCATCCAATCATTGATAGTAGCATGAATTTGTGATCTTCCTTTCAAATCTAACGAAGCGGAATTAAATATAACAATATCGTCAATATTATGTTCAATCCCTAAAACCATTGCATCTCGACCACCTTTAGAGTGACCAGTAAAAGCTTCAATCTCATGCTTCTTTTTAATTTTATTAATGAACTTATGCGTTTCATTAAAATATGGGTCATGTGCATCAACCAAGCTTAAACCAATGTTAAGATCTGCACCAACATCTTTTATCATGTCGCTTGTATTCCCTGACCCCACATTCGTCCCTGCAAAACCAATCGTCACTTTATTCGTATTGTTATCTTTAAATGCAACGCCACTCATCCCCGTTTTCTTATCAAGAAAAGAATCAACATATTGGAGGTTGGGTGGGAATTTATTTTTATTTTTATAATCATTCATTTTGTTTGTAACGCTTTCTTGACTTTCATCATTAAGTAATGATGTTTCAATTGTATATGAAGTATAGGATATAGTACTGTATTTTTCAGAATATGAATTTATAGGACTAATACTATTCATACTTTAACCCTCTTTTTGGAAGGTATATAACTTCAGAATTAACATATCGATCTTTCTTATCATTTAATATATATACAATATTAGCTGATATTTTTGAGTTATTCTTCAATTCTCCATCCCCATATATTTCAAGTCTAGGCTTTTCTCCTACATTTAAACCATAAACAGATTGAATTTGTTTAAGATTTTTATCATTATTTTTTATGTAATAACTCATTAGATAATTTGGTGCTTGATTATTATATATTGCATTTCTTTCTGAATATCTATCTAACTCTTTAAATTCTCCAAATTGTACAAAGAATTTAAAATTCTCTATTTTTCTCTTTATTTCTTCATAACCTTTATATTCTCTTAGTATCAATTTATTATCTTTCATGATTATTGGATACTTCTTTTTAAATTTATTATATTCATATTCACTATCATTTTGAACAAAATAATTCCCTTGACTTTTTCTTGTATTTCTATCAATGAATAAAATGACCCCTTCTGTTCTTAATTTCCCTTCATCATTACGTTTAGCTATAGAGGTATACACTAACCACACACCTTTATCATCTTTACTAAAGTTACTGTCTCTGTATCCTTCTTTATCATAAAAGTCTTCCAAATTCTTTGTCGGATATACAGATAATGGTTCTTTTAACCCTGATTCTATTTTCTCTCTTGTTGACATGCCACAACTACTTAATAAACTCATGGATACCATCACCCCTAATATGATTAGTAAATGTTTAGCTAATTTCATGAAGCCACCACTTTCTAATAGTGTTTTAAATAAATTATACAATATTCTACCATTAACATATATACAATTTACAATAAAATAGATAGAACTATATGTTTTGAGAAATTCATAGATTTTACATTTATGTATTCTAAAGATACGCAAAAAATAATTCTTCACGTGTTTGGCATTGTGATGCTATGTTCAATCCCTAAAACCATTGCATCCCGGCCACCTTTAGAGTGACCAGTAAAGGCTTCAATCTCATGATCCTTTTTAATTTTATTAATGAACTTATGCGTTTCATTAAAATAGGGATCTTGTGCATCAACCAAGCTTAAACCAATGTTAAAATCTGCACCAACATCTTTTATCATGTCGCTTGTATTCCCTGACCCCACATTCGTCCCTGCAAAACCAATCGTCACTTTATTCGTATTGTTATCTTTAAATGCAACGCCACTCATCCCCGTTTTCTTATCAAGAAAAGAATCAACATATTGGAGGTTGGATGGGAATTCATTTTTTAATGCACTATATTCAATTCTGAAATTAATATCTTTTTTCGTTAAATCATTAAGCATATTTGTTTCTATTTCATAAGACTTATAAGTAATAGCACTATTCTTTTCTGAATACTTATTAATCGTAGTAATATTATTCATAATTCACTCCTTTTTTAGGTTTATAACTTACTGAAGTACTAAAGTATTCATTATTTTTATTATCTAGTACAAATTCTATAGTGTCAGAAATTGGTGTGTCACTCTTAAAATTTCCGTCTCCATATATCTCAATTCTAGGTTGTTCTCCAACCTTAACTCCATAATGTTTTTTTAATAAATTCAAATTTTCATCACTTTGATTTAAATAATAGCTTATTGAGTAATTGGGTGCTTTAGTATTATAGTTTGCGTTTCTCAATTTATATCGGTTTAAATCATTTAAATTTCCAAATTGCACAAAAAACTTAAAGCCCTTTACTTTTCTTTGAATGTCTTCGTCTACATTTTTGTCTTTGAGTATTAATTGATTATCTTTCATTACAAGAGGATACTTTTTTCCACCATTTTTGTGTTCATCTTTACTTTCATTATCAATAAAGTAATACCCTTCACTTTTTTTTGTATTTCTATCGATATATAATATTACACCTTCCATCCTCAACTTTCCTTCATCATTGTAATTTCCTATCACTGTTATTATTGACCACACACCTTTATCATCTTTACTAAAGTTACTGTCTCTATATCCTTCTTTATCATAAAAGTCTTCCAAATTCTTTGTCGGATATACAGATAATGGTTCTTTTAACCCTGATTCTATTTTCTCTCTTGTTGACATGCCACAACTACTTAATAAACTCATGGATACCATCACCCCTAACATGATGAGTAAATGTTTAGCTAATTTCATGAAGCCACCACTCTTTAATAGTGTTTTAAATAAATTATACAATATTCTACCATTAACATATATACAATTTACAATTAAATAAATAGAACTATATATTTTGAGGAATACATAGATTTTAAATCTATGTATTCTAAAGATACGTAAAAAATAATTCTTCACGTGTTTGGCATTATAATGCCATGTTCAATCCCTAAAACCATCGCATCTCGACCACCTTTAGAGTGACCAGTAAAGGCTTCAATATCATGATCCTTTTTAATTTTATTAATGAACTTATGCGTTTCATTAAAATATGGGTCATGTGCATCCACCAAGCTTAAACCAATGTTAAGATCTGCACCAACATCTTTTATCATGTCGCTTGTATTCCCTGACCCCACATTCGTCCCTGCAAAACCAATCGTCACTTTATTCGTATGGGTGTCTTTAAATGCAACGCCACTCATCCCCGTTTTCTTATCAAGAAAAGAATCAACATATTGGAGGTTGGGTGGGAAAGTATTACTATCCATTGCATTTTTAACAGAGTTATCTAATACTTCAAATGAAGAATGTCCTTTTAATCTGGACGTTTCGATTTTATAAGATTGATATGAAATTGCGGTGTTTTTCTCAGTATATGCATTAACTGGTGATATATTATTCATAAGTTATACCTCTTTTAGGCTTATAACTAACTACCGAATTATAGAGTCTCCCTACCTTGCCATTTAATTTGTAATTTACCGTGTTTGATTTGAAAGTATCACTTTTGAAATCACCATCTCCATAAATTTTAAGTTCTGGGTTTTCTCCTGCTTTGATACTGTATAGTTTTTGTATTTCTTTCAAATTATCGTCATTTTGATTTAAATGATAACTAATTAAATAGTTAGGGGCTAAGGAATTATAACTCGCATCTTTTTCTTTATATCGATCTAAATCACTCAAATTCCCAAATTGGACAAAAAACTTAAAGTCCTTTACTTTTCTTTGAATGTCTTCGTCTACATTATTGTCTTTAAGTATCAATTGATTATCTTTCATTATAAGTGGATACTTTTTTTCACCATTTTTACGTTCATCCTTACTAGAATTATCGATAAAGTAATACCCTTCACTTGTTCTGGTATTTCTATCGATATATAACTTTACGCCTTCCATCCTAAGTTCGCCTTCTTCATTCCTCTTAGATATCGCTGATATCACCATCCACACACCTTTATCATCTTTACTAAAGTTACTGTCTCTGTACCCTTCTTTATCATAAAAGTCTTCTAAATTTTTTGTCGGATACACAGATAATGGTTCTTTTAATCCTGATTCAATCTTTTGTCTTGTCGTAAAATCACAACTACTTAATAACCCAATCGTCATCATCAATCCTGCGATGATTATAATTTTTTTCATTAATTTCATGGTGTACCTCACTCATTTTTTATCGAAATTCACTTAAATAGAAAATCAATCATTCATGAATTAACCCTCTTTTAGGTTCATAACTTACTGACGAGTTATAGAATCTACCTACCTCGCCTTTTAATTTGTAATTAATCGTGTTTGTATCAATTGCATCACTTTTGAAATCACCATCTCCATAAATTTTAAGTTCTGGGTTTTCTCCTGCTTTGATACTGTATAGTTTCAGTATTTCTTTCAAATTATCGTCATTTTGATTTAAATGATAACTAATTAAATAGTTAGGGGCTAAGGAATTATAACTCGCATCTTTTTCTTTATATCGATCTAAATCACTCAAATTACCAAATTGGACAAAAAATTTAAAGTCCTTTACTTTTCTTTGAATGTCTTCGTCTACATTTTTGTCTTTGAGTATTAATTGATTATTTTTCATTATAAGAGGATACTTTTTTTCACCATTTTTGTGTTCATCTTCACTTTCATTATCAACAAAGTAATAGCCTTCACTTGTTCTGGTATTTCTATCTATATATAACATCACGCCTTCCATTCTTATTTTCCCTTCTTCATTCCTCTTAGATATCGCTGATATCACTGACCACACACCTTTATCACCTTTACTAAAGTTACTGTCTCTATATCCTTCTTTATCATAAAAATCTTCCAAATTCTTTGTTGGATATACAGATAATGGTACTTTTAACCCTGATTCTATTTTTTCTCTTGTTGACATGCCACAACTACTTAACAAACTCATGGATACCATCACCCCTAATATGATTAGTAAATGTTTAGCTAATTTCATGAAGCCACCACTTTCTAATAGTGTTTTAAATAAATCTTACAATATTCTGCCATTAACATATATACAATTTACAATAAAATAGATAGAACTATATGTTTTGAGAAATTCATAGATTTTACATATATGTATTCTAAAGATACGCAAAAAATAATTCTTCACGTGTTTGGCATTGTGATGCTATGTTCAATCCCTAAAACCATTGCATCTCGGCCACCTTTTGAGTGGTCGGTAAAAGCTTCAATCTCATGCTTCTTTTTAATTTTATTAATGAACATATGCGTTTCATTAAAATAGGGATCTTGAGCATCAACCAAGCTTAAACCAATGTTAAGATCTGCACCAACATCTTTTATCATGTCGCTTGTATTCCCTGACCCCACATTCGTCCCTGCAAAACCAATCGTCACTTTATTCGTATTGTTATCTTTAAATGCAACGCCACTCATCCCCGTTTTCTTATCAAGAAAAGAATCAACATATTGGAGGTTGGATGGGAATTCATTGTTTTTATAGTCTTCTTTTAACATATCCTTAATTATATATTTATTATTATTATCAAGCATAGAAGTCTCAATCTCATATGACTTATAAGATATCGCACTGTTTTTTTCAGTGTATTTATTAATTGGAGTTATTGTATTCATTCTTCAAGTCTCCTCTAGATTTGAATTTCACTACAGAGCTGATAGACTGATATCCGTTATCTTCAAATATATACATAACTTTATTAGAAGCTTTTGGAATGCTTTTCAAATCACTATTGCCATATATTCTAAAGCTAGATTTCTTTCCTCCTTTGACTTTGAACACTTTTTCTATTTGCTTTAAATTTTTATCATTCTCTTTTATTTTGTAACTTATCAAATAATTCGGAGCCTCCGAATTATATATTACATTTTTCTCCTCATAATTCCCTAAATTTTTAAAACTTCCATATTGAACTAAGAATTTAAAATTTTCTACCTTTTCTTTTATACGTTTTTCAACATTTTTATCTTTCAAAATCAGTTTATTGTTCTTCATCATAATCGGATATCTTTTATTAAAATTTTTGGAATCTATTTCATCAAAATAATATCCTTCACTTGTTCTTGTTTTTCTATCAATATATAGGATGACGCTTTCTGTTCTAAGTAATCCCTCTTTATCTTTTCTAGAAACTGACGTAAATATTGACCACAAACCTTTATCATTTTTACTAAAATTACTGTCTCTGTATCCTTCTTTGTCATAGAAGTCTTCCAAATTCTTTGTCGGATATACTGACAAAGATTCTTTCAATCCTGTTTCTATTTTCTCTCTTGTTGACATACTACAGCCGCTTGTCATTAATGTTAATATGCATAGACATATGCTGATATAAATTTTCCTCACTGATTAAAGTCCCCTCACCATTTACACACAATGTTTTAAATTTATTATACAGTTTTCTATACTTTAAAATCTATCTTTTTTTTATGATATTTCGCACTTAATCATATCAACAGATTAAACGCTTTCTTTATACATTATTATTCATGTTAAATTTGATGTTTGACTTTTATTATTTGAACGTCTATGACATTTTATGCATACTGTAGATGTACGATATTTTTTAAAGGAGTGAAATTATGAATCAACAACAACTAGATAAAATTAAAAATGGTAAAGGTTTTATTGCGGCTTTAGACCAAAGTGGCGGTAGTACTCCTAAAGCGTTACGTGGTTATGGTGTGAATGAAGATCAATATCATAATGATGATGAAATGTTTAACCTTGTTCACGATATGCGTACACGTATTGTCACATCACCATCTTTTACTTCTGATAAAATCATTGGTGCGATTCTTTTCGAACAAACAATGGATCGTGAAGTCGAAGGCCAACATACAGGTGATTATTTAGCGAATAAAGGGATTGTTCCATTTTTAAAAATAGATAAAGGGCTTGCCGAAGAAAAAGACGGTGTTCAGCTCATGAAACCAATGCCTGAACTTGATGACTTATTAAATCGAGCTACAGAACATAAAATTTTCGGAACTAAAATGCGTTCAAATATTCTTGAGTTCAATAAAGAAGGTATTAACCAAGTCATCGCACAACAATTTGAGGTAGCGAAACAAATTATTGCTAAAGGTTTAGTACCAATTATTGAGCCAGAAGTGAACATTGATGCTGAAGATAAAGCAGGTATCGAGGCTTATTTAACAGAAGTCATTCAATCTCATTTAGATCAATTAAAAGAAGATGAATTGGTGATGCTTAAATTAACGATTCCAACGCATAAAAATCAATTTGAAGCGCTAATTAATCATCCAAATGTCGTGCGTGTTGTTGCTTTATCCGGTGGGTATAGCCGCGAACATGCGAATGAAGTATTAAAAACGAATGATGGGCTCATCGCAAGTTTTTCTCGTGCGTTAATCAATGATTTACGTGTCGGTCAATCAGATGAAGCGTTTGATAAACTCCTAGGTGAAACCATCGATTCTATCTATGACGCTTCTGTAAACAAAGTACAATAACATTAAACGCCACATCCTCATTATGCTGGATGTGGCGCCTTTTTTATTTATTCAATGCTTTTTCAATGTTTTTAATGTTTTCTTTCATTAAAGATTGATATGTTGCATCGTCACTTTGAGATTTTGAAACAGATTCCATATTGTTGAATTTCAATGGTTCTGCATCTGTTTCTTGACGAATGGTATCTGTGACTTTGTTCGATACGTTTTCTTCATATAAAATGTATTTTGTTTTAGAAGATTTGATTGCTTTTACAATGTCTGTAAGTGCTTTTTGTGATGGGTCTTCAGCATTCATATTTTGAACACCTTGTTGTTTGAAACCGTAGTGGTTCGCAAGATACCCTAATGATTCATGAGATACATACACGGTTTCACCTTGATGATCTTTTGTTGCTTTTTTCATCTCTTTGTCGATATCATCTAGTTCTTTTAATAGTTTATCAGCATTTTTCTTATATTCAGCTTTATGATCAGGGTCTTTTTTACTTAATTCATCACGAATGGCTTTTACCATTGTTTCATTCATTTTTGGATCCAACCAAATATGTGGGTCGTACATGCCATGATGATGGCCTTCGTGATCATGACCTTCATGATCGTGATCATCTTCTTTGTGCTCGCCTTCATGATCATGGTCGTGTTCTTTATGGTCTGCATCATGGTCATGTGCTTTATCTCCATGCTCATGGTCATGATCTTCGCCCTCATGATGGTGTGCGTCTTTTAATAAATCTTGTTTGCTTAAATGTTTCTCTAACGACAATTTTTTATTGTCATCTTTGATGGCACCGGCTACTTTTTTCGCAACGGGATCTAAATTATCCCCTGTATAAATAAATAAATCCGATTTACTTGCATCTAAAATATCTTTTTGTGACGGTTCATAACTATGTAAGTCTGTCCCTTTTGGATAAATGGATTCGACGTCAACGTGATCGCCTCCAATTTGCTTCACGAATGATTCTACTGGAAACACAGTTGTTTTCACTTGGAGTTTGTCATTTGAAGATGATTTTTTTCCAGAATCAGATTGTCCGCATGCGACAAGTAAAATACTCACGACTGCGATAGTTAAAAAAGCCAAAATACGTTTCTTCATTTTCGCACAATCTCCTTCTATTCAAATAGTAATTATTACGATTTAAAATTATACCCTACCTCCTTCAAGCTTGCAATACTTTTATATTCACTTTGCTTTTTAAACGGTACGTATCATAGTAAAATAACGATAGATTATGTACGTTCACATTATTATAAGATAATAATAAGTTTAATTTTCAAACAAGGAGGCACCATGATGAAACATCTTCAATCTTTGGGTAAAATCGCTTTAGGCACGACGACAGCATTAACTGCATCGCTTTACACGTTAAATCAACTTACACCCATGCCAGGTGTATTATTATCTAAAGTTTTATTTAATCAACCTTCTAAAATGGCATATATTAAAGACACTGTGCGCCAAGATGCACGTTTTAAACAGGTTCCATCTCGTGTAACTTCTCTTTTCGACGTGGTTTATGACCCTACTGAAAAAACAGGGTTGATGGATGTTTATATGCCGAGTGGAAATCAAGTAACGTATCCGACATTATTTTGGGTCCATGGCGGTGGCTATATGAGTGGCGATAAATCAGATGTCACACCGTACTTACAACTTCTTGCTAGTGAAGGCTATACCGTAATTAATATTAACTATGCTTTGTTCCCCGATGGTCACTATCCAGAACCAATTTATAGTTTGGAAAAAGCGTATAAAACTGTTCAGAAAAATGCACATATGTATAAGGCGGATTTGTCACGAGTTGCTTTTGGCGGTGACTCTGCTGGCGGTCAAATTATTGGTCAGTTTATCAATATTCAAGTGAATAAGTCGTATCGTGACACGACGGCGTTCAAACAAACGGTATCACCTGAAACGATCAAAACCGCCATCTTTTATTCCTCACTTTTAAATACACAACGCATGGATAAAACTGATGACATGATGGCAAACAAACTTTTCAGTCGATTGGCATGGGCATATTTTGATGATAAACATTGGCGCGTAAGTCCTAAAACGATGGAGGCAAGTGTAACGCTTAACATGGATCATCATTTTCCACCGAGCTATATTACAGATGCGAAACATCGCTCTTTTGAGGATCAAGCGCGTCAATTTGTCGCGACGTTGACACACTACGGTATTCCAGTAAAAGGCACATTTCATGATAGTCCACTTTATCATGAGTATCAATTTGATATGTCGCTATATGAATCAAAAGTCAATTATGACCGGTTAATTGATTTTCTCAAACAGCATTTGGCCAAGTAAAAGAAGGATTCGCATCGCGTCAAGACGCATGCGAATCCTTTTGGCGTTCTCGTATTAAAATCATCACAGCAGCCATTAATCCAATAGCCATAATTGCAGCTAAATATAAAAATTGCATTGACCATGCGGGTGTGCGCTGGGTAAAGCCTAATATTAAAGGTGCAACAGCCGTGCCGAAGAATATAACAAATGTATTCAGTGTGATATAAAAACCTTTATGATTATCCACAGATAACACGACTTTAGAAATAAGTGTCGGTAACGCAAAGCCAATGCCTCCGCCAAAAATCACACTTAATATAATATAACCTATAATACTTGTATTCAGTGCCATAAGTATGATTGAAAGTACAGTGACCGTTAATGCCCCAACAAGTACTTTTGTAACCGAATAGTGATTGGATAAACGGCCTGCCATCAAGGAAATGATAATCCCACCAACACCAAAAAACTTACTCACCGCTGCAACGGTTTGAATATGTTGGCCATGTTGGACGAGGACACTCTCTCCTAAAACAACATATACGTTAATAAAGGTCATTAACAACACAAAGCCAATTAAATAGCAAAGCATCAATATTGGGTTTTGAAATATGGATGCAATATCTCGTCCAAAATCTTTGAAATGCACTGCTGTTTCCTGTAATGGGGCTTGAGGTAATAACCAAAGATTTACAACAGCTAGTACAGCATAGCAATTCCCTAATATAAGGAAGACCATACGCCAATCATATGCGTTCGCAATCATTTCACTAATCACTTGTCCGAAAATGCCCGCAAACAAAAAGCCCATTGTCATAAAACTTGTCGCTGTCACACGTTTGTTTTCAGGAAATAAGTCTGAAATGTAAGCAATGATGATCGGCGCATAGGCGGCAGCGGCTAAACCTTGAGCGCCTCTGAATACCACAAGCATCATAAAGGACGTAGAAAAAACGGACAGCAACGTAAAAATAGTATGTGCAATTAAACCATATAACATGATTTGTTTGCGCCCAAATTTATCCGAAAGTATCCCATATATTAAACATCCTAGCGCAAATGTGAACGAAAATGCCATGCTGGCCAATGGTGTATTTGTGACGGGTACGGAAAAGTCTTGCGCAATTGATGCACCTATCGTTATCGTGCTGTATAAACTAAACATGACTAAGAGCCCCGTAATAAATAACACAAAGGTTATCCCATGATAATGGACCCGCTCCATAAATGTCACCCCTCAAAAATATAGCGTTAAGATTAAAAAATATTATGGAATTAGATACTTTATTTTCCCATATTACCTCAGTCGAATGCCATTCGAAACCCTTTTTTGATTTACCGCAATATAAAAAGCAACATCATAAATAAACCATGACGTTGCTTTCAAATCCCTTAATTCATACAAGGAGGCACACCATTATTTCGACGCTAATGCATCTTTAACCGCTTCAGCTACTTTCTTCGCCGATGCTGGATTTTGACCTGTAATCAGATTACCATCCACTTGGATAAACCCTTTCATAGGTACTTTTGATTTCGTATATTGCGCACCTTTAAGTTTCAATTCTGATTCGAGTTCAAAAGGTACTATTTTTTTGCGATTCGCTAATACTTCTTCAGCGTTTGAAAATCCTGTTAATTTTTTCCCGTCGATAAGGAAATAATGATTCGGTCTCTTCGCTTCGAGTAAGGCCGCTGCCCCGTGACATACAGATGCCACGATGCCCCCCTTATCATAAATCGTGTTAATCGCTTGTTGTACATGCGTATTTCCTGGGAAATCATACATCACACCATGGCCTCCTGTAAAATAAATCACGTCGTAAGCGGACGGATCTGCTGTGTCAATACTTGGCGTTAACTTTAATTGATCCATAAACAATTCATTTTCATAATAACTTTTTGTCAGCTTGTCTAATATACCTGGTGTTAAACTGACAGGATCTAAAGGTGTTTCGCCACCTTTAATGTTGTATAAATCGATTTGGTAATCTTCATTACCATGAAAGACATCATAGAAATGGACTAATTCACTTAACCATAAGCCAGTGGGTTTATCTGTGCCGTCAAATTGTGTATGGCTTGTATTGACAATCATAATTTTTTTCATGTCGCATTCACCACTTTTTCAAAGATTTGTGTTCATTATAATGAAGTTTTGGGTTGATGACGAATGATTTGTTTATACTTTGTCTGTACCCTTTTTTAAATTGGGTGCACTCCCCACTTTTAATAGGATTCCTCTGTTTTCATTTTTAATTGAATCGCCTCTTCATATTCTTTTATTTTAGATTCTTTCATCATATGCGCAGCTTTATTGATTGGCACATATACTTGCCATTCCTCTTTTTTGGCTTTCAACGTTTCTAATGTTTGTTTTTGTATCGATGTCACACAGATCCCCCATTTATTTAATCGCAGCAAAACCTTTTGCCAAATCGTTTAAAATATCATCAATATGTTCGAGTCCAATAGAGAGTCGAATGGTTTCCGGTGCTATACCTGCTGCCGCTTGTTCTTCAACCGTTAATTGTTGATGCGTCGTCGAAGCAGGATGAATCACTAACGATTTCGCATCTCCTACATTTGCGAGTAATGAAAATAATTCTAATGCTTCAATAAATTGCTTCCCTGCCTCATAACCGCCTTTGACACCGAATGTAAATACAGCTCCAGCACCTTGAGGCAAATACTTTGTTTTAAGGTCGTAATATGGACTCGTTTCAAGTCCCGCATATTTCACCCACGCAACTTTAGCATGGTTCGATAAATAATGCGCTACTTTTTCCGCGTTTTCAACATGACGTTCCATACGCAATGACAATGTTTCTAACCCTTGTGTTAATTGAAATGCGTTAAATGGTGACAATGCGGCACCTGTATCACGTAATAATGTCGTGCGAATTTTAAAGGCCAGTGCAGCGTCACCAAACTTTTCGCTAAAGATGATGCCATGATACGATGGATCAGGTTCACTTAATCCAGGAAACTTACCATTATTCCAATCGAAGTTCCCACCATCTACAATGACACCACCCATTGATGTCCCATGGCCTCCGATAAATTTGGTCGCGGAATGGACAACGATATTTGCGCCGTATTCAATCGGTCTAAAGAGATACGGTGATGCAAACGTATTATCTACAATGAGTGGAATGCCATAAGATTTTGTGATTGCGCTTATTTTTTCAAAGTCTTCGATGTTGCCTTCAGGGTTACCAATGGTTTCAACAAATAGTGCTTTTGTATTCGCTTTAATGGCCGCAGTTACATTTTGTGGGTCTTTCGTATCAACGAGTGTCACTTCTATTCCAAATTTAGACAGCGTATGTGTGAATAATGTATGCGTCCCACCATATAACGTTTCACATGCGATAATATGGTCACCTGCATGTGCGACAGCTTGAATCGCATACGTGATAGCCGCCATGCCTGAAGCAACAGCCACTCCCGCAATCCCGCCTTCAAGTTCTGCTACTCGGGTTTCAAGTACTGCCGTTGTCGGGTTCATCAGGCGCGTATAAATATTCCCCAATTCTTCTAAACCAAATAAATTGGCTGCATGATCCGTATCGTTAAAATTAAACGACGTCGTTTGATATATCGGAAGTGCGCGTGCATTCGTAGCTGCATCCACTTCTTGTCCGGCGTGCAATTGTCGCGTCTCAAATCGATAATCTTGTGTCATGTTGATTCCCCCTTAAAATTAAAAAACGCCTACCTCGAAAGATAGACGTGACGTAATCAGACTCATCTCTCAGGCATGTCACCTGCAGGAATTAGCACCTAACTTAAAAGGTTGCCTGGCTTCAAAGGGCCTGTCCCTCCACCATTCTGGATAAGTAATATGAAATTAAAACTAGTTTATTATACTCACGTATTGAAGTCAACACAAAATTCTGACAACTTTTATAATTTGGGGTCGCCTACACAAAACTTACAGAAAAATACTTTTAAAAGCACATCGCACATATAATGAAATTTGTAAACTTTTTGAACGTTCTTTTGAAAGCGTTTACATTACGTTGCTGATTTGCTAACCTAAACAAAAGTTTAATAATCAAACTTTTGTTTACTAGGAGGTGCCATAGTGAATAAAAATGAAAAATTAATCCTTGAACGCATTCAAGACAATCCATTCATCTCTCAACAAGAATTAGCGAAAGCTGTTGGACTTTCTCGACCTGCTGTCGCAAATATTATTTCCGGTCTCATTCGAAAAGAATACGTGCTCGGTAAAGCCTACGTTCTCAATGATGACTTTCCAATCGTATGCATTGGTGCTACAAATCTTGACCGTAAATTTTACGTCAATCAAACATTGCAACAAGGAACATCGAACCCAGTCACATCAACGCGCTCAGTTGGAGGTGTCGCACGCAACATTGCTGAGAACCTTGGTCGTTTAGGTGAAAATATTGCTATGCTTTCTGCGAGTGGAAATGATAGTGAATGGGACATGATTAAGCATTTGTCCAGTCCTTTTATGAGTCTTGATCACGTCCAACAAGTTGAGAACGCCAATACAGGATCGTATACGGCTTTAATCGACAAAGATGGCAATATGGAATACGGTCTTGCCGACATGGAAGTGTATAACGAAATGACACCAGAATTCTTAATCAAGCGTACTCACTTACTTCGGAAAGCTAAATGTATCGTTGTCGATCTCAATTTACCAAAAGATTCACTTGATTTCTTATGTGCCTATAGTGAAAAACACAACATTAAACTCGTCGTCATTCCTGTATCGTCACCAAAAATGAAACATATGCCTGATTCCTTACATGCGATTGACTGGCTCATTATTAACCGCGATGAAACGGAAACTTTTTTGAAGATGACAATTAATGATACTGAAGATTTAAAACGCGCTGCCAAACAATTAAATGATCTCGGCATTAGTCACGTGATTATTACGAATGGCACGAAAGAACTGATATATAGTAGTTCAACGCAAACATTTATGAAACAAGTCATTCCATCCTCACACGTTGAAGACGTCACAGGTGCTGGCGACGCTTTCTCAAGTGCGGTGATTTACAGCTGGCTAAAAGGATTCGATATTGAAGATACTTTAAAAGCCGGTTTAGTCAATGCGCGTAAAACAATAGAAACGCAATACACGGTTCGACAAAACTTAGATAAAAAACAATTATTACGAGATATGGAGGAATATCAAAATGAAACAATACATTGAGTTGTCTCAAGAAGTCCAAGATGCAAAATCAAACCACCGACCAATTGTTGCCTTAGAGTCTACTATCATTTCTCACGGGATGCCTTATCCACAAAATGTACAGATGGCAAAAACTGTGGAACAAATCATACGTAATCAAGGCGCAGTACCTGCAACAATCGCATTAATAGATGGCAAGGTCAAAATCGGTTTAGAAGATAATGAGTTAGAATTACTCGCGAAAAGTGACAATGTCGCAAAAGTGTCACGTCGTGATTTAGCAGAAGTTATCGCGCAAAAAAGAATCGGTGCGACAACAGTGGCTTCTACAATGATATGTGCAGCACTTGCAGATATAAAGTTCTTTGTGACAGGTGGCATTGGAGGCGTACACCGTGGTTCTGAAGAAACGATGGATATTTCTGCGGATTTGGATGAACTTTCAAAAACAGATGTCACTGTTATTTGTGCTGGAGCCAAATCGATTTTAGATTTACCAAAAACGATGGAGTATCTTGAAACAAAAGGTGTTCCTGTGATTGGTTATCAAACCGAAGAACTTCCAGCCTTTTTCACACGTAAAAGCGGCGTCAAATTAAATTCAACAGCAAATCATGTCGATGACATCGCTTCGATTTGTAAAGTGAAACATGACCTCCAACTTGAAGGTGGCATGGTGATCGCAAATCCTGTACCTGAAGCTGATCAATTAGACAAAGCGTATATCGATACAATTATTAATGACGCTGTGAAAGAGGCCGAAAAAAAAGGCATTCGAGGCAAAGACTCTACCCCATTTTTATTAAGTAAAATTGTCGAAAAAACGGAAGGTAAGTCCCTTGCAACAAATATTAAACTTGTCGAAAATAATGCAGTCGTTGGCGCACAAATCGCAGTATCATATTCTAAACTGTAGGTGATGTTTATGTCCATACTATTTACGATGACAGGGGTGGTATTTGCATTATTTATCGCCTATATCGTCAGTTTTGATCGCAAACATATTGATTTTAAAAAGACCCTCATTATGCTTGTCATTCAAGTCTTACTGATTTTGTTTATGATGAACACGTCTATCGGTCTCAATATCTTAACAGCACTCGGTAAATTTTTTGAAGGGTTAATGAACATCAGTAAAGCAGGCATCGATTTTGTATTTGGTGATTTAGAAAATAAAGGCGGCTTTACATTTTTTATGCACGTCTTACTCCCTTTAGTTTTTATATCTGTATTAATAGGTATTTTAAATTACTTTAAAATATTACCGTTTATCATTAAATATGTCGGCTTAGTAATTAACAAAATCACGCGAATGGGTCGCTTAGAAAGTTATTTTGCCATCTCAACAAGTATGTTGGGACAACCAGAGGTCTTTTTAACGATTAAAGACCTTATACCGAAACTTTCCAAAGCCAAATTATACACAATTACCACTTCCGCAATGAGTGCTGTAAGTATGGCCATGTTAGGCTCGTATATGCAAATGATAGAACCAAAATATGTCGTAACCGCAGTGATGTTAAACATTTTTAGTGCACTCATCATTGCGAGTGTCATTAATCCATATGAAGCGAACGATGCAGATGTGGACATTGAAAACCTTACTGAAACACCTACAAAGCGCCAATCACGGACACCATTTTTCCAAATGATTGGCGACAGTGCGATAGATGGTTTTAAGATTGCGATTACAGTTGCCATTATGTTATTAGCCTTCATTTCATTAATGGAAGCGATTAATGTCATTTTTAGCGCTGTAGGGCTTAACTTTAAACAACTGATAGGATACATTTTTGCGCCTATCGCCTTCATTATCGGTGTTCCTTGGAGTGAAGCTGTCCAAGCAGGGTCCATTATGGCAACGAAGCTGATTACCAATGAGTTTGTAGCAATGCTAGATTTTAAAGATATGGCAAAAAATTTAAGTGACCGTACTGTCGGTATCATTTCCGTATATTTGGTCAGCTTTGCCAACTTCGGTACAGTAGGTATTATCGTAGGAGCAATTAAAGGCATTAGTAGTGACCAAGGCAATAAGGTAGCTGCCTTCGCGTTAAAATTATTGCTCGGTGCCACGTTAGCTTCTATCATTTCTGCCGCCATGGTTGGATTAGTCTTATAAAATCCTTCATATTCCCAAGTCAATAAAATGTTCAAAATAACATTAAAGTAGCCTTCAAAATTCATTGGTTGATGAACTTTGAAGGCTTCAATATTGAACACATCTTCAGCGTGCTTAATTCATTATGAAATGGTTTTGTTGCTGCGTTTTTGCAAGAGTATCGCGACTGCTGCAATGATGATGATCGCAATACCCACACCCACAACACCTAATGTTTTAACAATATTGCCAAAGACAATACCTACAACTAAGAAGTCTGTATCTGAGAATGTTGTCGCTGCTAAGCCTAAATCGCCTAAAAATGGCAAGAATAATAATGGTAAAAATGTAATCAACAGACCATTCATCATCGCACCAAAAATGGCACCTTTAATGCCACCACGGGCATTACCAAATACACCTGAAGCTGCACCAAGGAAGAAATGAGGCACAACACCTGGAAGAATCACAACACCACCAAGCATAAACATCACAAACATTCCGAGTACGCCCGTTAAAAAGCTTACAAAAAAGCCAATTAATACAGCATTTTGCGCATAAGGGAAAACAATCGGACAGTCTAAGGCTGGCTTAGAGTTGGGAACCAATTTTTCAGAAATTCCTTTGAAAGCAGGTACAATTTCTGCCAGAATAAGACGAACACCTGTCAAAATAATAAATACCCCCGCTGCAAATGTGACCCCTTGAATTAAAGAAAAAACAATAAAGTTTTGGTCATGGCTTATCGTTTTATGGACAAAGTCCACTCCCGCAAAAAGACATGCGATTAAATATAATACCACCATCGTAATCGAAATGCTGATTGTACTTTCGCGTAAAAAACTTAAGCCTTTAGGAAATTGAATGTCTTCCGTAGATTTTGATTTCCCATTAAACAACTTACCTATTTCACCTGCTGCCCAGTAACTGACTGTACCAAAATGCCCAAGGGCAACTTGATCATTCCCTGTTATTTTACGCATCGTTGGTTGTGCCAGCGCTGGAAAGACAGACATGATTAAACCTAAAATCACCGCACCTATCACAATTGTTAGTGTGTTATTGACTTTACCTACCGTTAAAATAATCGCTAAAAAGGCAGCCATATAAAATGTGTGATGCCCAGTAAGGAAAATATATTTTAAATTCGTAAAACGTGCGATAAATATGTTCACTAACATGCCAAATACCATGATTAATGCTGCTGTTGTTCCATATTTTGCTAATGCAATCGAAATAATCGCTTCGTTATTTGGTACTACCCCTTGAACACCAAACGCATGTTGGAAAATTTTTCCAAAGGGTTCAAGTGATTGTACAACCACGCCTGCACCTGCACTTAAAATTAAAAATCCCAATATCGTTTTTATCGTTCCAGACGTTACAACCGAAGCGGGTTTCTTTTGAACCATCAAACCTATAAACGCAATGAGTGCGACTAATATCGCTGGCTGACTTAAAATATCCACAATAAAATCAAGAATGCTTTTCATATGAACACCCCAAACATTAAATTATATTCAATTCTTTTAACTTTGCTGTTAATTTATTTTCTAGTTCTTGTTTGTCTAAAATGTTATCTAAAATTAAAACCTCTCCTAAGCGCGCTGCATTTTCTTCTAAGTCGCGTCCACATATAAATAAGTCAGCCATTTCAGGACTCGCTGTCATAATGTCACTATGTTCAACATCAACTGTAGATTCAAGATTTAACGTTTTCAACACTTCTTGAACATTCATCTCTACCATAAAGCTACTTCCTAATCCGTGACCACAAACAACTAAAATTTTCATATTAATTCTCTCCTTTAAATATTGTAATGATTGCTTTTTTATCTTGAGACTGCATTAAAGCTTCGATATGTTGTGCATCCCCCAATACCTTTGCCAGTTGTTGTAAGATATTTAAATGTGACGTATGATCCGTTGAACAGAAAACAAAAATCAAGGCAGCCTCATGTCCCTTTTCTGAAAAATTGATAGGTTCATCAAGTTTTAATAAACTGATGCCTACCCGCTTCACATTGTCATCTGGTCGTGCGTGCGCAATCGCTACGTTAGGCGCAATGACAATATACGGACCCAACGTCTTGACACTTTCAATCATAGCTTCCACATATCCACGCGCAATATAACCCTGAGCCAACAATGGTTCAGCCGCGATGTATATAGCTTCTTGCCAATCATTCACTTTCTCTTTCATCGTAATTTTGTCTTTCGTTAAGGCATCTAAAGCCACGTTGTTTCTCCCTCCATTTGTTTTATATGTTGTTGAAATTCAGTTAACTTGCCATCAATCAGTTGTTGTCGAATGTCATTATTCGTTAATAATTCTGTAAGTTGTTTTAGCGCTTTTAAGTGCAATTTCGTGTTTTCCGTTGCTAAACATATCACCACATAGATGGGATCATAGTGAGGATGGTTGAATGTGATACCTTTTTCAAAATGACCCAAACTCATGCCAACCCCGTACACATGTGACGTACTTCCATGTATTAAAGCAATGTGCGGACTAATGACCATGTAAGGGCCTAACGACTGCAGTTTATTCATAATTTCTTCTTTGTAGTCGGTACTGACGATGCCATCACGTTCTAGAGGGCGCACACCTTGAGTAATCGCTTGTTGATAAGACATAGATTGATCAATTTTAAACACACGCGTATGTAAAACATCTGTCAAAGATAGCCCACGCATTTCAGGTTGAAGCAACGTCGCAGCCCGTCTTTCATTAACGATAGCATTCAGTACATCAAGGTCATCACGCGTTAATAGTGGTGATATCGTAACTGTTTTAATCGTTTGATATGGTGTCGGTACAGTTGAAATCACTAAATCTACATTCATATTACTCAACTCATCTTCACTGATATCATAAATGGAATAAGCATCTATAATGTCAAATTCCGGATACACATGAGACAACTTCACATTGAGTAATTGTGATGTTCCGACACCCGATCCACATACGACGACAACTTTTAATTTGTGATGGCGTTGTGTCATCAATCGTTCAAAGCTCGACGCAAAATGTAACGTGACATAACTGATTTCATGGGCATGAAATTTTAATTGATAGGCTTCTTCAAGAATTTTGATTTTTTTCACAATCACATCATACAATTCTTGATATTCATGAATGATTTTTTCATGTAATGGATTCGCTTGATAAATATGGTTTTGTAGCCGATACAATGCCGGCGACAAATGAATACAAAGCCCTTGAATGAGCTTACCATCCGTAAAAAATGCCACACCCATCTCCGCGCCAATATGATCTACAAACTTTTCAATAGTCTGATGCATATAAGCTTCGTTGACACGTGTCGAACTTATAGCTGCACGCTTTGAACTCAATAAATGTAGCACCATGACGTCAATTTCAGAATCAGGAAACACAATATTAAAACGTGCTTCAATTTCTAATTTAATTGCTGATGCTACTGTGTAGGAAACGTCATCCTTCTTATCCTCATACGTTTTATTCGGTTCGGGTAAAGGGTTATTTTGTTTCATACGTCTTACAGCAATTAAAAGGTGTAAAATCAAACCTTCAATCGCCGTTTGGACCAACGGATAGTGTTCACGTTTGAGCACACTGATGACACTTTCCCGAATATGTTTCAAATCAGAAGTCGCATTCAATTGTGCAATCATCACATCGTTCATATTGTCATAATACGCATGTAATAATCGCACATATGCATGACGGTAATGGGCTTCATTGCCTTCAACGATATATCCCTTATTGTTAATGTACGTCAGTGTGAGATGATAATGTCGATACCATTTTGAAACATCTTTGATATCCGAAATCATCGTACGTCTACTCACATTTAATTCTTCCGCTAATTGTTTTGTGCTCAAAGGATTTTCATGTTCTAAAAGCATTAATTTTAACAAAGTTTGCCGTTCATCTTTTGAAAAGTGAAATTGACGGCTACGCACATCTGCTTGAACCCATTCATGGGAAGTGTCTGATTCTTTCATTGCTTTAATGCCCATGGTTTTATGCCTAATAATACGATAGCCACCTGTTTCTGCCATTGACTCGATATACTCGACATCGTATTGTATGGTTCTCTCAGAAAGGTGGAACGTTTTTGCGAGTGTACTGATTGTTATAAATTGAGATGCTTCAAGGAGCAATGTCAAAATTTGTTGTTGCCGATTACTTAACACATCCATGCCTCCTATATTCTAATTGTAAGCGGTTTCTATCCTTTGCGGATATGCAATCTATTGCTTATTAAAATCCGCAAAACTTCACATCTAAAATTAATATTGTTAATAATATTCTACAAAAACATTTGACATAAATAGTGCAATTATACATAATTGTAGTTAGAATTATTTGAATATTCTAATATGGAGTGAGTCGATGTCTTCCATTCAGGATACTTTGTTAACTGTGACACCTTTATCGTTAAATGAAATGAAAGAGATTGTACTCGTTTCAAAACAATTACAATTGATTGCCAACGTTAATCAATGTTATGCATTCATTGACTGTCAAAGTGATATCAATCAAAATCTTATTGTCGTTGATGAAGCTTTTCCTGAGACAACTGAATATCCTTTATACCATTCGTCTGTCGTTGGTGCGTCAGTGTTAGAATCATTTGAACCAGCCGTTTATCAGTCGTTTAAAAAAGGTATCACTGTCCATAATCATCGTGGTTTAAACCAGGAAGGCTTGTTAATTGAACAAAATGTAAGTCCTATTATTTATAACGCACGTGTCATTGGTGTACTTGTTTTAGAGAAGAATATACGCAACTTACATATAGAAAATTATAATAGAGACGTCATTAACCGCATGACGTCACTTTACAGCTATGCTGAAACAGTAGGTTCTGAATTTGATATGACTTTGTCTAATATTATTGAAGATGCTGTATTTTGTATCAATGAAGCATCAGAGATGAAGTACTTTAATATTGCTGCAGAAAAGCTATTAAGACAAGTATGCATCGAAAAGAAATCATTTTTAAACTTAAAATTTGATAGGATTTTTCCTGACTTAGAACGTTTTATTCATTCCAAACATTCTATTGAAATGATTGAATTAGAGCTGAATCAACAATTTTATGTCATCAAAAAAATTCATACGTCATTTGGACCGGAAAAACAAATCTTTGTCCTATTTAAAGATGTTTCTAAACTGAGGAATACTGAAAAAGCTTTAACTTCAAAGACAGTAGCAATAAAAGAAGTTCACCATAGAGTAAAAAACAACCTTCAAACGATTGCATCATTAATACGCCTTCAAATGCGACATGACATTCCAGAACACTTGCAAGTTTATTTTAAAGATACGCTCAATCGTATTTTAAGTATTGCATCTGTATACGAAATTATTCTTTATGAATCGTCCAACGACTGTGCTGATGTTGCAATATTACTAAAAAAAATTGGGAATATGATCATGACGACCCTCTCCACACACAGTAATATTAAAATAGACTATCAACTTCAGCCATCGATATTTTTATCATCTAATCAATCGGTCGCATTGGCTATTGTTTATAATGAAGTATTACAAAACTGTCTCAAACATGCATTTCACCATACACAACATGGTGAAATTCGGGTGCAGTTATCCGTTGATGATCAGAATCAAATTATACTCTCTATAGAAGATAACGGGGATGGGATTTCGAAAAGTAGTCAGACATCATTTGGGAGTAAAATCATACAATTAATAGTAGAAAATGACTTGGCAGGCACGCTCAACATCAACTCATGCCAAAAAGGCACTCAAGTCATCGTCATGTTTGACGTACATAAGGGGTGAAATGATGTCTAAAAATGTTCTCGTAGTTGAAGATGAGGCGATTATTAGATTAGATATTATTGAAATGATAAAAGATTTGGGATATAAGGTAATCGGTGCTGTTTCTACTGGTGAAAAAGCAATCGAATTTGTTCATAAAAATCAACCAGATTTAATTTTAATGGATATTAAACTACCACAACTCAATGGCATTAAAGCGAGCAAGATCATTAGTAAAAAGTTTGATATTCCAATATTAATATTGACTGCCTATAGTCAACCTGAATATATTGAAGAAGCAAAAAAAACCAATATAATGGGCTATTTAATTAAACCCATTACAGAATCACAATTGCTACCAGCTATGGAAATTATTTTTTCACAAAGTGCAAAACAGCTTCAATTAAAAAATGAGATTCAACATAAAGATGCAAATTTAAAACATCGTAAATGTATTGAAAAAGCGAAAGGCTTACTGATGGATCATCAACATATCACTGAGCAACAAGCTTACCGTAAAATTCGTAAATTAAGTATGCATCATCAAATGGAAATGTATAAGGTTGCCATACAAATTATTAAGAAGTTGGATCATTAATATTTAAAAGTGAATAAAACCAAGCAACGGCGCTTATTTGAAAATCAAATAGGCGTTTTTATGTTTTTAGGGGGGCATTTTATGGAATTTGTAGGGAACGTCATTATATATATTATTATGATTTGTGCAGTACTTGGTGCATTTGGGGCAATCAAAGATGCAAATAATGGCATCGGAAAAGAATTTATGGAAGGGATTTATACAATTGGACCGATTTTTGCGAACTCAGCTGGAATCATGGCATCCATCCCTTTTATATCAAAATTTATAGAAAACGTTTTTGGGCCATTCTTTGAAAAAATAGGCGCAGATCCTGCTATTGCAGCTACATCTATTTTAGCGACCGATATGGGTGGTTATCAGTTGGCAAATGTATTAAAGATTTCTTATGAAGGATGGATTATGGCCATGATTATTGGTTTTATGGCAGGTGCAACGATTGTTTTTTCTATCCCTTTAGGCTTACCGATGTTGGATAAACGAGACCATAAATATATGGCCCTCGGGATACTTTCAGGTTTACTGGCAATCCCTTTTGGAGCTTTTATATCAACATTTGTCATCATCGTAAGTCATTTAAAGTTTCGGAACGTCATTGAAACAAAAGGAGCTACCGCTAGCGTGTTCGAACTAAGTTTATCGTCTGTATGCATCAATTTATTACCTTTAATCATTTTTGTCGTCATCACAGCGGCTGGCTTATACTTTTTCTCCGATATTATGATTAAATTATTTATCATATTTGGTAAAGTGTTAGATACAGCTATTAAGTTGGTATTTGTGTTTTCAGTCGTTGAAATTTTCACCGGCTTTTTCACACATACATTTGGCGTTTGGGGATTTGATCCTATCATGGCAGATGATAAAGACCGCTTCAGGGCTTTAGAGAATGCTGGAAATATCGCTATTATGTTATCTGGTGCGTTTCCAATGGTTTACTTGATTCGCAAATATTTTACGAATTTCCTCTCTAAATTTGGTAAACTTATTGGTTTAAGTGAAGTAGGCAGTGCAGGATTAATTGCAACTATAGCGAATATTTTAGCCATGTTTAAATTGGTAAAAGATATGCCTCCAAAAGACAAAGTAATTAATATCGCCTTTGGGGTATCTGCAGCGTTTTTATTAGGTGATCACCTATCATATACCGCTAACTTTCAACCATCACTTATTCCTGCGGTAATGATTGGGAAATTATCTGCAGGTATTTTAGGCATTATCTTCGCGTATGTATTATGTGTTCCTAAAGCAAAAAAATTAGAGGAAATTGATCGTAGGCTGGGCATTATTAAAGAAGACGAATATAAAAAATAAATTAGTGTTGCACATTCCATAATAATAGCCTTCAACAATCATCCAATGATGATATTGAAGGCTATTATTATGTGGGTACCATATCCTGACTTATTGGATTGATTAACCCTTCACACATACCACTTCCGTGCATATACTATAATCTCATATTTACGACTAAAAGTAGTTCGACGTAATACCTCCATCTACATTAATGTTTGCGCCATTCGTCCAATCTGATTCATCTGAGGCAAGATAAATGGCACAGTTCACGATGTCTTCCGGTTTACCGAACCTTCCAGAAGGTTGACGCCCTAACCTTACATTCTTCGCTTCTTCATCTGAAACAAGCCATTCCATTAATAGTGGTGTCTCGATAGGCCCAGGACTAATAGCGTTTGTCCGAATGCCTTTAGGTCTAAACTGAATTGCAAGTGATTTTGTGAGTGCTACAACGGCGCCTTTTGAGGCAGTATAGGCATCTTGTGGTACGGAGCATCCCATTTCTGCCACAAAGGATGCAATATTAATGATGGAGCCTGACTGATGCTTTTCCATTTCAGGAATAACATATTTGGTCATAAAGAATATACCTTTGACGTTAATATTCATTACGAGATCCCAAACTTCTTCTGACGTGTCTACAACAGAATGATCCGCGGCCGGCATAACTCCTGCGTTGTTATACAATACATCAATCTTTCCGAAATCAGTGACTACACGTGCGACTGCATCACTTACCTGTTGCTCATTTGAAATATCTACTTCATAAAAACTGGCCTCGCCGCCTTGACGCGTAATTTCTTGCGCAGTTTGCTCACCAGCTTCTTTATTTTTTTCAAAAACTGCCACGCGGGCACCTTCTTTTGCAAACATGACTGCAGCAGTTTTCCCCATACCACCACCTGCACCTGTAATAATACAAACTTTGTCTTTTAATCTCATTTTATCTCACTCCCATACAAATTTATGATTAACTTTGTTCAAAATATCGTTGTCTTTCCCAAGTAGTGACATAAGAATCAAAGTCATTTAATTCGAGTTGTGCTGTATGCAAATAATGTTTCCAAACATCTTCTCCTAGCACTTCTTTAACGACTTCACTCTGTTTCCAATGTTGTATCGCTTCATGTAAGGAAGACGGAATTTGTTTTACAGATTGATTTAAATAGGCATTGCCTTTAAGTTCCTTAGGTAGCTCTAATTGGTGTTCAATGCCATAAAGTCCAGCACCGATTAACGCAGAATAAGCTAAATAAGGATTCATATCTGACCCGGGGATACGTGATTCAAACCGCAGCGCTTGTTGATTACCTACGACACGATAGCCAGCGGAACGATTGTCTCTACTCCATGCGATGCTCACAGGCGCCCAACTGTTAGGTGCAAATCGTTTATACGAGTTCACATGTGGTGCAAAGAGTAAGGAAAACTCTTGTGTATACGTCATCACACCTGCTAAAAAATGTTGCATCGTATCTGACATCGGTTGCGCATCATTACCTGAATAAAAGGCATTCTCTTTTGTTCCTTTTTTCATTAAACTGATATGGATATGCCCACTAGATCCTGTCCATTCTTGAAAAGGTTTAGCCATAAACGTGACAGAATGATCATTTTGAATACAAATTTCTTTCATCCCATGTTTAAATAACACATGTTGGTCTGCAGCTTTTAATGCTTTCGAATACTTTAAATTAATCTCATGTTGACCTTTATACGCTTCTCCTTTAGACGATTCGATAAAAATGTTCATTTTTGACATCAAATGACGGATTTTTTGATACAATGGTTCGTTTTTAGTCCCTTGTAATAAGTTATAATCTTCATTGAGATGCCCCGCTGGATTCAATGTGTTATAACCTCTGTTGTTGATTGCTTCAAAGGTATCTTTAAATAAATAAAATTCCAGTTCACTTGCTAAATAAGGGTCGAAGCCGTATTGACTCGCTTTCTCTAATTGCTTTTTCAGTATGTTCCGAGGTGCAATCGCTATTCGTGTTGTGCCATCTTCAGTGTAGACGTCACATAAAACGAGCGCCGTTTTATCAAACCATGGCACTACTTTCAAGGTATCCCAATCAGGAACAGCAAGATAATCCCCATACCCTTTCTCCCAGTTCATATATTCATATCCATCATTTGTATCCATTTCAAAATTGGTACCGAGTAAATAATTACAAAAATGCGTGCCTTCTGAAATGTCATTTTCTAAACAGTAATCTCCGGTCATACGCTTACCCATGATACGACCTTGCATATCACAAAAACCAAGCATAACGGTATCAATGTCCCCTTTTTAATTGCTGCTAACAATTCATCTTTAGAAATATTTCCTTCTAACGTTTGATTATGATTTGATTCATGTAACATAACCCATCACCCACCTCTATTTGTTTAACGTTAATGATATAAACTTCAATTCCAAATATTCGTCTAAACCGTAATGACCACCTTCTCTGCCAAATCCACTTTCATCTATGCCCCCAAAAGGCGCCTGTGGTAAACTGAGTTGCGTCCCATTTACGCCGACCATTCCAAACGCTAATCGTTCTGCTACGTGATGTACTTTATTAACATCGGAAGTAAAGAAATAGGCTGCTAACCCTTGATGTGTTCGATTAGCGATGTCAATCGCCTCTTCATCTGATTTAAACGTGACGATAGGCGCGACTGGACCAAATATTTCTTGTTCTAAAATGGACATCTCTTTTTTTACACCATCTAAAATCGTAGGCTCAAAAAAGCTTCCTTTTCCATCTATTTTATGTCCACCCAACGTTAGTGTTGCCCCTTGTTTTGTGGCTTCTGAAACAATATGCGCGACATTTTCTTGCGCCTTCGCATTTATGAGCGGTCCAACATTGACGTCTTTTTCATTCCAATGGCCAACTTTAAGTGCGTTAACTTTATCAATCAATTGCGCTAAAAAGTCTGCTTTTAATGCCTCATGGACTAAAATATAATTAATGCCATTACACATTTGACCATTATTTTCAAATTTGTTTTCAACGATATCTGACACTGCTTGCTCTAAGTTAGCATCCTCAAAAACGATTGCTGGGGCATTGCCACCTAATTCTAAAGAAAGTCGATTCAAATTTTGCGCTGATTTTTCGACTAACTCTTTCCCAACTTCAGTAGAACCCGTAAATGAAATTTTTTTAATCATATTGTTTGCTAAAAATGCATCAGAAATCATGCTTGATGATCCAGTTACGATATTTACCACACCATTTGGGATACCTGTCTGGTTGAGTAAATCGATTAATGCAATCGCAATTTGTGGTGTTTCACTTGAAGGTTTCAAAACAAATGCACAACCTGTAGCTAATGCGGGTGCAACTTTCCTTGCTACCATTGCTGCTGGAAAGTTCCAAGGTGTAATCAATGCACATACCCCTACTGGTTGCTTAATGACTGATAATCTTTGATGGGACTTAGAAGGCACCAAAATATCACCATTCATTCGCTTGGCTTCTTCTGCTGACCATCTAATGAATTTTGCACACACTTGTACTTCTCCTAAAGCTTCGTTAAAAGGTTTCCCTTGCTCTTGACTCAATAATTTGGCAAGCCTGTCTTGGTTCTCAAGTATCTTTTCCGCCCATGTCAACATGAATGACTCTCTTTCTTCAGCTGTGTAAGTTGACCAAACTTCAAATCCTTTTTGCGCCGCATGAATGGCTTGTTCAACTTGGTGAGGCGATACTTTCGGCACCTGACCTATGACCGCTTCAGTGGCCGGATTTGTCACAGCCATTGTTTCTGATGCCATCACATGTTGCCCATCGATAATGTTAAAATTAAAATCCATATTTCCCCTCCTTACGCACAAAAAGGCACTAATAGTAGCCTGAACTACTGATTAGCGCCTTTGCTAAACTCTATTCACTTGATAAAATTACTTTGTATGCTAAAACCTTACTAAATTTTCAGAAACTTGTCAATATTCTTTACTTATGGTTAAATGCACTTAAATGTAATCAAGGGGGCATTGACTATGACAGAGACACAACAATTATTGGAACAATTCGTATCAGTAGATAGTTCAAACATTGAAAATACCAACCATCTCATACACATGTGCAGTGCATGGCTACAACAAAATGAGATTGAAACGACCATTTTATCTAATCAAGGTTATGACATTTTAATCGCCAAAATTGGCAAAGGGGACAAAAAAATCATCTTGAATGGTCACTTGGATGTCGTACCTGCGCCACCAAAACTTTTCTCCCCATATATGAAAGATGGTAAAATGTACGGCCGTGGTACGGCTGACATGAAAGGTGGTGTCGTAGGGTTATTATTAGCAATGAAGAGACTCCATCAACTTGATTTAAATACTCAAGTTGAAATACACCTTGTGCCAGATGAGGAAACAGGTGGTCAATTTGGTGCACGTTATTTATGTGAACAAAACATTGATGCGCAGTTAGTCATTTGTAGCGAACCTACAGAATTAGGCATTGGTGTTCAAGCGAAAGGTATTTTACAATTTGATTTAGTCATTAAGGGCAGCGCAGCACATAGTAGTCGACCGTGGGAAGGAGACAATGCTATCACAAAAGCACTCGACATACATCAGCGTCTACTCGACTTGCCATTTGCGAAAGCGTCATCAGAATTGTACACATGCCCTTCTATCAATTTAGCTAAAATTTCAGGAGGCGACGTGTATAATAAAGTACCCGATACTTGCGTAATGTCTTACGATATTCGATATTTACCATCTCAATCAGAAGCCGACATTATTCAACAAATCGAAGCTTTGACGAACATGCAGTTAGACATTCATTTGACTGGCCCCCCTGTGACGAATGATTTAAATAACCCTGACTTTAAGTTGCTACAACAATACATCCTTAAGCACTCCCCTCAATCCACCGCGCCCATGTTTGGACAACATGGGTTTGCAGATACACGCTACTATTCTGCTAAGGGCATACCAGCCATTGAATTTGGACCATCAGGAGCGCATTGGCATGGAGAAGATGAGTATGTCGATTTAAGTTCAATCGACACCTATACAAATATTCTTGTAGACTTTATTCAACATTATCATTAAAGTCACTGATGTTAACACGTCGCCCATCAAAAATAACAGCCAACAAAGTTCATGCGCGCATGAATTTTGTTGGCTGTATTCATTGGACCAAATGTGACGTCGGAGCCGGATGCCATCTGCTTAAAATGTAAATAATAAGTGACCCATGAGTGCGATAATTGGTAAAGCAATGACCGTACGCATTAAGAAAATCGCAAAAAGTTTAGGCAAGCTTACTGGAATTTTTGATCCCAAAATCACGCCACCTACTTCTGACAAATATATTAATTGGCTTACACTCAAGGCGCCAACAACAAAGCGTGTTAAGTCATCTTTAACACCTTCAATCAGTAATGATGGTAAAAACATATCCGCAAAACCAATGAGTACTGTTTCAGATGCCGCTTTTGCCGATGGCACTTGTAATACTTCAAACAATGGTAAGAATGGTAAGCCTAACACACGGAATATAGGTGTATACGTTGCGAGTATTGTGGCAATCGTCCCAATCGTCATCACAACAGGTAACACTGCAAGCCACATATCAATTACTGTTTTACTACCATCTTTAAAAAATTGTTTGATGCCAGGTGCTTTAATACCTTGAACCGTTGCCTGTTCAAATCCGTAAACAACCGGATTTTTATTACCTAAATTGTCTTCTCTTAACGTTTCATGTTTCAAATTGTTTTTAAACGTATCTGGTACACGATTTAATGGCCACAAACGCGGCAAAATAATCGCACATGCTAAACACGCTAAAATAACAGTGAGATAAAAGTAATAAAAGTGCTCAGATAAATGAATCGTTTCCGCAATGACAATGACAAATGTAATCGATACAACACTAAACATCGTCGCAATGGTCGTTGCTTCTCGACGCGTATAATACCCTTGATTATACTGCTCACTAGCAATCATTACACCAATCGTCCCATCGCCTAAGAATGAGGCCAAGTTAATCACTGTTGAGCGTCCAGGTAGTTTAAATAACGGACGCATAATCGGTCTAAAAATGGGTCCAAAAAACTCTAGCAGGCCGTAAGACATTAAAAACGGTAAAAATAATCCTGCAAAAAAGAAAATCGTTACGAGTGTTGGCAGTAAACTACTGAAGACAAGATCACCTGTGTCTGCAGAATAAATAACTTCAGAGCCAACTTTTAAATAAATGAGCCATGCGAAAACAACTGCTAATAATCTTACAATCACCCATAAAGGCCCTACACTAAATGTTTTCGCCATTTGACGTTCGGGGTTCAGCCTATTTTTGTATAATGTACTACATAAAATCGTCAAAATTCCTGATAATGTAATGATTCCTAAAATAATGAAAGGCATTGCATCACCAATGATGCCTTTCATAGCATTGGCTAGCCAAGCAATCGGTAATGTCGTTTCACGTTCTCCCTTTTCATTTGTGACACCGATAGGTAATAAAAATAAAAATATCCCTATAAATGACATCATAATAAATTTCAAACGGCCACGAACAATATCTTTCTTCTGATACGTTGTCATATTGTATTCCCCTTTGCATATGGAATCCCTTCCATCAAGTATTGATTAAAGGGGACTTTCATTGCACAATCTTTAAAACCCAAAAGATTGCGAGTTTTTATATTCATTTCTTTATGTGTATATGTATCATTCACGCGCAAAGCGACTCCTAACATTTACGTATAAATATGCATTAAAACGCTTATTTTCACTTTTATATTTTACATGAATTGCGGGTTAAATGCATCATTTTGTATAATTTAAAATATGTAATTTTTTACTTTCATCTCATTCAAACTATCTATTCGACGCAACGCAACCATCATTTTATCGTATTGAGACACTCAAAAAACGTGCACTAAAAGGGACCAGAATAGAATAGCCTCGTAAATAAAAAACCAATAAAATTCATATTCCCATGAACTTTATTGGCTATGAAATTTATACTTATAAAAGAATGTAACTATTAAGATACATAAATATGATGGCTTTAAAATATCGCTTTAATTACTCCTTAGCCGAGACAACTGAGACATTATATCAAAATCGAAAATCCATTTTGCGCACGAGACACCTAAATATGTTTTAGATTTTCAATATAGAAGAGTGTAGCTTTCTGTAATACTCCTACCCTCAGTTGCTGTGCATATCATAGCGAAAATATGCGTCATTTACAATCTATTTATCTGCTAAAATCTCATTGTAACTAATTTCTTCACGTAGTCTTACCGCAATATCATGTTCTGTAATTTCACCGTTTAATACCATTTCATCCAACACTTCTCGTTGAGTATACACTGCATATAGTTTCATGCGACGCATTTGTTCACTCGCTTGACGTTCTTTTGGTTTTAATCGTGATTGACGATGAATACGTGTAAAATACGATGTATTAATCATCCCTATTTCGAGCATATTATGACTGTTACGCTCTTTAGATAAACGTTCTGAAACGCGACGATAAACTTGATCTAATGTTTTATCTAATGCTTTAATATCGATATCTTTTTTTAGTCTTCCTGTTCGAGCCCGATAACGTAATACAATCATTTTAATCGTCATTTTTAGTTTTTCAATAAAGTCCGCTTCTTTAAACTGTTGTGAATTGTCGACAATGATTCGATATTGTGATAATCCTTGTCTGTCAATTTTACCTTCATCTACAAGTACGCTTAACGTCTCTTGTTCAACTTCTTTCGCAATATCACTTAGTCTGCGAAATTCGCGCGCATCTTTGCGATGACTTTGATTTCTAAGTAAAAACATGTATTCACTGTAATATTCTTGTACTACCGGACCGAAAGATTTTAACGTACATGCTTCTGGTGTCATTTTCATACGATGAATGACTTCGGCTAAAATTTTAATCTTGGCATCGATATAGGAAAGTCCACGATTCGGTTCGACAACTGCCGATTGTGTAATAAATGGTAAAACGACTTGAGCAATAACCAAACTCATTAAAACCATCATCGTGGCAATAAAAATTAAATCATTTCGGAATTCGAATCGCTGTTGTTGGCTTAAATAAACAGGTAACGTTAATGCTAACGAAACTGAAATGGTACCATGTATGCCACACATCGTCATTATAAACGCATAATGCAATCGGTTCATTGGTTCGGGTTGTGACATATTTCCAAATGAAAAACGCGTATTTTTTGGATAGTAAAATGTATTGAAAAATGCATATACCCATATAAAACGACAGACATATATAGCAATTGCGATCATTATCGTCACGCCTAATAAAAACAGTAATTTTTCGGGTTCATTTTGAATGATTTCCACCATTACATTTGGCACGATATAACCTAAAATCACAAACACAAAGCCATTTAACGCATAACTCACCGTGCTCCAAATTTGTCCATAGCTCATTTGAATTTCAGGTTGCGCACGCACGAGTCGTTCTCGCTCAAAGCCATGTATTAGCCCAGCAATCACTACGGCAATAATGCCTGACGCATGCACTAATTCAGCGACAATATATACGACAAAAGGGGTTAATAATTGTATATAAATCAGCGTGTTATTATCTTTCAGCCCTTTAGTTTGCAAAATAATGCGTAACCGCACAACGAGAACCCCTATGATTAACCCAATAAATAAACCTAGTAACGTTGACACGACAAATTTTTCTACTGCTTCAACTGCTGAAAATGTATGTACGATGAGGGCAGTGATAGCGATTTTATAAGAGATAATCCCTGCAGCATCGTTTAATAAAGATTCCCCTTCTAAAATGGTCATGACACCTTTAGGAAGTATCTTCCCTTTCGTCATTGCCTTAACAGCCACAGCATCCGTCGGACATAAAATAGCAGCGATTGCGAAAGCTGCTGCCATTGGTAATTCAGGCCACACCCAGTGTAAGAAAAAGCCGGCACCGATGACTGTCACGAAAACAAGCGCCATCGCCATTAACGAAATCGGCTTCATATACTGTAATAACTTTTCACGATGGATATTCGAGCCTTCAACAAATAATAAAGGCGCGATTACTGCAAGCATAAACACCTCTGAACTAAATTCAAAATGGATAGTAATCGGCACTAAAAAGAGAAACGCACCGAAAAGGATTTGAATGAAAGCTACGGGCACTTTAGGTATTTTTACACTCACAATAGAACTTAAAATTACTGCGACAATGAAAAAGATATACGCTTCTAACAACTGCATTGTGCATCACCCCATTTTAAACATCAATTAAGTTCGTTTAGTTTTTTTATCAACACATTTTTAATGTAATTATTGTATTTTGTTAAACGCGCGAATAATACTACTTTTATTATATAACTTGCTAGTAAGGTACTTATCAAATATACAGTTATGTGAATAATATAGGTTTGATGATGCAAGTAAAATAAAAAAAATAAGAAAACAACATATAAAACTACATCCAAGATAAAGTACCCTATACAATTTTTTATTTTCATTAACCCTAAAGGATTGTATCTTTCAATATATTTAATTTGTCCGTCAATTAACTCTGATTTAACTAATTTAGTAACTACCATATGCTTATCATTTGTATAACGTGGTTTTAAAATACTCCAATCATTTACATTTCTACTATAATAATTAGAATTACCATATACTACAGCATTTTTGATTAAATTATGTTCACCCTTTAATAAAACACTAAACTCATCCTCACCACTATGTTTAAATAATACTAATCTATTAATCATACCTTTTATTAATAATGTATTAAGAAATAAATTCACAATAATCATTACAATTATTATGCCTAATGCCCCTATAATTAGAGATTCTTTGTCTTTAATCACATTTATAAAAACATTCACCGCTATTAATATAGGAAATATATTCAAAACCAAATTCAATACATTGCTAAAATAATATTCAATTAACCTTTCTGATTTGTATAAACTATGTGATTTATTTAGATGTTTAAGAATAATAGCCACAATTATCGGAAAAAACAAACCTTTAACCATTGAAGTAAAAATATTAAATAACTCACTTGGATTAATCAGCAGCTCACCTCATTTCATTTAAAATTAGTTAATAAATAAATGTTTAGGAATGTGACAGTAATCATTTGGAAAGTGATCTAAACGATCTTGATGTTCAGGTGCGCTTGGTACATAGCGCGTAAGTGCACATACTTCTACTTGAATTTTAGGGGCATCCGCCCGTTGCGCAATGAACTGACGTGCCTTTTGAAGATGTGTTTCACACATGCTATAAACTCCTGTACGATATTTCGGGCCTACGTCATCTCCTTGCCGGTTGACTGCATACGGATCAATCACATCAAATAACGCTCCCATAAGCGCTTCAACTGAAGTACGATTCGGATCAAATTCGGTTTTCACACACTCGACATATCCATCATAAGGTCCTTCTAATGACTCCGTAGCACCATTTGCGCGTCCTGCTTCAGTATTAATGACGCCAGGTAATGTTTTCACAAATGCTTGTACGCCCCACAAACATCCCCCAGCAAGATAAATGGTTTCCATATGCATCTCCTTTAACATGTGTTAATTTTATTATACATAACAATCCAACACCTCTACATTTCTCAAAACAAAATTATTTTATCCATATATGAATTATTTCAAATACCCAACGTTTTAACCTTTAATTCCTTCTTCACAAAACGTTCAAATTTCTCTCGAACCACCGTCACAAACTCATATAAAACAACTGTTTCAAGATTATTTTTAGGTTAACCTAACTTTTTATTTTACATGCCAGAAAAATTATGTTATCTTAAAAGTGTTCAAGATGATACCCTTACATTTTGAACACATTTCCCTTCAAAAGTATGAGCTGTGTTTTTTCTGGCATTACATCCTCCAAAAATGCATCGTAATTCAGAAATAACTCACACACGCTCGTCGTCCAAATCTGAAGACCTTAGAGGTAGGTTGGGTCCCCTACATTAACATCCACCTCACCCGTATAAGGTCAACCTAATAGGGTGGTTATTGCGACAAAAGCGATACACACATATGGTTCTCCTAAAAATGCGGTATGTTACATACGGTGTAACAGCCGATACGTTCAACCTATTTTAAAACCCTCAATAATATCCCTGACGTCTGGTCACGTCAGGGATTTGTTGTGGGCGCTCGTGAGATACATTGATAAAAATATGTATCTCACGGCCATACCGCATTATTTAGTTTGTGTTTTTAATTTTAAAGGTATTTTAATTTCTTTATCTACTTTTTTACCGTCCATTAATTTTAAAATCGTTTGGACTGCTTCTTTACCCATAAGATGAGGCTGTTGTGCGACTGTCGCTTCTAATTTATGATTTTGAATCGCTTTCATCGCATCTTCATTTCCATCAAAGCCCACGACAACAATATCTTTATCACCAATGGCTTCGATCGCTCCCAAGGCCATTTCATCATTATGTGCGAAGATTGCTTGAATGTCCGGATGCGCTTGAATCATATTTTGAGTGACGTTCAAACCTTCCGCTCGATCAAATTTGGCACTTTGTTTCGACACGATATTTAATTCTTTATCAGCTATGTCATGGAATCCTTTACCACGTTCACGTGTCGCACTGGCACCAGGTACACCTTCTAATTCTGCCACTTTAGCATGTTTACCTACTTTATCCACGATGTATTGACCGCCCATTTTACCTCCTTCGACATTATCAGAGGCAATAAATGACGCGACATCGCCCTTATCTACGGAACGGTCTAATGTAATAACTGGTATGCCTTCATGATTAGCAGATTCCACTGCACTTGAAATGGCACTTGAATCTGTAGGATTGACGATTAAGTAATCCACCTGTTGTTGCACAAGGTCTTCGATATCGTTCGTTTGTTTAGCAGAGTCATCACGTGCATCTACTACTTTTACGTTCATTCCTTGTTGTTTGGCTTCTTTTTCAATATTGTCTTTTATCGTCACAAAGAATGGATTGTTTAATGTTGAAATACTCACACCAATTGTAATTTCGGATTTTTTCTTCGACGTTTTGCCACTATTATCTTTTTTTACCGGAGATTCTAATGAACATCCTGCCAATACTATCATACAAGCTACGATAAATATGACTACTTTTTTCATTTCTGACGCCCACTTTCTGTTATTTTTTACGATCGATTAATACCGCGATTAAAATTACGACACCTTTAACAACTTGTTGATAGAAGGAAGAGACACCTAGTAAATTCAAACCATTATTTAAAACGCCTATGATAAGTACACCTATCAGCGTTCCAACTATACGTCCTTTTCCACCTGTTAAAGACGTCCCCCCTAACACTACTGCTGCAATCGCATCTAATTCGTATGCAGTACCTGCAGTTGGTTGAGCTGAATTCAAACGTGAAGTTAAAATCGCACCCGCTAGTGCAGCCATTAACCCCGAAATACCATAAATGAATATTTTCACACGATCGACTTTAATACCTGAAATTTTAGAAGCGATTTCATTGCCACCAATCGCATACGTATGACGTCCAAACGTTGTTTTATGTAAAATAACAAAAAGTATGATGAATACGAGTGTCATCGTAACAGCAGGCACTGGTATTCCGAAGAAATAGCCTTTTCCAAACAATTGAAATAGATAATTATCTCCTAGATTAGTAATAGGATTCCCATCTGTTACAACTAGCGTCAGACCTCTGAAAATCGTCATCGTTGCTAAAGTTGCGATAAAAGGTGCCATATTGCCTTTTGTCACAAAAATACCGTTCACTACGCCTAAAATAAATCCAATCACAACACCAATAATTATTGCCAAAATCGGATCCACACCACTTGTAATCAACAACGCAATAAAGGCTGAAGACAGCGCTAAAATTGACCCAACAGATAAATCGATGCCGCCTGTTAAAATAACAAACGTCATTCCAAAAGCAATTAACCCATTAATGGATATTTGTCTCAGTAAGTTTAATAAATTGGATAAATCTAAAAATGCCGGATTAAGTATACTAATCATGGTTATGAGTAAAATAAGTCCTAAAAAAGGAATTAATTTTTCAAGTAATGTCGTTTTAGCGGTTAACTGTTTCATCTAAACGTCCTCCTGTCGCAAGTGTCATAATATTTTCTTCTGTAATGCGTTCACCGACTAAGTCCCCTTGAATATGTCCTTCATGAACAACCATAACACGGTCACTCATGCCTATAATTTCAGGCAATTCTGATGAAATCATAATAATGGAGACACCACGTTCAGTCAGTTCGTTCATAAGTTGATAAATGTCTCGTTTGGCGCCGACATCAATACCTCGTGTCGGTTCGTCAAAAATAATGATACGTGGCGCTGTACCTATCCATTTTGCTAACACCACTTTTTGTTGATTGCCTCCTGATAACGTCGATGCTGGCCGTTGATGTGAGGTTTTAATATTTAAGCGCTTGCGCATAGAATCAACAAATTGATTCGCATCTTTATCTTTTACAAAGCCGTATTTTGAAAAGCTTTTTAAAGAAGGTAATACCATATTGTCACGTATTGAAAAATCTAAAATAAGCCCTTCATCTTTTCGGTTTTCGGTAATCAGTGCAAGACCATGTTTCATCGCATCTTCAGGTGAACGAATGTCAACGTTTTTACCTTCAATTTCAACTTTGCGTTCTCCTTTATCAACACCAAAAAGACTGCGCATCATTTCTGTGCGTCCTGCACCCATTAAGCCACTCACACCTAAAATTTCACCTTTCCGCAAATGGAATGAAATATCTTTAATCTGATGCTTTTCGTTAGAAAGATGTGCCACTTTTAAAATGATGTCTTCAGGTTGATACTGACGCTTTGGATATTGTTCATCTAATTCTCTACCTACCATCGCTTTCACAATATCGTTGTAAGCGGTTTCTTCAACAGGTTTAAAAAATACGTTTTTCCCGTCTCGCATTACCGTAATATCATCCGCAATTTCAAATATTTCAGCCATACGGTGCGAAATGTATACAAATGCCACACCTTTCGCTTTTAAATGGCGAATCATTTTAAACAGTTCAGAAATTTCTTTATCGGTGAGCGTCGCTGTCGGCTCGTCCATCACAATCACTTTTGCATCTGTCATTAATGCTTTCGCAATTTCAATCATTTGTTGTTCACCGATAGAACAATGTTTAGCTACTTTATGTAAAGGTATATTAAAGTGCAATTGTTCAAAAATTGCAGTAGCTTGACGTACCATTTCATTAGTTTTTAACACGCCCCACTTATTTTTAATTTCCTTTCCTATAAACATATTTTCTAAAACCGTTAATTCCGGCCATATGTTTAATTCTTGATGGATAAAGGTCACACCTTCTTGTTCCGCTTCTTTTGGATTTTTAAAAACTTTAGGTTGATCATCAAAGTAAATATCACCTTGGTCTTTTTGATGCATACCTACTAATATTTTCATCAATGTCGATTTTCCTGCACCATTTTCTCCCATTAAGGCATGAACGGTTCCTGTTTTCAATGTGAAATCGACACCTTGTAAAACTTTATTTTCTCCAAATGCTTTATGGATTTGACGCATTGTAATCATGTCGCATTCCTCCTAAAATAAAACCGCACTTTGCAAAATAATATTGGCGTAAGGTGTAGCTTCTCCTGTTCGAATAATTGCTTTTACATGCTGAGATTGTATTTTCAATTCATCGTGGGACACAGTTTTCATATTTGAAAAGTCATTTCTCAAATTTTTAAATAAAACACTATTATGCGTCTTCATTTCTTCCGCCACGATTGCTCCTTCAATAGCCATATGTTTGCACACTTCTGTATAGACGTCCCAAAACGAAGGGTGTCCAAATGTCAGTGCAAGGTCAATGCGCTTAACACCATCAGGAATCGGCAAACCACAATCTGCAATCAAAATTTGATCTGTATGCCCTAATTGGCTTAACACTGTTGAAATGTTACTGTTTAAAGTTCCAGTTTTATACATCGAATTCACCTTCTATCTCTTGCCATGTCGGCATACCACCTTGCGCGCCCATGCCAGTCACTGAAAAACTCGCTGCGAGATTCGCAAGTTCAATGGCTTTATCTAAAGCAAATCCTTTTTGTAATCCTACCGCGAGCGCACCGTTAAACGTGTCTCCTGCCCCAGTAGTATCTTTAACATCACGTTTAAAACTTTGCACTGTGACATGTTTTTCACCATTAAAATAACGCGCGCCTTTATCACCAATTGTGACGATGAGTTTATTTGGATAGCGTTCTAATGCATCATCAAGATCTTCTTTAAATAATGCATCACTTTCTGTTTCATTAGGCGTAAGATAATCTGCATTTTCAATGACCGCCTCATCAATGTCACGATATGGCGCAGGATTTAATATAGAAACCACTCCATGTTGTTTACAATACGCAAGCACACTTGCTACCGTGTCAGCTGGAATTTCTTGTTGAAGTAATACAATATCACCTTTCTCAAGTTGTGCTAATTGGTCTTTGATATTCGCAAACGTCACTTCGTTGTTAGCGGAAGGAACCACTATAATACTATTATCGTTGTCTGCTAACGTAATATGTGCGGTTCCTGTAGTCATATGCGGTACGACATTCAAGTGCGTCACATCCACTTGGTTACGCTTGAAATTTTCAATAATCTCTTGCCCAAAATCATCGTCGCCGACACGACCAATCATATGGACATCATCACCAAGTCGTGCTGCCGCAACAGCTTGATTAGCACCTTTGCCCCCCGGTGTTGTAAAAAATGATTCACCGAGTACCGTTTCACCTTTTTTAGGTACTACCTTTGTTGACACAACCAAATCTATGGATACACTTCCTATAACATAAATTTTTTTCATTTCTTTGACCTCCTCGTTGATTGTCTATGAATTAATGCTACATTTAACTTGGCAGGAGTTTGTGATGCATAACCTTCTAAAGTATTAATTAATTGTTCTGCTGCTTGTTGCCCAAGTTCATAAGCAGGTTGACGGACAGTCGTTAAATTTGGCAAAAACATCTCAGCAAAAGGGATGTCATCATAACCAATAACTTGCACATCATCAGGCACTACTTTACCGAGATTGTGCACCCATTTCATGACTTTTAACGCCATGACATCATTACTACAAATGACACTATCGATGTGACTATCATTGATATAACTTTCAAACTTTTCCACATCTAATTCTGCTTCATCTTCCGTTACAACATGCACATTTTTCTGTTGTAATACGTCTTGTGCTGCTGTAAAACGGGCACGAAACGATGTAAATGATAAATCTTGATGCAATAATAAAACATGCGCCGCACGCCCATTTAATATCGCTTCTGCTTGTAACGCTCCACCTTTCGTATGGTCTGCCTCGATACACGCATCGCCCTCTGAAACACGATCAATTAACACATACGGTGTTTTAAAAGACTTTAGCGTTTGAAAGGCTTTTGATGTTGAAAGTTGTGATGCGATAATGCCACTACATTGATTAACTTTAAACATTGACAAATAATTCAGTTCTTTCGTCTCATCCATCGCACCGTTACCAATCATAATATGATAACCTCGCGCCATCGCTTTATCTTCCACGCCTCTAGCAACGACCGTGAAAAATGGGTTACTCATATCTGGCAACAATAAACCGAGCATTTTCGACGTTTGCATATTTAACGATCGCGCCACTTCATTGGGTTGATAATTCAATTTTTTAATGGCCGCATCAATTTTGTCACGTGTTTCTTTCTTTACATATCCAGTCCCATTTATCGCGCGAGATACTGTCGCCACAGAGACATTTGCATATTTTGCTACTTCTTTAATCGTCGTCATCTTCACACTCCCAACTAATGTGTAAACGTTTACATATACGTTAGCATGCTTTTATCAATTTATCAAATTAATATTTTTAATTCACACCAAAAAAGGCCAAAACGATAGTCTTGACCTTAAATAATAAGTATATTTCATCTTTATACGTTATTTTTGATTGTTTCAGGCATGGCTTGATACCCTTCACGAACGTTTATAATGTGGTGAAAGCCTTTTTGTTCTAAAATTCCAACTGCGATGGAACTTCTGACACCAGATTGACAATGTACATAAAGTGGTGCTGATTTGTCTAAATCTATTGCGGTTTCTAACAATTGACCGTGCGGAATATGCAACGCTCGGTTTAAATGTCCGGCTGCCCATTCTTTGTCATTCCTTACATCAATGACATTGGTTTCCTCACCAGACATGTCACCACTATGAATTGATGTAGTCACCATTTCAAATGTAGGCGCTTTATAACTTTTAACGCGATCAAATCCAATAAGCTGTAATGTTTGAATGGCTTGTTTAATGGTTTCATAGTCTCCAATCAGCTGAATATCTTGGTCATAATTCAAGTACCAACCGATTTGGTTAATAAAGTTTTTATTATACGGCACATTGATAGACCCTAACGTATGTCCACCATGGTATGCTTCTTTCGAACGTAAATCGAATGCTGGTGTGGTCTTATCATTTTCAAGGTATACGCGATAAGGTTGAAATGCTTGTGTGCCCCATTGATTGATACGCTTCATTTCAGCAAAGTGTTTCGGTGGCGCCGGTTGATCTGTCGTTAATGTTTCAATAAAATTCGTTTCATCTTCAATTTGAAACGCCCAATTGTTGATTTTTTCATAACCTAAAGTTGACATCGGAATAGCACCTAACGCTTTACCACATGGGCTACCCGCACCGTGCCCCGGCCAAATTTGAATATAATCAGGATAAGCTTTAATCATTTGAACTGATTCAAACATTTGTTTCGCACCTTTTTCAGTAGATCCTGCCACTTGTACCGCTTTTTCAAGTAAGTCTGGACGTCCAATATCACCAACGAAAAGAAAATCACCACTGAAGAGCCCCATCGGTACGGTTGCGCCTCCACCAAAATCTGTTAACAAGAAACTGATACTCTCTGGGGTATGTCCAGGTGTATGCAATACTTTTAATTCAATATTACCTACACGAATTGTATCCTGATGACCTACAAATACAGTTTGTTCCGGCATATTCCGATAACCAAGACTTTCTTCACCTTCTTTGGACACATAAATGACCGCGTCTAATCGATTGGCTACTTCACGAATACCAGAAGCATAATCCGCATGAATGTGTGTTTCTGCTGCTTTCGTAATTTTGAAACCTTCTTGTTCTGCGAGTGCAACATATTGTGTCAAATCACGTATCGGATCAATTATCATGGCTTCACCCGTACGTTGACAGCCAATTAAATAAGATGCTTGTGATAAATGGTCATTGTAAAACTGTTTAAAAAACATATCAATATCCTCCTAAATAAATAGATTATGTCGTGCCTGTTCTGTGTCACCAATATACGCGCCCACACCACCAAAAGTAACTTCTTCTCTCAATTCTTCTTTCGAAATGCCCATCACGTCCATACTCATCGTACACGCGATTAATTTCACATCTTGCTCAATAGCTTTTTCGATTAATGTAGGTAAGGTTTCAACATTTTTCTTTTTCATAACATAACGCATCATCACATTACCTAATCCAAACATATTCATTTTAGAAATTGGCATATATTCCGGTTGACTTGGCAACATCATATCGAACATTTTTGCAATACCTTTTTTCTTCACAGGTGATTGATTAATTTTTTTCAGTGCATTCAGTCCCCAAAATGTAAAGAAAATACTGACGTCTCGACCTGCTGCTTTCGCGCCATTCGCGATAATAAGTGCCGCTATAGCCTTGTCTAATTCACCGCTAAACAAGACAATCGTCGTGCCATTGCCTTCGTGTGTCACGTCCATAGTTTTGTCTTTAGTTTTTTCAATCACTGCACGAATATGATCCACATTTTCTTCTAACATAACAAGATGGTATCCTCTTTGTTTTACCCAAGCTTGAATATCTTGTTTAAATCCAAAATCAGTGACAGAAACTTCAAGTTGTTCGCCTTCTGACATTTTCGTCATTTCTTTATTGATTTCGACAATGGGTCCTGGACATTGTAAACCACTAAAATCGCGCTTTATACGATTTGCTTTTAATTCATGACTATGAGATATATTTTTATGTGTGTTTGGCGTCTCAATATTTGAAAGTTGTTCTTTTATCGCATCAAATCCACCATCTAAATTTACAACATTGTACCCTTTTTCGGATAAAAACTCTGCTGCTTTTTGACTTCTAGCTCCACTTCTACAATGAATGTAGTACGTGCGATCTTTAGGGAAATCGAATGTTTCTATTTGTTGTACGGGATGTAAAATCGCCCCATTAATATGACCGATTTCATATTCTTCACTCGTTCTTACATCTATCAATTGCTGTTGTTGACCTAATTTTTCTAATTCACTTTGATAAAAATTTGTAATATGCTGTGTTTTAAATTTTGTCATTATTTTCCTCCTCGAAATACCTATAGGGGTATGTTACCAAACCGACTTCACCTTGTCAAATACCGTATGGGGTATTTGACAAATCATTTCTTTCCTTTTATGCTAGGATTACTTTCAAATTTTATGGAGGATTAAACTATGGAATATGATAAAAAATTAGTGAATCGCATAAAGCGTGTTCAAGGGCAATTAAATGGTGTCATTAAAATGATGGAAGAAGATAAAGAGTGTAAAGATATCATCACACAATTGAGCGCATCGAAAGCATCTATTCAACGTTTAATTAGTATTATCATTAGTGAAAATTTAATAGACTGCGTCAAACAAGCTGAAAACAATGATGAAGATGCACAACAACTGATTAATGAAGCTGTAGAATTATTAGTGAAGGTAAAATAACGATGTGGTCTGAAATGTTATTACTATTTGTGATTGGTATCTTTGGTGGCTTTATTTCTGGCTTAGTAGGGATTGGTGGTGCCATTATTATTTATCCTGCGTTATTACTCATTCCACCTCTCTTAGGCTATCCAGTAATGACAGCTTATATCGCTTCTGGATTAACGTCCGCACAAGTATTTTTTAGCACATTAAGCGGTACATTTTCCGCGCGCAAAAAGAAGGAATTTTTACCTCAACTCGTCCTCTATATGGGGGGAGGGATGTTTGTAGGTAGTATTACTGGGGCAGTTATTGCAGATTGGCTTAACGCTTCTTTTGTGACAACAGTTTATATTTTTATCGCAATTCTTGCACTTGTTTTATTATTTTTTAAAGTGACACCGCGTGATGAGACACCGCACTTTAATCGCCTATGGTTAATCATGATTGGGGTTATCATTGGAGCCGTATCAGGGATTGTTGGTGCAGGTGGTGCTTTTATCATAACACCGATACTCCTTGCAATATTTAAATTACCGATGAATACTGTTGTCGCAAATAGTATTGCCATTGCGTTCATCTCATCCGTAGGTGCATTTGTGACAAAAGCCGTTCAAGGCTATATTCCCCTTGACTTGGCATGTGCCATTATATTAGGAAGCATTATTTTTGCACCCATTGGATTAAAAGTCGGACGCCATATTCCAAGTACCGTTCAAAAAGGCATTATTAGTCTATTGATTGTTATCGCCATCACTCAACTCATTTTTTAAACTGAAAAAGCCTACCACGCTCTTGTGGTAGGTTTTCTTATTTTATTCGCGTATGATGTCTATCTATCTTTAAATTTTAAATAAGTCATTAAGAGATTCTGCCATGGTCGGATGCGTGTACATCATATCACGCATCACATCATAGGTAGTACCTTGTTTCATCGCTAAATGAATGAGATTAATCAATTCCTCAGACTGTGCACCGTACAGCGATGCTCCTAATATGAGGTTCGTATTGGCATCAATAACCACTTTAAATAACCCTCGTGGGTCAGCATTAATTTTATGACGTGGTATTTGTTTTACCGGAAGTTGACCTTCTTTAATATTGAACCCTTCTTTTTGCGCCTCTGCGGCTGTTAAACCTATACGGGATAACGGCGGATCGATGAATACCGTATAAGGTATCTCACCACGGTTCTTAGTTGTACGTTGTCTTGTCCCAAATATATGATCATGTATAATGCGAAAATCATCTAAAGAAACATATGTGAACTGTGGTCCTCCTTTGACATCCCCCACTGCATAAATATGAGGCACAGTTGTTTGAAGGTGGGCATTCACTTTAATTTCACCTTTATCACCAAGTGCGATGCCTACGTTTTCTAAGCCAATATCTGTATTCGGTGTTCGACCTGTTGCAACTAATATCGCATCTGCGTGAAATGCGCCATTAGAAGTCTCAATGACCGCTTCTTGTGCAGTGTCACTTATTTTTTCAACCTCTACACTTGTCTCAATACGCACACCTTTGTTCTCTAAATCTTGAATCACTTCTTTAGCGATAGCGTCATCTTCATTGCTGAGCACATGTGTATGACGCTCAAGTACAGTCACTTCTGTACCAAAACTTGCGAAAAGGGAAGCAAATTCTAAGGCAATATAACCGCCACCAATGATTAATAAGCGTTGCGGTTGGGAAGGAAGTGCCATAACTCCCGTAGAATCGTAAACAAATCGAGACGTCTTGATGCCGTCAATTTCTGGTATCACAGGTGTTGCACCGGTATTAATAATCATCACTTCGCCACGAATAGTTGTTTCCGCATTTGTACTTTCAATACGTACCTCATGTTCTGATTGAAATGTTGCTTTTCCATCATACACCTCGATATGAGGATCATCTGCAAGATTAAGATAATTTTTTTGATTTAACGCTTGTACCACTTCCGCTTTACGTGTCATCGCTTCTGTAAATGGCAACGTTTTACTCGCTTGGATTAAGGTTTTAGATGGGATACAGCCAATATTGATACATGTACCACCGTACATTTTAGGGGATTGTTCAATCACTGCGACTTTTTTCCCTTTGCTTGCCGCCGTTTTAGCAAAGGTTTTCCCAGCTTTACCAAATCCAATTACGACAAAATCATATGTTTTCATAGTGTTGACTCCTTTAATATTTTCTCTAAAATTGTGTGTATTGTTTGTCCTTCATAAACTGCTTTTGACCGTGCAAATTCCGCGTCATAATAGGTAGTCATGATGCCTCCTATTTCTCTTGAAATAAGACATGCATTTTCGGATGCTCCGGTTAATAAACGTTGATCAGTCATGTGCTGTGGGACGAACATGTCATACAAAGTTGTAAGTGACGCATTCGCTGTGTGTTGATTGGCTTGATAGCCACCTTGCTTCCCACGATGCGTTTCAATCAGTCCCGCTTCAATTAATTGCGTTGTCACACGACGAATTTGTACAGGGTGTATACAGACAGATTCCGCCAACGCTTTACTGCTCCATCGTTCACCCTTATGTTTCACTAAAAAACACATCACATGAATGGCAATATTAAATTCAAGGTTCATCTTATCACCTCTTAATGTAACTATCTAAATTACATTTAAACACATATCTATTCATTACGCCACTTAATCGCTTTATAATGCTAAAAATTCGAGTTGAACATAGCATCCTTTTAACTTAAAAAAACCGACAAAATCCATTTGTACATGAACTTTGTCGGCCATTCTATTGATTAATAAATGGATAAACATTGTTTTGTATCATCACTACCCCGTACTTCTAAGACATCATGCCCAAACGGAAAATCCATATTGCTCGTTGGATATTAGAAATGTTCACTTATACAACATTGATGGCAGTGCTGAATAGATTACCGATACGCTATGTTATCGTTCTACAACTTCCGTTAATTGACCACCTGTTCACAAACGTTCATAGATGACTTGAAAACATAGCCCATTACTTTCTTAACATCTTTATATTCCAGAGACTAGGGCAAGAGGTCTCTATAATACGACGTTAAGAATAACTTAGAATGGATATGATGTAAGGTCGGTTCTCCTTTTACACAATAATCCAGCGACAATGATTTTTATATTTTTCATGGATGTCATACATTGCGGGGATGCTTTTGTTAGGAAAGTCCCAAATATGCTTAATAAAACTTGGTTCTAATATATCAGGATTTGCGCCTGGGCCTTTCTCTCGAAATTTGTCAGTCACAAAACGATATATCACACGCATGATACACTTCCATTTAGGCGCCCGTAACCAAATCACCAAGTCCGCCCGTTGAATACGCATTTCAAGTGTATCTTTGTAGTTTCCGTCAATAATCCATGTGTCCTTAGAAATGACGTGATTTAAACGTGTTCGAAGTGCTTCTTCAGACGTCGTTTGATTACCTTCCCAAAATAACGCATCCATATGATAGAGTGGTAAGCCTGTATGTTGTGCAATGCGATAGGCAAGTGTCGATTTGCCTGTTCCTGGAGATCCCATAATCACAATACGTTGTACCATTTTCATCACCTCATCTTTGTTCTGTTAAAACACCGTCCTCCATATGAAAAACACGGTCACAATAGTGTGTCAGTCGTTCATCATGTGTCACAATGATACATATTTTGTCACGTTCTGTCGTGAGTTTTTGTAAGATTTGAATGACTTCTAACGCATTTTCAGTATCAAGTGCAGCCGTTGGTTCATCAGCTAATATAATGGCCGGATTTGTGTACAACGCTTTTGCGATAGCAACCCGTTGTTTTTGCCCTCCTGAAACTTCACTCGGTAATTTATTTTCGAGATCCGTTAAGCCCAGTTGATGCATGAGCTGTTGGTAGTCTTTAGGCGGTAAAACATCTTTTTTGGATTTTTTAAGTAATTGAAATTGTTGTTTAACCGTAAGAAATGGGACTAAATTCGTGGATTGTAGCACAAATCCCACTTCATTCATACGCACTTTGGATAACTGTTTTTGGCTCATATTTGTAATGTTTTTATCATTAATAAAAATTTCACCCTGTGTGGGCGTTTGAAGCGCACCTGCCATCGTTAAAAAGGTACTTTTACCAGAACCTGAGGGGCCTACAATCGCAATCAATTCCCCTTTTTGAAATTGAAGCGACGTCGATTTGACCGCTTCTATCGTTTGATTGCCATCTTTAAATGATTTTGTAACGTTTTTAAATACCAACATATGCACACCTCCTATGCGATTGCCTTAAGTGGATCAATTTTTCGAATGCTTAATACCGAGAAAATACTGCCCAATAATGAGACGCCAATGAGCACGATCGCAAAAACGGCTAGCGTGATGGCGTCGAATTTCACTGGTACTGCTGTTGGTAGAAATACCCCTGTAAGCATCGTTAAACCTAATCCGATTAGTGCACCTATACTTGCTAAAATAAAGGTTTGAGCAATGACCATTTTAGCGAGATAGCCATTCGTAAATCCTTGCGCTTTTAAAACACCAAATAGATGCGTTTTTTGCAAGGTCATGACATATAGGAAAATGCCCACTACAGTTGCTGAAATTGCGAATAAAAAAACAATCATAAAGTTTAAAGTCATATTTTGTGCTTGATAGCCCGGTAAATTTTCAATAAATGAACTTATTTTTATAGCTTCTAACTTCGAGTCTAATTTGACGTCTTGCCAATTTGGATCTTTCACCACAATGGCATTCGTGACCGCTTTGGTTAACATTGGATTAATTTTCGCTATAGTCGCATCATTCGCAAACAATACGGGTGAGGCATTAAATTTAGCACTCTCGCTAATACCTACCACCTTTAACGTTTCATCTGATTGAGCTAAATCAACCTTATCGCCTACTTTGAATCCTTTTTCTTTCAATGACGCATCAATTACCACCTCATTCTCTTTTTGAAACGGCTTACCATCAATGATGCGTGGTATTAAAAATGATTGTTGCCCTACACCAAACAGCAAAGCATTTTCTTCCGTTCGCCCATTCGAAGCGATGACAGCGGTTTGTTTTAACGTTGCTTTCTCTTTAAAATCATTGGGTACGTCTGATGTTTTAAATTTTGACTGTTGAATCGTTTGATTCGCATTGTCGTTCATTATGATGGCATCCGCATGCCATTTATCAATGCCTTCTCGGTTCATATTCATTAAACCGTTCGCAAGACCTGACAATAAAAACAACAAATAACTCACCATAATCAGTACACCAACAATAAGACTGAATTTCAGTTTATTACGTTTGATTTCATTCCAAGCTAAAAACATACCTTTCCCCCTCCACGTGTGTCTTCACAAGCATACCATTAAGCGCCATAAGTTGCACACTATGCATATGCTTTATTAATGTTATATTTTAAAATTACCCAATTTATAAATGCGTGATATTTTTACAATTTTGTGACATATGTTATATTTCATGTAAGGGTTTACATTAAATGCAGTGAAACTGATTTAAAGGAGTGATGCCATGAAGCATATCGATAAATCCGAAGTAAAAACTCTAGTACAAGATGGCGATGTCATTGGACTAGCTGCATTAACAGTGTCAAACCTACCTGCCGAAGTGTTACAACTTCTTTTAAGTCAATATGATGATACACAGTCACCTAAAGACCTTACTTTCATATTAGCGAATGATATTAGCAGTGGTGGTTTAACGGTGGAACTTGATGATTTTGTTGAACGTGGCATGATCAAATGCGTCATGATGAGCATCATGACTGCTTCCAAAAAGACGGTTAACGCCATTAAATCAAATGCAATCGAGGCTTACTTTTTACCACAAGGGGTCATTGCGACGCATTACCGACAATCCAATTCGATAACACCGGGTGTATTTACAAAAATTGGACTGCACACAGGTGTGGATCCACTTTATCAAGGGGGTAAAGCGAACGCGCGTACGACTAAAGATATCGTTTCACGCGTCATGCTTCTTGATGAGACGTATCTACATTACAATTTCCCATCCGTTGATGTGGCGATTTTGAGAGGCACCTATGCGGATGCTAAAGGCAATATTTATATGACACACGAAGCACATCTTGGTGAAAGTTACGGTGTCGCTTTAAATGCGAAAGCACATGGTGGCAAGGTCATTGTTCAAGTGAAAGCAATCGTTGATATTTGTCAACAGAACCCAAACGATGTATTTATTCCAGGAACACTCGTTGACTACATTTATATTTCTGAAAATTCACACAATCATCAACAGTTAATTCAAACGTATTATCAACCAGAACTCTCTGGAGAACGTCGTGTGCGTACTTATCCAGAACCCACTTTACCGTTTTCGACGCGTAAACTGATTTTACGTCGTGCTGCACAACTGCTTCGTCATGGGGATACGGTCAGTATTGGTTATGGCATTAACAATGAGCTCACTAACCTCCTGCATGAGGAAGGTGTGGAAGATGCCATTTTGCCTATTATGGATACGGGTATTTTTGGTGGATTTATTGGCAGTCGCAATCATTTTGGTATGAATTACAACACCGAGGCACGTATGCGTCATGATGAAACATGGGATTTTATCTATAACGGTGGCGTGTCCGTTGCCTATATGAGTTTTGCAGAAGTGGATGCGCAAGGTAACGTGAATGTGTCCTTTTTTGGAAACCGGATGAATGGATGCGGTGGCTTTATTGATATTAGTCAATCTGTGAAACGATTGGTATTTTGTGGCGCTTTTGTTGCCGGCGGTCAACTAAAAATCGAAAATGGGCAGCTCCATGCGCATGACACATCACCGATGCACAAATTTGTTTCTAACGTCGATCATATTGATTTTAACGCCGAATACGCAAGAACACTAGGTCAAGAAGTACATGTTGTAACAGATCGCGCAGTATTTGAATTGCGAGACGAAGGATTAACTTTAACTGAAATTGCACCAGGAGTAAATTTACAGAGAGATATTTTACAACATATGGATTTTACCCCAAATATCGCAGAGCCATTAAGTACTATTGATACAAGTATTTATCAGGAGGTATGGGGGAACTTGTCTCAAACACTTTGTAACCAATCACACACGACGTAGAAAGTTATTTCTATTACGATGATTGTGGTAAGCCCTCATCCCTTCCCAATCATCAACTAAAGGGGGTTATACGTGATGAATTTCGATTGGATTAAAACGCGCTCTGATTTTGATATTGAAAAGCCAGCTGTCATCGATCCATTAAAGGGGACACAGTGGACGTACCAGCAACTGAATATTCGCGCAGATCATATGGCACATTATCTCACTGACAAAGGCATTCAAAAAGGTGATGTCGTCGGTGTATTTGCACCCAATGATGTTGCACTTTTAGATTTATTATTTGCTTGTTTTAAAATGGGCGCAGTATTTTTACCTATTAATTGGCGACTCAATCCTAAAGAAATCGCAGCAGTTGTCAAAGATTCCGAACTCAAAATATTATTTTATGCAGAAAAACATTTAAGTTCATTGACCGATGTTGATGAAAAACTTTTGCATATGGACATCGATAGTCCTGAATACGCAAGAATCGTAAATCCAGAACACCATCAACCATTTAAAGCGACTAAAGTAGAGGCAAATGATTTGGCGGCTTTGATATATACAAGTGGCACGACGGGTGAACCTAAAGGCGTGATGTTTTCGTATGACTCATTTGTAAATAATGGTACCAATATTGAATTAACGTATAAATTCAACTCCGACTATACAACCATTATTTCTACACCAATGTTTCATGTTTTAGGTTTCAATGACACAGTACTACCCACATTAATGGCTGGTGGCACACTCGTTTTACAACGCTACTTTAATGGCGAAGCATTGAATGACTTAATTGCACAATATGAACCGAGTTTTATCATTATGATTCCAACGATGTATTATGCAACCATTAAGCAACCTAACTTTAATCCTGAAAACTTTAGAAAAATGAAATATGTCATTCAAGGTGGGTCACAACCTTTGCCAAGTATCCAAGCAGCCTTTAAACAATATGGTGTCAATATCATTAATGGATACGGTTTAACTGAGGCGCCACTCGTTATGGTGAATACACCTGAAAATGCACTAAGAAAACCAATGAGTATCGGAAAATCTGTCATGTTTGTTGAAAGTATCATTCTTGATGATGATAAAAATGAAGTCGGTGTCGGAGAAATCGGAGAACTTGCGATTAAAGCTAAAAATGTGACACCTGGTTATTGGAAAAAACCTGAAGAAACTGCCAAAATTTTTCATGGTCCTTACCTATTAACTGGTGATTTAGCCAAGAAAGATGAAGACGGCGATATTTTTATCATCGATCGCAAAAAAGAACTCATCATTACAGGTGGTGAAAACGTATTACCTTCTGAAGTCGAAACCGCACTCGCTGAACATCCGCTCGTGGATCGCTGTGTAGTGGTTGGATATGATCATCCGAAATATGGTGAATCTATTGCGGCTGCCGTCATCTTAAGGGAGAATGACCCAGATTATGAGCGTAAGCTTGATACATTTATGCGAGACAAACTTGCGGGTTATAAAGTGCCTCGCATGTATCATCCAGTCACGTACATGCCGTTGAACTCGACACAAAAACCCGATAAACGTGCAATTCGTGAAATGATGAATCAAAAAGCTCAAGCATTAAAATAACGAAGCAAAAAATTTTAACACTAAATGTAAGCGGTTACAATAACCGAGGGAGGTTCTAATTATGACAAATCGAGAAACACTTTTAAATACGCTATATCCTGAAGATATTTTAAGCATTGCGAAAGATTTAACAGATGGTGAACTCGAACTGTTGAAACAACTGAATGAATTGTTGGAACAAAAATATCGGAAAGATGTGAATCGTCATTGGGTTAATGCGACAGTGCCAGAAGATTTTTTTGAAGATATTGGTAAGCTTAATTATTTTACAAATCCCCTACTCTTTAAAGGGCGTGAAGGGGCTAAAACCCCAAGCCAATTGTTTCAATTTTTTATGGCATATACACTCGCACGTTTTGATGTATCACTTGCAACACTGTTAGGTGTACATCAAGGTTTAGGTCACAACACATTTTTATTTGGCGGCTCAAAGGAACAAGTAGCCAAATATGTTCCTAAACTTCAGTCACACGAACTACGTACATGTTTTGCATTAACGGAGCCTGATCACGGCTCAGATGTTGCGGGTGGACTTGCGACAACCGCTGAACAAAAAGGAGACGTTTGGATTCTCAATGGTGAGAAGAAATGGATTGGTGGTGCACATGTTTCAGATATTATTCCTGTTTTTGCAGTCAACACAGAAACAGGTAAACCACACTGCTTTATCGTCAAACCAGACCAACAAGGCGTTGAAATTGATGTTCTTCAAGATAAAATCGCATTACGTATCGTTCCAAACGCCCATATTAAACTGACTAATGTTCAAGTGACAGAAGCAGATCGTCTCCAAAATATTACGTCATTTAAAGATATCGCTAAAATTTTATATTCGACGCGTGCAGGCGTAGCCTATATGGCCACAGGTGCCTTAGCCGGTACGTTACGTGCAACGTTAGATTACGTTAAATCCCGTCAACAATTCGGTAAATCCATTAGTAAATATCAACTCGTCCAAGAAAAGGTTTCTATGATACAAGGCAACTTGGCACATGCAATGGCCATAAGTGCAGCATTAGCTCGGAAACAAGCCAATGGTGAATACGATGAAGTTGCGACGTCTACCGCCAAAATGATGAACGCGTTACGTTTGCGTGAATCTGTCGCAATGGGTCGCGGTGTATGTGGCGGAAACGGTATCCTTGCTGGTGACTATGACATCGCACGCTTTTTCTCTGATGCTGAAGCCATTTTCACATATGAAGGTACGCATGAAATCAATGCACTCGTGATTGGTCGCGCTTTAACAGGAGACTCCGCATTTATTTAAGCATGGCATTTTAAAAGGAGGAATAATTATGACAATCAATAAAATCACCGTCCTAGGTGCTGGCACAATGGGCGCACAACTCGCTGCACTTTTCGTTAATGCTGGTCTTAAAGTACAATTACTCGACATTGTCATTGATGAACAAGATCCAAATAAAATTTCGAAAAAAGCATATGATATGATTACAGATAAAAAACGCCCGCTGCTTTTTGACTTACAATATGCGTCGAATTTAACATATGGTAATTTTAACGATGATTTGGCAGATTCAGATGCCGATTTATATATCGAGGCAGTTAAAGAAGATTTAGAAGTCAAACATTCCGTATGGAGAAATGTCGCACAAATTGCTCCTAAAAATGCAGTGTTTGCGACAAATACTTCAGGTATTCCAATCGAAGCCATTGCACAGGTTTTTGATGAAACTGATAAAGCACGCTTTTTTGGCCTTCACTTCTTCAATCCGCCACGTATTATGAAATTGGTAGAAGTGATACCAAACCGTTTAACAGATGCTGCCTATATCGATAAAGTTCAAACGTTTGCGCAAGATGTATTAGGAAAAGGGGTTGTCATTGCAAATGATGTACCTGGATTTGTGGCAAACCGCATCGGAACACAATCTATGAATGACATTATGTATCGTGCAGAACAACATGGCTTTTCAATTACTGATGTAGATGCTTTAACAGGTCAAGCAATTGGACGCCCTAAAACAGGCACATACGCTCTAACAGACTTAGTCGGACTCGATATTGCCGTTTCGGTAATTAAAGGATTACAACAAGTCCCTGAAGAACAACCCTTTTTCAAGGATGTGACGTTGGTGTCTACGTTGTATGACAAAGGTGCACTCGGCAGAAAAACGAAACAAGGCTTTTACAAGAAAGACAAAGCCACAAAATCACGTCTTGTTTTCGATCCAAACACTCAAGATTATGTGCCTGTTGAAAAACCTCAAATCCCTTTATTAGCACAATTTAATAAAGACTTAGCACATAATTTAGACGTTATCTTTAATGCCACTGATGATGCAGGTCGCTTTTTATGGGAAACATTACGTAACAACTTTTATTATGCTGCGCGGAACGTGCCTTATGCGGCAAAAGATTTTAAAGATGTCGATCGTGCGTTGGTTTGGGGATTCAACTGGAAACTTGGTCCTTTCCAATTATGGGATTTAATGGGCTTTGACCGTGTCAAATCACGTATAGAAGATGAACTCGGCAATTTACCAGACTGGCTTCAATCGATTCAAAATGGATTCTATGAAAAAGGTGAATCTATCGAGCGCGTTACACCTGTGTCAAATTGGATTACAGATTCAATCTGGAATCGTGAGGATTCTAAATTAAGTGTAGCCAACGAACAACAACTCTTGTTGAAACTACAAAGCAAAAACAATGTTATTACTGATGGTTTTACAGATGATTTAGTTGAAGCCATTGATTTACTTGAAACACAATCCTATACCAGCATGGTCATTTATGCAGGTGGCAATAACTTTAGCGTTGGCGCAAACCTTTATCAAATGAAACAAGCGCACGAAGACGGTACTGTCGACGATATGGTCGGTGATGCCGTTGAAAAACTCCACAGTAGTTTCAATCGCATAAAATACAGTACAAAACCGATTGTGACAGCAGTTCATGGACGTGCACTAGGTGGTGGATGTGAACTTGTGTTATATTCCCCATTTGTCGTTGCTGCAAGTGAAACATATATTGGTTTAGTTGAAGCTGGTGTCGGTCTATTACCAAGTGCTGGTGGTCTTGCAGAAATGGCTCATCGTATTCTGCACACTTCCCATATGAAAAATGACCACCAAAACAGTATGACGAACCTCCTTATGACTATCGGATTTGCCAAAGTATCTACCAATGCATTTGAAGCGAAACGCTATGGCTTTTTACGTGACACAGATACCATTATTTTCAACACTGAAAAACGCGTAGAAATCGCATTACGCCGTGCACAATATGAAGCAGATACCAATTACCTCCCAGCCCCAAAACAACAGTATTTCGCGCTAGGTTCCGATTTCATTGCACTCGCACAAGGTCAGTTGGATGCTCAAAAAGAAGGACATTTCATTAGTGAACACGATTATAATATCGCATTACGTATTGCTACAGTACTTGCAGGTGGTGATTTGCCAAGAAATACGTTTGTAAACCAACGTTATTTGCAAAAACTGGAAAAACATCACTTCCTCACATTATTGAAAACTGAAAAAACGTATGACCGTATTTGTCATATGCTAAAAACTGGAAAACCATTACGTAACTAACACTAGAAAGGATGAATCTAAATGAGAGAAGCTTATATTGTTGCTTACGGTCGCTCAGCAGCTGCAAAAGCCAAGAACGGTGCCTTATTCCATGAAAGACCTGATGATGTTGCCGCAGCGGTCCTTAAAGGTGTTTTGGATCGCGTAGATGGTGCATTCAAACCTGAAATGATTGATGATGTTATTGTTGGCAATGCCTTTCCAGAAGGTCTTCAAGGGCAGAATATTGCACGAACGATTGCATTACGTGCTGGACTCCCTCATCATGTACCTGGACAAACTGTGAACCGATATTGTTCTTCAGGACTTCAAACGATTGCATTAGCTGCGAATCAAATTCTTGCTAATCAAGGCGATATTATCGTAGCTGGTGGTGTCGAACTGATGAGCGCTGTACCTATGGGCGGTAATGAACCCACTAACAACCCGACATTACAAAATGAGGACGCTGGCGTCTCTTACCCGATGGGGCTGACTGCTGAAAACGTTGCTGAAAAATATAATGTGTCTCGTGAAGCCCAAGATGCTTATGCAGTAGAAAGCCATCAACGTGCTGCCCGAGCACAGGCGTCAGGAAAATTTGATGATGAAATCATAACTATTCCTGTTAAAACTGTCACGTATACTGCACAAGGTCCTAAAGTAGAAACGACACAATTTAATAAAGATGAATTCATTCGTCCTGATACGAATCTCGATACATTAGCGCACTTACCGACTGTGTTCAAGGCAGATGGTACTGTAACAGCTGCGACATCCGCACCTTTATCAGATGGGGCAGGTTTTGTTGTAGTCATGTCTGGCGAAAAAGTAAATGCGTTGGGTGTGACCCCAATCGCTAAATTTATCGCTTACGAAGCTGTCGGTGTAGATCCTAAATTGATGGGCATCGGGCCTGCATACGCCATACCTGAAGTGTTGAAACGTGCGAAATTAAGCATCAACGATATCGATTTGGTCGAACTCAATGAGGCATTTGCCGCACAAACCATCGCATCGATGAATGATGTTGGTTTAGATGCTTCTAAAACAAACGTCAATGGTGGTGCGATTGCACTCGGCCACCCATTAGGTGCTACAGGTGCTATGTTAACTGGGCGTCTCCTTTCAGAAATGAAAAAACGGAGTGATGCACGTTACGGCATGGTGACGATGTGCATCGGTGTTGGCATGGGTGCCGCAGCAATATTTGAATATATTAGAAAATCTTAATAAAAATACCCTCGCGTGTAAGACATGATTTACATGCGAGGGTCTATCATGTTATAACACAATTGAAAACTGTCGTGCTTCGATAGCTTGTCCTGTAATATAAACGTTCCATTGTTCTGCGTCACAATAGACGTCCACCTCAACGAAACCATCTTTCCCTATTTCTTGACCTTGCTCTATACGAAGTGAATACGCTGCGTGATTCGGATTGATATACTTTGCATAATAAGCGCCCATTACGCCAGACGCCGTACCTGTAACAGCATCTTCTATCGTTCCTGCATCAGAAGCCGAAAAGTGCCTCCCATGCATGTCACGGGAAGGATTATAAGTTTCAAGGCAAAACGGATGCACAGAAGCCCCCGGCTCTTCAATTAATATTTCAGCAAACTTTTGATTATGAGGTTTCATTTTGCGACAAACGTCCAGTGACGTCACCGGTACCAACAATGTCCATACACCCGTGTTCCCATACACCATCGGAAAGCGATCATCAATGTCTTCCTCATGAATTCCAAGCGCATGTACAAGCTGATACACAGAGCCTTCAAATGCTTTAAATTGCGGTACGTTCTGCATCATGGTGACACACCAATGTTCCCCTTTTTGTTTTAAAGTCATGCTCAAAGCCCCTACTTTTGTTTCAACTACAATATGACTTTTATCGTTAGGAATAAGATGTTTCGATTTAGCAGCAACAACGGTTGCAATGGTCGCATGTCCACATACATCCACCTCTTTTTGAGGTGTAAAAAAGCGAATTTGGAAGTCAGCATGCGCTGAAGCCATTAAAAATGCAGTTTCGTTATATCCCGCTTCATAGGCGATGGCTTGCATTTCATCAGTCGTAATCATATCTCCATTAAGTACAACACCTGCCGCATTCCCTCTCGTTGGTTCAGTTGTAAACACATCGTATTGATACACTTTTACAGTTTTCATAAGCCATTCCTCTTTAATAGAATTAAGTAAGCTTTAATTTAACATGTTTTCCACTTAGATTCGATGGTTACACACTTTATTACAATATTTCGGTCTGAAGTCCTACACATGATGAAACGCTTTTAATGACACATTACAAAAAAAGCAGTTGTACCATGTCAGTTATAAAATGAAGAGATACGCCTCTCTTCCACAAATGAAAAAAGCCTTCAAAATTCATCGTTCAAATGAATTTCGAAGGCAATTTGAAGCACTATATCGCATGCTCAAATTCTTTTAATTACTGAGTTTTGATATCAATGTTTTGAATCGTTTTACTTCAATTTCTTGTACATGTTGTTTTTGATAAGTATGACGTACTTTAAAGAAGCGTTTTTTCTGTTGAACATCTTTTAATGCAGTTTGAAGGCTGGCTCCCCCATCCGTTTTCGTAAAGCGATTTTCAGGTGCTGTAACACTAATATTATGCGCGATGTCATTGTATGCGAAAATCAACATGTCATAATCAAACGCCATACGTACCGCATTAATAATTTCGCCACCTTCATTAATATCTAAGTAGATATCACACTTTTGATATAACTGTTTCACCGTTTCACGTTCAATCGCTGGAAAAAGTTTTACATTTGAATAGGTATCAAATGCAGTTAAATTTGTCGACATTTCTGTAACCGCACCAATATGGAATGTAGCAAACGGACATGCTTCTACAATTGCGCCCAAATTGTGGATTTGATCAGAATTGGTCATAATGAGTACATCCATTGAATACCCATTCACTTTTTTATAGTCATAAATGTAACCCGCATTATGAACATGTTCCCGTTCTTCTATAGACATACTTTGTGTTAATGTTTCATACTCCGTATAATCAGGAACGACAACGTCAAACTGTCTTTTCAGTTTACCACTCAACATCAACGTCATATTTCCAGGGATATGACCTTGGCACGCTTCTTGCCAAAATAATATGTCATGACCATTCGTATCTAAATAGTACAATACCGCAAAAGGCGTCCCTAAAGAATTTATGATAAATTGCGATAAATCAATATTAAGTGCACGGATAAAAAACAACACGAAGTTCACTTTATCATTGAAGTGATACGATTGCCCTTGCCAATGTAAGATAATAGATTGCACGATAAAATTTTCATATATGACTTCTCGTCCTTGTTGGTCCATATATTTACGCATGATTAGTTTACCTGACGTATCATAAACAGATTGCGCGAAATGGACACCGTGCTGTGTATAGTGGTCTACATATTGTAAACGCCCTTCGCCATCATACCAATCCACATGACTTACAATACGTGGTTTAAGGTTGGGACGATAATTAATTTTGGCACGTTTGACCCCCATATCTTTGACCCACGCAATATCATTATTGCCCTCAATCTCCCAAAATCGCGGGACGTCAACTTCATTAAAATAAAGCGGTTTAGATTGTTTCGGAATGCGGTAATTCGAAAAAAATTGATACGGCGTCACAATGCCTTCAGGTAAAAAACCATCATCTTCCATAACAATGGTTGTCGCATTATGATTTGAAAGGCGTAAAGTATCGTAAAGCGTACGTGCATTTAGGTCAAAACGTTCAAATAAATTAATCATGTGACACCTCTCCTAAACATTGTTTCCATTTAAGTTGAATATCTGATGTAAGGAATGGACGCGCAACATTGTATGACACTTTATGTGCTCCTCTAGGGCCATCATTAAAGAATTTAACTATAGATGCTGCATAACGTTGCACAATTGCTTCAGACGCTTCTTCTTTCGCATTGACAGGTAATAGATAACCATTTTTACCGTCACGAATAAACGTAGGATTTCCATAATTCACATCAAACCCTATCATTCCTAAACCTGATCCGACCGCTTCTAACAATGTTAAACCAAATCCTTCACTCGTAGATGCAGAGACAAACAACTTATATTTTTGATATATATCTTCCAAATGCACATGCCCTTTTAAACGAATATAGTCTCCAGCTTCGTGTTCTCGAATCAGCGTTTCAAGTTGTCCTTTTGCCCCACCTTCACCGTAAATATCAAATTGTAGTGCTGGCACCTCTTTTTTGGCTATAATTGCTGCACGCACTAGCCAATCAATATGTTTTTCATTGGCTAAACGTGATGCACTAATCATTGAATATGGTTGACGTTTTCGTTTAGGCTTTTTAAGTTCATGTATGCTTCCGACAGGAATGGTATACACTTTTGGCGTTCGGTGATGATACTTTTTAAATTGCGCTGTCAAAATATCATTTTGTAATTGTGTTGCCGTAATATAAAAGTCAATTTCATTTGCTTGCATAAATTGATATTCATAATAATTATTCCATAATACATGATGTTCGTCCGTCGCATGTTGACTAAAATGTTCCGCATGGACAACGACTCCCATTTTACTTTGTCCCTTATGTTGCACGAGCGCTTGACCTACTTCACTTGCACGATCTAAAAGAACAATATCTTTAGAAGTTAAATTCAGACACTCCATAAAGTAGGCAATAAATGCTTGTCGGCTATATAGCACTTTATTTTTAAAGCGATACACATTCGTTTGTCCATCTATATATTCGTTATATGCTATTGACCCATCTTCATTATAAAATTGGCGCATATAGATTTTCGCAGCATTCTCATGTGGTGCATAATATTCAGAGAAGATACGTACGTAACTATAAAAATCTTTACGCACCAACTTCCCATCTATGACAAATTCCGCGCGGTCGACAATGTTTTGGTCCAAATTTTTTAAATAACACGTGATAAACGTTTGATTGTCATTCAAAAATAAACGATGAATTTTCCCTTCCGTTTCTTCACGTACTATCGGTTCATAAATTTCTGATTTAAGTTGTTCAAGCGTAAAACTCGAAGGCGCAATTGGAATATCTGTAAAGTATTGATATAACCAAATCACTTCATCATCTTTAAAACCAATATTTTCAGTTAATGTTTGAATGTTTTCTGCATTAATAAAATCTAAAAATACGTATTTTTGAGGGTAATTCAAGCCCCTCAATAATTTGGCGCGATACATTTGCGCATATTCTACACCACTACTTGCCCATCCTATACCAAAATTGATATTGTATAATGTCACGATAAGTCACCTCTTTAATTTGGAAAATGCACGACAAGTTTGCCCTCTTTATCAAAAGCCGTTACACTTTGACAAAGATTGTGAATGATCTGTTCCTTGATATCCGTACTCATCGCTTCAAAAGATTCTAATGCTACTCTATGATATTCAAAAATCGCGTTACGTTGACCATTTTGACGGTTTTGAACGCTACTCTTTAATTGTTGTAAATGATCTACTTGTTGAATCCAATTACTATCAATCGCTTTTAATATTGCTTTTTGAACGAAGCGTGTATAAAAATAATCATCATTTAACGACTGTTTTTGCGCGAGAAGGGTAGATTCAAATTGATGTACTAAAAATGCGACAACATCTTGTTCTTGATGTAACGGCAGTTCTGATAAATCACCTGCAAATTGAAAACTAATGTTTATATATATATAATCAATAACATTTTCCTCAGAATTTAATTTGTGTTGACGGTATGCCGCCTGAAAGACATCACTTGCTATTTGAGATAAGTCTAACGCCCCAATGTCCCATAAATCGAGGACACGATCACGTTCTTTATAAATGAGTTCACGCTGTATACTGATACTTTTCTCATATTCATTCGCCATTTCACGTTGAATGACACCATGTTCTTCTGACACACGTTGTGCACGCGACACAATGTTTTGAACACGTTTTTGAAAGAAGCGACTGTTTTCTAACATCGCACTGTCCACTTGGTTAAGTTTGTCATTTTTAATCATATTCCCTTTACCCCAGCGCTCTACAAGGTAGTCTTCCAGTGAAATATAAATTTGTGAAGAACCAGGATCACCTTGACGACCTGAGCGACCACGCAGTTGGCGATCAACACGACTATTTTCCATATGTTCGCTAATGATGACAGCAAGGCCACCAAGTGCTTTCACACCGTCTTCCAACTTTATATCAGTACCACGGCCAGCCATGCTCGTTGCAACTGTCACTGCACCGAGTTGTCCTGCTTCAGAAATCATTTGCGCTTCTTTCGCAACATTTTGTGCAATCAGTAAATTATTCGGAATGTTTAAGTCGAATAATGCCGTTGAAAAATACTCAGCCACTTCCGCTGTTCGTGTAATTAACAACACAGGACGCTTTGTTTCATTTAATGCTTGGATTCGCTTTAAAATCGCCGCATTTTTATCATCTGCATTTTTAAACACACGATCTTCATAATCTATCCGCTCAATCGGTTTATCCGTAGGAATTTGCACAACGATTTTTGAATACAAATCGAAAAATTCTTTTTCTCCTAATTTACTCGTGGCAGACATACCGGAAAATGCATCAAATTGTCGAAATAAGTTTTGAAATGTGATTGTCGCCATGACACTCATATCTCGAGTTAACTCTACATCTTCTTTAGATTCAATCGCTTGGTGTAATCCTGCTTGTAATTTTGTTCCTGGTAACATCCGTCCAGTAATACGGTCAATTAACACCACTTCACCATCATAGACAAAATAGTCCAAATTGGATTCAAATAAGTGACGTGCGCGTAACGCCAAATTAATATTTCTTACCAAATCAAAATACGATTGGTTGAAAATATTTTGCACTCCAAAATAGGCGTTTGCCGCTGAAATCCCTTCAGGTGTAAGCCATATTTCTTTTTTCGTCTTTTTCATTTTAAAATGGACATCTTCATGTAACGTTTCAACGAATGCTTTCACTATATGAAATAAATTTGATTGTACACGTGGTGCCCCCGAAATGACGAGCGGTGTTTGTGCAGAATCTAAAATAATGGAATCCGCTTCGTCAATAATGCCAAAAAATAATTCAGGCATAAATTTACCTTCTTGTCCGTCAGCTAAGTTATCTATTAAATAATCGAAACCAAGACGCCCATTTGTCGTATAAATAATGTCATGATTATAAATATTTTGTTTTTCACCCGGTGCATATTCATAATCAGGAATATCAACAAACCCTAACGCAATGGTCAAACCTAACCATTCAAATAACGGTTTCATCTCTTCATAATCTCGACGCGCTAAATAATCATTCGTCGTAATTAAATAGGCTCCTTTACCCGTTAAAGCATTCAAGTATAGTGGCATCGTTGCTGTGAGTGTTTTCCCTTCACCCGTTTGCATTTCTGCGATATTCCCTTCGTGAAGGACAATAGCACCGAGCACCTGAACATCTTTCGGATACATCCCTAATACACGCTGGCTTGCTTCACGTAAAACCGCATACGCTTCAGGTAATAAATCTGTTAGGGATACCCCTTGATGTATAGCTTGTTTAAATTCTGCCGTTTTCGCTTGAAGTGCTGTGTCTGACATTTCAGCAAATGTATCACGATAGCGGTTGACTTTTTTTAATATTTTATGAAGGCGTTTGAGACGCATATCATTAATCATTTTCCCAATTTTAGCATTCACGATAGCGCCCTCCATTCAACATATTGATGTCAATATTATTTAAATAACGACTTGGATTCAACAGCTGTTGAACCATAAACGTATGCGCTTGAACATCATGTAACGCTTCTGTATAACGGACAAGTGGTGGAGCTTGTTGTTCGTGATCCGCTGTGTGCTTGAAGTGATGCGTGACAAACGCAGTCCCATTCAACAATGTTGCCATTTCATAAGCTATAGCACTCGATTCTGTACAGTATCCAATACAATTCAGTGTCGCTGTATTTTTAAGATGCGCTAAGGCCTCATAGATCATTTCTAAAGAATAATGTTGCCAATGTTCCACTTTGATAACATTTTTAACTTCACGTATCGCATCGGAAGACAAAGGTTGCGTTTCTGTGAAAACAATATTCAATATCGGTAAAGTCTGAGCTTCATTCATAATAGATGATACAGCTAAGGGAAAAGAAACCGTCTTAATACTCTGTCTTTGAATTGTAATTTTTCGGAAACACACATAGGTAGATGCCGCATTAATCATTTGTAGTTCATATGAAAATGCTTCATATGGATATGTAATAGCAACTTCATTTTGTTGAATGATTCGCATATCCGCTACAGTGCCATTACGACGCTTAAATATGATTTTGAAATAAATACCTGTGTTAGGTTCAACATCGTAATCAAACGAAAAAAGGTACGTTTCCCCTCTTTTTAAAATAGGCAAAGTCGGTATTATTTTTTCTTCAGCATAATCCGTCATCATTTCCCATTCGTGAATCACGATGCCAGATGGCATGAGGCGATTTTTAAAAATCGTTTCATGACTTTTAAATTGTAATCGCGAGCCATACATAAACGTATTAGGAATGATTTGAGTCCAACGAATGGTATAGTTATGATTTTGCACGGTGTGTCACTCTCCCGAACTGGCTTTCCAAAATAATATTGTAAAAATTAACAAACCAACTTGTAATCGTAGGTGAATCATCATTGTGTCTCCCTGGCACACCACGACTCATAACACGCGCATGTTGACGCGTCATAACTGACAACAGCATCTTAAAGGCATGCATGTCGTAATCATCTTGTTCCATATACGCAATCGCAAACGTTGTTCTAGAAAAGTCCGCATTTTCAATCTTATCCCAAAACTTACGATTTAAATGTTCAATATGACTGACCTCTAATCCGCCTTCATTTTTCAAAAGGACATCAAGTGCTGTGCCAAAATCTTCTGGACGTTGTAAGGGCATATTCTGAGCGATAGTACCTACATTAATTAATGGCTTACCTACTACAATGCCAGCAGGATTTAACTGTGCTCCATAATATAATGCACCGAAAGACCCCATAGACAACCCAGATAGTATTAATTCATTACGGTTAAATCCGAGATAATCTAACCCATCTTGTATCACGTTTTTAATCGCTTGTTCAAACGTTTCAGAACCGAGGTAAAATGCGCCACCTTCAATACGTGGATCACCTATTAAAATGAAAGGTGCATTGAACCGATTCATCATAAAATAACCTTCAAATCCCTCTGCCGGACGATACCCACTAAAATACACATTTAGTGGTGGTTTCATATCACCAGGATTAAAATAGTAAATAAACTCATCATGGTTTATATCTGAAAAACGCTTACCACCTAATATAAATTGGCCTAAATCTAAACGCGACCATCGTTTATGCACGGCACCCATATGAAATGTTCCTTGCCCCTTTGCACGTGCGCTTATAATAATATACGCATCATGGGTACGCCTAGGTATTTCTAAAGGCGCATCCCATTCAGTATGATGACGTACATATTCTTCAACGAACGTATCTGCAGTTCCTTGTGTGATTAATCGAAACACAAATTCAACTTCAACATTACCGGTTACAGTAAACTCCGGCCAGATTTGAATCACTTTACCTTCGTCATAAAACAAGTGCTTTTGCCATGATAGGATGGGTGTCATTTCCTTTCCAAAATCCCCCGAGAGTACTAACGCTTTGTTCCCTTCATAATGAGCCTCGCCTTCAAATGACGGACTCACAATACAATACTTTGGAGATACTTTGTCCCCATATTGACCAGGAAACGTAACAGATTTTATTATTTCATATAAATCGTTGGGTGAGTTATAGTAAAGCGGTCGTATCATACGCTCATGAACTAAAGCATGGTTTTCAAAATCTGTATCCCAAAACTGTTTATCAACGTATGTCGTATAAGGTTGACTAACGAGATCCAATGTTCCCATTAATCCTTCAGAAAATGACGTTTGCACAAAAACAAAGTCAAATTTTCCATGCACTTTGATGGTCGTCTTCACCGCATGGGTATAATCGCTAAAATTTTCAAAAACATCAGGATTTAAATAATCCCAATCTGTATGTTTACTGTCTTCGAAATGCGGACCATAATCGTGCCCTCCAATTTGTAATACCCTGAACTTACGCGCCACTGTACTCACCTTCAATCAATTGATCTAATTGTTCTATAATATTTTCAGACGCATACGTTTTAGCAAGCTTTTGCGCATACGCATATGAATAATTCCAATTTTTTAAATGTGCTAAAAAATAATCTAATGACGCTAATACTTCTTTTTCTGAAGCGACAACAATCCCATTAGCCCCATGTTGTACATAATCTGTTTGGCTTTTGTTGATTTGAGGTAGCCCTGCACCCAAACAGCTAATTTGTAAAAATAAATCTGGCTCCTCTGATAAATCAATCATGATACGCAGCGTAGAAATTGCTTCAATAATATCAATTTCGAAAGGAACCCATTTCAACTCCACGTAGGCAATGTCTTCATCCTCTTTCATCAATTCAGCAAATTCCTCTGAAATGTCTGATCTTCCATTAAAACGATCATTAATGATTGTAATTTCATTACGTAACCATTGAGAAATCTGATGCTGAGCCCTCTTTGACATCAAAACAATACGCACTGACTCATTTTCCGTCATATAATGAACAAATTGGGCTAACAATGGTTTCAATTGCGCATCACTCAGGCCATCAATCCATAAACCAATATACGTTTCATGTAGTTGACTACTCATATTTGTCATTACTTGGGCATCAAACGGAGTAATACGCATCACACGTGTCTCTAGTTGTTGTTCTAACACAAATACATCCAACTTACGTTCATTTTCAAGCGTATCTACAATCCAACTTTGTCCTGCTTTCATAGATGTCAAAGTGTCAAAATCCAAATTAGTATTTCGTTGCTTGAAAACCGAATAACATAGATGATGTTGATTAAACGTACGTGCAATAATCGCATTATGACGCACATCAGATGCCACGAAAATTGTGTCTGCTTCGTCCACAATCGCATCACGATTATAGGCTAAATATTCTTCAATCACATTTACCATGGATGCATATTGATGATATTTAAACCGGTGGTAATATTTTTCATGAACGTTAACCGTGCCCTCTTTCATGCACTCTTCTAAAACCCAATCCCCATCACATGTCATGTAGCGTGTATAATCGGGTTTCCCTTCACTGTCGTAGTAAGCCATGCTCGATAAAAAACCACGGTCATCAAATACATAACGACGACACAACACACCAGCCTCATAATCTTCTATCCAAATCAAATAGCCATCTTGACTAAAATAAATATTCGAATACTGGTGCGCACTAACAATCGCACGAATAAGATAAGGTGTGTAAATAAATTCTGTACCGGTAGGCCAATTCAGTTGACGATAATCTACAGATTGTGGTGTTTGATGATTAAAACCTTGAATGTTATCAAATACAGACCAATACGTGGCTTCAAACAAACCATGACGATGTAAAAAAGTACGTAAACATGGATTGTAGTTTAAAACAATAATTTCAAAATGATTGTCATTTTGATAATGCATTGACATTAAACTAATGATGTCGTCAAATTCAGTAATCGTACGCTTACGAAAAAAGGGCTGTGCTTGACATTCCCACCATTGATTACGGCTATACCAAGCCGGTATAAAACGTTTCATAAAACTCTCCTTACCAATATTTAGTCAAAAACTGTTGATATTTATCAAAATACAAATAGGTTCGAATCGTCTCTGCTATATTGATGCTAATGTATACAAGAATAATCAACTGAATCGCAAAGTATATTTGTTGTGAAAGTTGAGGGACAAATAACGTGCAATACAATGGAATTCCTATAATAATACCTACAATCAGAGCGCCCATCCAACATATAATACGTGCTTTATGATTTAGGAAAGTGTCCGTTTCATCGCCAGGATAAACACTTTCAAAATAATTACCATTTTTTAGAAAATCTTTAGCCTTTTGTTTAGTATTAATAAGTAAGCGAGACAATAAATATCCTAAAATAATTTGCATTAGAATATATATAGTAATTCCTTCTACATTTTCAAAACTTAAAAATCTCACATCCAATGACTTACCTGTATAGGCACTGACAATAATATTAATAAGACTATTTAAAAGAATAAACACAGATAAGCTAATCATGATGGAAATACTTCCAGCAGGATTAAGCTTCCATGCTAGATAAGACTTCGAACGTGTATGGGTAATGTGCATAATATCTTGATAGGTCAAACGATATTCGACCAATTCAATCATTAATAAAACCACTAACGCCAAGATAATTAATATGACGATAATCACCAAAATGACTGTGTGTACATGAAGCTCTGGTATCCTTTGATTAAACATAGAGCGCACGATACTTAATAGAACAATCGGCATTGGACCAGCAATCCCATAACGAACATTTTGATCAGCTAACCAAACAAGCATCATCGCCCCAGTCACAATCACTAACAATAAAAGAAATAAATTAACCTCTTTAATGTGATCTTTAGTGACCGACTGATGGATAACAAAATAGCCTTGTAACACACATAAAGCTAACGTTAAAAACTTTTCTTGATAGTGTTTTTCTTTACGTGTTTGTCGCATAGTTTTTTCAATATTGCGATAACGTAACAACATAAGAAAAATCATTGCGGTTAACCACGGTCCGAGACCAAGAGAAAAGATATTTAATGTATGAATGTCTCCACCCATATTTGAGACAGCCAACTTATAAAACGACCCATAATCATGATTCATTTTATCTTGACTAACAATGGATACATGACTTCCAAATATGTATATGAATAATATGAACAATGTATACATGATACGTTTATGTAAAATTTTATATTCGTATTGTCCTAAAATACGAAAAAACAACTGATTCTTCACATTAACCCTCTTTTATAACATGTTGTCAAAGAGGCTAGAAGCACGTGTCTTTGACAATGAATGACATTCATTGAAATTGTGCCTAGCCCCTTCAACCCATGTTGTTTATTTATTATTTGCTAGATTTTCTTACTTTCTTTTGATCTTTTTTTGATCTTTTGAGTAATCCTAATCCAGCAAGCATTGCTCCAACTGCTCCGATCAATCCACCATTATGTGCTGTTTGACCTGTATCAGGTAATGCGTCTTTCTTAGTCACTTGATTATCGTTAGAAGTCATTTTATTTACATCGTTGTTGATAGCAGTACTATCTAATTGTGGTGTTTGAGATTCTGATGTTGTTAATGACGTACTTGTTGACTCTGACGTAACTAAAGAATCACTTACAGAGTGAGACAGACTTGTTGATGCTGATGTGCTCATACTTGTAGAAATTGATTCTGAAGTACTTACTGATTCTGATTCGCTCACTGATGTTGACGTGCTTACTGATTCAGATTCACTTACTGAAGTTGATGTGCTTACTGACTCAGATTCAGACACTGATGTCGATGTGCTCACTGACTCTGATTCGCTTACTGAAGTTGAAGTACTTGCTGACTCAGACTCACTGATCGAAGTTGAAGTACTTACTGATTCCGACTCGCTCACTGATGTTGACGTACTTACTGACTCAGACTCGCTTACTGAAGTCGATGTACTTACTGATTCAGACTCACTCAACGAAGTTGATGTGCTTGTCGACTCTGACTCACTCACTGAAGTCGACGTACTTGTTGATTCTGATTCACTTACTGATGTTGAAGTACTTGTTGACTCAGACTCACTCAACGAAGTTGAAGTACTTTCTGATTCCGACTCACTCACTGACGTTGAAGTACTTGTTGACTCTGATTCACTGATTGAAGTCGACGTGCTTTTTGATTCTGATTCACTTACTGATGTTGAAGTACTTACTGATTCTGATTCACTCACTGAAGTTGATGTGCTTGTTGATTCAGATTCACTGATTGATGTTGAAGTACTTGCTGATTCTGATTCGCTCACTGATGTCGACGTGCTTACTGATTCAGACTCGCTTACTGAAGTCGATGTACTTGCTGATTCAGACTCGCTTACTGATGTTGATGTGCTTGCTGATTCTGATTCGCTCACTGAAGTCGACGTACTTACTGATTCAGATTCGCTTACTGATGTTGAAGTACTTACTGATTCTGACTCACTTACTGATGTTGATGTGCTTACTGACTCAGATTCAGACACTGAAGTCGACGTGCTCGCTGACTCAGACTCGCTTACTGATGTTGACGTACTTACTGATTCTGATTCACTTACTGAAGTCGATGTGCTTGTTGATTCTGATTCACTGATTGATGTTGAAGTACTTGCTGACTCAGACACTGATGTCGACGTGCTTGTTGATTCAGATTCAGACACTGATGTTGATGTGCTTGTTGACTCAGATTCATTGATTGAAGTTGAAGTACTTACTGATTCTGACTCGCTCACTGAAATTGAAGTACTTGTTGACTCTGATTCGCTTACTGATGTTGAAGTACTTACTGATTCCGACTCACTTACTGATGTTGACGTGCTTACTGATTCAGATTCAGACACTGATGTTGATGTGCTTGTTGATTCCGATTCACTCACTGATGCTGAAGTCGATGTGCTCACTGACTCTGATTCGCTTACTGATGTTGACGTACTTACTGATTCTGATTCACTCACTGATGTTGATGTCGATGTACTTACTGATTCAGATTCGCTCACTGAAGTCGATGTACTTACTGATTCTGATTCACTGATTGAAGTTGACGTACTTACTGATTCTGATTCACTTACTGATGTCGATGTGCTTACTGACTCAGACTCGCTCAACGAAGTTGAAGTACTTACTGATTCAGACTCACTTACTGATGTCGATGTGCTTGTTGATTCCGATTCACTCACTGATGCTGAAGTCGATGTGCTCACTGACTCAGATTCGCTTACTGATGTTGATGTGCTTACTGATTCAGATTCACTTACTGATGTTGACGTGCTTACTGATTCAGATTCAGACACTGATGTTGATGTGCTTGTTGATTCCGATTCACTCACTGATGCTGAAATCGATGTGCTCACTGACTCTGATTCGCTTACTGATGTTGATGTGCTTACTGATTCAGATTCACTTACTGATGTTGACGTGCTTGTTGACTCTGACTCACTTACTGATGTCGATATGCTTACTGATTCAGACACTGATGTTGATGTGCTTACTGACTCAGACTCGCTTACTGATGTCGATGTGCTCACTGACTCAGACACTGATGTCGACGTACTTACTGATTCAGATTCAGACACTGATGTTGATGTGCTTGCTGATTCAGATTCGCTTACTGATGTTGAAGTACTTACTGATTCCGACTCACTTACTGAAGTTGAAGTACTTTCTGATTCTGATTCACTCACTGAAGTTGATGTGCTTACTGACTCAGATTCAGACACTGAAGTCGACGTGCTCGCTGACTCAGACTCGCTTACTGATGTTGACGTACTTACTGATTCTGATTCACTTACTGAAGTCGATGTGCTTGTTGATTCAGATTCACTGATTGATGTTGACGTACTTACTGATTCTGATTCACTTACTGATGTTGACGTACTTACTGATTCTGATTCACTCACTGAAGTCGATGTACTTACTGATTCAGATTCGCTCACTGAAGTCGATGTACTTACTGATTCAGATTCACTGATTGAAGTTGACGTACTTACTGATTCAGATTCAGACACTGATGTTGAAGTACTTGCTGATTCTGATTCACTTACTGATGTCGATGTGCTTACTGATTCTGATTCAGACACTGATGTTGATGTGCTTGTTGATTCAGATTCACTCACTGACACTGAAGTCGACGTGCTCGCTGACTCTGACTCGCTTACTGATGTTGATGTGCTTACTGACTCTGACTCACTCACTGAAATCGATGTGCTTGTTGACTCTGACTCGCTCACTGATGTCGATGTACTTACTGATTCAGACTCACTCAACGAAGTTGATGTGCTTGTTGATTCAGATTCACTGATTGATGTTGAAGTACTTGCTGATTCTGATTCGCTCAACGAAGTTGAAGTACTTTCTGATTCCGACTCACTTACTGATGTTGATGTGCTCGCTGACTCTGACTCACTCACTGACGTTGACGTACTTACTGACTCTGACTCGCTCACTGATGTTGATGTACTTGCTGACTCTGATTCAGACACTGATGTTGATGTGCTCGCTGATTCAGACACTGAAGTTGATGTGCTCGCTGACTCAGATTCAGACACTGACGTTGACGTACTTACTGACTCTGATTCACTTACTGAAGTTGATGTGCTTACTGACTCAGATTCAGACACTGATGTCGATGTGCTCACTGAATCTGATTCGCTTACTGATGTTGAAGTACTTACTGATTCAGACTCGCTTACTGATGTTGACGTGCTCGCTGACTCTGACTCGCTTACTGATGTTGATGTGCTCGCTGACTCTGACTCACTCACTGAAGTCGACGTACTTGTTGATTCTGATTCACTTACTGATGTTGAAGTACTTGTTGACTCAGACTCGCTTACTGATGTCGACGTACTTGTTGACTCTGATTCACTTACTGATGTCGACGTGCTTGCTGATTCAGATTCGCTCACTGATGTCGATGTACTTACTGATTCAGACTCGCTTACTGAAGTCGACGTGCTTGCTGATTCAGACACAGATGTTGAAGTACTTGTTGACTCAGACTCACTCAACGAAGTTGAAGTACTTTTTGATTCCGACTCACTCACTGATGTTGACGTACTTACTGATTCAGAATCGCTTACTGAAGTCGACGTGCTTGCTGATTCAGACACAGATGTTGAAGTACTTGTTGACTCAGACTCACTCAACGAAGTTGAAGTACTTTCTGATTCCGACTCACTCACTGATGTTGACGTACTTACTGATTCAGATTCAGACACTGATGTTGATGTGCTTGCTGATTCTGATTCGCTCACTGATGTCGATGTACTTACTGATTCAGAATCGCTTACTGAAGTCGACGTGCTTGCTGATTCAGACACAGATGTTGACGTACTTGTTGATTCTGACTCACTCAACGAAGTTGAAGTACTTACTGATTCTGATTCACTTACTGAAGTCGATGTGCTCACTGATTCTGATTCACTTACTGAAGTTGATGTGCTTACTGACTCAGACTCGCTTACTGATGTTGACGTACTTACTGACTCTGACTCACTCACTGATACTGAAGTCGATGTACTTGTTGACTTACTAGTCGAAGTACTTTGTGATTCACTAACCGATTGACTTGTTGATTCACTTAATGACTTACTAGTCGAAGCACTTTGTGATTCGCTAATCGATTGACTTGTTGATTCACTTAATGACTTTCTAGTCGAAGTACTTTGTGATTCACTAATCGATTGACTTGTTGATTCACTTAATGACTTTCTAGTCGAAGCGCTTTGAGATTCACTAATTGATTGACTTGTTGATTCACTTAATGACTTACTTGTCGAAGCGCTTTGTGATGCACTGATTGAATCACTTAGTGATTGACTTAGTGATTGACTTAGTGATTGACTTAGTGATTGACTTAGTGATGTACTTTGTGACGCACTAATTGAATTGCTTCTAGACGTACTTTGTGATGCGCTTGTTGATGCACTTTTAGAGTTACTAATTGAAGTACTAGTATACGGATCTGTTGCTCTCACACTAGTCGTAAAATAGTTAGAAGCTGAAAAATCTGTTGGTGCTGCATATGGGTTAAATGTCCAGTTTAAATTACCGTTTGGATTCGTAATTGGCACTGTGAATGTAGCCATTAAGGCGTCACCTTTTTGTGCATTCGGAGTATTTAAGAAAGGTTGACTGTCCCAATAATACCCGTTTCCAGTTGGTGACATCGGTCTAATTTGACTATTAACGCCTGTCTCAGGAGTAGTCGTATAACCCCCTTGTGTTACAGATTGTGTAACTGATGATGGTTGACCATAACCGTTTCCTAGAACCAGCATAGTGTATTGATTTAAACCAGCATTTGCAAGGTTTACCTTAGCTGTGCTAGGTGCTTTTTCTATAATTGATGTCTTTGGATTATCATATGATACATAGTATGTAAACTTCATATTCGATCCATCACTTGTCACAATCAATTTATAGTAAACAGGGATATTATTTTTAGTGTCAGTACCTGCACCTGTAAATGTTTGTGTAATCGGTGCTGTCGCAGCTACTGAAGCAAATGTTGTTGGCACGGCTCTTAAACTCAATGAACGTAACGTCGTTTGATTATTCATACTCGTACTATTTAAAGTAGATAAAGACGTTGAATCTGAATCGATTGACGTATTAGATTGACTATTAGTCGTCATTTCTTGAGATGTTACTTCACGCTTACTATCACTTTTTACTGTACTTTCTGAAGCAGTACTTTCACTTGTTGTAGATTTGTCGCTTGTACTCGTACTGTCTTTCGTAGACGCGCTCTGACTTTTTTCCGATGTACTTTGGCTGTTTTCTGAAGTATTACTTTCACTTGCAGTTGACGTCGATGTCTCGCTATCTGTTGATGAAGTACTTTGACTATCCACTGAGGATTGCGATTGTTCGATGACAACAGAAGTTTGATCACCAACAGTTTGGCTCTGTGTAGCCAATTCTGATGTGACAGGTGCTTCGGAAGCAGCGAAAGCATTTTGATCATGCAACATATTAACGGTAAACATACCGCCTGTTAAGGCTGTTGTTTTCAGAGCATTTCGTTTAATAAATCCACCGATAGTTTGAGGACCTTCTACATCCTTTTCAACCTTTTCAGTTAAAAATGGTAAACCCATTAATCGAAGTAATTGAATTTCTTTAATTCCTGCTTTGACCCAGTTTTTACCAGATTTGTACAATTTCACTCTTGCTTTTTCTTGACCAAAACTTCTTTTGAATTCCTTTAATTTCCTTGTCATTGCAAAACTCCCGTTAAATTATTCGGGAAAAACTTTTAACCTTCTATATCTTTCCGAAAAATTCTCCCATTGCTTAAAACATTGAATGTACCTTAATATAATAAACCTCTTAATTCTATTGTGCAACTCTAAATTTAATTCTATATGTTTATCTGTAGATTTTTATTTTCAGATAAAATCAGAATAAGGTTAGAAACTTAATTTTCAACCACTTAAAATTTAATCGTTTTTATTTTCCACACTCTTTAAATGTGACATAAAAAGCTACAATAACAATGGTTTCAAGATTTTCCGGCAACATTCACATCCATCTTATTTGATATACTTTGTAGAAATGCAAAATCACAATTCTTAATTTATTTATTTTTCCATGTTCAGTAACTAATATTAAAAATTATGTTGTTTGTGACTTTGACCTATCTATGGTTTTACATATAAACGTGTCTCTAAATAGAGAGATTTGATAATTGTATAAGAGTGAATACCCTATACGTTCATTTCATACGAAACCACCAAAAGTTTTTTTATTATAATAATTTAGATTTTTAAAGTTTGACCTAGCAAAGAAGTTAAAATTTTATTCGTATAAAAAATGAAATTATGCTTATATACATGTTTTAGTTAACATAGTAGTGTGCCAGTTGACTGAGATTTGTAATATCATTTCAACCTGCTATGTCGCTGTTTCTATTTGCGCAATTCCACATACCCTCTCAAAAAATCGCCCTATTTTTTGGGTTGAAAACTCCCTATTTTGTTTAAAATAAGTATTTTTTATGAATTCGTTTCATTTAATTACAAAATCCTTTCACCTATGGTTGAATAAATTTAGAAAAACGCTTACAATTTGCATATCAATGTCATCTGGTCATCAGATGTCCATTATAAAAATATAAATTATGGGAATTTGAGGTGGAAACCATGTTAATGCTCGTTGCATTAAGTGCAGTTATTGTTCCATTTATTTGTTTAGTTTTATTACGAATGTCAGCATTAGTTGGGATGACTATTAGTGCGATTGTAGTAACTATTCTGGGGATGGTTGCATGGGGTATAGAAGGTGGCGTTATTGCGGCATCATTTTTACAAGGAATACATAAAACACTAACAATTATTTTAATACTTTTCGGGGCACTTACATTGCTTAATACATTACGAGAAACATCTGCAGTTGAGCGAATTAATGCAGGCTTCCAAAATGTATCTGGAGATATGCGTGTCCAAGTCATCATCGTAGCTTTTTTATTCGGATCATTAATTGAAGGGGCATCAGGGTTCGGTACACCTGCAATGGTGACTGCACCATTAATGGTTGCTTTAGGTTTTAAACCTTTAACAAGTGTTGCAACAGCACTCATTGCTGATAGTGTGGCCGTATCTTTTGGAGCTGTGGGTACGCCAGTCATTGTCGGTTTGAGTACATTAAAAGATGCGGACACGGCACTCTTTTCAGAAACGGCTATCCGTATTACAATGTTAGACTTATTAAGCGGTATTTTAATACCAATGATTATTGTTGTGACAATGATTGTCTTCTTTGGAAAAGACAATAAACTCAAATCAATTTTAGAAATTTTACCTTGGACACTTTTAATAGGTGCAACGTATGTTGTATCAGCGTTGATCTATGCTTTACTAACAGGACCTGAGTTTGTATCAATTTTAGGCTCTTTAACAACAATCATTGTGGCAGTATTCACTGCTAAAAAAGGATGGTTAATACCTAAAAACGAGTGGAAAGATGTTTTATCAGAAGTATATGAATCTAAGCCACAAGGTACGCATTCGATGAGTTTACTATCAGCTTGGTCACCATACTTAATTGTGGTTGCATTGCTGTTATTAACACGTGTCGTTAAACCCGTTAAAGATTTCACAACATCTGTGTTCAACTTATCATGGAACAATATTTTAGGATACGAATCTATTTCATCAAGTTGGGAAGTATTATACTCACCAGGAACAATTTTAGTCGTTGCTGCATTATTTGCGGTTATCATTCAAAGAAAATCATTTAAAAACTTCACAAAAGCATGTACAGATTCTATTAAAACCATTCGTATCACTGGCATTACATTAATCGCCACACTTGCAATGGTTCATGTATTCAGTAACTCTGGCATTAACACGAAAGACTTAATCAGTATGCCTGAGTACATTGCGAACGGTATGGCTGCGACATTTGGTCAAATGTGGTTGTTCGTTGCACCATTCTTAGGCGCTTTAGGGTCATTTATTACAGGTAGTGCAACTGTATCAACACTTACATTCGCTCCAGTTCAAGCAAATATTGCTGCTGCAATCGAAGGCAACACTACTACTGTTTTAGCTGCACAAGTCATCGGTGCTGCTGCAGGTAACATGATTTGTGTACACAATGTCGTTGCTGTATGTGCTGTTGTAAATATGGCTGGTAAAGAAGGTAGTGTAATTCGTAAAACTTTAGGACCTGCGCTTCTTTACTGTTTACTTGCAGGTATCAGCGCATATATCTTTACAGTTTTCTTCTTTTAATATGAAAAGCTCATGCCTCGCAGCATGAGCTTTTTTAATATATGACGCATTTAGGTTGTTGTTGACAAAAATATGTAAACGCGTCGATATGAAATTGTTGATTTACAAAAAGCACGCGTCCGCCTTCTCGTGATCCTTTTAATTTCAAGTCATATAAACGATGATATCCTTGATGATTTGCAAAATAACCTGTCGTATAGTTCAAATCATCAGAGACACAAAGTTCTCCTACGACCCCCTCATTTGATTGGAAAATCGTCGCAATCGCGAGTGCATCTTTGATACGTTCATTGTGTATTTTATCTTCTCTTTGCTGTTTAAAACAAAAATGTGTTGCACGACAACCGCGTTCACCAAACTCATCTATACGTTCAGCAGAATATGCATCCAAAATGATGGCACCTCGATAACATGTGTCATTTCTAATATAACGCCAGGCTGCTTCAATGGCGCGTTGTGAAATATGTGAGGATGCTGCGAGTTGTGATAATTTTAATTGTGGATGATCAATGATAGGTAAGGCTTTGATTTGAACGATAGGTAAGCTTACTTTTTCAATTTTAAGATTTAAAAAATCAGGTTCCCCATTTTCATGTTGAAATCCTTTTTGAAAGTATGTCGCAATAATCCGTTCAATATCATTTGCTTCACATATCGTTTCTGCACCACTAATGTGACCTTCATTTTGCGAAGCACGCATTTTAATACTATACAACACCAACACCCCTATCATGCAACATCGACATTAGATGATGAATATCAGCCTTTTCATGACATGAAGACAGTGACATTCTCAACGTGGGTCGTGCAACAGTTGGATGTCGAAAAAAGCTCACCCAAATGCCCGCTTCCATTAATTCCTGATATACTGCATTCGCTTTATGAACATCATCAATAGCAAAGGTTTTAATAGCTGTTGATGTACCCTGATTATCACGAGCATATGCGTTAAAATACGCAATGTTATCATGCAATAAACGTCGAGCGTCCTCTGCTTGTAGCAATGCATCTAATTGACTTTCAATTAAATGTAAATGCATAGTAGGCATACAGTTTGAATAAATGAAAGGTCGCGCAGTATTCACAATCATTTCTTTAACAATCGATGAACATAATATTAGACCACCATGTGCACCTAAACCTTTAGATAAGCTCGTTGATACAATATCGATGTCTTGGTAGTGCATGTCATAACCCAAACCAAATCCATGTGAATCATCTATGACAATCATTGTATTCCCGATGGTTTCCTTGAGTTGTCTTAAACGATTTAAATTTGCGGTATGACCATTTGTTGAAAAAACAGAATCCGTAACAATCACTTTATAATGTTGCGGATATTGTTTCATTTCATGTTCTAGAACGTCATAATTTAAATGTGGAAAAATCACTTTTTGAACTTGAGACAACCGAATGCCATCAATAATGCTCGCATGATTCAAAGCATCTGAAAATACCACCACTTTTTCTTGTTTAAAGATTTGAAATATCGCTAAATTCGCATCGTAACCACTCGTCATTAGTAACGCTTCATCAAATTGATAGTGATCACGAATACGCGCTTCTAAATCAACGTAGTATTTGGAGTGACCACTGACGAGTCTGGAACTCGCAAGATGGGCCCCATACTTGTCAAGACGTTTCTGTAATTGCATCACATCAATGTGACGTTGCCCTAAACCTAAGTAATCGTTTGAGGTGAAGTTAATCCAAGTCTTCCCATCCCTAGAAATCCTTTGTTTATGCGCCGTTGCGACTTCCCTCAATTGACGATATTGTCCTTTTGATTGCAAATCATTTAAATAAGATTCAAATATCATGATTAGGACCCCAAAACATCCGTTAAAACATGTTTAAAAATGGATGTCATTTTTTTAATTTCACGCTTAGACATGCTTAATACAGGCACGAACGTAATCACGTTTTCTAAATTACGAATCATCAATCCTCGATTTTTACATTCTGCAATGATGTGTTCAACAGTCGGTATAGGCAGTGGCGCGTGCTTTTCACAATCTGACACCAGTTCAACACCGTACATTAACCCTCTACCACGTATATGTCCTACATGTGGATGCCCTTCCAATTGTCGCAATTGTTTATCGAGCACTTTTGATGTTTTTTGAATGTGTGGTATTAATTTACGTTCTTTCATCAATTGAATATTTTCCAAAGCCAATGCACACACAACTTGATTCCCTGTATACGTATGACCATGAAAAAATGTTTTTAAACCATGCTGATTACTTAAAAACGCATCATAAATACGTTGAGACGATAGTGTAGCCGCAAGTGGCATATAGCCACCTGTAATCGCTTTTCCTAAGCACATAATATCGGGTTCAACATCTTCGTGATGACACGCAAACCATTCACCCGTACGTCCAAACCCTGTCGCAACTTCATCTACAATAAGTAACACATTGTATTGACGGCACAATTGTTCAACCCCTTTTAGAAACCCTTGAGGATGCACAAATAACCCTGTCGCACCTTGAATTAATGGTTCCATTACAACACCTACAATTTCATCACCACGTGTTTGTAATAAATGATCAATTTGATCGAGTAACGCCTCTCGCAGTTCTTGTTCTGATTCGTATTGACTATGATAAAACGAAGGACAACCCACTTGAATATTTTCAAAAATCAAATCATGGAATATATGATGGAAGGTATCGATACCACCGACGCTCACAGCGCCAATAGTGTCACCATGATATCCATTTTTGAACGTAATAAATTTATTCTTCTTTTTGTACTTCACAGGATCAATATTTTTCCAATATTGATAAGCCATTTTTATCGCAATTTCTACAGCTGCACTACCTGTATCTGAATAAAACACTTTACGTAATGAAGTAGGTGTAATATCCACTAGTTTTTCCGCTAATAGAATAGAAGGTATGTTAGACGAGCCAAGTAAAGTTGAATGTGCGATAGACGATAATTGTTTTTCAACCGCCTTATTTAAACGCTTCTCACCATGTCCATGTACATTGACCCACAAAGATGCATAACCATCTAGATAACGACGCCCTTTCGTATCATAGAGATAACTGCCTTTTCCTTTTTCAATAATGATGGGATCATGTTGACGATAGACGCCCATTTGAGTAAATGGATGCCACACAAATTCTAAATTTTTATCTACAAGCGTTTGATGTTTCATTTAAAATCGCCTCCCTAAAAAGTTTCAAAATATGATCTGGGAAATCTTCAGCACAACCTTGTTCAGGAAAGGTCATTATCCTCTTATTCAAATATTTTTGAAGTGTTTCTAAGTTATCTCGCTCAATGATAGTATCCGTATAACGATTCATTACAATGAGATTCGGTGGACATTGATGTTGTTCAATGTACGCTTGATGCACAATCGTTTCACTGATGGCTCCAAGTTGCGCTGGTACGACACTTAAAACGGCGTCTGCTGTCTCACGAATTAAATCCGTTGTCATAAAATATGACTCTTTTGCAATGTGAATCGGCACTGCTATGCCACCCGCACCTTCAATTAAAATGACGTCATATTGTGCTTCTAAAGCTGACAATTTAGCCGTAACTTTTGATAAATCAAACTGCTGTTCAGGCTCTTGTTTAAATGCTAAATGTGGTGAAACAGGTGCATGAAATTTATAAAGTCCTGTTGTCTGATAATCTAAACCACATTCTGTTTTATAAGCTTCTAAATCAGGATAAACACCTTCTGTAATTTCTTCTGTTTGAAATGGTTTAAAAATCACTGAGGAAATACCTAACTGCGTTAAACGTTGCCATAGTCTGGTAATCACATACGTTTTACCTATGTCTGTATTCGTACCAGTTACAAATATTCTCATCATTATCACCTATATGTATAAAATACGTACACCTAAACATCTTAAATCGTAATACCTAAATTGTAAACCTATTTAAATATTAAGTTTACAATTAGCATATACACATATGATAATCCATTTCTAACCAGTGAGTGCCAAAAAACGACCGTTTAGTCACTTTTTAAATTTTCAAATTCAAAATATGGTTTAATCAAAGTGAAAGGAGCACAAACGATGAAATTGAACCTTATCATTAATGACAAATTTCAAGTACCAAAAATAACAATCGAAGCCCCTAAATTGAACGACAAAATCAAAACGGTTGTGCAGTGTATTGAAGACCTTGATCATGTTGAACAACTCACTGGCTATCATGATGACACCATATCATTTATTCAAGTTAAAAATATTTTGAGTATCAAAACTGAAAACAAGGCCGTCATGGCGATTACTCCTGACGGGCAATATGTCCTTAAATCCAGACTCTATACGCTTGAAAGCACACTTCCTTCGCAATTTATACGTATTTCTAAATCAGAAATCATTAATATCAACCAACTCAAAAAATTAGCGATTGAACCAAATGGCTTAATTAGAATGTGTCTTCATCATGACTATACGACATACTCATCTCGACGTTATTTAAAAACGATAAAGGAGCGATTGGCATTATGAAAAGAATTAAACGTAGCTTTGCAATGGGCGTCATATACGGCTTAGGTATTTCGATTTTTTTTAGCCTTATTAGGGGCACCGGCCACTATTATCCATTATCCCCCGAGTCAACGATGGGACATTGGTATTTGTCACATGTTAATGAAGCTTTCACAATGCTCATTTCCGTCGTCATTTGGGGCTGTATTGGTGTTTTATTCGATCAAGTGAATCGGATTTTTGAAGAAACGGATTGGAGTATCACACGCATGACGTTGATACACTTTGTAATCAGTTATGTAGGTTTTGTACCTTTAGCAATATTAGCTGGGTGGTTTCCACTCCAATTAGGTGCATTTTTCACGTTTACATTTATTTTCGTTTTAATTTATATCGTTATTTGGGTGTATCACTATAAACAAAGCCAAAAAATAGTAGATGAGATTAATCAAAGTATTACTCATAAAGCGGACTAATTATTTCATTTCACTTCTCTATCTTTTTAGCACTTATTTAATATTTTAAAACTAAAAAACCGCCTTCAAAACACACTCTCTTGCATTTTGAAGGCGATACTATATTGATAAGCACAGGGCTATATTATTTGTAATTAAAATCAGGTATCGCATGCCAACGGTTTCTAAAATAATGTGCGATGGCTTTGGGTGCACGTTCGCGTGTGAAAATCCCTTTTTTATTCCCTTTCACGCGAATAATCCCATTACTTGTTTCAAAATCAGCGAAGTTCCATACTTGTTCGCCAATAAAACAATCAAAAGTATCGATTACTTCATGATTGGCCTCATAATATTTCACTTGGTATTCTTCTGTAAATAATTGGTCGTCTATCGCATGAAATCCTGCTAAAGTGTCTGCACCATATTCTGTAAACATCATTGGTTTTCCGGGTTGGCGTTTGGCCCAAGCTTCAAGTTCTTGACGCAACGCAACTTTAGCCGCTTCTAAATCACCCGTTTGCGTATACCACCCGTAATAGCGATTGAGACATAACACATCGACTAAATCTTGAACTTCACAGTTATGTGGTTGTGCCATTAATATCGTCACGATCGTTACAGGGCGCTTTTGCGGATCACATTCACGTGCTAACTGCACTAATGGTTCGAAGTATGCTTTAGCGCCTTTTGCATTAGATTCTGGCTCATTTGCAATCGACCACATGACCACACACGCATGGTTCTTATCACGTTGTATCAAGTCACGAATAACCGCTTCATGTGCCGTCAGCGTTTTGATTTCTTTCCACGTATCGACCGGGTCTGACACATCTCCCAATGCTGCAAAAAAGTTCAAATGAAGCCCAACAGCGGGCGTTTCATCAATAACAACAATACCTTGTTCATCAGCTAAACGCATCATTTCTTCAGAATATGGGTAATGCGATGTTCTGAACGAATTGGCTCCAATCCATTTCATCAGTTCAATATCCATCACATTAGCCGCTTCATTCAAACCACGTCCGTGATAATACGTATCTTCGTGCTTTCCAAAGCCTTTAAAATAAAAGGGTTGATTGTTAATTAAAAACTGTCCATGAGTCACTTCGACACTACGTACACCAAAGCGTTCGTAATACACGTCCAAAAGTTCACCATTATGAAATAATTCTACTTTCAGTTGGTATAGGTAAGCGTTTAAAGGTTGCCATAAATGAACATCTTTAAGTGTCACTGTGCCTGAAAGCGTACTGTGTTCAACACATGTACGTTCAGAAGCATCTAATATCGTCACCCTAACATTGTCAATATCGCTATATGCATTGCCGAGTTCAACTTCATAATGAACGGCTGCTTCAGTTTCATCTATCACCTCAGGAACAATGACAATATCTTTAATATATTGTTTGGGTGTGGAATAAATTTTAACCGGACGATGAAGACCAGCATAGTTAAAGAAATCAAAGTTCGGTGTATTTATTTTTTTAAGCGTCCCATCACTTTGAATCTCTTCAGAATAATTGCCGACCGGTAATGTCGCATGCGTTAAAATATTGTTCACTTTAACAGTTAAACGGTGTGTGCCAACGGTGGCTTGTGTGCTAATATCCGCTTCAAACGGTAAAAATCCTCCTATATGTTCGACGACTTTTTTTCCATCTACATACACTTCCGCGTGATGTGTCGCCGAGCCAAATCTTAAAACGATGCGCTCATCTTTTAAATGTTTAGAAATGGTAAATGTGCGTTCATACCATACATCACCTACATGTTGACGTATCTCTTGAACGACACCCTGGTCATTGTACGAACCAGGAACCGACATCACTTGATCGGTATCTAGTGCTTCTGTGACATCGATTGCGCTATCGTGTGTTGCTAATTTAAACTTCCAAATGCCTGATAAATCTATGACGTGCCTTGTCTCTGTTATGATTGGATATAACATATTAACGCCTCCTCTTTAACGTTACACACCTGAATAAGCATTAAATCCACCATCTACAGGTAACACAACACCATTCACAAAACTTGATGCTGGGGCATACGCTAAAAAAAGTAACGCGCCAATCAATTCATGCGGTTCACCGAATCGTTCCATCGGTGTCGCAGTTAATATTTTTTGAGAACGTTCTGTATAATTTCCGTCTTGATCTAACAATAATGCTTCATTTTGTTGTGTAAGCAAAAACCCAGGCGCAATCGCATTGACACGAATATTTGTTTTTGAAAAGTATACGCTTAGCCATTCAGTAAAGTTACTAACCGCAGATTTCGCACCACTATAAGCTGGAATTTTTGTGAGCGGTTTAAATGCATTCATGGATGAAATATTAATGATTGTGGCCTCACTTTTACCGACCATATCTTGCGCGAACACTTGTGTCGGAATAAATGTGCCTAAAAAGTTCAAATCAAAAACGAAACCGACATCTTTTTCGTTGAGATCAAAGAATGTTTTCGACCCGTGTTGATTGGAATCATAACGCTCATCATCCGTCGTCCCACCAGGCGCATTGCCGCCAGCACCATTAATTAGAATATCTACGGTGCCGAACGTTTCATGAATAGCTTGTCGTATGGCTTCCATATCTACTTTTTGTGTGACATCGCCTATAAACACTTTAACCATACCGCCAACTTCTTCTATCTCTTTCACCAAATCATCCGCAGTATTATTCAAACTCACAATCGCAACGCGTGCACCACTTTTGGCTAAAGCACGCGACATTTCACTACCAATCACACCTGCGCCACCAGTAATCACAACAACTTTATCTTTCAAATCCACTTGAAATGGTAATTCCATTTTTCACACCCCCTATTGATTTTCTTTCGTAATAGCTTCATACAGACCATTTAAATACACAGCACCGAGCGCACGATCATATAAGCCATATCCCGGTTTACCAGTTTCTCCCCAAATCATTCTGCCATGGTCTGGACGTATTGGACCCTTATAGCCAAAGCTATGCATTGCTTTTACAACTTCATACATATCGATAGAACCAGCTTCTGATAAATGTGCAGACTCTTGGAATGATTTTTCACCAACTAATTTGACGTTTCTGGCATGTACAAAGTTCACACGATCTTTTTCACCAAAATACCTTAATATTTCGACAAAATCATTGTGTTTATCTGCACCGAGTGAACCTGAACATAACGTTAATCCGTTCGATTTTGAATCATAAATGTTAATAAAACGCTCTAAATTCTCTTTATTCGTGATAATGCGCGGTAAGCCAAAAATGTTCCAAGGTGGATCATCCGGGTGAATCGCCATTAACATGTTTTCTTCTTCAGCAACGGGCATGATTTTTTGAATAAAATACGTCAAATTGTCCCATAATGTTTCTTCATCAACAGAAGCATAATCATGAAACAATGATGCCAAATCTTCTTTCGTATAGCTCGAATCCCATCCTGGCAACGACAATTCACCACTCAATGGATTCATTTTTTCAACGTCATTTTCATCGTCCGTCACTCCCCCTAAATTAAATTAAAATAATGATAGGCATTGTCATAACATATATTTTCAATCATGCGTTTTAATAACGTGTCATCATTCGGAATTTCACCGTTTTCTACTAATGTTCCAATAAAATTACATAAAATACGTCTAAAATAATCATGACGTGAATAGGAAATAAAACTTCGTGAATCTGTCAACATACCAACAAAATGCATAAGCAGTCCTTGATCTGCGAGTGAGCTCATTTGGTTCAACATGCCACGTTTTGTGTCATTAAACCACCATCCTGCGCCATGTTGAATTTTACTTTTTATCCCTGGTTCTGTTTGAAAGTTTGCGATAGTAGAGCCAACAATATCGTTATAAACCGGGTTTAAATTATAAAGAATCGTTTTCGGTAAATGATTGTCCGCTTCCATCATATTGAGCGTTGCATTTAAATGAGCTGCTAAATTTTCTTGATCTCTTATTGAATCAAAACCTGCATCTGGTCCTAGTTTTGAAAATGCACGCGTATTATTATTACGGATGGCACCAAAATGAATTTGCATCACCCAATTTTTTTCACTATATGCTTTACTCAATTCACGCAAGATAAAGGTTTGAAATTGGAAATATTCTTTTTTAGAAATAGGTTCTTGTTCTAACGCTTTCTCAAAGATTGTATTAATCTCAACCGCATCAAACGCTTCAAAACGAATTTCTTCTAAACCATGATCCGCTAAACGGCCACCTTTTTGATGAAAATAATCAATACGTTGCTTTAAAGCCTTTACGAAGTCCCCACTATCTATGATGGGATGCGTTTGGCTTTCCAATTTTTTTACAAAATCAATAAATTGCGGTGTGCCCACTTTAAACGCATCATCAGGACGAAATGCTGGGAGTACAGCTGTTTTAAATCCATCTTGTGCACGAATGGCATCATGATGCTCAAGAGTATCTGTCGGATTATCAGTCGTACAAATCAGTGCCACATTGGAATCAGAAATGAGCGATTGTGTTGTCACATGATGTGATTTTAAATAGGCGTTTGCACGGTCATATATGTCTTCTGCATTGGTTGCACTTAAGCGGTCGTCAATATCAAAATACATTTTCAACTCCAGATGGGACCAATGATAAAGTGGATTGCCCACTGCGTTGTCTAACGTTTCTGCCCATTTTTTAAATTTTTCTTTAGGTTCTGCCGCACCAGTGATATAGTATTCATCAATGCCTTGCGCACGCATTGCTCGCCATTTATAATGATCACCGCCTAACCAAAGGTCTGTGATGTTATCAAAATGTGTATTCTCACTGATCATTTTAGGATCTAAATGACAATGATAGTCATATATCGGCATAGTTTGGGCATAAGTGTGATATAAGTGACGTGCCGTTTCATTGGTGAGCATAAAATTTTTATGAATAAAAGTCATGAGTCATCCTCCTTCACTAAACTTCTTCTCTTAACGTAAGTTCCTTAACGATTTGTTTATGTTTTCTATCAGTAAGTGGATAGAAGAATAAAAAGATTAATAATGCGATTAAACTTGCACCTGCAGGAATGACAAAAAATAGAAATCTCAATCCATGTAACGTTTCTGCAGCTTGTTGTACATTTGGTTGGTAGCCAATCACCGTTAACGCAACACCAGGAACAAAGCCTGCTAATGCTTGCGATACTTTTCGCGTAAAACTATAGCTTGAATAAATAATACCTTCCGAGCGAATACCAGATTTCCATTGACCGTATTCGACAACGTCAGCAATAAACGCCCATGTCACAGTATTAGGAATGACTAAAAAGAATGAAGAAATGGTGCTAACGATTAAAAATGATACGAGTTGTTCTCCAAAGAAGGCGTAGTTTAAAAATTCAAAGATAATAAAACCGCCGACACCAATTAAAGCAGTAGCTTTCTTGCCAAACTTTTTACTTAGAATCGTTGTTAAGTAAAGTGCTGGGAATAATACTGCAAAGTTTAATGTGCTCACTAACCCCACAAGATTTGGATAACCCATCACGTATTCAAAGTAATAAAGTTGCACAGATTGTTTTAGAAACAGTGCCATAATCGTGAGTAGAGTATAAATTGCTAAAACAGCGAATGCTTCATTTTTTAATAGTCCTAAGAACGCTCTTTTATTTGTCCCTTTCACTTCTTCTCTTTGAACAACATAACGCTCTTTTACTCCTTTATAGCAAATGAGATGTAACGCGACGCCAATCACTGAAAGTACAGCTACAACTATTGGATAACCTACTGTATGATTCGAAAAGCGATCGACCATTGGAATAACGACAATGCCTGCGAAGAAAAGCGCACCTTGAGAACCCATATTACGAAAAACTGAAAGCTGTGTACGGTCTTCAGAATTCAAAGACATTGAAGCTGAAAGTGACCCATAAGGGATATTAACGACTGAATAAGCCATATTAAATAACATATAGGTCGCAAATGCCCAAACTACTTTGCCTGTGTAGGATAAATCAGGAGAAATAAATGACAGGACAGTAAGCAATGCCAGCGGAACCGTTCCGTATAAAATAAATGGTCTAAATTTACCTTTAGGTCCAATGTTACGTCGTGAATCTACAATAGTACCAACACCTGTATCTTCAAATGCATCAAATACTTTCGCGACTAAAAATACTAATCCTCCGTAAAATGCTGAAATACCTAAAATGTCAGTGTAAAATTTCAAAAGATAAATCATACCCATGTCAAACATGAGGCCATTTCCTAAATCGCCAAAACCGTAGGCCAATTTTTCTTTAAATTTCAAAATGGGGGCATCTATTTTTTGAAACTTTTTTAATTTTTTTTGGTCATTTAATGTGATTTGCGATGTCATAGTCTCGCCTTCTTTCTAACGATTTATATCACTGCCGTTGAACTGCATTGATTGAACTTCATCTAAAGTGGCATAACAATAGTCACCATGTATCGTATGTTTGTAGCACATATTTTTTAACCCAAAATTGACTGTCTCTTGAAGCGACCATTGTTGTATCAAACCATACAAAACCCCTACACTAAAGGCGTCTCCCGTACCGACACGCTCTAAAATTTCAACATCGACACAGGGTGATTTAACCATCTCATGTGTGGTAGAAATAAAACTTTGTAAGCGATTTCTTTTATGATTAAAAATTTTTCGTTGTGTAAATGCGATATAGCGAAGATCATAAAGCTCATGGATTTCTTTTAATATCGGACGTAGGTCATCAAGTGATGGATTGCGTGACAACGTATCTTTTTTGTCTTCACCTGTAGCAATATTTATTAAATTGAGTGGCTCATAACCAAAAATAATATCTACATCTGGCAAAAGTTCTGACATTTTATCACGCGCTGTTTGAAAGTCCCACAATTGAGCGCGATAATTCAAATCACAACTGATTGTCATCCCTTGTTGTTTCGCTATGCGTGTAATCTTCTTCATTAATTTGAATAAAGTGTCATTGAGTGCAGGTGTGATTCCAGTGAAATGAAACCAATCATAGTCGTGCAACATCTGCTCTATGTGTATATCTTCTAATGTCATATGATTAAAAACACTATGCTCTCGGTCATATATAATGTTTGGCGCACGTTGACCAAAACCTTCCTCTACAAAATAAAGTCCTAAGCGCCCTTCTTTTTGAAAAACGTTTTTAGTATTTACGTTATATCGATGTAACGTTTGAATGATTATATTTCCTAATGCATTTTTGGGTAGCCCAGTAATCATAGCTGTAGGAATACCAAAACCAGATAATCCTATAGCAACGTTCATTTCAGCACCGCCATAGTGACAGGCTAATGGAGAACATGCTTGAAAACGTTGATGCTGCGTGGTGGATAAGCGCATTAAAATTTCACCTAATGTAATCACAGACATCATATCACCCTACAATTTCGCGATATTTTTTGACAAATTGTTCTGTATTGGAAGCTATAATTTCATCATGACTTGATTGAGCACCTTTCGTTAATGCACTTCCAATACCTACTGCAAATGCGCCTTTTTCAATCCATTCATGTAAATTGTTTAATGCTACGCCACCTGATGGCATCATCTCTATGTGCGGAATCGGTCCGTGCACATTTTTTATAAAGTTTGCACCTAATAAATCGCCAGGAAATAACTTTACTACGTCAACGCCATACGTTAATGCCTCGGTAATTTCAGTAACGGATCCACATCCAGGCAAATAAGGAATACTGTATAAGTTGCACATTTTAGCGATGTCTTTATCGAGATGCGGACTCACGATATATTCCGCACCATTTACTATAGCTAAACGTGCTGTCATCGGATCAAGCACCGTCCCTGCGCCAACAACAATGTCATCCTCACTAAATAAACGCTTTACTTCTGCGATAACGTCATAAGCTTCAGGTGTCGTAAATGTGATTTCAATGTTGCGCATCCCACCATCTATAATGTGCGTCGTAGTGTGAAGTGCGTCCTCTTTAGATTCACCTCGCACAACTGCTACAAGATAGTGATGATGCATGCGTTCCAATATGCGATATTTTTTCATTTTCTCCCTCCTAAACATTCCGCTTTTCCAACTCACTTTCATTATATTTTTGATTGTTGGACAGTCAATTTCACATCCAGAAATCCAGCTTATTCTCTCATTTTCCAAAACAAAAAAACGTTTCCTTCCAAAGCCTGTAAGCCTTGATATGAAAACGTTTTGTATATCTGATTACATTACTATATCTTTTACCTCAATTTTCTGATTGTTCGTAATTTGCTTTGGAATTTCAGCCTTTAATCCTTTATGTTTTTATCAAATTTTTGTCGTTATATTTAAAATATTGAGGTATATCCGCAAAAAAATACACAAATTGAAAATTTTTTTATTTTTTGCCCTTATTTTTTCAGCCACACATGATAGTTTAAAACCAACGAAGAAAGCGTTTACTTTTTTCGTTGTAAGTTTGCTTATATTGAATCGGTGTACATCCATACACCTTTTTAAAACAGTGGCTAAAGTAACTTTGTCGTTTGAAGCCTACATATTGGGCCACATGCTCAATTGGCATCTCTGTTGTTTCAAGTAAGTCACATGCTTTTTTAAGTCTCAGTTCCATAATATATTGAGGGATAGTTTTCCCGATTTCTTGGCTAAATGTGCGAGAAAGATAGGTCGGGGATAATTTAACGCTTTTCGCCAACTCACTCAAAGTCAAAGTTTGATCTAAATACATCTCAATATATTGAATAACTTTATTGATTTTAGGAGTGTGCTTCAATGCATTTACTTTGAGCGCTGTTTCAGCATACTCACGAATCATATCATGCGTTACGATTTCGAGTATCTCAATATTTTCTGCTTCATCAATTAAAGCCGCATACTTTGCAGATAAGACATCAATTGTAAGCAAATTCACTCGGGCTTTTTCAATCGTTTTACGACATAACGTATTTTGTAAATACGCACGATATTTTAAATTCAATAAATCATCTTTTAAACGTTTCAACCCTGATACAAATAAATTTATTTGCGTATGAAGTGCTAATGCTTCATCAATATTCCCATTTTGAATTGCCGCTAGCATTTTATTTTCTAGCTCATACCTATCTTTAATGTCCGTCATCATATAATGATGCTGTAATTTTTGTTCAGCATAACTCACAGATTCTGGATGAAGATTAAAATCAATATGCATCACAGGATAATGGGAAAACTTATTTTTTAAAAAACGGACCGCTAAATGTGCCATTTTTAACGCATCATTATAGTGACATACGGGAACCTTTATCAAGTACTGTTTAAGTGTAGTTAAATTAGAAATGGAAATATTCGCATTCAATAACATCTCATGGCACATTCGTTCATTGGGTCTTTTCTCTAAAAACGGACCAATAATCACGATTTGATTGCATTTTTTATACTTGAACAACACATATTGAACACCAAATAGATTCTTATAATGATAAATCTTACGACTTTCTAATTGCGATATGAAATGTTGAAAATCGATTTTAAACTGTTTACGTTTCACATTAGTGAAAGGTGATTTAAAAATATGGCTCATTTGTTTATAATCCGTTAATTCAAACACGTTCATGTCTAATTTTAATAAATCCAATGCATGTGCTTTTACAATTTCTAGTGTTTTTACATCAATCATTAGGTGTCACCTCACCTGTATTATAGCAATTTTATTTGAAAGGAATGGAGATTATGATATCCGCATTAAGCCAATATACCCCTTCACATACACACCTCATCTGTATTGATTCAGATGGCTGTGGTATGGATACTATGACAATCAAACATGAGTGTGCGTTCGGGCCTGCGATACTAGACATTTGGGATTTAGATGCCCATCGTGAACACATTCTAAAAAGATGGAACACGTTTAATCTCTACGAAATTACTCGAGGTATTAACCGTTTTAAAGGATTAGAAAAAATGTTAACTGAGCTTCACACCCAAGGTATTACTGTAGAAGGTTATGAGGATATTAAACAATGGGTCGATCATACATCCGTATTTTCAAACCCTCAACTAGAGAAAGATATACTACATAACCCTGAGAAAACAGGACTTAAACGTGCGTTAGCGTGGTCCTTACGCGTGAATGAGAAAATCAAACAACTTCCTAGTGTTGGACCATTTTCCCATGTCAAAGTCTCTTTAGAAAAAGTCAGTCAGGTCGCAGATGTTGTCATTGTGTCATCTGCCAATCAGTCTGCCGTCGAAAATGAATGGCAACATCATGGCCTTATGCCTTATATTTCAGGACTGTTCGCCCAAGAAGCCGGAACAAAAGAACATTGTATCAGTAAACTTAAAGCCCACTATCAACCTGAACATATGATCATGATTGGTGATGCAGAAGGCGATTTAAAAGCAGCACAAATCAATAATATCTTTTTTTATCCAATACTTGCCCATCACGAAAATGCATCTTGGAAAAAATTTTATGATGTGTATAGTGATTTATTTATTTCCAATACGTTCTATCAAACAGTTCAAAACAAATTAATTCAAATGTTTTATCAAAACTTTGAAGGAGCGAAATAAACATGCCAAACGTAAACTTAACTGAAAAACCATATTTCTTAAATAATCAACAAATCGCATGGGTGGAGTCGACAATTCAGTCCATGTCAGATGAAGAAAAAATAGGACAGCTCTTTTTTAATTTATTTTCACTTGAAAAAGAAGGTGATTTCAATGAAGGCACCTTGTCTAATCATGAGATTTTAGAGCAGTACCATATCGGTGGCGCGCGTTATCAAGGGGGGAATAAAGATGAAGTTCAAACCCTTTTAAATGATTTACAATCACATAGTAAAATCCCTTTACTCATTGCCGCAAACTGTGATGCTGGTGGGAATGGCGCATGTAATGATGGTACCTATATCGCGTCTGCGGCCCAATGTGAAGCTACACAACAAACACAAGTAGCATTTAATGCCGGCTTTATATCTGGTAAAGAAGCCAAAGCGTTAGGCGTTAATGTGAACTTTGATCCTTGCGTCGACATTGTAGAAAACTGGCGTAATACCATTGTGAACACACGAAGTTATGGTACAAATGCCGAAACAGTGATACGTTATTCCAATGCCTATATAGACGGTTATCGTCAAAATAATGATATGATCACATGCGTGAAACATTTCCCGGGTGATGGCACAGAAGAACGCGATCAACATTTAGTGTTAGGTGTCAATGAACAAACTGTAGCACAGTGGGATGACTCTTTTAGAAAAGTATACGAAAATCATATTGAACGTGGTGTTGAAATGATTATGGCAGGCCATATCGCTCAACCAGCCTACTCAAAATTGTTGAATCCTAAATTAACAGATGCTGATATTTTACCGGCTTCATTATCAAAAGAGTTAATAACCGATTTATTAAAAACCGACCTCAAATTCAATGGTCTAGTCATTACAGACGCAAGCCATATGTTAGGCATGACCGCTTCAATGCGCCGAGAAGATTACGTGCCCCTTTCTATTGCTGCGGGATGTGACATGTTTTTATTTTTCAATGATATTGAAGAAGATTTTAACTTCATGCTTAACGGTTATCGTAACGGCATCATCACTGAAGCGCGTTTACACGATGCCTTACGCCGTATTCTTGGGTTAAAAGCAAAACTCCACCTTCCAGAAAAGCAACAGCAACACACACTTACGCACGCACCTTCTGAATTAGATGTCATAGGTGCAACAGCCCACCTAGAAATGCAACAAGAAGCTGCTGATTTAGGCATTACATTAGTTAAAAATACGTTGAACGAATTGCCAATCAAACCAGATACACATCCAAATATTCGCCTATACATGATTGAAGGTGAAAAAGATGGTATTTATAAAGCAGACCAGTCTGTAACCCAAAATATTATTGATATTTTAGAACGACGTGGCTTTAACGTCACACTCAATGACGGCTCAACGCGCATTAAAGGTAAAACATTGGAATATCGACAACATGTGGATGCTGCACTCGTTTTCGCAAACATCATTGGCTATGCAGCAGAAAATAATTATCGGATTCGATGGTCCACAGCTATGAGTAACGAAATTCCATGGTACGTACACGAAGTGCCAACTGTTTTTGTGTCACTTAACTTTACAACGCATCTTCATGATGCCACGATGGTCAAAACTTATATTAACGCCTATCATTCAAACAAAACAAACCTTGAAGCAGTTATCGATAAAATTACTGGTGTAAGTGATTTTAAAGGCCAAGCCAACGACAACGTATGGACTGAAAAATGGGAAGCTAAACGCTAAATAATTACTATGATAAAAAAGGAATTTACCATCCCCTTAAATCTTAAATAAGGCGGATGGTTATTTCTTTTTTTCACTATTTACACTGATTTATCAACCATTTAATCTTTTTTATAATTTCAACAAGACTTTCGACTTTACACCTTTGCGAATTATTTTATAATAACTTTGTTAGGTTAACCTAAATTTATTATATGGAGGTGCTTAAGGTGAACAAAAGCCTGGAAGAAATCAACAATACAGTCAGTTTTAAAGAACAGGGTTCTTATTTTTCAAGATTATCTAAATTTATAGGCCCTGGATTGTTAGTGGCTGTCGGATACATGGACCCGGGCAATTGGATAACCTCCATGGGTGGTGGCGCAAGCTATGGCTATATCTTATTATTTGTCATCTTAATTTCTAGCTTAAGTGCTATGTTTTTACAATCTATGAGCGCACGCTTAGGGATTGCGAGCGACATGGATTTAGCACAGGTTACCCGGAAAATGATTTCGCAAAAATATGCGATAGTCGCATGGATCATCGCGGAACTCGCCATCATCGCTACAGACATCGCTGAAGTAATTGGCAGTACAATAGCGTTGAATTTATTATTTCATATTCCGCTTATTATTGGCGCTACGATTACCATTGTGGATGTATTCTTATTATTACTAATCATGAAATTTGGTTTCCGAAAAATTGAGGCTATCGTCGGCGTACTCATATTTACGATTTTCATTATTTTCTTATTTGAAGTGTATATGGCAAAGCCGGATACCGCAGCATTATTACAAGGGTTTATTCCTCATCAAGATATTGTTACTAACAACGGAATACTCTACATGTCATTAGGGATTATAGGCGCAACGATAATGCCACACAATTTGTATTTGCACTCCTCTATTGTGCAATCAAGATCATACGATAGACAAAATGATGCCTCAAAAAAAGCAGCGATTCATTTTGCACAATTAGACTCCAATATTCAATTGTCAGTGGCCTTTGTAGTGAATTGTTTATTGTTAATCTTAGGTGCAGCATTATTTTATGGTACGAGCCAGGATCTTGGGCGATTTTATGAATTATATGACGCCTTAAAAACATCACATGTTGCGAATGCCATTGGTGGCGGTGTGACAAGTACATTATTTGCGGTGGCTTTACTTGCGGCAGGACAAAACGCTACCATCACTGGCACATTGTCAGGTCAAATTGTAATGGAAGGCTTTATCCATTTGAAAATGAAACCTTGGGTACGTAGAGTCATTACACGATTAGTTGCCATTTTACCAGTTTTTGTATGTTTGCTGATTTATGGCGCTGACACCCAACGTATAGAAGATTTACTTATATTTACTCAAGTATTTTTAAGCATTGCTTTACCTCTCAGCATCATCCCACTCATCGTAGCAACGAACAACAAGGGCATTATGGGCGCGCCTTTCGTTAATACAAAATTAGTCAACATCATTGGATGGATTTTAACAATCATCTTATGCTTATTAAACATTTATTTAATTATTAGTACCCTCACGGAGATTGTATAACAATATTATGTTTAAACATTTCAAAGCGCCATCAAAACTCACTTTTCAATGAACTTTGATGGCGCTTCATACCATTTATTAAATCTAACTTTTTTCAAAACTTTTAATATATTTCTGTAAAGGCATATTTAATAAATCATATTTAATGTCTAATTCAAAACACTGACCGATATGATTCAAATAAGTAATACCCACATATAAATCAATAGGTTCAAAAAGCATAATACCGCCTAATTTATAATTGGTAACAGTTGGCAGTAATTCTAATTTTTCTTGATATAAGTGTACAAACTTATTTAAACTTTGTTTTATGTCAGTCTCATTGAAGTTTAAAGGTGCATCCCAACATAGCTGATTAATAAAACTAGATGTTAACATCTGTTCCCCATTTCTTAAATAGTTATTATGTTCTAATTCATTACTTAAAAAATGCATTGAACCAGTTAAAACTATTATAGGAACCGCTAAATTTTCCAAACATTTGCGAAAACGTACTTGTTCTTTAGGGCTCAAATTCGCTTCCGGATAAAAATAAATCAATAGTGTTTTTTGACCCGATATTGCATTCATTTCTTCAACTAAAATAGGCAAGATTTTCTCAAGCCTCACTATTAATCGATCATAATCTTCACAAATTTCATAATGAAATTCCAATAATTTTATAAAGGCTTTAAAATCAAACTTTTTTATACAAATAGGCAATTCATTTTTAATCAATGACAAAACATCCTCGTGTAATGCATTGATAGAATTGAAATAACTACCAATTTCTATATGATTTCCTAAATTCCTTAAAATCTTTTTTGTTAAAATAGCATTACTAGCCAATCCATGTTCTCTTTCCACTAATTCGTGATTTAGTATCCAACTTTGATAGGAAGCATAAGACACCGTTTCTTGATTCATATCATCAAAGATAATGACTTCATTTTTATTAGAATTCCTCTTTTGAAAATAATCATTAATGACTTGAAGGATGTCCTCCTCTTTAGTGTCATGTTCATTATAAATTGAAGTATAATGACCTATATTTAAAGATACCCGGTCTAAATCATTACACTTAATGTCCCAAATCATTTCATTCATCGGTTCTGTCCTCCTAGAACAATATCGTCCGATTATCACCTAATAATGCGATGTTTTGATCCTCTTCACCTAATAATATTTGCATTTTTCATATTGCTTTTCAGTAATGATTAAAACACGTACATGACCGTCTGATGGCAAAAACTGCTTTACTTGATTAACACTAAAATGTGCTGCATCTTTATTAGCAACACTCTTTATATATATTGAATACTGCATCATTAAAAAACCATTTTCGAGTAACCTTTTCCTGAACTTACTATAAATGCGCCTTTGTTGCTTAGTTTCAACCGGCAAATCGAACATCAAAATGACACGCATAAATCTATAACTCATAAAACTCGTATTTGCAAAGCTCAGGAAATTTAATTAAATGAGGTTGTCCTTCTCGAAAATATTCGATTATCGATTGAACCATGATATCAATCGCTCGTATAACTGTTTGCATTTTACCATCAATATAAACACGAGCATGTAATAAATTCACTAAATTCAATCGATACTGTTTAGTCATAAAATCATCAGGTGGATTTTTTAATAAATATAAATCTACAATTGGTCGAAACGGTTCAATTAAGTCCGATGCTAAATTAAAATGATTTCGTCCTCCAATGTGGTGTATCCCCATAGCAGGCATTAATCCCTTAGCAACAATCGTACGTGCAATCGCTGAATTTAAAATAGTGTATCCATAATTTAATACAGCATTTTCCAATAAATCATCGTTATCCCTCGTAAAATTGGTAAAGAAGCTATTGAAGTAGTATTTAGCCGCCTGCCCCTCTATATTTTCACGATCAAATAATTTAACAGAAGATTTGAGTTGTAACATTTTTTCAGTTCTTTCTTTATCAATACCATTATGTTCCATACATGCAACTTGATTTTTGATCTTTTGTTGAACAATCATTTTCCATAATGCATCTTTTTCAGATTGTCCCCATGATAGTTGCTCTTTCATTTGACCATACTGGCTATAATGACCTGATATTGGTTGTAACATACATTCAGGTAAATGCTTTTGATTACATAAAATCACTAAAATATTGTAATCTGACAATTCAACTAACAGCCTTGCTGTAAGTGTTACTGTTAAATCTTCAATCACCACCGCAAAAATATCACTCAAGGGGATTTTAACCTCCAAATCCCCTTTTGTGACTTTCAAACTATTTAAGTTCAAAGACATCTTACTAACATCTGAAGCATACACAATTCTCCACGACATTATTCCATACCTCATTTAAAAATGAGTTGCGGCTTTTTAGGTGGAGCAGCTTTATATAGATTGCCTAATATGTCAGTGGTATATTTTTCAATATGCGTTGTTGATTTACCGATGGTTTTGTATATAACGCCAGTTTTTTTAATATTATTCAATTCCATATAATCTTTAATAGATATGTCAATCATATCAAGCTGAATTTTATTTTTTTCAGAATCATTTACACCAATCACTCTATACATTTCACCATTATAATTAATTATATCGTTTTTATAAAAACTTCCGATGAACTTGTAACTATCATCTATTTGTTTATCTTTCTTTTTTTGTTCATATTTTTCTCTCGAAATATAATAATAATTAGATTTTTGTTCTAAATCTATATAACTAATTGTAATCATTTTGTAATTATTTCCATATTGGTAAATATCAAATCTATAAGAATAAATTTTTAATTGGACAATTTTATTTCTACTATTTATATATTTATTTGTTACATCACAATGTCTACCTAATCTTTCTCTAAGGTATTTTATTTTATTAATGTAAGGGCCTTGACCCGTCTTAGAAAATTTTCTAATCTTCTCACCTGTCTCTTCATAGTATTTAGCAAATGGATTTTTTTCACTTTCATATTGTTTAAATACTTTTTCAAACTTTTCAAATGTTTGAGGATCGTTTCTGTACATTAAAAGTCTATGGGGATCTTTTTTGAATTTTGTTTTTACCTTATCATTATTAACAGAGTATATATCTTTAATACTTTCAACTACATATTCGATACCATCTATATTTCTAGTAGAATATAATGTATCGTTAATTAGTTGACGGTTAGGTTTCTTATCTACGCGATGAGAAAATTTACGAATTTCAAACTTTTTAATGGCCTGTGCCTTTTGAGTATCTTCAAATATTTGGTTATATTCATCTTCACTTTGTACAGTCACTCTTTTTTTGTCGACTTCTTTACTAGGAGCATCTAATACTTTATTAATGTTACGCAGCTTTTTGTTATGTTTAAACAGAAAATCGGCATTAGCAATAATCAATGCATCTTCTGCATGATGTTTGTACCCTTTATTTCTATCTTTATCAAACTTCCACACTTTTCTTAAATAATTGGTAAAACTACCATTGATTGTTTTAACTTTAACATCCAAATTATTGGCACTAAAATATGCTTTTAAAAGACTTGTCAATTCTCTTGTCGCATAACGCGTATCTACTAAATTACGATTAATAAACTCTTTTTGCACATCAAATTTATTAATGTCACGTTCTTCTAAAAGATACTCTCTTTTCTTTTTAGTAATACGATCTTTTGTTTTGCTTAAATTTAAAATATGTTGCTTAAATTCATTATATGATAATGAAGATTCACTTGAATTTAAATACTGATACGGTGTTCTATTGCCTTTTTTACTATTTTCATCCGCTCTTACTAACACTTTATTATGCATAGAGTTATCGAATGCCACTGAACGTGGGATAATATGGTCAACTTCATAGTGGTGAGGGTTTCTTAATAAATCTTCAAGAGGAATATCTTTTAAAGAATATAAACACTTACCTTCTTGCATATTATGAAGTTTTATTTTTTGAACGATTCTTTTAGCATTATCATTACCATACTCTCTTAACACCTTTTCAACTTGTTTTCGGGTTTCTTCATTTTGTTTTTGAAGTTGATTTAAAAATTTTCTTCTATCATCACTGTTATTTTCTCTTGCAAGTTCTATAATTATATCCTCAGGTAATCCATACTTATCGATTATGGCATTTACGACTTGAATAGACTGAATGAAGGCACGTTTTACAACAGGAGATAAAATAAAATCATCTACAAGTTTTGAAGGTATTTTATGTTGTTGGCTTAGGTCTATCTTTTTAGGTTTTAAATTCAACTTTGTAAAGAGTTCCATTTGATTTAAAGAACTTTCCCATAGATCATCTAAAAGCAGATTGATACACTTCAAAGATAATCGATGCGTGCCAGAGTATCCAGAGAGCGCACTAATCTTTTCTTTTTCTCTTTCAGAAAGCAATTCTGGTAATTGATTAAGTTCTTTTATAATACTCTCTGCATCTTGGTATATAGTAATTATTTCAGCAATATTATCCATTAATTGTATGTCATTTAAGTACTTTGGATCTTTAAAAATATTTTTCAAATCATGATATAGCTTGAATTGAGTAAATTCGGGTTTACCTGATTTGTTAACACGGTAGCCTTTTATCTCTGTCTCATGAACTCCAATTTCTATAGCGATTTGTTTTAAATTTGGTGTTTTCTTTTGTTTAAAAACATTTTCAATAATCTGAAATTTTTCCCCGTAATTAAGCTTTGCGTCTTCATCACGCGTGATTACTAAATTATTTAAATCATTCAATGCATTGAAAAGCTCTGCACTATACGAATATTTAACACTACGAAGTTCCTCAGGGAAATATGTACAGTGACCCATCATTTGTTCAAACCATTTTTTTATATTACCTTCCCAACCAAAAGGACTCCCCTTGCCAGGACCTTCAAAATATTCACGTCTTGTTTCAATCAATTCTATATAACGCATTATAAATGTTTGATCAATCTCAAAAAACTTTGATTGTGTTTCTAAAAGTTTACGTGCTTCTCTAACGAAATCTTCTGTCTTAAACCTGTTTTTCTCACCACGGACTTTATAATCCTGTTCAAATCGTTCAAGTTGTAATTCACACACATATTTATCTGATAACGCTTTAGCATTCTTTTTTAATTGGTCCTTTGTGGACAGCTCGTTGCCACTATCATTATCATCCATCATTACATTGACATTATGAATGCCACGACGCTTAGCAATATGTAATAATGCGATAACCAATTCATCTTTACTAAGCTTTTCATTAAGACCTTTAACTCTTGTTTGGTAAGGATTCGTACTTTTAGGAATGTTTGTTAAGTCCAACAAATCATATTCTGCGAGTAAATGTTTCACTCTATCAAGTCTATGAATTCGTCTTCTTTTTAAACGTCGCGCTCCCCTTTTACTACGTCTACCTTCATTATTGTCTACATTCGCTTCTGGAAATAAACGTACCCCAGCATCTTTAATTTCACGCGTATCGCTATCTACAATACCGTATCCAACTGAGGTAATACCTATATCGAGTCCTAGTATATAATTATTCATTTATACATTGCCCTCCCTTTTAAATTCTATTATAAAAGAAGAACAAAAAAATTCCCACTAATAAATTAGTGGGATAAACACGACATATAGTCTTGTTTTAGTAGATTCTGTAATTTTAGGTATAAGCACAAATAAGTACTTGTAAATTTATTTTATCATAAGATCCATTTGAGTCAAGAATTTTCTGATATTTTTGTGGAGTGAGTGTTATAACTTCTATCTAAACAACGTTAGTTTCTTTGAGTTAAACAATTTTATGAGGTTACCCCTAAAATAAGTGGATCGCATACATATTTCATGTATAGAACACTTATAAAAATACCTAAAATCACAAAGTACTAAGCTATCTGCGCACAACGCCAATTCTATTCTTTTTTTCACCTATAACTATAATTACAGAGTACTAAAACACAAGGCTTGCTGTGTTTACAAGTATTTCTGTTTCACTTATACCTAAAATTACAGAGTACTAAAACAGGTGACAGTATATTAGAACCTACATATTCGTTTCACTTATACCTAAAATTTCAGAGTACTAAAACCCTCTCTTGTGAAGTAAATGGCTACCAAAGTTTCACTTATACCTAAAATTACAGAGTACTAAAACTAACTTAACAAAGCCCACAGGCGACATGAAGTTTCACTTATACCTAAAATTACAGAGTACTAAAACACCCCTTCATAAAGGTAATGCATAGAAAATGTTTCACTTATACCTAAAATTACAGAGTACTAAAACTGATAAAATCACCTAAACCGAAGTTATCAAGTTTCACTTATACCTAAAATTACAGAGTACTAAAACAGTAAAATATTGTTGAAGTACGTCAAAGTTGTTTCACTTATACCTAAAATTACAGAGTACTAAAACTGCCATTCCATACTGCTATTAAACCATCTTGTTTCACTTATACCTAAAATTACAGAGTACTAAAACAGCAAACAAAAAACGCTTGACCGGGGCATCAGTTTCACTTATACCTAAAATTACAGAGTACTAAAACCGGATAGTAGTTGAGAGTGCCTCTTTAGCGGTTTCACTTATACCTAAAATTACAGAGTACTAAAACCTATCAAATTCACTTGTACGTTGTTTTACCGTTTCACTTATACCTAAAATTACAGAGTACTAAAACAATGGTGATAGTTATAAAAAAGTTGCTAAAGTTTCACTTATACCTAAAATTACAGAGTACTAAAACTAAAGGTCAAATGATTTATTGGGACCCTAAGTTTCACTTATACCTAAAATTACAGAGTACTAAAACCTCTAGCTACAGTATACTATAACTTTTAAGATTGTCTAATCCATTGATATCACTGATCTTTATGTATTTTGGATAAATTTCAATTTACATCAATCACACCACTTTAACCTTGACTAACTTTGACCTTTGTCGTATAATAAGATTGTAAAGGATTAGATGTGACCTTTACCAGTTCAGTTTCTTGATATTTGCGACATTCTAAAATATAAAGGAGCGATGCTTTATGGCATTCCAATTAAAACCATTTAATCATTCTATTTTTGATATGAACTCGAGTGATCTTTTCAAAGATTTTGGGCAAGGTTTAATGCTATCTCAAGCTTTTAAAACAGATATTTCTGAACGTGAAGATGCATATGTTGTCAGCGCTGAACTTCCAGGTATGGCAAAATCAGACATTCACGTTGATTTTGATAACAACATTTTAACTATAGCTGCAGCTCACACTGAAAATAATGAAAAAGAAAATGAAGATGGCGTTATTGTACATCGTGAACGCCGTACTTCAAGCGTGAAACGTCAATTCACATTCAATAACGTTGAACGAGACACCATTCATGCATCTTATGACAATGGTGTGCTTGAAATTACGCTACCTAAACTGCAACATTCTGAGACATCACCGTCTCGAATTCCTATAAATTAATCGAAACTTTTTCGCAGAAGCGCCCCCTCTCGCTTCTGCGTTTTTATATGTTTACATCAACAAAACTTTAACGCACTTGATGCACTTTCTCAGGAACGATATGTACATTTTCAAATGCCCCTACTACGAGCGAACTGCCTAAAACAAACAAAGCTGTTCCAACTATCACTTTATGCATCCATTGCACCTGTTTCCCTTTTTTCATTTGTAAACTCCTTTTTAATAATTCATCGCTATATTACCATTGATGTATGAACACGATGTGATTTTTATTTAAAGTTTTAATGAATTTTGTGAGAATTTTATATTTACTAATGGGGTTAACTTTTGAATCTTATCTTGTTGATATGGGATACTGAAGATAATACAAAGATCGGGGTAACGTTATGCAAAAACACATTCATATTATTGGTGCCGGGTTAAGCGGACTGGTTGCTGCGACGGAGTTGTTAAAGCGTGGGCACCGTGTCACATTGATTGATCAAGAACCTCCTCAAGCAATGGGAGGACAAGCGTATTGGTCATTTGGTGGTCTTTTTTTAGTAAATTCTAAAGTTCAGCGATGTTTAGGCGTTAAAGATAGTTATGACTTAGCACTCAGTGATTGGTTAGGATCAGCAGGATTTGATCGCTTACAGGAGGATGATTACTGGGCGTATCAGTGGGCTAAAGCGTATGTACATTTTGCGACTTATGAGAAAGAAGCGTATTTAAAACACATGGGCATCACATTGACACCGATACTTGGTTGGGCGGAACGTGGTGGACATTCCGCTTCTGGTCATGGTAATTCTGTGCCACGTTTTCACATCACTTGGGGGACAGGACCGGGTCTGGTAAACCCTTTTATCGGGTTTGTTAAGAAATATGAAGCGTCTGGTCAGTTTACATTTTTACCGCGTCATCAAGTGACCGACATTGAAATTGTAGGCGACGCTATTAAAAGTATTTCTGGCAATATACTCGAACAAAGTGATGTCCCAATTGGCGCGCCGTCTTCACGTAAAGCAGTCGATACTTTTCAATTTGAGGTGTCTTACCTCTTGATTACAACAGGTGGCATTGGCGCAAATGAAGCATTAATTCGACAAAATTGGCCCCAACGCCTAGGCGCTGCCCCGAAAACAATGATACAAGGTGTTCCTGATTCGACTGATGGTAAGATGCTTGAAATTAGCGAAGATGCTGGTGTTAATCTCGTGAATAAAGATCGTATGTGGCATTATACTGAAGGCATTCAAAACCATAGTCCCATTTGGAACAAGCACGGCATTCGTATTATTCCAGGACCTTCGTCCATGTGGTTTACTGCGACAGGTAAGCGGATGCGTGCGCCCGACTACCCTGGTTTTGATACGTTGCATACACTCGAAACCATTATGAAAACAGGCTATGATTATTCTTGGTTTATCCTTACAGAAGATATCGTAAAAAAAGAATTTGTGTTATCTGGGTCTGAACAAAACCCTGATTTAACAAATAAAGATATTCGGCGATTAATTAAGGAAAGGCTTGGTAAAAAAGCAACAGGCCCAGTTCAAGCTTTTTTAAATAAAGGCGCTGATTTTGTGATGGCCAATGATTTAAAAACGTTAGTTGAAAAAATGAACGCTTTGACTGGAGAAAATTTAATCGATTACAATCATGTCAAACATGAAATTGAAGCACGAGATTTACAATTAATGAATACGTTCAGTAAAGATCCTCAAGTGACGTTTATTCATAATGCGCGTCACTTTCTAGGTGATAAATTGATTCGTACGGCGAAACCACATCCGATATTAAGTGGTAAAAACGGCAAGCTAATCGCGGTGAAACTTCATATTATTAGTCGTAAAACATTGGGTGGTATTCAAACCGACTTAGACGGTCAAGCGTTTAATCAACATCGTGAGCGCATTAAAGGTCTATATGCGGCAGGTGAAGCATCAGGATTTGGTGGTGGCGGTGTTCACGGGTATCGTGCATTAGAAGGAACATTTTTAGGCGGTTGTATTTTTAGTGGTATACGCGCGGCTGAAGGAATTCACAAAAGCATCCCAACATAATATAAATATGTTATAATGAGGCGAAATATATTTTAGGAGTTTACATCATGGGGACATTGTATAAATGTTTGGCCCTCTCATTCACATTTATATCAACTTGTATGTGTATATGTGCCCTCATTCTACCTACCCTGCCGGCTACATATGCATTATTGATTTGTGCTTGGATTTGCCTTTCATTCATCATTACACTTATTGGAATCATCAAATGCTATAAATATGATGTGCTATATGCGATTTTAACTATCATTAATGTATGCGCATTAATTTATGCTTTCATATCTTTATTCCTAATATAATACTGTGAGCGATATTAAGATTCACAAAAATTGCCTTCAACGTCTTTTTATAACGTTGAAGGCTTTTTGAATACAATTTATATTAACGAAACTAATACACTATGATTGTCTCATATCATTATTTTATATTTCGTCTCTCGCAAATTTTCTTTGTTCAGCTTGACGCAATTCGATGCGACGAATTTTTCCAGAGTTCGTTTTTGGCAAAGTATCTACAAATTCTATAGCTCGTGGATATTTGTACGGTGCGACACTCTCTTTCACAAACTGTTGCATGTTCAAAATGAGTGTGTCACTGCGTTCATATCCTTCTTGTAGTATGACAAACGCTTTAACGATATTGCCTCTTTCAGCATGAGGGCTTGCGACGACTGCACATTCTTTAACTGCTTCATGATGCGTGAGCGCATCCTCCACTTCAAACGGTCCAATCGTATAACCCGAACTAATAATGATGTCATCTTTACGTCCTTCAAACCAAAAATAACCGTCCTCATCTTTTTGAGCTAAGTCTCCTGTAATATGATACCCTGCTAAACGTGCCTCTTCTGTTCGTTCATGGTCATTGAAATAACCCTTGAACAACGCTGGCAATGATAATGGAACGGCGATGTTGCCTTCTTCGTTGCTACCCAGTTCATTACCTTCATCATCAACAATCGTCACCCCTGTACCTGGAATAGCTTTACCCATTGCACCAGGGCGTTTAGGTGTATCTTCTAAAAAGCCGATAAGCAATGTACTCTCGGTTTGACCATAGCCATCGCGCACCGTCAAATTAAAGTGCGTTTCAAATTTATTTACGACATCTTTATTTAATGGTTCGCCAGCTGAAACTGCACTTTTCAAATGAGATAAATCATACTCTGTTAAATTTTGAAGCTTTGCCATCATACGATATTCTGTCGGGGTACAACATAATACGTTAATTTTAAAATCTTGTAACAACTCAAGATAACGCGAGGCTTTAAACTTACCATTATACACAAAAGCTGTGGCGCCAGATCCCATAATTGAAAGAAATGGACTCCATATCCATTTTTGCCATCCTGGTGCGGCTGTCGCCCATACAAGATCATCTTCTTCAATATTTAACCATTGCTTTGGCGCAAGACGCATATGCGCGTACCCCCAGCCATGTGTATGCATCACTGCTTTAGGGTTACCTGTAGTGCCAGAGGTATAAGATAAAATCGCTAAATCATCACGATGCGTTTCTTGTTTGTCACATTGTGTCGGAAATTGTGATTTCTCCGTAGCAATAGTTGTCCAATCGGCATGGTCACCTGTCACGAGCAATTTAATAAGTGCTTCATACTCCGTCACATTTTCAAATTCTTTAATATAGTCTGGGAGTGTAATTACAGCTTTTACATTGGCATGACGAATACGATATTGCAGATCTTTTGTGCGTAACATTTCTGAACTTGGGATAACGGTTAACCCTAGTTTTAACGCTGCTATGTATACTTCATATGTTTCAACCATTCTCGGTAACATAATGAGCACACGATCCCCTTTTTGCAAACCATGAAACTGCATCACATGTGCTACTTGATTCGCATGATGAATCAATGTCTCATAAGTGACCTTTTGGGGTGGATGAAACCCACTTTCGTAAATAAGTGCCAGTTTATCGGATGTTTGTGCATATTTTTCAATTTCATCAACAATATTATAGTGTTCTGGTGCAACGAGCCCTGATAAATTCATAGTTAAACTTCCTTTCTACTTCCTGAAATTCATGTTATCAGAGGAATTCCAGCAACCCAAATCTTTACACTTATAGGGTAAAAAGAATTGACATCAGGTACTAATTTATGTCCGATTAAGTTGATAGGTCATAACAACTCCAAAAAAGTTATTCGAAAAAGTAGAACATACGTTCGTATTGTGTTAGTATACATTTAGACAGGTCGATGGCATAAGATGAAAACAAAACGGGGTGATGCTTATAGAACATAAAAAGAAAAGGGGTAAATTTTAATGACTGATTATCAAATGTTGATGATTGTCTTCACCGTCATGAGTCTAGTTCTCATGACGCAACAAAAAAAATAACCATTCAACACAACGCTGAATGGTTAAATACATGGGAAGTCATTACTGACCTGTCGGGTTGTATGTGGCAGCATACAACCCTTTTTCGTTTTAAATTCATTGATACTATACCAGTATCTGTCCTATAAGTCAAAATATGTGCGCGTGCTATCATTTAAAATCTGTCATCGTCGCAATCATAACCGTATTGTATAGGTCTTATGTAAAATTCAGTAACTTTGACGTAAGAACGCCCTTTCTATCTCATTGTATCTTTCGCTCCCCAACTATCATGTCCCTTACGCTTCACCTTTCATATCTATAACGCTTTAGATATCGATACAACAGTAAAATCAGTGATCGACTTACATGCATAAACACATATAGCCTAAGTCTATAAAGTTAAAAATAAATGTACCCTATTCATTCAAATGTGATCTTCATTCTACTTAAAGCGATGCCTGGTAAAATAAGCACTTCAGTTGCGCGCCAGTCTAGCCGCGCTCTCCCCTCAGACTCCCCTGTGCACTAACTCGCATCAACTCGCTATGATATTAAATCCAAATTCAATACTTTTAACGTGTACTTAAATCCTCTTAAGAATGATTAAATAAAAACAATTTTCAAAAAATTTATGATACAGTTAACTCATCAAATAACTAGGAGTGATTCAAAATGAGTCTAAATAAAATAATTTTATCTGCAGTAACAACAGGAGTTTTAGCCACTGGTATTTTTGCGGCAGTGCCACATCAGCAAGCGGAGGCATCTGTACTTTCTAAAGGCGGTATTATATTACAGGACGATTCACGTATTTTAGAACATGAAGTTGATTATGTTGGTGTTCTTTTAGACAAAAAAACTGACAAAAAAACAAAAGCTGGCATCAGAGCTTACTTCAAATTATTAGGATACAAATCTGCTAAAGATTTTCTTAAAGCTGCAAAAGCACAAGGATTAGATACATCTAAATACGATTATTTATTAAAAAAATAATCCAACCATAACAATATATGTCTAACTTCAAATCTGCGTCATGACCCTGTCATGGCGCTCTGTTTTGTTTATAAATATCTTTTTCGAAGCCGATGACACCCGATCACATCGGCCATTAGTCTGATTTATTACGAATTCGAAATTAATTGTTGATATATTTTGTATACTTGGTACAATATGGTCTGTAGATAAAAACTCAAAAGATAAAACAGAAAAGGAAGCGAACGAACAATGGCAAAATTATTATTTATTACAGCTCACCCTTTAGATGAGTTGGTCTCTAATTCTATGGCAGCAGGTCAAGCCTTTATTAAATCGTATGAAGCGCATCATCCAGATGATGAAATTGTGCATGTAGACTTATTTAAAGAATATGTACCCTATATTGATGGCGATGTCTTCTCTGCATGGGGTAAGGTACAAAATGGCGACGTTTTAACTGCAGAAGAAGAAACAAAAGTGACACGTTTAAATGAGATATTAGAACAATTTGTGAATGCTGATAAATACGTCTTTGTTACACCAATGTGGAACTTATCATTTCCACCAGTCGTAAAAGCATATATTGATGCTGTGGCTGTTGCTGGCCAAACATTTAAATACACCTCTAATGGACCTGTTGGACTATTAACAAATAAAAAAGCGTTACACATTCAGTCACGTGGTGGTTATTATACAGAAGCACCAGCGAATGCATTGGAACATGGCGACAGCTACATTAAAGCAATGATGGGATTCTTTGGCGTACCATCATATGATACGGTTATTATTGAAGGTCACAATAAAGATCCTGAACGTAGCGAAGAAATTAAAGCAGCTGCCATTTTAAAAGCACAATCATTGGGAGAAACATTCTAAAAACATATCTAAATTTAAGCCCAGCGATGGGTCAAAAAAAGCCTTCAAAACTCAGTTTGTCATGAGTTCTGAAGGCTATCGTTATTTTAGCTGTATACAACGTGACCTATTCAATACTTATACATATGAGCATACGATCATTCATAGTATGGCTTGGCTAAAATTAAAAATGCTTCATCAAGTCGTCACATTGATTTTGTAGCGTCGAAGTGACGATCCACGAAAAATAATAATCTTTATTTCATTTGAACAATTTTGTAATATATTGTTGACGTAATCCAATACATAAATCCATAAATTAGAACAACGATGAATGTCACACTCATATAACTCGTTAAAAATAATGAGACATCACTAATCCCTAAAATACCTAATAACTTATAAATGATTTTACCTGCAAAAAGTGTATGAATGACAGCAACCATAATAGGTAATACAAAGACCCACATAATTTGTCGTTGAATCGTTTGTTTGATTAAGCGATAGTCTAACCCGACTTTTTGCATAATATCAAAATTCCGTTTATCCTCATACCCTTCAGATATTTGTTTGTTGTATAACATTAAAAATGTGCCCGAGAGTAACACGATGGATACGACAATGCCCATAAATATTAGCCCGCCATTCAACTCATACAACGATTTTCTAATTTCGTCTTTACTATTTATAGTAACCTGGTGTTTCTTTTGTAATTGAGGCAAAGCTTTATTCAATGCTTCTTTATTATTTTGAACGTTGAAATCGATGGCAGTATTTCCTAGGCTGCCTTCATTCATGTATTGTTTTATTATCTTTTTGAAAGCGTCATTGTCTTTAACAATAATATATACAGAATCACCTACAATTTGATTCCCTATTTCATGATTGTTACTTTGGATAACATTGTATGATTTGCCTGCAATCTTAACATCTTTTATCCCTTTAAACACCGAAGCATCAGAATCAAATACCACTTCATTATCTTTTAAATTGATATGTGCATGTCGTGCTTTGTTATGATCTTTCTGAGTGACAACTACACCGTATAAGAGGTCATTCATATACAAATCAGTTCCTTTTTTAGGTGGTACTAAAGCGTGATTTTTGATTTGAAATGAAATAAATTCACTCCCATAAATACGGTATCGATCCACTGTCGCAATTTGATCGATGTCTTTTTTAAGCGCTTCGACACGCTCTGATGCCTTTTTAGAAAAGTTATAATTCTCAAATACTGTAATTTTATAGTCCTCTGTGATTGAATTTTCAACTTGGTTTTCTAAACCTCGATATGTTGTTAATGTCATTCCCATCGTCACGATTAAAAACGTACATAACATTGTGATACTAGCTAACCCGACGACATTCACTTTCATCCGTGATAATAAACCCGATATTGAGAAGAAATTTCTAGGTCGATAATAAATTTTAGGAACGCGTTGTAATCCCTGTAAGAATAATAAGCTCAACGACATAAATAACGCATACGTGCCAACCATCACAAAGAAAATCGCTGCAAAGATCGTTTTAAAAGAGCTTGCTACAGTTTGTGTGGATAGCGCCAAGTAGTAACCATATCCTAAACAGAGCGCACCAATGATACATAGCGGAATAAGAATCCATTTACGTGTTCTTTTCTCCCCTGCGTGACTTTCATTCATTAATTTAATCGGACTTCTCGTGCTTGTATGAATAATATTAATGAAAAATAAAACAATAAATAAAACCGTGCCCATCACTAACGTGATGACCATCGCTTTAACACTAAAAGGATAATGCATAATGGATATTGGCGTTTGGCTTACTAATTTGTTTAAAAATAAAAAGAGGAGATTTCCAAATAAATATCCACCTACAATACTTAGTACACTGACGACGATAAACTGCATACATAATTCTATAAATGATATAATGTGTAAATGTTTTTTCTCTAAACCTAACACCATTTGTAACGCGTATTCTTTTCTACGCCGTTTCATTATAAAGCTATTTGCATAGATAATGAAAATGACTGATAAAATCATAATAATCACATTGACGTACATTAACAATCCTGGTAAAAGTCCATGTCGTCGTACAATGTAATCATTAGTAATAATAGACAGTAAAATATATTCTAACCCTATCATGATACTTGCCGTCAAAATAAATGGAATAAACAACGATTTTAATGCAACAAAATTTCGTTTAACAAGTTTTAATAAGAGCTTAAGTGTCATACTAGACACCTCTTCCATTTAATAATGCTAAACTGTCCGAAATACGTTTTTGAAACGCTTGTTGTGATTCATCGCCACGATACAACTCATGATATAAACCGCCATCTTTAATGAATAAAATACGATTCGCAAAAGACGCATCCTGAATGGAATGTGTCACCATTAAAATGGTTTGGTTCCGCTCATTTATGTCTTTAAACATTGTCATAATTTCTTGAGAGGTTTTAGAATCAAGTGCTCCTGTTGGTTCATCCGCAAGCAATAACTGCGGTTCATTAATGAGTGCACGTGCAATCGCTACACGTTGACGTTGACCTCCCGACACTTGGTAAGGATATTTATCAAGTAACCTTTCGATGCCCAGTTGTTGCGTCACTTTTGTCAGGCGCTTTTGCATTGTTTTTACATTAATATTTGAAAGGACTAAAGGCATCAAAATATTATCTTTATTACTCATTGTGTCTAAAACATTGAAATCTTGAAACACAAATCCTAATTCATCTCGACGAAAACGTGAAATTGCTTTATTTCTCAATTGTCCTATATCTTGTTGATTGATTGTAATTGCTCCTTCTGTAGGACGATCAAATGTCGCGATGAGATTGAGTAACGTTGATTTCCCCGAACCCGACTCTCCCATGATTGCAACAAATTCCCCTTCTTGAACGTTGAAGCTCATCTCATTTAATGCCGTAACTTTATTAATCCCTTTACCATATACTTTTTTAAGATGTCTTACATTGAGTAACATCGTGTTGCCCTCCTTATTTTCTTTAAATTCAGTGTAAATGATAAAGAAAACAGCAACATTTATAATTGCTTACAAAAGTTGCTGTAAACCTTACATAATTGTAAGATGAGACGTTTTAGGGAACTGAATCGTAAATTGTGTTAAAACGCCTAATTCTGATTGAACGGTAATCGGATGCTGAAGTTTCTCTGATATTTCTTTCACGATAAACAATCCTATCCCGCTAGATTTGTCATTTAGGCGCCCGTTCGTCCCAGAATATCCTTTTTCAAATATTTTGGGTAAATCTGCTTTACTAATCCCCATACCATTATCTTTAATGGTGAGTTGTTGTTTGTGTGCATCAAACTCAATCCAGATGTCTCCACCTTTCGCATATTTCAGAGCATTGTTTAAAATTTGTTCAATCATAATTTTAGTCCATTGTGCATCTGTAGTGACCGTACAATGTAAATGTTCAGTATGAATGCGTGTGCGATGTTCAATAAAATGTAACGCATAACGTTGAATGAGCGGTTTCACGATGTCATCAAGTGCGACTTTTTGAACAACCATATCGGTTTCATGACTTAATAGTTTTAAATAATTCAACGCCAAATTCGTATAATTCTCAATTTCTGTAATTTCTTGACGCACGCGATTTACCATCCCCGCTTCATTACGCTCTAACAAGAGTTTGGATGCAGTTATGGGTGTTTTAATTTGATGCACCCAAGTTAAAAAGTAATGTTCCAAATCTCGTTGATAGGCACGATGCATCATTTTTACGTGTTGCAATTCAGATGCCAAACGCTCATTAGTTTGTTTTAATGTTTCTTGTTTTTTAAAATAGGTCCACTTCACTATGATATACAAACTAAACACAAAGAGTGATACGGATAACGTTAAAATATAGGCTTCCGTTTCGAAGTCATAGATTAATGATATAAATAAAAACAACATTAACATGAGTACATAAATACAAACATCACTTAAAATATGGTTATAAAAGCGCACAGACATCACCTTCTTTATACTTTGTATCCTACATTCTTTTTCGTTTGTATAAAATCCACTAAACCTAGTTCTTTTAACTTCTTACGTATACGAGACATATTTACTGCTAACGTATTGTCATCAATGAAATTTTCAGATTGCCAACAGTGCTCAATTAATGTATTACGATTCACAAAATGTCCTTCATTTATAAATAATTGTTGTAAAATTTGTAACTCTGTTAGCGTTAGCGACAGCGTTTGATCTTGATATATCAATAAAGCTTTATCAACAATTAACGCACACCCTTTTACGTGTAACTGAGATTGTTCCACTTTAAAGTCATAAGATCGCCTCAATAACGCTTGAATTTTCATAATTGTTAACTTTAAATTAAACGGCTTTTCTATAAAATCATCAGCCCCCATTTGGATGGCCATCATTTGATTCATATTATCCGAAGCCGAACTAATAAATATAATAGGTACTTGAGATTTTTGCCGTATTTCCTGACACCAATGAAAGCCATTAAGATGTGGAAGGTTGATATCTAAAAGAACGAGGTGAGGTTGAAGCGTTTGGAATTTTTCAGCTATATGATAATAATCTTGCACATTTACCGCTTCGTGATTCCATTTTTGAAGTTCTTTGACTAAACTTTCTGCAATTGTAAAATCATCCTCAACAATCATAATCTTCATACGACCACTCTCCTTTTTTTATCATAGTACCATAAGTTGCAATATAGAATTTATTTCTTCACATCTTGTCCAGTAATTTTCTAATCGGGTATACTAGTGGAAAGACATTACTCAAAAAGGATGATTCAATATGATTAAATCGGTTTCATATTTTAATTTTGCTAATGCACTAGAGGCTTTAACATTTTATGAGACAAAATTTGGCGCTGAAATTGTTTCAAAAACAATGGGTGACGATGACATGTTTAAAGATTTACCAAGTGAATACAAAATGCCAGATGACGTCGCAAAACGATTCGTTATGAATGCTGAATTTAAAATTTTAGGGGAAACATTTATGATGAGTTCCACACGTGGAGAACAGCCTATAAGTAATGAAGGTACAAATATCTGTTTTACTTTTGATGGAAACAATGAAAAAGAACTGAACGAAGCAACTGAATTTTTTAAACGTGCCATTGATGCTGGTTGCAACGAAGTAATGTCTTTAGGTGCAACAGAGTGGTCAAAACTTTATGGTATGTTTCAGGATCCGTATGGTGTAACCTGGATGATTAATGCGTGTTAAGTCTTTACCCGTAACTACAGATAACTATCGTAAACTATTTATTATGAGTCGATGTCCTTCATAACTTTGAATTATAACGACGCATCATATGTTCAAAATCATAAAGGACTACGACATAGCTACCCTGTTAATCAAAAACCAATCAAGTTCTCGTACATGAACTTTGTTGGTTTAATTTATATATCAATTTAGTCTTTATAGGGGAAGGATGATGCTTTAAAACATCACTTTGATTGGTTTCTTAGCCGAAACTTCTGAGGCATTAAGCCGAAACCGAAAATCCATTTTGAGATAAGTCACCTAAAAGCAAGGCGTTAGCAACAATTAAAACTGAAATGATTTATGTCTTAGCCCTTCTCATCTATCGCCGCTTTAGTGGTCTTTTTTTCACCATCTTCACTTCTCAAATTACACTGTGTGTTTTCATTACATTTAAATGATGATATATAAGTACGTTTATCTCCTTTATTAAAAAAAACAGCCAGTCATAAACGACTCGCCGTTAAACGTATAAAATTTAAATCAAGCACTCTCTTTGCAACCTGTATCGTGATGAACACGTCGTTTCCACATTAAACATAATGTTTCACGTGACACATGCCGTATCACGCTTAAGTGTCAATCGCATTTCAAACATAGGTTGATTAAACTGAATCGAAGCGTCTCCTTGCTGACGCAACATTAAAGTTTTAACAATATACAATCCGACACCCGTTTGTTGCTGCGTGCGGCTTTCATCAAGTGTATACGAGCGCTCAAACAAATGACTTAATTGCTCTGTCCTCAAGTCTAACATTGTGTCATTTTGAATACATACGATTAAATCATCTTGAAGCTCCTGTATGCTTACATTAACGATATTATTCCCATATCGCAATGAATTTTGAATCACATTATCTAATACTCTAATCATTGATTCATGGTGGATAAAGGCACAGTATGAAGTCGGCATATGAAATGTGACAACCATGCCTTTTTCGTGAAACTGATTGAAGTAGGACATAAATTGTTCTTGGACAAAATCATTAATCACGTATGACTCCAATTCAAGTTCATAATCAAGCGCATTCATATATGTAAGCTCATGAAAAAGGTTAACACTATGAATTAAATGTGCCGCTTTCGCACCAACACACTTTTATAGAAAAATATGCATAAAAAAGGAACCTCCTCATCGAGATTCCTTTCCTATGTTCAATTAATATTTATATGGGTCTTGTTGAATGTCTTTTGAACGCTGTGCTTCTGCATCGGAACGAAAATGTGCATCTTCACGTGATTCAGCGTTATTCATCTCGTACCCTTGTTCAGCTTTATCATTTTCAGTACGTGGTGAGTGCTGTTGCGCTTGACGGTTTACAGGATTGTGGTTCTCAACGTGATGTGATGCATCCGGATTTACGGAGTGGTTCGCATTTGATGTTGTATAAGACGTCATCTGTTGTGAGTTCGTTGGTACTGGTTTTCTAACAAGTAACATAATACCAGCGACTAACCATAGAATACCTGAGATAGAATAAAAAATGCTTATCACACCTGCGATAATAAGTAAAATTCCTGCAAGTTTCACTTTTTTATTCATCATTACACCTGCGATAATCGCAAGTATCAATGTAATAATGCCAAAAATTAATGCAAAATTCACAATGAAATGATACATCATCATGATAAATTGTGCTTCCTCTACTGTAGTTGTGCCATCTTCAAGAAGGGCTGTTTCAATTTCACCGCTGTTCGCCCCTATGATAATCGCAAGAAATGCCCAGAATAAGACTACAATTACTTGAAGACCAACACCAATCCAAGTTAAAAGTTTTTCCGTTGTTCGTTTAATCATTATCGCTATCTCCTTGTTGTTTTCTATAATGTTAAATGAAATTAATACCTAGTTCAATACAAACATGAAAATATTATCTCAATATGAGGTTTTATTTTAAATATCATAATCTAAGACATATGATTTTTTAGATTGTTGTCGTTGTGCCACAAACACTAAAATAATGGCAGCTAATGTTAACAACGCACCAAGATTCATGATAAAGCTTTGAACAATGAATGTCAGGATAATAAAAACCTTCCATTTTTTAGACCCTACTTTCTGAAAAACCGTTACAATTCCAAGTGTTAAAGCAGCAAAATATTGAAAAATGCTCAGAAGATAATGTATATAAATAAAGCTTTCTGAGTTACTATCGATGGCCATCTTAATCCATATTGTCCACACTGATCCATGAAGTAAACTATCAAAACTTGATAAATGGGCACTAATAATCGGTTGTTCAATTAAAATCATATATGTCGATAACACACTTAAAATAGGAGCGCTTCCTACCAATATGACACTAACAATCATTAAACGCTGTCCCCATAACGCGACATTAAATTGATTTTGATAGTTTGCAGCAATCAAAAACCACAAAATCCCCCCTAAAGGATTGGTGATGAAACTCACTAATCCTAAGCCACATACATGGTGCGCTTTAACAGCCCCCTTTTTTAAATAAATATAATAAATAAAACATCCGAAAGCAAAAATCACACTATTGATGATGAGACCTAAGCTATACAGTGACATTGATGCATACAAATACATCACTTGATCTAAAGAACTCAAGGCTTTCATTTCGCTAGAATAAATCATCTCATAATCAATACGCTTCAAATTAAATAAATTAATAAGTACTATGATCAATTGTAATATGAGGGTCAACCCCATCATGATTGTCGTTAAATCTTTCTTTTTCAATCTCAACACGCCTCTGTATCTGTATTTTCAATGTATTCAAATTCTATTTATAATGCTTGCGACTTTCTGATAACCTCTAAATGAGGCTTTTCTCTTTCTTTCTAATACTGTATGTATCCAATAAACATGCTTATGCGCAAAAAAGCGTCGCTAAAGCACAAAATCATGCACGTTTATTTAAAATTCTATAGCTCATTTAAAGACTGGAAACATCTTTTCTACTTGCAAATTATTTTTTAAATGGTCATCACAAAACCTAATAATCTTCCGACAAAAGCCAACAACTTATAATATTCTCATCACCGCACCAAGTTTCCATCCCAATGTAGCCATTAAAATTAATAAACGCCCATAAATAAATACTTTGATTGACTTTATAAATGATGTGGGGACACCTACTGTAAAATAAACAACTGCACCTTATATTGTATACCTTATTTTAAAATGGGTATGAATACGATGATACATGCCCTACAAAGTAAAGTATGGCCAAAATAGGACATATGATGGTTGGATGTTTTTATCAAATGTATCATTACATAACTAAAAAGTGATGTGATAGTTCATCTAAAGAACATATACATCCTAATAATGAGGCGATTCACTTATAATTTTGGCGTTTTTAAATTAACTCTCATTTTGCTTTTCTTTATCCTCACGCGTCTCCTTAGTCATTTTAATACATTTTCCTCGCTTAATTTTGTCAAATATCCGACAAATTCATGTATTTTACTCTGAATTTATTACTTTTTCGTAATCGCCATTATGAATTATTGATTCTGCATTATATTTTCTTTACAACACACATCATAAAACGTATAGCTACGAGTTTAAACAGTGACGCAACGCAGAATATCAATTTACTCACAATGCATAAAAATACAATCGTGTTACTTCATTTTGTACTAAATCACTATACAAACGTACACATCGCACTATAGGAGGACAACATTTCCTCTTGTATTGCTTCACACATCCGCTAATAGTCTCTCCCATACATGAGGTAATGTCGCGTATCCTTCTCTATACACATCATATTGAAGCCACTAAAAAAGTAATGCTCTTAGTAAATATAGATGGGAAACTTTATCACATCGTCACCTTAATGGTCATTTAATACAAGAATAACATTTCTATAAGAAGACACAATATGATTTTTTGATTTAATATTAAATATTTTTATTAGCGTTTTCATCATGCAAACGCCATTCATAATAAATCGCAATACATTGTATAATTTTATATCTTGAAAACTTTTATAAAAAAGCAAAACACTGTATACATTTCATTTTAAACGTACGCATTCGTCATTTTTGCACAAAAACAATCACATTGTGAACGATATGAATTCCGTTAATTTGTAAGCGTTTACACACCTGTGAGTAGAAGGATATTTCGATTTATTATGTTAAAAACAAAAATCGCCCATCATTAAATACATTATATTTATATATTGTCTCAAGTGATTTCACCATTACATCCAAAAATATTTTTGCGAATTGTTGTTATTTTCAGAAAATGGTTATAAAATACTCACATACCTCAAAGTGACGCATACTTTGACTTCTTTTTTACTTTAGCAATACAAAGGGGCGCAATCGTACACAAAGGGGAAATACTTCACTTTAAAGTGATGGGAGAGAACAATATGACAAATGAATTAAAAAGAGAATTGAGCAATCGTCACATTCAATTAATTGCCATTGGTGGTGCCATCGGGACAGGGCTATTTTTTGGTTCTGGTAATACCATTTCCAAAGCTGGTCCTTCGATATTATTTACCTATATCATTGTAGGCTTTTTTCTATTTATGTTTATGCGTGCAATGGGAGAGATTTTGTTAGCAAAAACAAAGTTCAAATCGTTTCCAGAAATTGCCCATGAATATTTAGGACCATTTGCAGGATTTATCGTCGGTTGGTCTTATTGGATGTCTTGGGTTATTACTGTCATGGCAGACGTTACAGCCATCTCACAGTACATTAAATACTTTAATGAGAATATTCCAACGTGGTTAACTTGTTTTGCGATTATTCTATTGTTACTTACTTTGAATTTAACAAGTACAAAATTATTTGGGGAATTAGAGTTTTGGTTTGCAATTATTAAAGTGGTGACGATTATTGCTTTAATCGTTGTCGGAGCTGTAATGGTATTTTTAGCGTTTAAATCACCATCTGGTACCGCAAGCGTATCGAACTTATGGAGTCATGAAGGCATGTTTCCGTTCGGTTTAGCCGGCTTTTTAACATCGTTCCAAATGGCCGTATTTGCGTTTACGGGCATCGAATTTATAGGGATTACTGCTGGAGAAACTAAAAATCCCGAAAAAACGTTACCGCGTGCCATTAATAGTGTACCGTTACGTATAATTATTTTTTACGTCGGAGCACTTGCAGTAATAATGATGATTGTACCTTGGAATCACATTAATCCAGCGAACAGCCCATTTGTCGGTTTATTCGCATTAGCAGGTATCCCTTTTGCAGCCGGATTTATCAACTTTGTTGTATTAACAGCTGCAGCATCATCGGCAAATAGTGGAATCTTTGCAAATAGTCGTGTATTGTTTTCACTTGGTGATAAAAAACAAGCACCTGAAGCAATGCACCGTCTTTCAAGTCGTGGTGTTCCCCGTAATGCTTTACTGGTAACATGTGGCTTAATTTCAATCACAGTCATTCTCAACTTAATCATTCCAAATGCGGAGACTGTATTTGTATATATTACTTCCGTAGCGACTTCCATCACCGTTGTCGTTTGGGCTTTGATTGTCGTTGCATATATTAGTTATTACCGTAAGGATCATGCATTGCATAAAGCAAGTACCTTCAAATTACCAGGCGGGGTCTTTACCGCTTATGCCGTACTCGCATTTTTCGCCTTTATTTTGGTGCTATTATTGATAGAACCTGATACACGCGTTGGCTTTATTTTATCTCCAATTTGGTACGGTGCCCTCACATTTATTTATTGGCGTCACCGCACAACCATAAAAAAACATGCCGATATTGCGAAACATGCATAAGATTTAACGTAAGTGTTTTATAAATAAAAGCCTTCGAAATCGTCACAGATTTGGAAGGCTTTTGATTTAATGAGGCGTCACAATTTTTAAATCATCCTTTATATTCCTATGGTTTAACTCAAATTAAAGCTAGATTTAAGTTTGATTTAATGGTTTTATCCCCCGCCTCACCATACAATATAACTACAATGCGATACCGACGTGATACCCGTAGATGGCAACCAAGATCTCTCACCATTATCACGTTGGATTGCATTTTTTTATTCTATAAAAGAAAGAGATGACGCATTATGGTTTTAACATTGTTAGCCGCTTTTTTCGTTATTCGTTTGTACAGTTTATACATATCTATTAACAACGCTAAAGCACTCATTGCTGAAGGTGCAAAAGAATATGGTCAAGCAAACTCAAAAGGTTTAGCTGCGACACATATTCTTATTTATGTTGGAGCCGCTTTAGAGGCATGGATACAACACACAACTATAGGTACAATCAACGTGTTTGGACTCATCTTACTTGTGTTGAGTTACTTCGTGTTATTTCATGTCATTCGTACATTAGGACGCATTTGGACATTAAAAATATTTATCTTACCACACCACCCTATCGTGAAATCAGGACTTTATAAAATAACTAAGCATCCGAACTATTTCTTAAATATTATTCCCGAATTAATCGGTGTATTATTACTCACAAGTGCAACATATACATGGTTTTTACTTTTACCTTACGCATACTTTTTAATAAAGCGTATCAAACAAGAAGAAAAATTAATGGAATCCTTCAATTAATAGCGTATAATACCGTATTTATCCCTAACTTTTCTAAGGTTATGCCATACAATTTAAAATTTCTTTATCTGTGCAATTCCATAATAAAAGTAAATGTAATATAATTAGAGCATATCGTTTAAATATAAGCTTATGCTAATGGTTATAACTAAATTTGAAAGGTGATAAATATGTCTAATCAGTCAGAACCTAGAAACATCATTGTTGTTGGTGCTGGTGTACTGAGTACTACGTTTAGTTCAATGATTAAAGAACTTGAACCAAACTGGAACATCAAGTTATATGAACGCTTAGATCGTCCAGGCCTTGAAAGTTCTAATGAACGTCACAACGCTGGTACAGGTCATGCTGCACTATGTGAGTTGAACTATACGGTATTACAACCAGATGGTTCAATCGACATCGAGAAAGCGAAACACATTAACGAGGAGTTTGAAATTTCAAAACAATTCTGGGGCTTCCTAGTAAAAAATAAAAACATTTCAAACCCACGTGAATTTATCAATCCATTACCTCATATTAGTTTCGTACGTGGTGTAAATAATCGTAAGTTCTTGAAAGATCGTTACGAAGCAATGAAACAATCACCGATGTTCGACAACATCGAATATACAGAAGATATCGAAGTAATGCGTAAATGGATGCCATTAATGATGAAAGGCCGCGATGCGAGCGACATTATGGCTGCAAGTAAAATCGATGAAGGTACAGATGTTAACTTCGGTGAATTAACACGCAAAATGACTTCTAATATTGAAGCTCATGACAATGCTGAAGTGAAATACAACCACGAAGTAATCGACTTTATGCAACGTGAAGATAAAAAATGGGAAGTTAAAATCCGTAACCGTAATAGCGGCAAAGTCTTCACTGAAATTGCACACCACGTCTTTATTGGCGCTGGCGGTGGCGCAATTCCATTACTTCAAAAAACTGGTATTCCTGAAAGTAAAAACTTAGGTGGATTCCCGATTACAGGTCAATTCTTAACATGTACAAACCCAGAAGTTGTTGAAGAACACGGTGTTAAAGTATATGGTAAAGAGCCACCTGGTACACCACCAATGACAGTACCTCACTTAGACACACGTTATATTAATGGTGAGAAAACATTATTATTCGGTCCATTCGCAAGTGTAGGTCCTAAATTCTTGAAAAATGGTTCTAACTTAGACTTATTCCGTTCAGTTAAGCCATACAACATCATGACTTTACTTGCATCAGCAGCGAAAAACTTACCTTTAATCAAGTACTCATTCGACCAAATTTTAATGACAAAAGAAGGTTGTATGAACCATTTACGTACATTCTACCCAGAAGCACGTGATGAAGATTGGGAATTATACACTGCTGGTAAACGTGTTCAAGTTATTAAAGATACTGAAGAATACGGTAAAGGTTTCATCCAATTCGGTACTGAAGTGGTTAACTCACAAGACCATACAGTTATCGCATTATTAGGTGAATCACCAGGAGCGTCTACTTCTGTATCTGTTGCATTAGAAGTACTTGAAAAGAACTTCCCAGAATTAACTTCTGAATGGACGCCAAAAATTCAAAAAATGATTCCATCATATGGTAAATCATTAATTGAAGACGAGGCGTTAATGCGTAAAACACGTAAACAAACATCTAAAGATCTTGAATTAAACTATTACGAATAAAAAGGAGTCGTTGCGGCATGAAAGCACTCGTTACATTAACAGTCGTAGTTGGCGTCCTTGGCGGCGCATTTGCTGCTTTAAAACGTTATCAACAACACGTTAACAAAGCACCAAATATCGAATACTAAAGCCCAAAAAGCACGTATCATCAATTGTGATGATACGTGTTTTTTCTATATATAATATGTTTTTAAGCTTTAGTTGCTCTAACTTTCCACATATGTCAAAGTAACCGAAATGGTGACGCATCCTTATGTCATGAGGTGTTTTCATATACACCATCTCCCAATATTGTGAACACCTTCTAGTCATAACTCTCTTTGAAATCATTGTAATTTGTGCATTTGGTAAACCTTGCCCGAGCTACGCTGAGCTATCGTGTCCATAGCGTTTGCAAAATAGCATATAGACCCCCTTTCACATAACGTAAACGATGATATGTTTACGACCTTTATTCTCGAATTATAACGTCACTTTCTTTTGTCACAACTTCGTAAAAATCCTTAATTATAACGCCTTTAACATAGATTTTTGACATTTTTACACTAAAAATGAATACTATTATTTTTGCTTTAATTTGAAGAACTTGTTAATAATATTTATTGGATAGTTGATGTATAAAGCGGTCAGCGGACTAATTTAGGAGGTGCTAAAAATGAAACGCGAAGAAAGACAAAAATTTATCGAGATCATTGTTCAACATAACTGTATTACATCAAAGCAAGATGTGATCGATATTATAGAAGCTCGATTTGGCATTCATTTTAGCCTAACGACCATTGCAAATGATTTTTTACAGTTAAATATACATAAAGTCCCTTCCCAACATCATCGATCACGCTATCAATTGATCTCCAATGATAAACCAAAATATCTGGAAATGCTAAAAAAGCTATACACTGATGACATCCAACGTATTACTGTCATAAACCATTGTATTTTAATTCAATCCTCTCCAGGATTTGGTCAAACGATAAATTTTTATATTGATGCATTAAACCTACCTGACATTATCGGCACGGTTAGTGGGAATGATACAACAATGATTATGACCCGTTCGACAGAGGTTGCACGTTGCGTCGTAACGACGCTCTTCCCTGCGCATCAACTTTAGCATGTTTATGCATTAGAATGTATCAACGACAAATTGACACTTGATGTATACACAAATATTCATTCATTATCCAATTCGTACCGCAATAAAACACGTATGACATGTAAAAAAATAAATTTTTGTGCATAGACCTATCTTTAAAACAAGAAATATTCCTCTTTATATTTGTGAAATAAATCACGATGTTAACGTTTTCAAACCTTTATAGTGAAGACATCACCACATAAAGGAGGAAAATCGACATGAAACGTACGATTAAAGTGAACAGTGAAATTGGTCGTTTAAAAACCGTTTTACTTAAACGCCCTGGTAAAGAACTTGAAAATCTCGTTCCAGATTATTTAGATGGCTTGCTTTTTGATGACATTCCTTATTTAAAAGTCGCACAACGTGAACATGATTATTTTGCAGAAGTTTTACGAAATGAAGGTGTAGAAGTGCTATACCTTGAAAAACTGACGGCAGAAAGTTTAACTGAACCTCAAGTTCGTGCACAATTTATCGATGAAATTTTAGCAGAATCTCGTAAAACAGTTCTTGGGCATGAAGCAGAAATTAAAGCCCTCTTTTCAAAACTCGATAATCAAAGTTTAGTCGACAAAATTATGGCTGGGGTTCGAAAAGAAGAAATTAATTTAAAAACGACACATCTCGTTGAATATATGGATGATAAATACCCATTCTATCTTGATCCAATGCCAAACCTTTATTTCACACGCGACCCTCAAGCGTCGGTTGGAAATGGCGTTACAATTAACCGCATGTATTGGCGCGCACGTCGCCGTGAATCAATATTCATGCAATATATCTTGAACCATCACCCCGACTTTAAAGAGAGTGACATTCCTGTTTGGGTTGATCGTGATAGTCCATTCAACATTGAAGGTGGCGATGAGCTTGTCTTATCTAAAGAGGTACTTGCTATTGGTATTTCAGAACGAACATCAGCACAAGCAATCGAACGCTTAGCGCGTAGCATTTTCAGCAACCCTGCATCGACGTTCAAAAAAATCATTGCGATTGAAATTCCGACAAGTCGTACATTTATGCATTTAGATACGGTATTTACGATGATTGATTACGATAAATTTACAATGCATGCTGCCATACTTAAATCTGAAGGTCATATGAATATCTTTACGATTGAGCCATGTAACGGTGATGACAACATTAAAATCACCCATTCTAACCAACTAAAACAAACTTTAGAAGATGCGTTAAACATCGATAATATTGAATTCATTCCTACAGGTAATGGCGATACAATCGATGGTCCACGTGAACAATGGAATGATGGGTCGAATACACTTTGTATCCGTCCTGGCGTTGTTGTGACATATGACAGAAACTATGTCTCTAACACCTTACTACGTGAAAAAGGCTTGAAAGTCATTGAAATTCCTGGTGGTGAACTTGTACGCGGTCGTGGAGGCCCACGTTGTATGAGTCAACCTTTATATCGTGAAGACATTTAAAGACATTGAGGAGGAAAAAAAGAATGATGGAATTACACAAACCAGTCGCTTTAAAAGGACGTTCATTATTAAAAGAAAACGATTTTACGAAAGCAGAATTTGAAGCATTAATTGATTTTGCGATTACATTAAAATCTTACAAACAAGATGGTATCCAACATCGTTATTTAGATGGTAAAAATATTGCATTACTTTTTGAAAAAACGTCAACACGTACGCGTGCTGCTTTCACAGTTGCATCAATTGATCTCGGCGCACATCCGGAATTTTTAGGAAAAAATGATATTCAACTGGGTAAAAAAGAATCGGTTGAAGACACTGCGAAAGTACTCGGTCGTATGTTCGATGGGATTGAGTTCCGAGGATTTTCTCAAGACGTGGTCGAAGCACTAGCCGAACATTCCGGCGTCCCTGTATGGAACGGTTTAACAGACATTTGGCATCCGACTCAAATGCTCGCAGATTACATGACAGTTAAAGAAAATTTTGGGCATTTAGAAGGTATCACGCTTACTTATATTGGTGATGGCCGTAACAACATGGCACACTCACTGATGGTTGCAGGCGCGATGCTCGGCGTAAATGTGCGCATTTGTACACCAAAGGCCCTCTTCCCGAACGAAACTTACGTCAACATGGCTAAAAAACGAGGCGATATCGATGGTGGTTCTGTTGTCGTTACAGATAATATTGAAGAAGCCGTTAAAGGTGCGCACGTGATTTACACAGACGTATGGGTCTCCATGGGTGAAGAAAGTGAATTCGAAACACGTATCAATTTATTAAAAGATTATCAAGTTAATTCGTCTTTAATGCAAAAAACAGGTCGCGATGACACCATTTTCTTGCACTGTCTACCGGCGTTCCATGATACAAATACAATGTATGGTAAAGATATCGAAGAAAAATACGGCATTCGTGAAATGGAAGTAACTGATGACGTATTTAGAAGTCCTCAATCAAAAGTGTTTGACCAAGCAGAAAACCGTATGCATACGATCAAATCTGTGATGGCGTCAACACTCGCATAACTAAAGTGATGGGCTAGACGTAACAACAATTTTATATGTATGAATCACGCACTAGCCCTTCCCTTTTCATGATAAGGAGATGAAACACGTGGAAAATGAACACCAACAAAAATTAAATAAATCTTCACTCATTGGCCTTGTGATAGGTTCTATGATTGGAGGTGGTGCGTTTAATATCATCTCTGATATGGGAAGCCAGGCAGGTGGCCTTGCCCTCATGATCGGTTGGGGTATTACCGCTGTTGGCATGATTGCACTCGCTTTTGTATTCCAAACATTAACAAATGCGCGTCCAGACTTAGATGGCGGCATTTACAGTTATGCACAAGCTGGATTCGGTGACTTTATCGGCTTTTGTAGTGCTTGGGGATACTGGTTCGCGGCATTTTTAGGTAATGTTGCCTATGCTACATTGCTCATGTCTGCAGTTGGAAATTTTTTCCCGATTTTCCAAAAAGGTAATACGTTACCAAGTATCATCGTCGCCTCAATCTTACTTTGGGGTGTGCATTTCTTAATTTTAAAAGGTGTAGAAACCGCCGCATTTATTAATAGTATCGTTACAGTCGCTAAATTAATCCCTATTTTTCTTGTCATCGTCTGTATGATGGTTGTATTTAACTTTGATACATTCATGGCAGGGTTTAGCGGGACATCATCCAACCACATAGAATGGTCCTCTATTTTGTTGCAAGTAAAAAGTATTATGCTCGTAACTGTGTGGATATTTACAGGTATTGAAGGTGCAGTTGTATTTTCTAGCCGTGCAAAACGTAAAAAAGATGTGGGTACAGCCACGGTTATTGGACTCACTTCCGTGCTTATCATTTACTTTTTAATGACGGTACTCGCACAAGGTGTCATTCAACAAAATCATATCTCAGAATTAGGTAATCCTTCAATGTCACACGTGTTAGCACACATTGTAGGCCCTTGGGGTGCCGTATTTGTCAACATCGGACTCATCATCTCCGTGCTCGGTGCGTGGCTTGGTTGGACTTTACTTGCAGGAGAATTGCCGTATGTCGTTGCGAAAAACAACCTTTTCCCGAAATGGTTTGCGAAAGAAAATCGTAACGGTGCACCAATCAATTCATTATTAATTACGAATATTTTAGTCCAACTTTTCTTAATCAGTATGTTATTTACGGAAAGTGCATATCAATTTGCGTTTTCACTCGCATCAAGTGCGATTTTAATCCCTTATATGTTTAGCGCATTTTACCTTGTAAAGTATAACTATTTACAACAAAGCACTTCAGTGACGAAATGGACGATTGGCTGTATCGCATCAATCTATGCACTTTGGTTAATCTATGCGGCAGGCTTGGAATATTTATTACTCACTATGATTTTGTATATTCCAGGCGTCATCGTATTTATTAAAGTACAACACAATCTTAATAAAAAACCGAAAGCTATCGAATGGATTGTCATTGGTTTTATTTTAGTCTTCGCACTTATTGGTATTGTCAAACTGATGACCCACTCCATTACCGTGATATAAGTCAGGAGAGATATTTATGCCTAAAACAATCGTTATCGCATTAGGAGGTAACGCGATTCAAAATAAAGAAGCAACCGCATCAAGTCAACAAGCTGCAATTCGTGAAACGCTTGAAAAACTTGAACCCTTATTCCAATCGGATGCCTCTATTGTGTTTTCACATGGCAATGGACCTCAAATTGGCAATTTGTTGATTCAACAAGCAAAATCTAATAGTTCTGAAACACCAGCCATGCCACTAGATGTATGTGGCGCAATGACGCAAGGTATGATTGGATACTGGCTAGAAACTGAAACGACGCGTGTGCTTCGAAAAGTTGAAAGTAAAAAACAAGTCGCTACGGTCGTAACACGTGTTGAAGTCGATGCACATGACCCCCATCTACTTCATCCGACAAAACCGATAGGACCGTTTTACACGAAAGAAGAAGCAGAAAAATTACAACGGATTGATTCAAAGAGTGTCTATAAAGAAGATGCTGGCCGAGGGTTTCGAAAAGTCGTGCCGTCCCCGCTTCCTGTATCTATTTTAGAACATGAGATGATTAAAACATTACTCGACAACGATAATATCGTCATTGCGTGTGGCGGAGGTGGTATTCCAGTCGTTAAAAAAGAGGACAGTTATGAAGGTATTGAAGCAGTTATTGACAAAGACTTCGCAAGTGAAACCTTAGCAGAATTGATAGAAGCGGACACACTCATGATTTTAACGGCCGTTCCAAATGTATATGTGAACTATCAAACGCCAACCGAAACGATGCTCACATCCGTTGACGTCGCAACATTAAAAACATATATTGAAGATGGACAATTCGCAGAAGGTTCCATGTTACCTAAAATTGAAGCTGCGATTAAATTTATTGGAAATCATCCAAATAGAGAAGTTATTATAACAGATTTAGACAACGCCTACGCGGCAATTGAGAGGGGAACAGGCACGCATATCCATTTATAAATAAAGGACGTTATTTCAAATGAATACGCATTATAAAACGTTAGATACAAAAGACTTAAAAGTTGCGATCCAAACATTTGCGCATTATATTCATGTGTCACCCACACAATTACAAATTTTCGCAGAAGACTTTATTCTGCGTCATTACGATAAAAACCAAGTAATCTATTATGACACCACTGAAATGACGCACCTCAAATTTATCATGCATGGCATCGTATTGAGAGAAGCATTTGCCGATAATGGTGCGCATTACAAATGGCTGAATCGCGCGTATCATTGCTTTCCACTCAACAAACTATTTCGTACACCCTCAGTCGATGAATCATGCATCGCATTAACAGATTGCGACATATTGAGTGTGCCACTATTTTTAATCGAAAAGTTATCAAAACACGATACAGAAGTACTGTCTCGATTTTACGAGTTAATCATTTTAAGTAAAGATCAACACGTTCAGCATAATATGATTTTAAATTGTAAAAATGCGCGTGAAAAAGTCATTCATTTAATCCGTTTGCTATGCGAAAATGTAGGATCAAATCATGAATCCTATTATGAATTAACCCACGCCATTACGATACAATTGCTTGCCGATTTAATTGGTATGTCACGCGAACGCGTAAGTCATATTGTACATTCCTTAATGATAGAGAACTACATTTTTAAAGATAAACATACTTGGATGATTTGTAAAAAGCTATTTCAAACATAAATCATCATCCTCCATTACATTTTGACACTTATAAAACAAGAAGACATTATATTAAACATTCAAACTCTGATGGGTACCCTAGCCTCGCTTTTATAGGCGCGTTACCTTTAAATCTAGAGCGTTACAGAAACCTTTTTGATTTCATGTAATGCTGTAGCAATGAATGCGTAATTCATAGTTTAAATGGCAGAAAGCTGACTAAGCGCGTGCGTTTAGTCAGCTCTGCTTTTTATTTTTAAATACGCTCAAAAATTTCTAGTTATCTTGCTCTCAAAATAGATTTTCGGTTTCGTCTAAGTGAGTTATTGTGCCTTCGCCAAATACATGTGGCTATTAATGCGCTACTTTTACGATAGTGTTATCAGGACATCCCACAATTTTAATAATCCAAACAATGCACATACGATACCTAATGATGTGGCCATTTGTTTGAGTATCAATTTCCCCGCTAACTTTCCACCAAGTTGACGCGCTATCATTGTCATTGTCACAGAACATGATGTCATAGTTGACGCTAGAAATACCACCATTAATAATTGTAACGGCGATAAACTTTGAATTAATGTACCATGACCTGTATTAAACAACAACATACCATCTTTACGTATGATAGAGAAAAAGATGCCCGTCGCAAATTCTGTTGGCAATTGTAAAAGTTGTAATATCGGGGCGAAGACTTTTGCGAGCCAATCTAAAATTGTCGTCAATGATAATAAACTCACTGCAAAACATATACCTAGAAAAATCGGCAACGCTTGTGTCAAAAACATGCGAATACTTACGATGACTTGTTTCATAAATGCATACGTGAGTGGCGATCGCAATGACGCCTGACGATATGTTGGTGCAATGTTAAACGTTGGTTGGGCACGATACCATAAACGGTTATGGATGACGCCTCCTATAAATACGAGCAATAAATAAGGTACAAATAGCCAGCTTACATGCGCCGTATTAAAAATGGACAATGTTGCGCCAATTTGATAACTACAAGATGTTCCGAAGCCAATTAAACTTATACATCGTGCCTGAGTACATTGACTGCACTGATGACCTGCTTCAGCCACCGCCGCAGCGTTACATCCAAAACCTTCTAATACAGGCACGATATCCGTGCCATTCAATCCAATTCGTCGCATTGACGGCTCTATTGACCATATGACAAACTGTTTTAAACCTGAATGGTCTAAAAGTGCGGTAGAAATACTAATAAAAACCACCACAGGCAATGCCCATACAAAAGAATAAGTTCCGAGGGATAAAATACCGTAATCACCAAATAAAATATGTTGTATCCATGGTATTTGAAGCCAATGCGCCCCACTTAACATATCAATAAGTGGCGAAAAGACCGTGTTTTCCAACCACCCTGATAAGTGATATGCAAGAAAGATTGGGATCGCAAACATAAGCACTATCACACCCCATCCATAACAGATGTGTTGCCATTTCGGTGCGTGTTTTTGCTTTTCCTTTACATAGTGTTGGAGTTTGTCGACAACATAACGGGTCTCTTCTGGTGTAGATAGCGCTGGTGTTTTTATGCCAATTTCAAGGCGTTCTGAGATGATTAACCGTCGTAATGTTGCCAGTTCATCACTTGTAAGCCGATGTGTCTGACTTAATCTCAACTGATGAGGACCATCAGGAATCGGCGTTACCTCACCTGTAACAATGTTAAACGTCACTTCTAACATGTGCAATCCACTTCACAACATGCGTAATCATCTAAATACATATTGTTAGCTTTAAAGGATTCAATCGTCGCATCATCCACTGGCAACGCTTCTCGCTTCATCACAATTTCAGCTAGGACAGCAAAGCGTGCGCGAAACTTATAAATATAACACAATATCGCTTCTTCATGACGCACAGTCGCCCCTATTAAAAATACATTAGGATAACGTGTGGATTCGTCTAATTGAGACAATTTCACTTCACCATCTTGAAGCGTAAACAATTGTTGCACCAATGGATTTTGTGTGACATCAAAACCCGTTGCCAAAATTGGAATATTCGGTGTAACAACTGTGTCACCGTTGGCCAGTAAAATGTGATACCCATCGTCATCTTCTCTTGTATCAATCACTTCATGACCGACATGCATTTCGATGTCATGCCCCGCTTCCACTACATCTTTTAACCTTTGATGTGTATAAGGTGATAAACGTACACTAGGATCCGCGTCTTCTTCACCAAATCCCGTTGAAGTGGTATACATTTCAACACTGGCACCATTTTTGGCAAGTTGGATTGCCGCATCGAAACCACTCTCATTGCCTCCAATCACGACATAATGATCTCCTGAAAATGACGTAAAATCATCAATTTCGCTATAATGGCAGCCTACAGTGAAAGGCTGGTTTGGAAACGCATAATCACCAGTTGCCACAAATATATAATCCGAAGTAAACTTACCTCTAGACGTCTCAATTTCATAAATACCGTCTACCAATTGTACACCTGTTACCGTTGTCTCTGTTTCAACGTGTACGCCATAATGGTCGGCCACAATATTAAGATATTCTGCATATGTCTCACCTGACACATGTTCTTCATTAAAAGTAAATGCCGGTGACGTGTCTAATGAAATTGCATTCATATCTGGCATGCCAAAACCGTTTGACGTAAATGATGGTGTAATCGTACGTGTCGATTTTGGCCATTGTTTAAAAGAATGACCAATTGTATTTTTCTCAATAATACAAACTTCTTCCATATTTAACGTTTTGAAAGTGACTGCCATCCCAATTCCCGCTGCACCCGCGCCAATAATCACAACTCGGTGATGTTGGGTCATATATAAAACCTCACTTTATAAATCGTAATAATTACGATTTAATATTATAGACCTTCATCATTCGATTTGCAATGTTTATCAATGTATGACAAATAAAATTAAAAACGCGTCCATTTATGGCTAACCATAGTGAACGCGTTCCTATTATTCCGTTTCTGTCATAAACATTTCAATAATTGTTTTAATTGCTTTATCCCAATAGGCATAATCATGCTCACCCGCATTTGCAATAAATCGGCTCGGGATGTGGCGTTTAGAAATATAGTCATAAAATTGAGCATTACTTTCATATAGTGGGTCTTCAGTGCCACACATCATGACAATTTCCGGAACCACTTTGTCATTTGCAATCGCTTCTTCTACTAGATGATATGGGTCATATTCTGTACCAATAGGATGGTAATCATCACCGGCAATCGCTGCAGGTTTAAAATCAGGGTACACAAACTCGTATACTTGTGAAACATCTATCGCCGAAGATAGAGGCGCTGCCTTGGCGAAACGTTCTCCTGCAGTGAATGCATAACGGAGTGCGCCATAACCCCCCATTGAATGACCTGCAATAAAATGATCCTTTCTTTCTTGTGATAATGGTAATACTTGATGCACATAATCCCACACCTCTAGCACATAGTCATAATAGCTATGACCATACTTCATGTTCGTATAAAAACTATGATCTGCACTCGGCATAATAATCGCTAATTGATGTTTATTCGCATAACGTTCAATACTTGTATAACGCACATAAGACGCGTGATCACTTGATATGCCGTGTAACAATAACAGCGATTTTAATAATTTAGGCTTACAACTCAGATTAAAATAACTGTCGTCTTCTGGCAAAATCACCGTAAATGATTGATGCATACCGAGCGTTTTAGATTTATAATTCATTTCGATTAACGCCACGAAACGTCACTCCTTTTAACTTGATGTCATTGTATTTTTCGTTCGACGATTCAGAGGATCTAACTTCTTCTCTAGCATACGCAAAAGTATATCGACTATCAACACTATAAGTACAATGGGTAATGCACCGGCTAAAATAAAGAGCGTGCCATCGGTCGCATTCGTACCTCGTATAATTAAATCGCCTAGTGTAGGTGCACCGATAAAAGACCCTACTGCAACGACACCGATAGCCACTACGAGCGCAATACGTAATCCCCCTATAATAACGGATAACGAAAGAGGTAACTCTATCATGCGAAGCACTTGATTGCGTGTCATCCCCATGCCTTTACCTGCATCTTTTATGTTAGCGTCAACACCTTGTATTCCTGTATACGTATTTTTAATTATCGGTAATAGTGCATATAAAAAGACGGCAAAAATCACGGTATTCATCCCTAATCCAATGCCTAACATTAAGATTGCTAGCATCGCAATGACAGGAACCGTTTGAATCACATTCGCGAGTGTAATTACCGCAGTCGATAATTTCCCATAGCGCGCGATGATGATACCTAATGGGATACCTACAAGTGCTGCAAATAACACTCCATAAATCGACATTAAAAGATGATTCATAAAAAGTTCCCATAAATAGCCAAAGTTCGTTTGATAATACGACCAAAGTTGTTGTAAAAGATGACCATTCATTATTTTTGGCCTCCTTTGTCATCATCAAAGTAATGATGTTTTTCTAAAAATTTTTGTGCAACAATGGCAGGCTCTTGACCTTGTCCATCTGCTTGATAATTTAAATGTTGCATGTCTTTTGTAGAAATTTTACCTTCTAATTTTTTAATAATCCCTTTAAGCTCTGGACGCTTTTTCAATAATTCATCTGATGCTAAAGGACTTGCGTCATAAGGCGGGAAAAAGTGTTTATCATCTTTTAATACCTTTAAATGATATGCCGCAATACGGCCATCTGTAGAATACCCTACCGCCACATCTAAACTGCCATTTTGAAGTGCATCATAAACGAGTCCAATCTGCATTGGGCGACTATCTCCAAATTTAAACCCATATTTCCGTTGAAATGCTGGATAACCATCTACTTCGCGGTTTTGCCACGTCGTATCCATGCCAAGTCTTAAATCTTTCGCATGTTTTTCAAGATCCGACACTGTTTCTAAATGATATTTTTTTGCGGTTTCTTGTGTCACCATAAGCGCAAATGTATTATCGAAGCCATAAGAATTAAAAAATGTTTGATGGTATTTGTCTTTAAAACCTTTTTGCGTCGCGGCCATTGCTTTTTTTGAATCAATAATTGGCTTCATTTGAAGTGTCCCTGTTAAATCAGTACCGGTATAACGTGTGCCCGACATGTTTGCTTGACCATTCACGATGGCATTATGTTGAATCGTACTTGAGCCCAAGTTATTAATAATTGTCGGCTTAATTTTACCTTTTGTATCATGTTCAATTAATAATCGCACCATATGCGACATGATTTGAGATTCTGACGTTGATAGTGCTGTGATTTGAACTTCATCCGGTGCCGATGCATTTTTCAAGCCTGGCAAACTGCATCCAGATAACACCATGAGACACAGCACAACAACTGCTAAATATTTTTGATAACGTGTCATCATATCCCCTCCAATGTTTATCTAGATACCTTTAAACCTTTAGGCACAATCCACTTTTCAATACGCGACAAACAAAAATCGACAAGTAACGCGAGTGCGGTAATTAAGATGGTCGCCGTAATGATCATATTCGCATCATATAAGTTTAATCCGTTGAAAATGTAATCACCGAGACCGCCTGCACCGATAAAACTCGCAAGTGTCGCCCAACTAATCACGTATACAGACGACAAGCGAATACCACTTAAAATCATAGGTAATGCTAGTGGAAGTTCTACACCTTTCATGAGTTGAAATTCCGTCATTCCCATACTTTTTCCAGCTTCACGTACATTTTTATCAATGCTTTCCACCCCAATGATTGTATTATTTAAAATGGGTAATAACACATAGAAAAATAGCGCGACAATGGCTGGCACCTTCCCCACACCAAATAAAGGTATCATCAACGCTAACACTGCTAATGTCGGTATCGTTTGAAGTACACTGGCAATCGTTAATGAAACTTTTGCCAAACGTTTCGTACGGGTTAATAAAATACCCAGCGAGACGGAGAAAATGATTGCGAGAATGAGCGCAATAACAGAAATATACAAATGTTCCATCGTTTTATTTAATAAATCATTCGCATTATTTACAATAAAATCCATCATTCGCGCTCAACTCCGTCCTTGGTAGAAGTTGTGATGTCTTCGTTTTCGATGTTGTCTCCGTCTGCTTCACCCCATATACTGTCATATACAATATCAACGAGATTCGCACGTGTAATGAGTCCTACGATATGATGACCTTCATCAACAACAGGCACATTACGTACATTTCTTTTTAAAATCGTGCGCACAGAATCTTGTAATTTACTATCAAGTGGCACAGTATATACATCGCGTTGAATGACATCAATGAGCTCTGCGCGTGCACGTAATCCTTGATTAATATCTTCAATGTCTAAAAAGCCTAATAATTTATGTTGATGGTTAACGACAAATAATGTGTCGATACGTTTTCGACGCATCAATTCAACTGCATCATTTAAAGATTGATCCGCCGTTATCGTAATTGGCGTAATCATCGCATCTTCTACAGAACGCAAATTAGGACGGTCTTGAATCAAGCGGTTTTGGCCAATGAAATCACGGACAAAATCATTTGCCGGATGTCTTAAAATATTGTCAGGTGTATCAAACTGAATCACTTTCCCATGAGACATGATGCAGATTTTATCAGCTAACTTAATCGCTTCGTCCATGTCATGTGTCACAAATATAAATGTTTTGCCTAATTGTTGTTGAAGCTTCTTCACTAAGTCTTGTAGCGTATCACGTGTAATCGGGTCTAACGCCCCGAACGGCTCATCCATTAAGATAATATCTTGTTCTGCGGCAAGTGCTCTTACCACACCAATACGTTGTTGTTGGCCACCAGACAATTCAGAAGGATAACGATCCAAATACTCTTCCGGTAAATCTACAAGTTTAATGAGTTCACGTGCCTTCTCATCCTTTTTCTCTTGCGACCACTTTAACAACTTAGGTACAAGTACTATATTTTCTCTTACCGTCATATGTGGCATAAGGCCAATTTGTTGAATCACATACCCAATACTGCGCCGTAATTGCACCGGATTCATTTGGCGCACATCCTTACCGTTAATCATAATTTGACCTTCTGTTGCTTCGATCATGCGGTTAATCATTCGGAGTGCGGTTGTTTTACCACTACCACTCGTACCAATAAATGCGACAAACTCCCCTTGCTGAATGTCTATCGTCATATTGTCTACAGCTTTTTTATTCCCAGCATAGACTTTTGATAAGTTTTTAATACTTAACATATGTCCATTCCTTCCCTTTTTTAAATTTAAATACAAAAAAAGACCCCTTGTGAATGTCATACAAAGCGTACTTAGTAAAAACAAGGCACAACAAGTCCCTAATCATTTATATTTACGATTATTAAGAAAGCACATAACCCAAAACCACCTGATGTATGCACTAAGAAGAAAGATTCCAAATGTGATGTGCCCGTCTTATGTAAACAGTTCACGCTTTAACTATACCAATCGGTTCATTTTTATTCAAATGTTACACAAATATAAAACCAAATCATGCACATTTGCACAATTTGGCTTTAACAATACATATATTTTTTAACATTTAAATATTGGAATAATTGAATGCATGCGTGTGTTGTGAATATGACTTCAGCCGATGCCATACCGCTTTAAATATGTAACCCATCTCGTGCATTTTTACCATGCACATGATATAAATGATTGGCATATTACACAAATGCTTTGATTAAACTAACTTGAGAATTAAACTGATGACACAAGCCACTTTTTCTGATGACTGCACATTTTTATTTGTAGTATTTACGTAATTTTAACAAGTATCCGAGCGAATTATATATAAATAATAAAATGACTATTAACAAACTAAATGATTGGTTGAGATCAAACGTAATCGAAAATAAAAATATGAGCAGAATTGCTAAAAAAAGCCCTATAACATTAAACTGATAGATTTTAAACATAGATAATAATGTAATATGTCTTTCACCTTCATCTTTAATCTCTAATATTTTTTTAGTGTAATCTTTCTCCCCTATTTTAGGATAATTAACATTATATTTTCTATAAAAATAGCCTGATTTGATTGAAGGGATGAAAATGATATACAACGGTACAAAAACGTATAAGATATTTGTTTCTCCCCCGAAACCTCCTATTAAAAGAAATAAGATATAGAGCGCGACGATGATGAGTTGACTATAAAATATAATTTCTGACTTGTTGTACTGTAAGTCTGCTTTAGCAATCAAATCATCTTGTGAGGCATCATTCCCCATCTCACTTTTACGTTTTAACCTCAAAGCATCATTTTGAATCATGAATTGATATAGAATTAACGCAACCAGTAATAATGTCACAGCGATACAAGAAATCATTAAAAAATTAGCTGATTTTGCATAACGTAACTCACTAAAAAAAGCGCGTACAAAATCACTTTCAAAAATAACGCCTACAATACCACCAAAAATGGTTGCCAATATAATTTGTAACGTATACCTACCTTTTTTCATAGATCTCCCTCCTCGATGATAAATACATTTTCGACCGTTTCATTAAATACACGTGCGATACTCACAGCTGTTTTTATGGATGGCATAAACTCATTACGTTCAATCAATGAAATCGTTTGTCTAGATACACCTGCTTTTTTAGCAAGTTGCGTTTGATTATAGCCATCTCGAGCACGTAATTCTTTAAGTCGATTTTTCATACGCATCCACTCCTCACCTGAAATATACACTATTATAGTCAAAATGACAACTATATTTGTCATTGAATTGTATAAAAAAGCTTGGGACTTGTAGCACAGTTGCACTCATAAACCTTTCACCGGTCTCTCATAAAGCAACATTTTGTCCCAAAGCTTTTCATTTAGTTAAACATTTACATCCAACCTTTTAACATGCCATACCAATACATCCGTGGCAATATATCTTTTTTTAACATGTACATACTACGTCGCGGTTTGGCTTGATTAAAAGGCATCGTTTCTTTCGTTTCATGATTGTAATCAAATTCTGCCAAAATAAGTTGATTGTACCCTGTCACAATCGGACAAGACGTATATCCGTCATAATGATGTGTTAACATTTGCCCTTGCATCGCTTGGAGTAAATTGGAGGCTACCACGGGTGCTTGTTTTCTAATTGCTGCGCCTGTTTTAGACGTTGGTGCATTTGATGCGTCTCCTAACGCGAAGACATTTTTAAATTGTGTATGTTGTAAAGTCGATGGATTTACATCAATCCACCCCGCTTCATCGGTTAATGCGCTCTCTTTCACAAATGTCAATGGCCCCATTGGCGGTGTCACATGTAACATATCAAAATGACATGTTTTTTGTTCTCCTGTATCTATATTTTCAAAAGTGGCCAATTGATTTTCCCCATCTATTTCTATTAAATTTGATTTATAATTCACATCTATTCCACGTTGTTGTACTAACTTTTCAAGTTCATTCGAATACTTTTTAACATCAAATAATACTGCTTTAGACGTTTCAAATACTACATTTGTGTGTGCCCTCATCCCATGTTTTCTAAAATAATCCTCTGCTAAAAACATAATTTTCATCGGTGCACCACCACACTTTATCGGTGTGTTCGGATGCGTAAATATAGCCGTACCTTCTTTAAAATTGGCGATTTGATGCCACGTTTCGTTCACGTATTCAGGAGAATAATTAGAACAAACGCCATGTTTACCTATAGTCTGTGGCAATCCTTTAACGTGTGACCAATTCAGTTGCAGTCCAGGACAAACGACTAAATACGTATACGTGATGTCTTCATCATTTTGTAAATATACCTTATTTTCATTAGGTGCCATCCGTTTAACAGCTTGCCGAATCCAGTTCACCCCTTGTGGGATAACGTCTCCCATGGGCTTTCGCGTTGCTTCTAATTTTGATACACCTGCACCAACCAACGTCCATAACGGTTGATAATAATGATTGGCGGCAGGATCAATAATAACAACACTCCCTTTTAATTCAGGATTTTGTCGAACTAATCTTGATGTCACCATTATCCCTGCTGTCCCACCACCAATGACAACGACTTCAAAATGTTGGCTCATCATTTCACATCCTTATATTATAATAATGAATTCATATTACGCTATTACCCTTTTTCAAAATGATTGACACGTTTTGCGTTGGGTATATCATGAAAGACGTAAGCGTAATAAGGAGGTGTCACAATGAATCATTGGGATGAAAAATATCAAGGTGAAACGTATATTTATGGCAAAGATGCCAACATCTATCTCACATCCATGTTTAAAAACCACACTGATACCCATGAAAAGGTAGTGTTATTTGCTGAAGGTGAAGGCCGTAATGCGGTGTATCTTGCTGAACTGGGATATGACGTTACCACATATGATACGTCTAAAGTGGGAATTGAAAAGCAACAGCGATTAGCGGCAGAAAAACAAGTTAAAATCCATGCTATGTATGGCGATATTACTCAAGAAACTGACATTCCTCATGAAACATTCGATTATAGCGTGAATATATTTGGTCATGTCCCTAGTGAAGGAAAGAAGATGATGTTTTATAACCTGGTAAACGCGCTCGTTTCAGGTGGACATAGTTATTTTGAATTTTACGCAAAAGCGCAACTTCAACTGGACACAGGTGGCCCTAAAGATAAAGACATGTTATATGATGAAGCTGAAGTACGCGCAATATTAAAGCAATTGCCAGTTCGTGTACACTTCTTGGCAGAGCGAAAAGTAATCTGGCACGAAGGTACAAAACATAAAGGAGTCGGCATCGTCATTCAAGGTCATATTGAAAAAACGTAGTACGCCTTGTGCTACGCTTTTTCATCTTCACACAATGATTTAAATACCGTCATCACACGGTCACGCGCCGCCTTATGATCAACAATGACCTCTGGATAGTCTTCTCCAATTGTGATGTGATAGGTATCGTTTAATACCTCTCGATACGCTGATGGATTATGAATATATTTGGCGGGAACAGTGTCAAATAACGGGAATTCTGATTTAACAAAATTGCCTTGTGCGTCAAAACGTTCGCTTTGACGTACCGGATTAAACATTCTAAAATACGGCACCGCATCCGTTCCTGTTGATGCAGACCATTGCCAACCATGAACATTAGAGGCATTGTCATAATCTATCAGTTGTTCTCGAAAATAAGCTTCTCCCCATGTCCAATTAATCAAAAGATGTTTTGTTAAAAATTGTGCAACCACCATACGCAATCGATTATGCATGCAACCTGTACGACGTAATTTCTTCATTGCAGCATCCACAATGGGATAGCCTGTCTCGCCAAGCTTCCACTTTTCAAACGCCACTTCATCATTAGACCACGGTAAATGACGATATTTTTCATTAAAGGCATGTCGCGCCGTCTGCGGATAAGCGACCATTAATACATAGTAAAATTCTCTAAATATCAGTTCTCTTATATACGCCTCATATTGAGATGGTGACGCCTCGTACCCTTCTAAAAGATCACTCAAGACTTCATGAATATCCATTAACCCATACGCTAAATAACGACTCATACCGCTCACATAAGTATGTGTTAGGTTTTGGGTCAATTGCTTATATTTTACGATATCGTGCTGTAAGAAATCATTCCAGTGCGCACGTGCTGTCGCTTCCATATCCTCGGCATCATTGTAGTAAAGGTTGTATGCATTGTCTCCCTTTTCAACGACATGGCTTAACGCTTTGAGCGTATAATTGGGTGTACGGATATGCACAATTTTTGACCGATGCGCTTTATAAAAATGGGTAAATACTTTATACGGTTCCCCTTGCTTATTTGTCGTTTGGCGCGGATTAAAATAATGATTTGCCCGAAGCCCAATGACGTCAATACCACGCTGTTCAAATGCGCGTTGAACGTGCGGAAAGTCATAATTCTCATGGTGATAACTCATCGTATCACTTGCTAATAAAATGTGTGTGACACCGATAGATTCCGCTAAATCTCCAAGCGCTTCATACGGCACAATATGCGGCGCAATATTGTTCTGTTTTAACTGATTTAAAAATCCCTTTACTACAGCCATATAGTCGTTAAACTTTATTCGTGACGCATCCGACATTTCTTCAATGGGAATAATAAAGTGAACGGTTTCATACTTGTCATGATGGTCATACACATATTGCAATAATGGATTCTGTTTCACACGGTACACACGATTTAAAATGACACCTAACTTCATTCAAAGGCCTCCCTAGACGACTAATATGTTGATTGATTTTTATTTAAACTATAACTCCCTGTTGTAATGTATGAGGCAAACGCACACCAAGCAACATAAGGTAAAAACAACACGCCTGCAATCTGAGATTTTCTAAAAAACTGTACCGTTGTAACCATGACAGCACCGAGTAACAGAAAGCTTTCGATCACCGCAACACCACGCCACTTCAACCTGAAATAGATGAATGCCCATGCATAGTTTAAAGCCAACTGAGTATAATACAGGAAAGACGTTACATAAGAACGGTGTTTTTGCGATACGAGCGCATGCGCAATACCCATTGAAGTATATAACACAGACCAAACAATTGGAAAGACAAAGCCAGGTGGTGAAAAAGGCGGCGTTTTCGTTTCAGCATAATCATCTCGTGCATTTCGAACGATAATACCTCCTATCATTTGCCCCCCTAATAAAGGGCTGACGCCTCTCATGAACTGTTTAAGATTCCTATATTTTGACATCGTCATCTTCCTTTCTTCCATACATTTCCCGGGAAACACTTCATATTTTATGATTTTTTCCTCGCATCACTTTCACGCACCAAACGCGCTTTTGCATCGTACGAAAGCTTCAACTTTAATTTAAATGCATTCATAACGGCTTTATGCACTTTCGCTTGGGTGAATTTATAAAACCACCACGGCAACGTCGGTTGATACTCTTGAAGCGCTATGATACAGTCCTCAGAATCTGGCAATCTTCTAAATTCTAAACGCGCATTGCCCCCATTATCCGCTAGCGCAAAATCTCCTCCTACGATATGAAACATAACTTTATCAAAATGGGAGGCGTTTTTATCTTTTTTCAGACACAATAATGTTTTATTTAAAAATGGAACTTGAATTGTAAATACATCGTCTTCCAAGCGACTATGCACGAGGTAGAACGTAATGGTATTTAAAAATTCTGCATACGTTGTCGCGAGCACATTCATATCTACTGATTGCGGTAATGAAACCCTTGATATGGACCGCACATCTTTAATTTTTAATTGACTTGAAGGTGACTTTTTAGACTTCGCTTTTTGCGCTTTTTGTTCCTCTTCTAATGCTTGACGTACACTTTCTTTGAAATCAATACGACCGATTGAAATTCCTTCTACACTATTTTTATCATGACGCGTCATATCATGAACCAAACTATCCATTAACGGATACACCATCTCTTTAGGCACACCGGAAATCAGTTTTACCCAAAATTTACTTAACCAAATGGGAATAATAGGTAAATCAGCCATGGGGAGACGCTTACCGAGCACTTCTGCCGTTTGACGAAATAAATCTTTATACGTCATATGCGTTGGACCACCAATATCTATTGCTTCATTTTGTTGCGGCTGTCGTTTCACGAGTGCGTTTAACCCATGTATGACGTCATCTATCGCTACAGGCAACGTAGTATGGTACGCCCACTTAGGTAGAAGCAAACCAGGTAAACGTTCTACCAATGTTTTTAAAATCGGGTACGAACTCCCTTTTGATCCTATAATTAGACCTGCACGCAGTGTACTCACAGGTACCCCATACGATCCTAAAATACGTTCGCACTCAAGACGGCTTCTTAAATGTGGCGATAATTTTTCATCTTCTGGAATGAGACCGCTCATATAGATGATATGTTTTACATTATTGGCACGTGCTGCTTGTGCAAAATTATCCGCTAACAACGCATCCATATCTTCGAAACTTGCTTGTGTTAATTTTGCAGAAGGCATCATTGAATGCACCAAATAAATCGCAATATCGACACCTTCCATTACCTCTGTGATTTCCTCAATATCAAATAAATCCGCTGATTTCCAAGTCACATTCGCCTCATTTTCTTTATTCTCGATATGACGCGAAATGGCTACAATCTCGTAATCGTTTTTTAATCTATGCATTAAATGGCCACCGATATAACCAGAGGCCCCGGTTAATAATACTTTAGTCATGACTTTCACCAACTTTTGTTTAGTAAAAAATTGAGTAGGACACACTTTCCATACTCACTTTAAGTTTTATCTATCGTATATATTAGTTTTAATTGTTCATGCTGCTCTACTACCCTTTTCTATTGAAAGCAAACCTTCTCACATGCGAAAAAGCCTAATGGAATCCTTTCACCATTAAGCTCATTTTAAAGCAATATCTATGAAACGTGTGACGTTTTTGTGTTTTGCATCATACTTGCAGTACCATCATTTCCATATTGGTTCGGTGCAGTGTTTCCTCTTGAAGCCATAAGAATGAAAGTGTAGAATAACAATCCGATTAACGCGATACCGCTGATAAATACAAATATGATGAGAATACTTTCTGCAAAAGGACTTGTTACAACCCCTGTTGGCACTAAGATAAAGATAAAAAATAAAAATGTTCCAATATAACTCGCAGCGTTAAATATAATCGCTAAGAACATCGTACGGTCCACGTCATGTAAACGGCGCGTCATCACTGCCAAGTTCGGTATAAAAATCATCAAACTAAAGATATAGCTAGATCGTTCAGAAACTAACAATGACAATAACGTCATAATGACCGCATTAATCCATAAAGGATGCCAAAATTCTTTACGTGTCGAACGTCCCTTAATATCAAAAAGGCGTGTCCAAAATAGCTTGTAACATGATACAACAGTCTGTGGCTGGTTCATAGTAGCACTCCTCACTATATATAATTTTCTTATAAATCTTATATATATTTTATCATGTCACGTATCTAGGTCACATTAAGGCTATATTAATTAAAATTAAATCAATATAAGGTATGGTGAATAAAAAGAAATATAAAAAATCCCGATGAATGATTAATCTGATTCATTGGGATTTTTGAAATATCATTTATTAGTAGTTGTAGAATTTAATAAACCGCACGTACCATCGGCACCATACTTGTTTGGGTTTTCGTCACCTTTAATACACATCAAAATAAGTGAATAAATCGTCATAATAAGCAAAATAACGATAAAAATAATGATGACCACAAAATAGCCGCTTCCCATTGGCAATGCATCGTCAGACATAAAGCTCAATGACACATTCATCAACTCCGCGATCGTCACTATTAAAGTGAAAGCATTAAGCACAATGGCCAAGAACATCGTGTGATTCGTATCATGTAAACGCCTTGCCATAACTGTTAACATCGGTATAAAAATAATTAAAGAGAATATATCAACTACAACTTCGTGCGCAATTTTTTCTAATAGAAAGATCAATACTAAATTAATCCATAAAGGATGCCAAAATTCTTTACGTGTTGCGCGTCCACGAAAATCAAATGCGCGTGTCCAAAAAAGCTTATAACAAGATAATACATTTTGTGTTTGATTCATCGTTGCACCTCTTTTGTAATAATATCTTTGTTTTTAAAAATAATAACACAATAATTTAATAATTCATACAATATGACATTAAAATGTCATACATATTTGATTAATGTTTTTAGCACTTCTAAAATGAAGATATCAAAAGCGTTTACCGGAGGGATTTTTTTGAACGATAACGTAACTCAACTTAAACAAATCATTGCCCAATCTAGCAAAATCGTCTTTTTTACAGGCGCTGGTATCTCAGTTGCCAGTGGCATACCCGATTTTCGTTCAGTTGGAGGAATTAATGAGAAGATTGCTAAAACAGGACATGCGCCTGAATATATATTAAGCGTCGATTATTTAAACGATGACCCTCAAGGTTTTATGTCTTTTTGCTTTGACTATTTGTTATTTGCAGATAAAACACCCAATATTGTGCATAACTGGATTGCACAACTTGAGAGAGAAGGACGCAGTTTAGGTGTGGTGACGCAAAATATTGATAGCTTACATTCTGATGCTGGCAGTCACAAAGTTGATGAATTACACGGAACGATGAATCGCTTTTACTGCACACATTGTCATGCACAGTATACAAAATCAAATGTTTTAGCCCATCATCTTCACCAATGCGACCAATGTGGCGGGCACATTCGCCCTGCCATTGTGTTATATGGTGAGATGTTAGACCAAGAAACGTTAATGCGTGCCATGTACAAAATTAGCGATGCTGATACATTGATTGTGCTAGGGTCATCACTCATTGTCCAACCTGCAGCTGGGCTCGTTTCGAATTTTGCTGGCAAACACCTTGTGATTATAAATCAGGATCCAACACCGTATGATAATCAAGCTGACCTTGTTATTCATGAGGATATGGTTAACATCATCCAGGAACTTAACCCATAGAAATATGGCTACGACATAGCTACCCTGTTAATCAAAAAAACCAACAAAATTCTTCGTACATGAACTTTGTTGGTTATATTTAGTCTTTATGAGGGGAAGCGTGATGAATTAAAATACCACCTTGATTGCTTCCTTAGTCGAAACCGAAAATCCATTTTGAGGTAAGACGTCTAGAAATGCGGGACGCTAGGAGCAATTAAAAAATGAAATGATTTATGTCCCTGCTCCTTTCCTACAATTAGTCAAGTGTTTTCAACTTATTTTAAGCATACTCAAATAAACCTTATTATTTTAAAAATTTTAATAAGGTGTTATGCTTGAATTGTTCGTATGATTAATCAATGTGGTGACATTTCATAATCATATGTACAATTATTCATAATTAAGTAGTGAATCGTTTTAAGTAGTTTGTTGATACACGCTACTATTGCAGTCTTGTGGGGCTTTCCATAAGGCTGCGATTTTAATTTATAGTAATAATCATTGATGTGGTTTCGAAATCTAGATTGCCCTCTAATTATATTCAGAACAATTAAATATAATAACTTTCTTGCCTTTTTATTTCCTCTACGGTTAATAGTATCTTTATAATGTGATTGTCCTGATTGATATCTACGAATATCAATACCAACGTAAGCATTTAATTTTTTATGACTAGAAAATCTTCTAATATCCCCTAATTCTCCGATAAATAAAGCTGTTGTTAGTCTTCCAAAACCAGGAATAGAAAGAAGAATTTCGAATTCCGGAAGTTGTTGGGCTAAATTAATCATTTCTTGACTGTAATGTTTTCTTTCTTCTTGAAGATGTAAAAGGCTTTTAGCTACGAATCTTACTTTTTTAACTAAAAAATGATCTTTAGATACGCACGGAAAACTTTCATTAGCTAAATGAATAAGCTTGTCTCCGTAGTTTTCAATTTTAATAGCGCTCATACCCTTTAAGGAAGCATTGGAAATCACTTCTGTGATTTCTTCTTTAGTCAAGTCACTCACCATTGAAGCATGCGGAAAAACATGAGCTAAATTCAGACTTATAGTTGAATATCTATTTTTAAATAATTTTTCAAAAAAGGGGAAAGTTTGATGCATTGTTTCAAGTAATTGAACTTTAAGAACGTTTTCTTGTTTCTCTAGTTCCAAATAAAAGCGAGCATACTCCTTTAGTTCGTCATATAGCTCACGATTTTGATGTTTAGACGTTAATGAAGGTAAACTATATCCTAAGAGTGCCAATTTATGTGCATCCGCTTTATCTGTTTTATTAGCTCGGAGTGATTTCGTTTTAAAATTAGCTTCTAGAGGATTTAATTCGTAGAACTTAAATCGATTATTCGTACAAAAATCACAAATTGGTCTAGAATAGACACCTGTAGATTCGTATATAATGATTGGATTATCTAACGAAGATATATAAACTCGAAATTTTTGAAATGACTGTTTCGTATGAGTGAGCAAGAATTCATTAATTAGTTTTTGGTCTTCATAATGTGCAATGTAGCTCTGATTTTTACTTACATCAAGCCCTAAATAATGCATAGAAAATCACCTCATTTTTGGATTTGAGAAGTTTCTCTTCACTATGACCTTTTTCATCTCTTTTTCCTATACACGGTTTCAAGAACCCAACATACTTAAACGAATTTCAAAAGGAGAGTGAAGCTGATCAGTTTATAGTACGGTTTAATTAACCAAGGAGCTGGACGATCTACTTCTCTCTACCACTATAAAAAATAGCGGTGAAGAATTCTATCGTCATAAAATTCCTCACCGCTAATCTTAGTATGTTTATTTCCCCCATAAAAAGGGAAGGATATCGTTGGCAACATCTGGATTGTCATGTATCGCAGAATGTTCCGCATCTTCCCCTTCATACTTGAGTTCCTGATAGCGTTTAGGGCTATCGCCTAACAAATATTTCAAAGACTTTGACGAGCTTGCTGAAACGATGCCATCAGAATGTGTGCCATCCAAGATATCTCCATAAATGTTTAATACTTCAATGTCTTTCCCTTTATAGACATCTTTTAGCTTACGAAACCCTTGATAAGGCGGAATCATACGACTGGGCTTACCATTTTGATCCACTTTCACTTCGTTGATATCTTCATTTTGACCGAGAACACCATTATATGTGCCTGCAATATTTACTTCTTTCTTCAGTTGAGGTAACGATGTGTCATTGCCATAATTTAGCATATATTGGGCAAATGACGTATTACCCATAGAATGACCCACAAAATTAAAGTGTTTAAACTGATACTGATTTTGGAGTTGTGTTAACACATTTTTAATCCATTTGGCATTGGCATTTAAGTCCATATTGTCGTTATCTTCTAATTCAATTTGTACGATAGGGTTTACCGCATTTTTGGAAAGTACACCCTCAAACGTCACTGCACCATTACTTGCCACATGTGCAACGATGACATCTTGTGTGACCCCTCTATTTTGTGCTTGTTGAATTAAATAGCTCAGTGAATTTAATGTGCCACTTGTGCCGTGCAAAAACAATGTCGGTGTATGATCATTGATATAATTGGCATGCGCATTTTCATAACGTGTTGCATCTTTATGAATAGCAATAAAACCCACAACAATTGCAAGCACGATCACTGTAATGACACCACTTATCCATATTTTTATTTTTTTCACACACGTAACCTCGATTCTCCCAAATAACTTAATTTTCATTCCCCTGTGTTGCGCATCGATTGCATAGTACTATACCCGTTTTTTACTCATAATAAAATACACGAGATAAGAAGTCACGACTTTTTTAGTCTGCACTTATCTCGTGTAACATTGTTTTATTTTAAATCGTTTAAATAACTGTGACCAAATTCTGGTAGTTTCACGCCGAAGTTATCGGCAATTGTGGCTCCAATTGAACTGAACGTCGTATCGCCATCGAGCGCATGGCCTTCTTTGAATTTTGGGCTATACCATAGTACTGGAATGTATTCACGTGTGTGATCTGTACCTTCAGCTGTTGGGTCATTTCCATGGTCTGCTGTAATGATTAATAAATCATCTTCACGCATGTGGCCAAATAATTCAGGTAAGCGATTATCAAAATCTTTTATCGCTTGGGCGTAACCTGGTTTGTCACGGCGATGACCATATAATGCGTCAAAATCGACTAAGTTTAAAAAACTTAAACCTTTAAAGTCTTTTTGGACGATTTTCATTAATTGGTCCATACCGTCCATGTTACTCTTCGTACGGACAGCTTCAGTGACCCCTTCGCCATCATAGATGTCATTAATTTTACCAATCGCAATAACGTCATAACCGTCATCTTTCAAAGCATTCATGACCGTCGCGCCAAATGGTTTTAACGCATAGTCATGACGGTTACTTGTACGCGTAAAGTTGCCTGGCTCACCCACGTATGGGCGTGCGATAATACGACCGATTAAATATTTCGGATCTTTTGTGAGTTCACGAACTTTTTCGCAAATGTCATACAGCTCTTCTAAAGGAATGATATCTTCGTGTGCTGCGATTTGAAGCACAGGGTCTGCCGACGTATAGACAATTAAGTCTCCTGTCTTCATTTGATGTTCGCCCCACTCATCGATAATTTGTGTACCAGATGCTGGGCGGTTTGCGACCACTTTACGACCTGTCATCGCTTCAATCTCTTGAATAAGTTCCTCTGGAAAACCGTCTGGGTAGACTTTAAACGGCTGCATGATATTTAAACCCATCATTTCCCAGTGTCCTGTCATTGTATCTTTTCCGACTGAGGCTTCACTCAACTTATGATAGTACGCCATTGGATGGTCCACTCGGTCGATGACCGGTAAAGCATCGATGTTACCGAGCCCAAGTTTTTCTAAGTTGGGTAATGATTGATCAAAACCTTCTAACGTATGACGGAGTGTATGTGACCCTTCGTCACCAAATTTGTGGGCATCAGGCGCTTCACCAATTCCCACAGAGTCCATTACGATTAAATGTACACGGTTAAATGTTGCCATTGTAACCCCTCCTTATGTCTGATGCTTGCTTAGTAATCTGAATCGGATTCTAAACCTTGCATAATTTGAACGCCAGCACTTGCACCGATACGTGTCGCACCTGCATCAATCATTGCTTTAAAATCATCTAAATTACGTACACCGCCGGACGCTTTCACTTCAAGTGCATCGCCTACTGTTTCTTTCATTAACTTCACGTCCGCGACTGTTGCGCCACCCCCTGCGAATCCTGTAGATGTTTTCACAAATGTCGCTTGTGCTGCTTTTGATAATTCACATGCTTTCACTTTCTCGTCATCTGTTAATAATGTCGTCTCAATAATGACTTTAACTGTTTTTCCTTGTGCAGCTTTTACGACAGCTTCGATGTCTTTTTGAACATCATCATAACGACCGTCTTTTAATGCGCCGATGTTGATCACCATATCAATTTCATCAGCCCCATTGTCAATTGCGTTTGTCGTTTCGAACGCTTTTACTTCAGGTGTATTCGCACCTAATGGGAACCCAATAACCGTACATACTAAGACATCTGAATCTGCCAATTTCTCATGGGCATACGCAACATGTGTAGGATTAACGCAAATAGATTTAAAGTGATAATTTTTTGCCTCTTCAATAATGTTGTCGATTTGTGCACGTGTCGACTCCGGTTTTAAAAGTGTATGATCAATATATTTTTCAAAATTCATATTCAAACTCCTTTAACTTTCTTTACTAACTTCCGATTTTGTCCATCTATTCAATATTATAAATAATGCTAGACCCACCAAACTCATCAAACCAAGTATAAACAAGATAACGCCAAAATGCGTTTCAACAGCATTATTTCCAGGGAAATTCAACGCTTTTAAATCAATTAAAGCAGCTGCGATTGCTATTCCGACTGAAACTGCCACGTTAATAATTAAATTGTAGAATCCAATTGCGACACCTGTCATATGAATATCAATAGTGCGAATCGTTTCGTTCAATAATGGTGCATACATTAACGCAAAGCTACCTGCAAAGAAGATCATCGAAATCACAAATATTGAGACGTGTTGACCTACAGTAAATGATGGTAAGAATAGGCTGAGTGCAATGAGAACAATTGCTGTAATCGTTGCTTGTTTGGATGTTAAGTAATTACCAATTTTCCCACTCAATGCCCCTGTAACCACTGCAACTAAATAACCTGGAATTAATAAGAGTGACGTTGTATCTAATTCAAAATGATAAATTTGTTGCATGATAAATGGGAATGTAAAAATATAGCCCAATTGAATCGCATACATGACAAATACAATAAATAAGAATGATGCATAGCGTTTGTTTTGGAAAAATGATTTATCCACTAGTGGATGTTTGGCATTTTTAATGTATAACGCAAATACTGCTATGGCAATCAATGCGCCAATCATATATAACCAATTAAAGTTGGTGATAAATAACATCACTGTTGTCGCAATAGTTGCTACTAAAATCAATCCAATAAAGTCCAAATGGGCTTTATTTGTATTATTTTCTTTTGGTAATAATTTAAATAAAAATGGCAATGTAAATATCACAATTAATGCGATGAGAAACATGTTTGTCCAATGTAAATACGTTGAAATAAATCCACCAGACAATGTCCCAATAACAAGTGATAAGGAATAGCTACTCGTACTCAATCCAAGATATGTTTTCTGATCATCTTTAGATAAATACTTTGCGACATAAATGACATATAACGTTTCTGCTGCAGCAAGTCCTGCTGTTTGGATAATACGGCCTGCCAATACGAGCGCAAATTGATGTTGGAAAATATAGCCAATAATTGACCCGATAATAATTAAAAATACACCATAAATAAATAATGTACGAATGCTAATGGCATCAGATAAAGACGCATATACCACTGCACCGATCCCAATTACTAGACCCGCAAGTGTCGCTTGCCAACTCACGGTCGTCACTGAAATATTTAAATCATCAGCAATTGCAACTGAAATGAGCTTAAATGAATTATCAATGACTAAACTGAAAACGAATAAAAATAGTAATATTGGTACAGCTCTTTTAACTTTGACATAATCCATCATGACTCACCTCTTATGCTAAAGAAAGTGCAATTTCAATCATATCCGTAAACGCACGTTCTCTTTCTTCTGGAGTCGTAAATTCTTCTCGAATTAAGTGATCGCTCACGGTAAAAATACCTAAAGCTTCAACGCCCGCATACGTCGCATTCATATAAAGTGCTGCAGATTCCATTTCAACACCTAAAATACCCATGCGCATCCAACGTTTTGATGCTGTCTCATCTGCGTTGTAGAAAATGTCGCTCGATAAAATATTCCCTACATGATATGTTGTTCCGTTGTCACGTGCTTTAGCTACGGCTTTTTCAAGTAAATGATATGATGCAATTGGTGAAAAATGACCTGGTAATTGATACTGATTAACATAATTTGAATCCGTAGACGCGCCTTGCGCAATGATCACATCATACAAGTTAATATTTTCTTGCATCGCTCCGCAAGAACCTACACGGATTAATTTTTTACAGCCAAATGTATGAATTAACTCATAAGAGTAGATGCCTATAGACGGAATCCCCATGCCTGAGCCCATCACAGACACTTTCTTGCCTTTGTACGTTCCCGTATATCCATACATATTACGTACCGTATTAAATTGTTGTACGTCTTCTAAATACGTTTCAGCAATAAATTTTGCGCGTAATGGGTCCCCTGGTAATAACACCGTTTCGGCGATTTCCACGTCGTTCATCGGTTTAATATGTGGTGTTGCTTTCATAATAAAAACCCCCAATAATTTGTCTATATATTTGTCTATTTGTCTAACCACTTATATAATACATGATGTAGATAGCGCTTTCAATATGTAAAATATGACAACTTTTAGAACAACCTTCTCACTGTGTGCTGTCCTACACCTAGCCTTAGACTACACAAAAAAGCCACACTGCTATTGCAGTATCGCTTCTTCATATTCCTTATTTATTTTATCCAAGAACATTGTCTAATTTGTATGATCTGTTCTCACACGTGAGACGATGATTTCAAAACGTTCTTGCGGTAAATACCATTTATTAACTAAAATTGGACTCGTGTGATTACCATATACATTTTCAACGACAAGCCAACATGAAGCGCCGCCTTCAAAAATATGCTTATGATTTTTAAAGATAGGTGCTTTTGTAATCGAGTATTTCAAATCAGATTGGTATGCATTCATATAAACTGTTTCTTCTACAAATTGACGCATTTGACGTTCACTTTGAGTATTAATTTTAAAAGTATCAATGACATTCACTGGAATAAATGTAAAACACAGTGCATCTGCATGGTTACTTTCATTATCTTTTTCAAAATAATAACGCTCCATTGCAATGACAGCAGAAGGATGATCTGTAAATAGATGGTTCGTATACTCACTTTCTAAATCTACACGATAGTTCAATGAACCTAACGTCATAGCGTGGCGTGACATTTGATGTAGCGGGTGTTCTAACAATGTCACACTTGATGCGTGATGTACCCTCATTTGCGGAATGACAATGTGACCTTTACCACGAATACTTTCAATCACACCATCTTCAACGAGAATTTTAATCGCTTGACGTAATGTCATCCGACTCACACCAAAACGCTCACACAATACTTTCTCAGTTGGGAGTGCTTGCCCTCCTGGAAACTTTCCCATTTGAATCTCTTCGAACAACGTATTATAAATGTTTAAAAACTTTGGCTGCGATTGTGTCACAAAACAACCTCCAATATTTTAACGTTTCCCTTTTTATCATACAATAAGATGATTCCAAATGGCATACATGTTTACAGAAAATCAATGATTTCTAAAAGTCTATACCCAAAATGCAAAAGTCATTCATCCTAAAAAGAAACCTGAATCCACACATCAAACGTGACTTTAATGACAATCGTGGCATTTACAGTATTTAAAAAGGCTTCAAGATTCATTAAAAGAATCCCAAAACCTTTATTAAACGTAATATTTGATTTTATAACATCTTGCCGACCATATCAGATATATCCATGAATGCCTATGGCTTTTCTGGGTTTTCTTCTATCTTTCTACCGAAAGGCGGCATTTTAATCATGTGAACTAATAATATCGCCGTAACAATATACAATGAGTATTCAATCACATTTAAAAATTGTTGTGCATATTTAAACGCATCGTATACATTTGAGATAAAAATATAGTCCCAAAACATGTGAAACAATATTGGGAAAATAATTTGTCGAGTATAGACGTAGAGTACACCTAAGAAGAGTCCAATAGGAATCGTTGTCACAGCTTGTAAAGTTGCATCAGGTAATGGCAAGCCACCTACGACATTCTTCAAATGTAATAGCGCAAAAAGGAGTGCTGAAATCAAGACCGCGTAGATTGGTTTCATATGACGTGCAAGTCCCCCAAGTAAAATCCCTCTGAATGCGCCTTCTTCCGCAATACCTATAATTAATGAAGTCACGAGTGGAAACAAATAAAGCGGTGTGAAACTAAACGTTGCACTTGCTGTAATGAGTGCCAAAACCGTCAATGTTACAAAGGGAATAAATGGTAAGAAGTAAAAAAATGTTTTCTCTGGTTTCGGCGTTTGCATTGAAAATGACGCTCTATAACGTAAACCATAAATACTAGCCATCAGAGCTAAAATCACAAGTACTGCAATATAGGAGAATAGGAAATTCTCAGTACCATATTCGATACCCAGCCCAAAGTTCATAATACTCATACCTAAACCTGAGACAATAAAATATGCGATGATGAACTTAGTGTGTTTTTCCATACGAACCACTCACTTTCTCTCTATAAATTTTTTGGTCTTGCTCTATTGGGAGATCCAGAACATGCATGACTCGAATCAAACAAGACTTACTCATTTACATTATAAAACATTTATTTTTTATATATTAAAAAATTAAGATAGATTTAAAATTAATCTTAAATGGTCCCCTAAATTAGCAAAACGACAATTCAACTAAAAAACAACCCTATATTGATTAATCACTAAAGTTTATTTAGCAACAAATGATAATAATGGTGACTTTCAAGTGATTATAAACAATTTAAATAGCAAAAAAATGAATAGAAGCACAAAATATTCACAAAAATTTTTCTCAAAACACCCTTTTGTAAAACGCTTTCAGAAAATATTTTTTCTTATTTTCATCATTATTACACTTAAAAGCAAAAATTTAACGTAATGACTACACATCTCAACTTAATATCCAAATTCAAGTTTGCACAACCATATTTCGCATAACATGATTTTGGGCTTTTTTTGTTATACAAAATAAGTAATTATAATTTATAAACCCTTAAAAATAAACAACATCAAAACGCTTAAAGATTTTATTTTTAGAAATTGCACTAGATTTTTATTTCTAAATATTGTAGCCTTAAATTGAGCTTTTTAATATTTTATTTAAAAGGGGATGTCTCCATGGAAAACAAACAATTTTTTAGTATTCGTAAATTCTCTGTAGGTGTCGGTTCATGTTTAATAGCAAGTTCTTTATTACTTGGATCTACTACCTTAGCTGCTGAAGAAACAAGCCCAGTTGATGCACAACAAAATGCATTCTATGAAATCGTAAATTTACCGAACCTAACTGACGAACAGCGTAACGGCTATATTCAAAGTCTTAAGGATGATCCAAGTGTAAGCGCAAACATTTTACAACAAGCTCAAGCTACTAATGCAAATCAAGCGCCTGCTCAACCAGCACCTAACTTTGATGCTGCACAACAAAACGCGTTTTATGAAATCGTAAATTTACCGAACCTAACTGACGAACAGCGTAACGGCTATATTCAAAGTCTTAAAGATGATCCGAGTGTAAGCGCTGATATTTTACAACAAGCTCAAGCTACTAATGCAAATCAAGCGCCTGCTCAACCAGCACCTAACTTTGATGCTGCACAACAAAATGCATTTTATGAAATTTTAAATTTACCATACTTATCTGAAGAACAACGCAATGGTTTTATCCAATCTCTTAAAGATGACCCAAGTGTAAGTAATGATATTCTTGCGGAAGCTAAAAAAGCAAATGACGCACAAGCACCTCAACCAGAAAATAACTTTAATGAGGCTCAACAAAACGCATTTTACGAAATTTTACACTTGCCATATTTAACTGAAGAACAACGCAACGGGTTTATTCAATCTCTTAAAGATGATCCAAGTGTAAGTAATGATATTCTTGCTGAAGCTAAAAAATTGAATGACAGTCAAGCACCTCAAACTGAAGATAACAACAACTCTTCTGAAGATAATAGTAACGGCAAAACGACACCACAAGACAAAAATGACAATTCAAAAGTAGACAGTACGGATAAAAATAATGACACTAGCACTACTCCTAAGCAAGATAAAGCATCCACAACGCAAACAGGTAAAGATTCGTATGTAGTTCAAAAAGGGGATACATTAGAATCGATTGCTAAAAAACGTGGCACTTCAGTTGATCAATTAGTTAAAGACAATCAATTAGCTGACAAAAATATGATTCTACCTGGTCAAAAACTAGTAGTGAACCACGTTGAATCTCCAAAAAATGCATCATCAAAAGCATTAAAAACTTTACCAGAAACAGGTTCTACTGGTCATGAAGACTTATTCGGCACGACACTTGCAGGCGGTTTAAGTTTAGCATTAGGTGCATTGTTATTAGGACGTCATCGAAAAACTAACTAAAAATTTATTTAAATTCCTCTAGACATAATCAATAACCCGTTCATTACATTGGGAGCGTAATGAACGGGTTATTTGTATTTAATGTTTGATAGAGGTGTCGCCACTTTTCGGCATAAGCGTTTGTACATTTCTCATTTTCCAAAGAATCCAAACGATAACGATAACTTCTAATACTACTGTGCCAATAAATAACATTGGTGCAAAGGATACGGAACCTAATCCGTTATTTAAGAAAACATAATCCCAAATGAAATGGAAGAAAATTGGGTATAAAATGTTTCGTGTATAAATATACACAGCTCCTAAAAAGATACCCATCAATAACGTTGATAGCATTTGGTTCAAGACATCGCTAAACGTCACACCACCAAGAACATTTAATAAGTGCAACGCAGCAAATAAAACAGCTGATAAAAATACAGCATAAATAGGTTTCATGCGTCGTGCCAATCCACCTAAAATAATACCTCTAAACGCGCCTTCTTCTGCAATACCAATCAATATCGCATCAATCATTGGCAATACAAACATTAAATCTGCATTGGCATTTTCTACTAAAGTGAATATACCAAGTAGCGTAATAGTAATAAATGGTAAAATGAATAACCATCCGTGCCCACTTGCTGGCGCTAACACGAGTGATGATTTATGACGCAATCCATAAATGACAGTCATTATAGCAAGTATTGCCATGAACGGCAAAAAGGTTTGTCCAAAATGTGCTGATTCATATGACGTATTGAACACGTGTTTTGTAATAATCAAACCCAAACCCATGACAAACATATAAAGCGCTAAAAATAAATAATGCTTTTTCATGTGCATCCCTCTTTCTTATTTTGTAATTATTTTAAATATGTGATTTTACGCCATAACCATTCAAGTGGCCCCATCTTATAGAATTTCATATATATATTACATGCGACAATTTGCAGTACAACCACACCGATAATTAGAAGATAAACCTGACTTATCGTCATCATACCGTATAATCTTAAAATGTAAAATACAAAGAACAAAATGACACTTTGCGTAATATATACTGTGAATCCTAATTTACCAACAGCCACCATAGGGTTTAACGCTTTTGCTGATTTTGGAAGCTGGCATAATAGCGTCACGAGGCAGAAATAGCCAATAGCCATAAACGTTCCACCGACAAACACAATTTGTGGTGCAATTGCAGAGCCTATCACATCAAATGATTGCATTTTAATGAAAATACCGATGGCTAAGGCCATCACACTAATCACCGAAATAACCTTCAAATGACGACGCATTTTATCGAACAACTCGAATCGATATGCCCATGTACCTAGCATAATAAATGGAAAAACGGTTAAAATACCTGCAAAGAAATTACCTACACTTAACATCGTGTTAACTTGGTTAAACTCATTCATATTCCATTTAATGATTTCCAAAATGTGTCCGCTTTGCAAAATTTCTGTCGTATGTGGATTGCGATTGAATGGAATTAACTTCGTCGCCTGCTCATTGAATAGCGATGACACGTACAGTAAGAAATTCAAAAGTAATAAGCCTATAGATATCATCAACGCATAACGACGATGAATAAATAAAAATGGTATAATGACTAATCCAAGCGTAGCATATGTGTGTAAAATATCACCATTATATAAGAAATAACCGTGAATGAGCCCAAATGCTAGCATCGCAATAATACGCCGATATAATACGATACCTGGTTTCATGCCTTTATTGACCATATTGGTATACATAATCGCTAGCCCTACACCAAATAAAAAGGCAAATATAGGATAGAAAGCGTTCTGTATAAACACTAAATTAAGTTGATATAAAAATTGACTCCAGGAATCTTTGTAGTAATGGAAAGGTTCATCAAAAACTGTAAAATAATGAACACCTAAAGCATTCATAAATAATATTCCCATTAAACTAATTCCTCGCATAACATCTAAGCTAAGAATTCTCTGTTTAATATAAATCATCTCTCTTTTTAATTAATTATTGAAATCATTACTTCAAATCGTAACAATTACGGATTATACAACAAACCTTTTCCTTTCACAAACATTCATGAATTTAGAGAGACGAAACGGCATTGCAACTTCTGCCTAAATGATATAAAGTTCCACCAGCATGTCATTGTACGACTACTTGCAATCCCTCTTTAAACGTACAAGGCATATATGTCATTCGCGTTGACTAAGCTTTGGTTTAAGTATGCGTTAAGCTAATTGGTACGCAGTAAAACCATTGGACTTACGATGATAATCCCTAGCTCACTATTAGTATAAAGTGTGAACTGACTTTAATAAAAAAAATTAAGGGGAATTTAAAATTAAATCTCCCTTAAATTAAATGCTTTTTGTAATTTCATTTTATCATAAATAACTGAGCAAACTTAGAAAATACGATTCAACTTTGCGCTAAAAACATTCAAATGGTATTGCGCATTTGAGTGTTAAGCATATGTTTTTAATAAAACCAATTCATCTTTTATAGGAATGCCCGACTCACTCAATTTTGGAATGTCAGGCTTTTTAGCTCTAGCAGTTTCTACAGCATTTGGTATCACATTGACAATCCTAAACCCCCGCTTTTGATAAAATCGTAATGCATCCAAATTGTCATTTGTGGTAATCACTTTTAACTTATGTTTTTGATATTGTTTTACAACATCATCCATCATATTAATGAGACGTGTGCCTACCCCTTTATTTTGCTCTGAACAATGTAGAGATATGATTTCTACATGGGCCTCAAACACTAAAAAAGTTAATATACCGATAATTTCATCACCTTCTATTGCAGCTAGGCCAGGTAATATATTCAAGTCATAATCTCCGGAAGATACCACCATCCTGCTCCCCCCACAATAAAAATGAAAAAATGCATGTTTATCTTCTTGGCTTAACGTATTTGTCTTGACGATATTCATGTTACACCTCACTTATTGGTGAATTCCTATTGCTATATCATTTCCCTCTTTGAAATCATTTAATAGAAGGAATATAAAATTGCGCATTGTGTTGATCGAAAACAATTTGACTATAATCGAATGGCACACCCGTCTTTGTATAGAAAACTTGTTCATATCTAAGGGTGGGATCGCCTGTTTTATGATGCAGTAAATCCGCTTCTTCTTCCGTCAATGTGTCTACATGAAAATAAATATCTGAATAGCCAATCTTTATTTTCAAATTGTCTTCCAAATATTGAAAGATTGATCCTTTAGCGATATCTTCACTCATATAGGGCACTAATTTTTGACTAAAATAGGCATGTTCGATGCACAAAACTACCCCATCGATATAGCGGACTCTTTTAACATAATAAACCGCATCATGCTCATTTAAATGCAATTGGTGCCGAATCTCTTCATTAGGATGTTTAATGTTTTGAACCTCAAGTACTTGGCTCGTAACAGTATGATGTTTTAAATCGTCTGTAAAACCATTACTTGTAAATAAATTAATGTACCCTGACCTTTTGGGACTTCTAACAAATATACCACTTCCACGAGACTGATAGATATAGCCGTTTTTCTCTAACGTTTCAAGTGCTTTAATCACTGTACTCTTACTGACGCAATATTTCATTTTTAATTGTTCGATATTAGGTAGACGGTCACCCGCTTGGTAAACGCCGTCTTCTAACATGCTACGAATCTGCTGTGCAATTTCTTCATACTTTAACATCAATATGCCTCACTCTTATTCATTTCTATATATTATATCATTAAAAACATCCGTTTCATCATTGAACATGATTTTACAAATTATACCGGTACAATTATAATGTATATGAACAAATATATTTGTAATGCTTAGATTTCAACATGAAAGGATGACGATGATGTCACAATTACCAAACAATTTTTTATGGGGTGGCGCGCTCGCAGCAAACCAATTTGAGGGCGGATACGATCAAGATGGCAAAGGACTAAGTGTGATTGATGTAATGACTGCAGGCAGCCCGCATCACCCTCGTCAAATCACACAATCTATAGAACCCCATCAATATTATCCCAATCATGACGCCATTGATTTTTATAACCGCTATCCATCAGACATCGCATTATTTGCTGATATGCATTTGAAATGTCTTCGCACTTCTATCGCGTGGTCACGTATTTTCCCTAAAGGCGATGAACTCACACCTAACGAAGAAGGACTTCGTTTTTATGACAAAGTGATTGATGAACTACTCAAACATCATATTGAACCTATCATCACCCTTTCTCACTTCGAAATGCCCTTGCACCTTGCACATCACTACGGGGGTTTTAGAAGTAGAAAGGTCGTCGATGCATTTGTAAAATTTGCTGAAGTGGTTTTCAAGCGCTATCGACACAAAGTCAAATATTGGATGACATTTAATGAAATTAACAATCAAATGGACACGAGTAACCCTCTATTTTTATGGACGAATGCAGGCGTTTTGTTGAACGATGATGAGGATGCTGAAGACGTATTATATCAAGTCGCCCATCATCAACTTATTGCAAGCGCCCTCGCAGTAAAAGTGGGAAAATCCATTAACCCTAACTTTAAAATTGGCAATATGATATCTCACGTTCCGATTTATCCATATTCTTGTCATCCGGAAGATATAATGGAAGCAGAAATAAGTAATAGGCAGCGCTTTTTCTTCCCTGACGTTCAAGTGAGAGGATATTATCCAAATTATGCTAAAAAGATGTTTGAACAAAAACAACTAAATATCGGAATACGCGATGGTGATGAAGCGATATTAGCTCAAGGTACCGTAGACTTTATCGGCTTTAGTTACTATATGTCTACAACAGTGAAACATAGAGACGATGGCCACTTTAATCACAATCCTGTTTTTGGCAGTTTACCAAGCTCCATAGAAAACCCTTACCTTGAAAAAAGTGATTGGTCTTGGGCTATTGACCCCATAGGATTACGCTATACACTCAATACACTCTATAATCGTTATCAACTGCCCCTATTTATCGTAGAAAATGGTTTAGGTGCCGTCGATACAATCGATGCACACGGTGAAATACAGGATGACTACCGTATTCATTATTTAAAACAACATATCGAAGCTATGATTCAAGCAATTGACGAAGATGGTGTTGACGTCATAGGATACACACCGTGGGGCATCATAGACAGTGTGTCTTTTACTACAGGAGAAATGAGAAAACGCTATGGTCTCATACATGTAGACCGTGATAATCACGGTAATGGGACATTAAAGCGAACAAAGAAAAAATCATTCTACTGGTATAAAAAAGTCATTGATTCTAACGGATCTGTATTAGACTAGAATTTAAACACAAGAAGGCAAAAGGTTCATATATCTTCCCATTTAAAAAAAGGAATTCTAAGCGCTTTCCTGTTCTAGGTGACTGACCTCAACATATCTAAAAAATTAGACATTAATAGCCAACAAAGTTTACTATCAAATAATCTTTGTTGGCTTCTTGTATAGGGCGACGTCTCAGCCCATCACTATTTATTTTTAACATGTTCTATGATATCCCCAGGTTGACACTCTAAATAAGCGCAAATTGCTTCTAATGTACTAAAACGAATGGCTTTAGCTTTTCCGGTCTTTAAAATGGATAAATTGGCTATCGTGATGTCTACTGCTTCTGATAATTCTGTTAATGATATGTTTTTTTCTTTCAGTACTTCGTCTAATTTTATTTTAATCATCTGTATAACCTCAAATTGTCAAATCATGTTCGGCTTTAATTTTTTGAGATTTTTCATAAACTGCTGCGAGGATTAAAATTGTTATACCAATAATCGTAATGAGCGCATGACTCATATCGCTTGTATTTAATACGCCCTTATAGCTTTCTCCAATTGTCATAAACGCTTGAAAGTTTGGAAGCACCCCATAAATGAATAAACACATGGCAATACCCGTAATCTTCGTATGATTCGCATCTGAAAAATCAAAGCCTTTAAAAATCTTAAAGAATAAATTTAAAGTTAAAATCCCCACGATAATAAACATGACATATTGCAAGATATAAATAAGCGCATAAGCATGATACTTCATTTCAATATCTACAAAATCCAAGTCAAATAGCGCATAATAATTCATAAGAGACTTAATAGCTACAACAACACTAAAAAATAAAAGCAACACCAACATTAACATCGTTATTCTAAATATCGCTTTCATAATCCGCACCTCTTTTTTATCGTTTTTCAATAAAATCATATCATCTATTTTATCGAATATCAATAAAAATTATTGATTTTCGATAAAAAAAACACCCCCACTACGCTGATAGTGGAGGTGTATGCCATTTTAAGCGTGATATCTGCCAATAATAACACTTGTCACGTCATTGCCATTATACACAAAGCTGATTTTTTTTACCATTCACATTATATGTCATACCTCTGTGTATTGAATCATGAGCCATAGGATAATTTGCATATGCTTTTTTCACATCTGAAACTTTTAATGATTTGTTTGTTACTGAAAATGTAATAGCAGTCGGTTTATGATTGATGTATTCAATTACTTGGTCATATTTCTTTTTAAAATAATATGGATCAGTCGCTTTGTATTTTGGATCTCTCGCGTCTACTTTGACATTGTTTATCGTCACATTATTAAACTTTAATGCTTGAATAAACGTTTTGTTAGTGACAAACTTTGCATTCTGTCCTGCGTAACCTGTATATGTGTAATATGGCGTTACTGCTGCTTGAGCGACACTTGATTCCGTTGGCAATGCGTTAAAAGATACTCCAGTTAATAAAATACTCGTAGCTAAAACGACTTTAGACATTTTGAACATCATATCAACTCCTGTATATTGTTAAATTACACTTTTATATTACAATAACATTACGAATGTATCAACAGTATTACAAAAAATATATATTTATTTCTTTCAAAATAATGGTAAACACTTGTAAAACAGTATATTTATCATATTCAAAATTAAAAAATGCATATATAGACAATAGAGTTTACCTCACCCACTTGCCACATATGCATATCGTTCATTTACTGCTATTTAGACCATAAAAACCGTATCATATCATTTGCGACTTCAGGATTATGATGGAGCGCACTATGTTGTGCCTCATCTCCTTCATATTTGAGTTCTTTATAACGTTTAGGGCTGTCACCTAGCAAGTATTTCAATGATTTCGAAGAGCTATTGGATACACGCGAATCTGAATGCGTACCGTCTAAGACATCACCAAATATATTCAAAACCTCAATTTGCTTTCCTTTATAAACGGATTTTAACTGCATAAATTCTTGATACGGTGGATTCATCCGTGACGGTTTACCGTTACGGTCGACTTGAATTTCATTGAATTCTTCATTTAAGCCAATCACCCCGTTAAACGTGCCCGCAATATTGACTTGCTTTTTTAACTGCGGTAATGTGCGGTCACTACCGTAATCTAGCATATATTGCGCAAAGGAGACATTTCCCATAGAATGCGCCACAACGTTAAAATCCTTAATATGATATTTCTGTTGCAACTTTTCAATGACATTGCGAATCCAAAGTGCATTTTCGTTTAAATCTACTTGGGTATTATCTTCTAAAACGACTTGAATGATAGGGTTTATCGCATTCTTTGACATTTTTCCTTCAAAGGTCACGTCGCCGTCACGGTTCACATATGCGATCACCACATCTTGAGTCACCCTATGATCTTCAGCTACATTTACCAAATATTTCATAGAATTGATAGTGCCACTATAGCCATGTAAAAAAAGCGTGGGGGTTCTATCTTGTACGAATTGTTGTTGTGCTTGTTCTACTTGTCGATCTTGAAACTGAATGTACAAAACACGAATCGTGATGGCAACTAAAATGATTGCCAGTATCCCTACGCTCCAAAAGATTCCTTTTCTCACAAACGTATCCTCACTTCATTGTTTTTGCCCCTATTATATCGAATGTTTTTTCAAATTACCTTGTATTGAACTTATTAAATTTAAAAAATATCCCCAATAAAAGCACAATCATGACTAAATAACCCATTATAGAAATAATCGATGTTTCAATTCCATACTGTCCGCCTGTTATCCATAAATCGTGAACATTCATCCGATATTGAAGAAATTCTGACCGACTTAAATCTGTAGTCAATGAAATTAATTGAAATAAATTCCAAAAAAGGTGCACCGTTATACTTGCCCATACTGATTTAAAAATAAATGTTAATAAACCAAACATAACACCGACTAATGTGCCACTGATTAATAACCTTAAAATATCTACCGCACTCGATACACCATTAAGTAAATGTATGGTAGCAAAAAAGATTGCAGTGGTAACAATTGCAATTTGAATGTTAAATTGGCTCTCAATATATCCCATTAGTACACCTCGTAGTACAAACTCTTCAACTATAGCAGCTGCCAAAGCATTAACAAAAAGAGTAAAACTAATTTGATTGATAATAGCATTAGGTGATTGAGACAAATCCACGAAAAATTCACCAGGGATAAATAGAAAATAAAAGGTATAGACACATAAAGGTAATAAAAGAGCCAATATAAGAACTGGTCTATCTATCTTCACCTTTGTAATACGATAGTTGTTCAACGTGCTTTTCAAGCCTCGTCTTACCCATAATCGAATCAATACATATGCAACACTGATATAGGTCAACCCAAACAATATGTTTCCAAGACCAAAGTTGGGTAATATCTCTTCCCATAGTGCTCCGATACCTTGACTAAAAACCATAATTAAAAGTCCAATAATAAAAACGCCAATTACTTTTATGTGTGTCATGAAAACCTCCTACTGTTCACTTTATACACTCTCAAATTTTACACTATACACCACTGATATGTTTAACACTTGTACTTTTGATTTAGAATACTATGTTTTAATAACGCAAGCGTGTTAAAGAGCATTGTCATACGTTCACGGATTCTTTCAGCATCAGGGGTAGTCTTCCTTCAGTGTGCCGTCACGCTCCCCTCCTGACATTATATCGATTTTTTCTTTTCAATTTTTGAAAAAGGCTACTTATCTTAGGAAAATAGTTTAAAAATTTTATTGACTAAAAGATAAATATCTATCATAATAATTCTGAGAATGATTCTCATTATCAACTTAGAGGAGGCTTCCATACTCGATGAAGCATTTATACCAACTGTTGATGCTGTCTCTTGCGGTTGTACTTGTACTTTCCGCTTGTGGAAATGATTCCAAAACAGCATCACAAAATAAGAGTGGCGACACCGTTTCAATAAAACATGCCCTCGGCACGACGGATGTTCCTAAACATCCTAAACGTATTGTCACATTGTATCAAGGTGCAACGGATGTAGCAGTCGCCCTTGGTGTTGAACCCGTTGGTGCTGTTGAATCTTGGAAACAACAACCGAAGTACGATTATTTAAAAGATAAACTAAAAAACACTAAAATCGTAGGTCAAGAACCAGCGCCAAATTTAGAAGAGATTTCGAAATTGAAACCAGACTTAATCATTGCATCAAAAGTACGTAATGAAAAAGTGTATGATCAATTGTCGAAAATTGCCCCAACAGTGAGTCACGAAACTGTATATAAGTTTAAAGACACTACTGAATTAATGGGTAAAGCACTCGGTAAAGAAAAAGAAGCACAAGATTTACTGAAAAAATATGATGAGAAAGTAAACGCATTTAAAAAAGATGCGAAAGCAAAATATGGTGATCAATGGCCAATCTCAGCTTCAGTTGTCAACTTTCGTGCTGGTAACACACGTATTTATTCAGGTGGATATGCTGGCGATATTTTACAAGATTTAGGCTTCAAACGTCCGGATGCGCAACAAAAAGAAGTCGATAAAGGTAAAGATATTATCGAACTAGCTTCTAAAGAAAGCATTCCGTTAATCAATGCAGACCAAATTTTCATTTTCAAATCAGACCCACATGCGGCTGATGCTAAATTAGTATCGAAAACTGAAAAAGATTGGACGTCTAGTCGCGAATGGCAAAATTTAGACGCTGTTAAAAAAGGTCATGTCGTGAATAATGTTGATGAAATCACATGGAACTTAGCAGGTGGTTATCACTCAGCGTTAGAATTAATTGATCAATTATATAAAGAATTGGACATTCAAAAAGTCACAAAATAAGGAGCCACGCTATGAAAGTTAAACCGACGCAGCAACTTATAATAGCCGGTTTATGTCTTATCGTTGTGACAATATTAAGTTTTATGATAGGAATAACGTTTGTATCCTTCCCTTCTTTGATACAAGCGTTATTCCATTTTGATTCAAACAACGATATACATACACTTATTTCAGGTACGCGCGCCTCACGTACAATTATTGCGATGCTTACAGGAGCCGCATTATCTGTGTCTGGACTTTTAATGCAAGCCCTTACGCGTAATCCGATTGCGTCGCCTGGTTTATTTGGAGTAAATGCTGGCGCCGTCTTTTTTATTGTTTTTAGTATTACCTTCATTCAAATCGGATCATTTGAAATATTAACAATCATCGCATTTTTAGGTGCCATTTTAGTAACATTACTCGTTGTTGCACTTGGGATGTTTCGACAAACACAATTTTCACCGCAACGTGTCATTTTGGCAGGGGCTTCAATATCGATGTTATTTACCGCATTTACACAAGGGATTTTGATTATGAATGAAACGAACTTACAAGGACTTTTGTTTTGGCTTTCAGGTTCCGTTGCATTACGTAATATATGGGATACCACTTGGGTCATTCCATTGTTTCCTGTACTTTTCATCATTGCATTTTTTATGTCTACAAGAATTAATATTTTAATGACAAATGACGACATCGCTATTGGATTAGGACAAAACATTAAAATTACAAAATGGATATTGATATTGTTGATTAGTAGTTTAGCGGGTTTATCCGTTGCTTTAGTAGGGTCTGTCGTGTTTATAGGTTTAATTGTCCCTAATATCAGTAAAAAACTCTTGCCCCCTAACTATAAATATCTTATCCCTCATTCTGCTATGTTAGGTGCGATTTTAATGTTAAGTGCAGATATTATTGCGAGAGTTATCATTCAGCCTTCAGAGCTTCCGGTAGGCGTCATAACAGCGGTGCTAGGAGCGAGCGTCTTAATCTACTTAATGCGAAAAGGAGTTTATCGCCTATGATAATTAAAATGTCGCTTAAAGAGACACTTTGGGTGTTATTAACTATGGGTTTACTTCTTTTAGTCATTATATTAAGCATGATGTTGGGTACTTCCTTTATTACTTTATCTGAAATCATCGCATATTTTATGCACCCTTCAGAAAGTGTGAATCAATTCACACTGGAAGTGCTTCGACTACCGAGAATCTCGCTCGCCCTTTTAACTGGTATGGCTTTTGGTATCAGTGGGTTATTACTTCAAAATGTACTCAAAAATCCTATTGCGTCACCAGATATTATAGGTGTCACGGGTGGTGCAAGCTTATGTGCTGTTAGCGTGATCACACTTTTCAACAGTATTAGTATTCACATGTTGCCATTATTTGCGATATTAGGTGGGACATTAGCAATGATGTGTTTGTTATTATTCCAATTTCGCACACCTATACGTCCTTCCACGTTAATAATTATAGGCATCGCTTTGCAGACGCTCTTCATTGCTCTTACGCATGGGCTAATGGTAACTTCTAAAGAATTTGCGGCCTCTAAAGCGTATACTTGGTTAGTGGGAAGTTTATATGGTAGCGCATTTGAAGATACGCTTGCCGTCTTAATCACGATAATCGCCATTATCCCAATACTTATCCTTCTTATCCCAAGAATGAAGGTTGCTGCCTTAGATGATGATATTGGTCGCGCTTTAGGGTTACATTTAAAACAAACAAAATTATTACAACTCATTGTTGCAACGCTACTTGTATCCGTATCTGTAAGTTACGTTGGCAACATTGGGTTTGTGGGCTTAATTGCGCCTCACATTGCTAAAACTTTGATTAAACAAAGTACGTTGAAGCAAGTGATGATGTCTGCTTGTATTGGCGCCCTTTCTATTTTATTAGCTGATTTGGTTGGACGTACTTTGTTTTTACCTAAAGAAATTCCTGCTGGGGTCTTTATCGCAGCGTTTGGTGCACCTTTTTTCATCTACTTATTACTCACAGTAAAAAAAATGTAGATACGCTTTATTATTCCTTTTTTAATCGCACCGCCATACTTATAGGGACACAAAGTCTTGACGATACTATCCGTATCGAATTCACTTCAGAAGACATATAAAAACGCCTTCAAAGTTCATTTATGCATGAATTTTGAAGGCGCTTTAACGATGATTTACTTATGAAAATGCTTGGTATCAATGATTAAAATCAATCAAATGCATCGATGTGTAATCATACCCAATTGGATTGTGTCCCAAATTATGACTTTTAAGCATTATGAAGAAAAGCATCTACTTTGAGAGAAGCCTTATTACGCTTATCTCATATATATCGTTAATGTGCTAACATCTCTTCTTTTATTTCTTTTTCACTTAAGTGTGACGGATAATATGTTGGCCAATTCTCCATTTCTTTCAATAACGCTTCACGATCATTCCCCATAAATATATGGAAATGGCCTGTTTTTGTAGGCGCAATATTATGGTCACTAAACTGCACGTATTTCGGTAAATCTTTAGAACCCGTTCCAACTAACTTAAACGTGTACCGTACGCCTCTATTTCCTTTTTCATATTTAAGAATATCTTTACCGTCATATTCATATTGTCCTGTTACAGACTGTCCATTTTTCATAAATGTAATGGTACCATTTGAAATCGTAATATTGTTGATATCTGTTTGATACCCCACATTGTAATACGCTTTATACGCTTTTGCGGATTTATCCCCTTTTTGCTTCGCTTTATGTTCAAACACTTCATCAAGCGCTCCCGCTTTTAATAGTGGGTAGACTGACTGCCATTCTCCTTCATAATCTGACAATGCGCGATCTTTAACTTGACTGTCTTTGAAATAACCGTCATAAATGGCTTTGGCATGTTTCTGAGTATCATTGTCATCCTTAGTATCCAATGTCACCTTATCATTTAATGCTTTTTCAATATGTTGAATATTTTCATTCATCAAACTTTGATATGTGGCGTCTTTAGCCTGTGATTTGGAAACAGACTCCATATTGTTAAAGCGAAGTGGTTCTGCACGCGTTTCTTGTCGTACAGTTTCTGTAACTTTATTCGAAAGATTGTCTTCGTACAGAATGTACTTTGCTTTCGTTTCATTGATGTCTTGGACAATGGCTTGAAGCTGTTTTTGTGAAGGGTCTTCTGCATTTAAGCTTTGAATCCCTACTTGTTTAAAGCCATAGCGATTGGCAAGATAACCTAACGATTCATGAGAAATAAAGACTGCATGTCCTTTATGGTTTTGTGTTGCTTTTTCTAACTTTTTATCTATATTTTCCACGTCTTTAAGTAGCTGTTTGGCGTTCTTTTCATAAGTATTTTTATGACTCGGATCTTTTTTTACAAGTTCATCACGAATCGATTCAATAAATTTTTCATTGAATTTTGGATCTAACCAAACGTGAGGATCATATCCACCGTGATGATGCCCTGTTTCATGATGATGCTCATCCGCTTCGTGCTCATGTGTATCTGTTAACAATTCAGACTTATCGATATGATTTTCTAATGACAATTTTTTATCATCCGCTTTAATAGCCGATGCCACTTTTTTGGCTACAGGATCTAAATTATCCCCTGTGTAGATAAATAAATCGGATTGACTGGCATTGATGATGTCTTTTTGAGAGGGCTCAAAATGATGTAAATCTGCTCCAGCAGGATAAAGCGTATTCACTTTAACATGCGCTCCCCCAATTTGTTTCACAAATGATTGTAAAGGAAAAACAGTTGTCGTTACACTCAACTTATCATCATTTTTATCTTTGTCCTCTTGTGGACCGCAGCCAACTAACACAGCGCAACTACACGCTAACCCTAATAAAATTTTTAAATGCTTTTTCATATGTGATTTCCTTCTGTAAATAGTAATGATTACTATTTCCAATTATACAGTGTGACACGTCTTAATTTCAATACTATCTTTTATCTCATTAAATCACATTTTTCTTTTTATGTATTCGCGGATAAGATCGCTTTTCAAATCAACTCCGAATTGTTAAAAATGCTATATTATCAGTATTTAATGATTTAAGTTAAGCATTTGTTTAATTTAGTTAATGAATGCTTTTCATTTATTTAAGCTTCGTTTAATTCCAATACCCATGTCCGCGTGCTAAACTTCTAATTGCTTGGGATGATTATTTTACACACAGAGGAGACAACATCATGAGAAAACAGAACATTTCGAGATTATTAATTGGAGCAGCAACACTTACACTTGCAACAATGGTTGCTAATGGAGAAGCAAAAGCTTCAGAACACACTACACATCAACAATCTACGCATCATTACCAAACACATCAACAGCATGCGCCTCAACAACAAGCGCGTCAAAATGATCATAAAGATGTGCAACGTGCCTACTATCACTTAATCCATTTAAAAGGAATTGATGAAGCACAACGTGGCCGATTCTTAAAACAATTACATGACAATCCAACAAAAGAAACGGCACAAAATGTATTTTCTGAATCAACAAAAGACGTCAACAATCCTGAGCGTCGATTAGCACAACGTAACGCTTACTTTTCAGTTGTAAACAATCCAAACCTTTCATCTGCTGATCGTGAACGTTACATCGATAAAATAATTGAGAACCCAGATCATAGTCAACAAACTTGGATTGAATCTAACAGAGTTCCAAGCCAAAACAAAGATAACTCAGCTACTGAAGAAGAACTTCATAAATTAATAAATACACAACAACAGACACAACAAACAAAACAAACTAAACACGCAAACGATAATACTTTAACAGATGATTTATATAATAAACTTTACCTCCCAACTACAAATGCAGGTAAAGCAGACACAACAGGCTACAAAGCAACAGATAATGGTCATAAACCATCAGTACAAGACCTTAAAGCAAAACAAGAAGAGCAACATGTTGTCCAAAAAGCCTTCCAATTTCTTTTACAATTAAAAGGTTTAGATGAAAAACAACGTAGTGAATTCTTAAAACAATTACATGAAAATCCAACTAAAGAAACAGCGCAAAACGTTTTTTCTGAAGCATCAAAAGACGTGACCAACCCTGAGCGTCGAGTCGCACAACGTAAAGCGTACATTAATTTATTAGAAAACAATAAATTACCAATTGGTGACCTTGAACGTTTAGTGAAAGAACTTCACAAAAACCCTGACCATGCACAACAAATTTGGATTGAATCACATCGTCTTTCAAACGCCAACACACAAAGTAAAGTGTCAGAACACGAATTTAATCGTTTAGTTAAACCTACTCAAAAAGATTTTGATAGACGTGACGATTTCCTTAAAAGTAATGAATTAAAAGCTTTACAAGGATCTAACAGTGGAAATACGGCATCTGTAGATGAATTCCAAAGATTCACTCAAGATAGCGTAATTGACCTTGAAAACAACAAACAAAAATTAGATTACTTATTAAGCTCAAATAAAGATAACACTGTTAGCGCTGAACAATTTAGAAATATTCATTTACCAAATATTTCAGTACCATCTGAAAAAGATTCTCTTGAATATTTAACAAATTCAAACAGAGATAATACATTAACAGATGATCAATTACCAAACATTATTAATTCATTTCCAATTATTCCAGTAGCGCAAGACGCAACGATTCAGCCAAGAGCTAAAGCATCACACAAACGACATGCACATAAATCAAGCTATGTTAAAGAAAGAGGTATTACTTACCCGCTTTTAGAAAACTTTGGCACTCAAATTAAAGAAAGAGGTATTACTTACCCACTTTTAGAAAACTTTGGCACTCAAATTAAAGAAAGAGGTACTACGTACCCGCTTTTAGAAAACTCTGATGCTCAAAACAAATTTATTGAAGAATTGTTAGGACCTAATGGGACGAAAAACTTAACACTTGAACAATTAGAAAAGTTATTCCCTGCTATCCCAGTTACAAAAGATAAAGCATCACACAAACGACATGGGCATAAATCAACTCATGTTAAAGAAAGAGGTATTACTTACCCGCTTTTAGAAAACTCTGATGCTCAAAATAAATTCATTGAAGAATTATTAGGGCCTAACGGGACGAAAAACTTAACACTTGAACAATTAGAAAAGTTATTCCCTGCTATCCCAGTTACAAAAGATAAAGCATCACACAAACAACATGCGCATAAATCAACTCATGTTAAAGAAAGAGGTATTACTTACCCGCTTTTAGAAAACTCTGATGCTCAAAATAAATTCATCGAAGAATTATTAGGGCCTAACGGGACGAAAAACTTAACACTTGAACAATTAGAAAAGTTATTCCCTGCTATCCCAGTTACAAAAGAAACAATGGAAGCACGTCAAAATGATCGCATTGCATCTGCAAACAAAGCATTAGTGGCATTAAACAAAGATTATTCAGTAAACAGCCACCGCTTTGCACAACGTGAAGTGAACAAAGCACCTCACCACGTTCAAGCGCAATTACAAAAACAACTTGATGGCATTCTTACAACACATCGTGAAAAAGCAGAAAAAGAACGTCTTCAAAAACATGAAACAAACAAAACATCACATAAGGCATCAACATCAAAAGCGGATACACAAACTAAAATAACGCAAACTAAAACAACGCAAACTAAAACAACACAATCAAAAGCAACGCAAACAACTAAATCCGAACAACAGACAACAACATCAAGCTACTACAAATCATTGAAAAATTATTTTACTCAAGGCTATCATAATGTTGCACAATCACACCAAGGATTTAAAGCGAAATATGAACAAGCAAAATATTATTTCAACACGTACTTTAAACATAAAAGTACAATCGATAAACTTGTTTTAGCGGCACTTGGCAATGGTTCAAAAACACACATTAAACCACTTGATATTAAACCGAACGGAAACGTATTTTATAACACGTATGCGCATGCAAGAAATTATGCTACTGAAGCATTAAATACAGGAAAAGTGTTATACGCACTTTACCAAAATCCAAAAACAGTGAAAACAGCCATTGCAGCAGCAGACACTGTATCATCATTCTCTCATTCACTTTCAAACTTTTTCGCTTCAATTATGAAGTAATCTCATTAATGTTATTGAGCGGAGCGGTTAAATGACATTAAGAAAAGGACACGTCCTATCTCATTCGGATAGGCGCGTGTCCTTTTTATGTTGCATCATTTATAATAAATGATACGTTTTAAGTAATGTTTCGATATAAGTGCCTTTGATTTTGCGTTTTATCCCTTTGAAAAGCGTCCGCTGAACTTTGTTCGTTTTCGTTATTTCTGAGAGTCCTTTACGATCATTTAGGTGATACATGGCCTTCATCAATTCTCGAACGTCGAATTCTGTGCCAATCGTTTCAGGTACACCTCTGTCAATGTTTAACAGTTGATACACAGCTTCCATAGCGGTTCTCACTGAATACTCCGTCGTAAATACTGTGTCGCGTTCTGTTTCAGCAAAATTACCAATAAATGCAAGGTTACGAGATTGATGTGGTACTACACGTGGACGATCACCTAATGCGCGTGGCATAAAGTAAGCTGTAATATATGGCATGTAAACAGGGATTGTGTTAATTTCATCTTTTGCGAGTTGCTCAATTTGATCTTCAGGCATTCCCATATGATACAACCATTCTTGGCATATTTCATGACCACTACATTCTGTGATGGGCTTTTTAATATAATCGCCTTTCACGTCTGAATATAATGCGTAAATCCAAGTACTCACTTGATCTTCAGGCTGTGATTTAAATTGTTGTTGTCGGTTGACCGTAAAACTTAATTGCCATGAAGAGTCGTGTACAGTTATAATCCCTCCTGTGACCGTTTTACCTGCTAGCGGATCACGTTTACACAATGTTTCGATTTGACGTATTACCTTTTCATGATTCGTCGTTGCAGTCGCCGAAACGAACCAACTTTTTGGAGGGATATTTTTGAAAAATTTCTCTGGATTCCCAAATTCAGGGCTTTGTTTAGCCAGATTCTGCCATAATTTCCAACTCCCCCCCAATTCATGTGAAGGAGGTGCTGGTGTAAAATTATCTCCATACGTAGAACTTTCTGTAATACTACCATTTGTCACAAAAACGAGATCATCCGGCGTTAACTTCAGTGTTTCACGCTGACCATCACGTTTAATAAGTAATTCCCTTGCGACTTTTTGAGAAGTGGTTACATCAACCTTAATATCTTCAACTTCCACATTATAGTCAAACTGCACTTGATGTGCTCTTAAATAATGAATCATCGGCATCACCAACGACTCATATTGATTATATTTCGTAAATTTTAGTGAACTGAAATCTGCTAATCCATTAATATGATGTATAAAACGTAATAAATAACGGCGCATTTCCATAGCTGAATGCCACGGTTCAAACGCAAACATCGTTTTCCAATAAATCCAAAAATTCGAGTCAAAAAAACCTTTAGAAAATACCTCTGTAATGCTTACATCATCTAAATCCGCTTCATTTGTTAAACATAATTTAACGATTTCTTTCAATGCTGTCGGTGTTAACGTAAAATCACCATCCGTGGCCAAACGCTGCCCTCTCTTTTCGATGACACGACATCGAGAATAATTAGGATCTTCCTTGTTTAACCAATAAAATTCATCTAACACTGATGCACCTTTAACCTCTAGAGAAGGAATCGATCTGAATAAATCCCACAAACATTCAAAATGATTTTCCATTTCTCGTCCACCACGAACGACATATCCTTTGACTGGCAAATAATCCCCATCTAGACTGCCGCCTGGCTTAGACATTTCTTCTAAAATATGGATTTGTGTTCCTTCCATTTGTCCATCACGAATTAAAAAACAGGCTGCTGCGAGTGAAGCAAGCCCTGAGCCGACAAGGTATGCGGATTTCTTTTCAACATTTTCTGGCTTCTTAGGTCGCGCAAATGCTTCGTAATTACCTTTACTATAATACATTGTTAACACTTCCTTTTTTCACTCAAAAATACGATAATAATGACTGTATCGTCCTTTCACATTAGATTGTAACGCCTTGTGAAATAGAGTTGGGCGTCAATTCAGCACTTTTGTCGCATAAGCGACACATCTTTATAAATGTTCGATAAACGGGGGTTAAACGATGAATAAACAAGACTTACGTGTACTCAAAACCCAAAAAGCATTCATGCATGCATTTACTGAACTTTTAAAAACTAAAGCATTCGACCGTATTACTGTTCAAGATTTATGTGATCGCGCACTCGTACAGCGTTCAACTTTTTATAGACATTATAAAGACAAATATCATCTCCTCGCTTGTGCAACAGAGCACGCCCTCACGCGCATTACTCAAGAACACGTGTCCGCGATACGTAGCGACAATGCGACGTTACGTCTAGAACAATATATCGATAATTTATTAACATATGTTTACGACAATCAAGTCATATTACGCCATGTCATCTCTCATTATATGCATGATGAAGTCACATCTATTATTTATAAACAAGTGTATTTAGCCGTCCGGCAACAAACCCATGCAGAGCTCCTCTCTGGAAAACGGTTAGACATTGACACCGACGTATTCAATCATTTTATTGCTGGTGGTCTTATTAGTATTATGCTCAACTGGAGTAACCAAAACGATACAACGCGTACAATTGAGAACCTGAAAACAGACATCGTGACACTGATTGATCGCGTACGTACTACACACCTTAAATCAATTTAATACATACAAAAGCCTTATAACATTGAATCCACGTTCAACGTTATAAGGCTTCATGTTATTCCATCACGTCACTTTTTTCAGCGCGTGCTGCAATTTTTCGCATTATTGGGTCAGTAATCGGTTTTAAAATAATACCTACAATTAAGGATCCGACACCAAATGCAATCAAGGTAACGATTTTGCGTGTTAATATCACTGGGACATAGCCGCCTACTGCTTCCCTTAATGCGTCAATAGCATATGAGAATGGGATAAATGGATGCAGTTTTTGGAAAAATTCTGGTGTGACTTCAATTGGGAATGTACCTCCACCACCGGCAATTTGTAAAACCAATAATATAATAGCTAATGCTTTACCTGGGTTACCAAGTAGTGACACAAGCGTGTATACAATCGTCACAAACACTAACGAAGATAACACTGTAATCCCTATAAACCATGGTACACTTTCAACTTGCGCATGTAATATCACTATGTCTCCTATAGAGACTATCAATGCTTGAATGATGCCAATAATATAAAACAGGCCGAGTTTCCCTAAATAAATTTCACGTTTCGACAAGTAGTCTAACGCTTTATGTTTATTATCTGTTGTTAATAAACTAACCATTAAGAGTGCCCCCACCCATACCGCAAGCGCTGTATAGAATGGCGTACTTGCAGAACCATAATCTTTCACTGGGAAGATATCTTCTTGGTTAATTTTTATCGGATTCGCAATCACATCCGCCTGTTTTTTCAAATCATTTTTCAATAAGTCCACTAATTTATTTACTGTATCGTCTTTATCAATTTCTTTAAATAATTTGTCCGCTTTCGCTAAATCCTTTTCAACGCCTGGCAAATCGTTGCGTATAAATTCAGCCAGTTGGTGTAAGTCTCGTTTCGCTTGTGGTTGGTTTTCATTGAGTAAACGGACGAGTTGATCATAACGACTAAATAAATTCGGTACATTTTGATTCACCGTTGCCGTTGTATCTGCTAAACGCTGTTCTAATGCTGGCAAGTCATTTCTTACAAACGCGGCAGCTTTCGCAACATCGTTTTCAAGTTGTGGGAAATAGCGTTGTGCGATGGACATCGCGTCAATATAACGTTGTTCGATGAGTGGCAATTCACTTTGAATCACATTTAATCGAGACTTCGCATTTTGTAAAATTGACTGACCATTATCTATGATTTGATGAATCGTGTTTAATTTGGATTGCAGTGTGGATAGCGAGATATGTCCATTATTTAAAGATGCAATGATTGTTTGAGCCACGTCAGACAATTTTTGATTTAAGTCTTGTTGGATGAATTGACTTAATTCTTCTAAACTCGCATTCACTTTTGATAATTGTTTCAATAAATCTATAGCTTCAGCCTTACCCGAACTGCCATTTGATAATGCCGTGCTTAGTTGATTGATTTTCTTAATTGTGTTATTCACATTGTTGTTTGTTGCTTCTAACGTTTTAATTTCTGAAGAAAGGTCTACGCCTTCTTTATTTTCAAGCTCTGTTAACGTATCGATCAATTGTTGATTGGATTTGCTTGTAAGTTCTAATCTCGATTTTAAATGGTCTAACGTTGGTACAAAATCTTTCGGTTGGTTTGACGCCATGACACCATACAACACATTTTCTAATGCTTTGATATCTTGTTGGCTACTTTGTACTTGTTGATCCGCTTGATTCGACATCGATAATAATGCTTGTGACAACGCCGAAGCCATCGCATTCGTGTCATTGGCATCATAAACCCCATTTGAAGGCGTTTGACCGGCCGTACTCAACTGAGTCGTTTGAATATGCCCACGATTCATTGGCGCACTTTGTGGTGCTGTTTGAATATGCTTTTGCGTGTTTGCTTGTGGCGTGTTTTGTCGTTGATTGTTGACATGCCCCACACGTTGATCAATATCATTTAAAAAGCGCTCTGCTTCATTTAAACCTTGTAAACCTTGGTCAACGCCTTGACTCGCTATATCGACACCACGATTAATTTTCGGAAATGCTTGTGGCACATCATTTGCCGCAACATTCAATGCTTGCTTAATGTTCGGCATATACGCATTCAAAGCAAGAATCAATTTGGCCCGCTCATTGAGGGCTGGCACCGCATTGTTCACCTGATTCAATTTATCGACCGCATCTAAAACGTCACCTTTATAACGCCCTAAATTTCTAAATTCATTCGCTTTTTGATCGATTTCATTTTGATGTTCGTCTAAATATAAAATCTTTTTAGCAACTTCATTTACTTTCGGCACAGCATTATTAGCTGTCTCAACGGCTTCTTTAATTTTATTAATGGTTGGTATTTCGTTTTCTAACTTAATACCTAAACGATTGGCTTCTTTTAACAATGCTTTCGTCACAGTTTCATTAAATTTATCATTCGCTTTTTGAACAATCGCACTTGTCCCTGCATTCGTCATTTTTGGCGCAATCGCATTTAATTTTTGGTTGACTTTATATTCGATGTTCGCACGTTCCGGTTTTTTACGAAGAGTACCGGTAATTTGATGGGTGAACGCCTTAGGTATGTATATCGCCGCATAGTATTTACCCATTCGTAAATCGTGATCCGCTTTTTCACGACTGACGAACTCCCAATCGAAATGGTCATCCTTTTTCAATTGTTCCACCACAGTATCGCCTACATTCAACGATTTGCCTCTCACTTTATCTCCTTCGTCCTCATTAACGACCGCAACTTTAATATTTTTTGTATTTCCATAAGGATCCCAGTTGGCGTCTAAGTTAAACCATGCATAAAAAGAAGGGAGAAGTGCGAGCCCTGCAAGAATGACGAACACTGCTGGTGCTTTAACTATTTTTTTCAAATCCATCTTAAATAATTTTATCGCATTTTTCATTTTGCACCTCAAGCTTATTCTATATTTCTTATGCATATTATTCAAATTATCATTTGTATATTTCTAATAAATTGATATAATGGTCTCGTTACGTTGTTTAGTAAATAAGGTTGATGTTCATCAACCTTATTGGCAAGTATTCACATTTTAACAATTTCAACCATCACTTGTACATAGATAAAGATTAAATTTTAAAGAGAGGTAGCGCTATGAAGTCACATAAATTACTTATCTGTATGCTTTCAACTACGCTAGTATTTCCTTCATACTCTGTCAGTACGATTCATGCAGCAACTGATAAAACGTCATCTGAAACATCGACATTAGAAGGCACCTCTTCAGAGACGTCTATCGATAAAAATGGAAATGATGAAACGCCTAAAGATGAGAAAGAAAAGGCGGAGAAACAACAAACATCGTCTCAAACTAAAAAAGAAAAAACTAAAAAGACGACACCTTCGTCATCATTACCATCATGGATAAATACGTTGAATCATCCTTTAGGCATATTCAACCCTACAATAGAACATTCGACGCACTTTTGGGACAATTGGCTCACTTTAGACCCACCTTCAAATACGATTTCTAAAGACGCTAACACATCAGAAAACGACGCTAACCTGTCACAAACAACACCATCAACTACGCATTCAGACGTTGATCCTACTACGAATGAAACGACAACAACAGAGGCGCCTTCATCAGAACATAATGCATCTACGTCAGAAGCAACAACTGAACCATCAAGAGATAACAGTCATCTCTCTGAAGGAGACCAAGCAGTAGCGAATGAACTCGACAACATTACGGATAAGATTCAGTCTAACCAACCGAGTGATAAGGACACATCTTCAGAAACGCCTGATAGCAAGCACGATGACACGACTTCTAATGAAGCACCAACTTCAGAAGACAAACATATTGAAGGTCAAGATGCTGAAAACAATGAGACATCATCAACGGCCAATAACCACATTGACGATGCGCTCATCGATGCCTATGGCAAAGATAAGAAAACGACACCTGATACAAAGACAACCCAAGTGGACGCTAAAAAAGGCAACTCACCTAAACATTCAAACGAAACGAATACACAGTTACCGTCTGAAAAAGAAATCAAACATAGTGAAACACCAAAACAATCCTTTGAAGACGGTGTGAAAGCATCCAACTTCAGATCAAGAGCAACATTCGAGACATTACCTGATACTTCAGACGCTTCATCTGCGTCTAACGCTTACATCGTTACAGAAAATAAAGATACACGTGCATTTATTAAATCCATCGCAAAAGATGCGCATAATATCGGACAGAAAGAAAATATTTACGCATCTGTGATGATTGCTCAAGCCATATTAGAATCAGATTCAGGTAACAGCGCATTGGCACGTGCGCCTCACTACAACTTGTTTGGGATTAAAGGTGCATATCACGGGCACTCGGCTACATTTAATACGTTAGAAGATAACGGAGATGCATTATATCAAATTTCAGCATCTTTCCGGAGCTATCCAGATGAAAAAGCTTCCCTTCAGGACTACGCAGATTTAATTAAAAACGGCATTGATGGAAATCCATACATCTACAAACCAGCTTGGAAAAGTGACGCTGCAACTTATAAAGATGCCACAGCACATCTTGCGACAACTTACGCGACAGATTCGCATTATGCAGATAAGTTAAATAGTATTATTAAACATTACAACTTAACACAATTTGATCATACTTCCATGCCTAATTTGTCCAACTTTACACCAATTCGTGAGGCTTCATCTTCAGATTTCAAACCATTTACTGAAACTGCTAGTCACGCAGCGTACCCTCAAGGACAATGTACATGGTATGTTTACAACCGTATGGCGCAATTTGGTCTTCATATCGGTAGTCATTTAGGTGATGCCCGCGATTGGGATCAACACGCGGCCAATGATGGTTACAGTGTCCGTTCCATTCCATCTGAACACAGCGCTGTCGTCTTCGAACCTGGTCAACTTGGCGCTGATGCATACTATGGACACGTGGCTTTCGTTGAAAAAGTCAATTCAGACGGTTCTATCGTCATTTCAGAATCCAATGTTAAAGGATTGGGTGTGATTTCTTACCGCACCATTGATGCATCCGATGCAGAATCTTTAACATACATTAAAGGTAAATAAACATTAAAAAGACTCCAGAAGCACCGCATTACGCTCTGGAGTCTTTATTCTTTTTAGATTTACGGCGGTGAGTAATCCAAATGATAAAACCACCTATAATGACGAGCACTATCCCTAATGGCAATAGCGTTTGTTTCGCCACTTGACCCGCAGCAGGTAAATCAAAATTACCTTCATGGTCAAACAAACCACTTAAAAAGTCGTCTGAGGGCTCAATGAGTGACAATGCACGACCTTGTTTGGGATTCGGAATGTCAGGAATACGGTCTAAAATACTTTTACCGCTCAACGCACGGTCAAATAAACCAAAGGGATTTAACAGGTGAGACTGCCCTCCGCGTAAATGGTCATTTAAAACGCCATCCATGCCTTTTAAAAATCCTATCATTTTATCGATTTGTACTTTTATGCGGTCAAGGTCATTTTTCGCTTTAATGATATCATTAAGACGTCCATCCGCATCAGACTTTAATTGTTTTAACAGCGCTGTACGAGAATCTGTCTTATCCGCAATACGTTGTGCAAGCGCACGTGCTGTGTCGTCATTAAACTGTGACCCGAGTATCGTTTCAAGGGCTTGACGTTTATCATGCGCTTGATCTAACACATTTTCTAAAATGTCATCGCCTGTCATGTGTGGTCCGTAGCGTTGTTTTAAACGATTTACAATTTGCGCGCTATTCGGATGTCCTTTTAAAATGTCAGACGCTATTTTAGTCGCTTCGATTGAATCGTAACGTGTAGAAAGCAACGCCTCAAGCAACTCTTGACGTCCTGACGTATGGTCAAACATCGCCCGTAATACATCATCACTAGAACGTGCCGATAAGCGATCAAACTCACTGACCAACTGGTTTGCGATTTGCGCATCCGTCTTCCCTTTCATTTGAACACGTTTTAAAATCGCGTCCGCTTCTTTGTCATTAAACGTTTGTCTGATTAAAGACGTCACCGCTTGTGATTTATGGTCGGTTGACTTCAATCGCTTGAGCACGAGATCATTTTGCGTATTTAATTGATGTTTTATCGCATCAATTTCTTTTGACAATAACGCTTTACGCTCCTCTGATAAATTCGATTGTTGCGCAAGTTTTGCCTCAAAAGCTTGTAAAGTCTCTTCCTTCGTTGAGACATAATTATCAAGTGCTGCGGTCCTATTCGGTAATGCTAACAATTGTTGAATATCTGTTTTAATATCACTGCTTTTAGGATCTTTTTGATTCAATTCATCTAGCAAATGACGTGCAGATGTCGTAGTATCGAGGTTCACATCATTTAGTTTACCCCCCTCAACTTTATTACCTGAGTGATTGAGTTCTGCAAAAAAACGGTCCATATTGTTGTTCAATTGTTCACGTATCACACGTGCCTCTTCTAATTGACGGGTATTTTGCGTCGAAGTTGACTTAACCTCATTTAATAAACGATCAATCGCATCAATACTTTTCGCCTGACTCAACTCTGATGTCAATTGCGATTTTTGTTGATCGGTTAACGTGCGCCACTGCTTCACTTCAGCTTGACGTTGTCGAATATATGTTTCCAGAGATGGTTGTTGATTCACATGTGTAACATTTTGTGCATTCACATTGGGAGAAATATGATTACCCATCAAGCCCGTTGAGATAACCAATACAGCACTGGACACTTTAAAAGAACGGTTTAACAAGTTACGACTATGCCAATGTTTGTTTCTCACCTTTTTCATAAACTTCACCTTTCTAATTTGACTCATTCACATTATAGACGGAAATGACAATAAATCATAGAGAAAGAATTTGAGAAATTTAATAAAAGGTAGATGAAAGAGGGATGCCTTGTGTTATACCAGGCATTAGGTTTATATTGGACAATCAACGCAGGATTTCTCATCATACAAATCGTGTTAACGCATCGTTACTATCTAAAAAATTCTACAAATGAGTCTCTTGATATAAACTAGATGATTCATAAAGTTAAACAGTAATTGGATAGAAAGAGGTCATAAAATCGCATCAATTATTCAAGATTAGTAGGGAAGTGCTTTGAATCTTTAATTTTATTTATTTTGTTTTTTATTTTATTTGTATTTAATTTGTTATAATTTGCATTTTCAATCTCATAGCTAATAAGAGAAATTGCACTTGTTTCTTCAGTTTTGCCTTTTATATTAGACGATGTAATTTTATATTCATATTCACTCATTTTAATCCCTGCTTGGTTGTAAGTTTACTAAATCATTAAAATAAATTTTTCTATTTTTTCTAGCTTCAAATTGTATTTTAAGTTGCTGATACCCTATAGAAGATCCCTTGAATTCACCTATACCTTTGAGTAACAGTTTTGGTGCGTGTTTAGAAGGTATGTCATAACGCTTCCTCAATTGTTTAACATTATAATCATCATTTGATAATTGATATTCTGCTGAATAACTCGGCACATTTGGGTTATAATCAAAATCACCTTGGCCGTAGGAATTTAAATCTTTAAAATTTGCATATTGTACAAAAAATCTAAAATCTTCTATCTCTTTTAGTACCTTCTTATCTTTTATCGGTTCTTTTGGGGTAATATGATTGTTCACCATTTTAACAGGATATTTCTTCTCACTTTTATTATTTCCTGTAGTTCTAATGATATATTCTCCCTCCGACGTTCTTGTGTTTCTATTAATACGTAGTAGTATTCCTTTGAATGTTAAATCTTCATCTCCACTAGTTTGTATTGCCATTAGGGAATATAAATACCATGTCCCTTTATCATTCTTATCAAACCCCTCATCCCTAAAGCCCTCTTTGTCGTAGAAGTCTTCTAAGTTTTTAATAGGATACATACTAAGCTTTTCTTCAAAGCTCTCTTTAATTTCGTTCTTTTTACTCATTAAACCACATCCTCCCATCATTATTGTAATTACTACTAAAGTAATACATAGACTTATTTTTTTTATATGTATCATAGTTACCCCCGTGTCTTACGTTGTGTCGTTGAACCTTTTATACTAAAGTATTTCTTTGTATACATTTATTTAATTTTTAGATGCGGTCGAATATTCTGATGTTTCTTATTAAACTAAAATATTCATTACACTCTAATAATACTAAAAATTGATTGTGCAATCCATATATTTTTTCATTAATTTTAAGCTTTATAAGTACTTATTTATAAAGGCATTTCATGTTTTAATTTTTCTTGTTTAACTTCTTCATCCATTTCTATACACCAAAAATCCCTCTCAATCATCGTTTATTGAAAGGGATTTTACATACTTTGGGTTTATGTTTGATTGTCATACTATCAATGTATATTGATGTCTTTACCTTATGTATGATAATTTGCATTTTCAATCTCATAGCTAATAGAGATATTGCACTTGTTTCTTCAGTTACTGATTTTATATTATTAGATTTTATTCTATATTCTTCTTTAAGCATCACTTTTAATCCTTACTTGGTTGAAAATTTACAAAATCATTAAAAAAAATATTTCTATTTTTACTTTCTTCAAACTGAATTTCAAGATCCTGATATCCGATAGATGATCCTTTGAATTCACCTGTACCTTTTAGTAATAGTTTTGGTGCGTGTTTAGATGGGATGTCATAACGCTTCCTCAATTGTTTTACATTATAATCATCATTTGATAATTGATATTCTGCTGAATAGCTCGGTACATTCGGATTATAATCAAAATGACCTTGGCCATATGAATTTAAATCTTTAAAATTCGCATATTGTACAAAGAATCTAAAGTTTTCTATTTCTTTTTCAACTTTTTTATTTTCTATAGATTCTGCAGGAATAATTTTATTATTTACCATTTTCACCGGATATTTTTCCTCTTTATGTCTACTATTCCTAAAGCGGCTAATAAAATATTCTCCTTCTGCTTGCCTTGTATTTCTATTAATACGTAATACCATTCCTTTAGATATTAAATCTTCATCTCCATTAGTTTGTATTGCCATTTCAGAATTTAATACCCAAGTCCCTTTATCATTCTTATCAAATTCCCCATCTCTAAAGCCTTCTTTATCATAGAAGTCTTCCAAGTTTTTAATTGGATACATACTAAGCTTTTCTTCAAAGCTCTCTTTAATCTCGTTTTTATTACTCATAAGACCACAACTTGAACTAAAAATCATTATTATGATTAAACTCATACCTAGGTATATTTTTTTCATAACCCCTCTGACATTCACATAGGATTCATAAAATGATTCAACTTTATTGATTATTTTAGTAATACTAATTTTATATTTCTGTTTAGACATTAATTCACATCCTCACTGGGTTTAAAATCAGTTAAATCAGTATAGAATATACTCGATTCTTCATTCTCTTCAAACTCAACTTGAACCCTCTTATATCCAACCGTTGAACTTTCAATTTTACCTTTCCCATCTAATATCAATTTAGGAGCCTTATTCGTTGGAATGTCATATCGCTTCCTCAATTGTTTTACATTATAATCATTATTTGATAATTGATATTCAGCTGAATAACTTGGCACATTGGGATTATAATCAAAATGACCTTGGCCATATGAATTTAGATCATTAAAATTCGCATATTGTACAAAGAATCTAAAGTCTTCTATCTCCTTTTTGATATTTTCATCTTTAATATCTTCTTTAGGTACAATTTTATTATTTATCAAAACTACCGGATATTTTTCTTCATTACTCTCTAAATTACCTTTATTATTCTTTCTAACTTTTGCAATAATATATTCTCCCGAAGACTGTCTACTATTCCTATTTATATGTAACACCATGGCTTTTCTAATTAATGCATCACCTTTATTTCGTTGTATAGACATTCCCGAATATAAGACCCAGGTCCCTTTGTCATTCTTATTGAATTCTCCATCTCGAAAACCTTCCATATCATAGAAGTCTTCCAGATTTTTAATCTGATACATTTCTAATGATTTATTGAAGCTTTGTTTAATCTTTTTTTCGGAACGTGTTTCTTCACTATTTTCATTATCTATAAAGCCACAACTTGAAAGAGCCACTATTAATAAAATCAAAACCATACTTAAAGATATTTTCTTCATAACGACGTTTCCATAAAATTTATTAAACTTTTTACTTTTATCGGCCATTTTAGTAATGATAATTTCACACTTCTGTTTAGACATTAATCCCCATCCTCACTAGGCTTTAAATCAATACTATCTGCGAAATGAATTCTTCTTCCATTCTTATCTTCAAAATTTATCTCTAGATTTTTATATCCTATAGAAGATCTCTTAAATTCTCCAACACCCTTTAAAATCAATTTAGGTGCTTTATCTGTTGGAATATCATACCTTTTTCTCAATTGTTTTACGTTATAATCATCATTCGTTAATTGATATTCTGCAGAATAACTTGGTACATTCGGATTGTAGTCAAAATCACCTGAACTATATAAATCTAAATCTTTAAAATTCGCATATTGCACAAAAAATCTAAAATCTTCTATTTCCCTTCTAATTTTTTCATCTTCAATAGGTTTTTTAGGGATTATTTTATTATTTGTTAATGTAACTGGATAGTTCTTTTCTCTATCTCTAATTACACCTTTTTTATCTTCATATTTGTTTATAACAAAATATTCTCCTTCAGACTTCCTAGTGTTTCTGTTTATAGTCAATAACATGCCTTTAATTGTATAATTATCATAATGATTACGTTTAATGGCCATTGATGAATACAAATTCCATGTCCCTTTATCATTCTTTTTAAATTCAGCATCTCTAAGGCCTTCTTTATCATAGAAATCTTCTAAATTTTTAATAGGGTACATTTCTAATGATTTATTAAAACTTTGTTTAATCTTTTTTTCAGAACGTGTTTCTTCACTATTTTCATTATCTATAAACCCACAACTTGAGCTAACTATCATTATAATAATTAACATAATGCTTAAAAATAGCTTCTTGAAGGTGCGTACTGAGTGGTATTTCTCATATTGACAAGATAAACTTGTCACTTTATTTTCATCTTTACAAAAATTTTTCATTGGCACGGATTTATCATTTATTTTATTAGCACTGAGTTTGAATTCTTCTTTTCTCATTTATATACATTCCTACTAGATTTATAACTAACAGTATCTGTAAAGTAGATACTCTTTTCTTTATTTTTCTCAAATTCAATTTCAAGCCTTTTATATCCTAATGAAGACTCTTTGAACTCACCTATCCCCTTTAATATCATTTTTGGCGCCTTATCTGTCGGAATATTATATCGTTTCCTCAATTGTTTTACATTATAATCATCATTTGATAATTGATATTCAGCGGAATAACTCGGCACATTGGGATTACAATCCAAATTACCTTGGCCATATGAATTGAGATCTTTAAAATTCGCATATTGGATAAAAAATCTAAAATCGCCTATTTCTTTTCTGATTTCTTCATCTTTTATAGGTTTTGAAGGAACAATTTTATTGTTTTCTAATCTAATAGGATAATTTGTTTCATTTTTTTCTACTTCTCCTTTTTCATTTTCTTTATATGTTTCAGTGTAATACTCTCCGTCAGCTAGTTTTGTATTTCTATTTATACGTAAGACCATACCTTTGACCTTAAGCGCATCATCTTTTGATTCTCTTATAGCCATTTTTGATTTTATTATCCATGTCCCTTTATCATTCTTATCAAATTCCGAATCTCTAAAGCCTTCCTTATCATAAAAGTCTGCTAAGTTTTTAATAGGGTACATACTAAGCTTTTCTTCAAAACTCTCTTTAATCTTGTTTTTATTACTCATGAGACCACAACTTGAACTTATAATTACTATTGTAATCAAAATTATACTTAACGATATTTTCTTCATAATACAATTTCCATTTAAAGGTATTATATTTTTTAATTTCATGAATTTAAAAATATTAGTTGTTACATTAGAACTATCCGCTTTTATTTCGGAGTCATCTTTACACATTTTCATCACTCTCTACTTGGTTGATAGTCTACCGTATCACCGTAATAAATAGCTTCATCCTCATTTTGCTCAAATACTATTTCTAAATTTTTATAACCTATAGATGATCCTTTGAATTCTCCAACACCCTTTAAAATCAATTTAGGTGCTCTATCTGACGGAATATCATACTGATTTCTCAATTGTTTTACATTTTCATCCTCATTCGATAATTGATATTCTGCAGAATAACTTAGCACATTCGGATTGTAATCAAAATGACCTTGGCCATATGAATTTAGATCTTTAAAATTCGCATATTGTACAAAAAATTTAAAATTCTCTATTTCATCTAATATTTTTTTATCTTTAATAACTTTGGTTGGAACAATTTTATTATTAACCATTTTAACCGGATAGCTTTCTTCATAGTTATCTTTATAAGACTCTTCACCTATATAACTTATAAAATATTTTCCCTCAGATGTTCTCGTGTTTCTGTTGATATTCAATACCATCCCTTTAACTATGAGCTTGTCATCTGTTTTACGTTTAATTACCATTCTCGAATTTAAGAGCCACGTCCCTTTATCATTCTTATCAAATTCCCCATCTCTAAAGCCTTCTTTATCATAGAAGTCTTCTAAATTTTTAATGGGATACATACTAAGCTTTTCTTCAAAGCTCTCTTTAATTTCGTTTTTCTTACTCCCAAATACGCAAGCCGTTAATGTAATCATGACAATTATCAAGATTAAATATATATAACTTTTGTATGTATTTCAAAGTTTCACCACGCAATTCTAAAGGCCGTCGATTTCAAATTGATTGCCTTCTTTTTAATAGAAAAGACCTTTTAAAGACAGTGCTTTAAAAGTTCCTTAGTATGGATAAAAATTTATATTGTCACAGTTATTCCTTCTTTACTTATCCGAATATTCAAAACACTTTAATTAAATTAATACTAGTTATTCAGCGATACTTTTCAAATTGGTGTTTATTTGACTTAATTCTTCCATTGCACTTTTCGTCCAATCCCCTTTAGCAACACCATCAAATTCTTTATTAAATGCTGAACAGTGAGAATTAATAATATCAATTAAATTAGATTCTTGATCTTCTAACGTTTTTTTTATTTCTGTATGTCTTTTATTGTGTTCTGGTGAAATGATGTAAGTAATTTTCATTTTTTGAAATTCTTTTTTTAGCCCATTAACAATATCTACATCAATTATTATTTCTCCTGATAGGTTCACTAATCATCACCTTCTTATCAAATTGTCAGAATGTCTTAAATATGCTTTTTTAAGTTTATCTTGATACTCTAGGATTTCTCTTTCAGTACGTCTCACATAACTATCTACCTCAGAGTCGAATTCTTCCATTAAATTTAACATTTTTTTGTTAGATTCTTCGCTATAATTCATTTTTTGCTTTAAATATAAAAATGCGTCATAACTACGTTCATTTTCCATTCTCAACTGATGTTTAAAATCATGGAGTTCTTCAAATTTTTTAGCTATCTGCTTTTTTTCATACTCATAAGCATCTTCCAACGTTTTTATGTCATTAATATCTTTAAATATCATAGTAATCCACCTATTTGATTTGCTAACATTTGATCATTATTAATAATTTCATCAATACTATCTTCAACTTTAGTAATAAATTCACGATACTGTGTAGCAGTTGCATTTAATTTCTTTAACTTCTCAGAAATCTTTTCGAAAGGAATCGTTACCAATTTATCTTCATAGACACCTCCTTCGTATAAAGCATCCATAATTTCTTGAGAAGAAAGGTTACTACCCATAGTCTCTCCTGATTCTAAGGCATCTTCCCAATTATTTTTAAAGGTGTCTTTAATCTCCTCATACATTTTATTCAATTGCTCGATATCACTTGTAAGTTGTTGACTTAACCCCTTAACTATCACTAATGCAGTAACATATTCTAACAATTTTTGTTGTGACGAGGATAATGCGCCACCCCCATTTTGCATAACCATTGCATTTTTGATGTCGTTGATTTCATTTAATTTACTTTTAGTGTAATTGTTATTCTTTTTAAAAGATTTTTTCATCTCATTTTTAAATTCATTTGGCTTATTTAAACTATTTGTGATAATCATTTGTTCATATTTACTTAAAAATCCGCCCATAGAATGATTTTTACCATTAGGTATTATAATTCGTTTTCCTGGTAAAACATGTGTGAACTGATTAACAACCCCATTTAATTCATCTTCATCAGAAATAAAATGAGTAATCTTCCCATCATAATTATTTATCATGTTTTCTATGTTATCGTCTCTAGCGGCTTCAGTTAATGTTAATAATGGTACTAGTATTCTTATACTTTTAACATTAATAGGAGCAGTATTGTATGTAATGATGTTATCTATATCATTACTCATTCCCAAAATCATTGCATCTCTTCCACCCAATGAATGCCCGGTAATAGTATCTATATCATGCTCTTTTTTTAAGTCTTTAATAAAATTTTGAGTGCTCATAAAATGAAGGTCAGTATCTGAAACACTATGTGTAGAGATATTAATATCCGCACCGATATCTTGTATGGTACCTAAAGTATCAATATAGTTTTGACGCTTCGATTTGAGATAAGTTAAATAATCATCAGGATTTTTTTTAATTAAAGATATCGCATTTAGTGATTCTTTAAAACCCCAAAGTCCAGCACTTACTGGATTTGTAAAATTGATTAAATCATCATGAGTTGCTTTAGCCTCTTCCATGTGCACATTTGTTCCTGCCATTCCAACAATTACTTTTCCAGTATCGGTATTTTCAAATGCTGCAACAGTAGTACCTGTAATTGGGTCCGTATGACTATCCACATATTCAAGGTTTTTAGGGAAATCTTTATTGACTTTAAGTTGATCTATTTGTCCATAAATTTCATGTTTATTTAACCCTTTATAATTGGCGTTTTCAATTTCATAACTAATTAAAGAGACTGCAGTTGATTCTTCAGTATTATATTTTATTTTATTAGCGCTAATTTTGTATTCTTGTTTAGACATTATTCTTCTACCCTACTTGGCTTATAACTTACTGTATCACTAAAGTTGGTGCTTTTTTCTTCATTTTGTTCGAATTCCATTTTAAGGTTCTTATAACCAACTGAAGATCCTTTAAACTCACCTACTCCTGTTAATATCAATTTAGGAGCTTTATTCGTTGATATGTTATATCGCTTCCTTAATTGTTTTACATTATAATCATTATTTGATAATTGATATTCTGCTGAATAACTCGGCACATTCGGGTTGTAGTCAAAATTACCTTGGCCATATGAATTTAAATCTTTGAAATTCGCATATTGTACAAAAAATCTAAAATCTTCTATTTCTTTTCTGATTTTTTCATCATTTATTGGTTTTAAAGGCACTATCTTATTGTTTTCTAATTTAACAGGATAATTTTTCTCTTGTTTATAAATTCTACCCTTACTATCCTCCTTAATTGTTTTGTAATAATATTGACCTTTAGATATTTTCGTATTTCGATTAATATCTAGTACCATGCCTTTGACATTTAAATCACCATCTTTACTTTCTCTTACAGCGATACTCGAGTTTAATATCCATGTCCCTTTATCATTCTTATCAAATTCCCCATCTCTGAAGCCTTCTTTATCATAAAAGTCTTCTAAGTTTTTAATTGGATACATACTAAGCTTTTCTTCAAAGCTCTCTTTAATTTCGTTTTTTTTACTCATTAAACCACATCCTCCCATCATTATTGTAAGTACTACTAAACCAATGCATAGACTTAATTTTTTTATATGTATCATAGTTACCCCCGTGTCATAAGTTTGTGTAATTGAACCTTTATACTAAAGCATTTCTTTGAATACATTTATTTAATTTTTAAATGTGGTCGAATATTCTGATGTTTCTTATTAAAATAAAATATTCATTACACTCTAATAATACTAAAAATTGATTGTGTAATCCATGTATTTTTTCATTACTTTTAAGCTTTATAACTTCTTATTTATAAACGTATTTCATGTTTTAAATTTACTTGTTTTACTTCTTTATCTATTTCTATAAAACTAAAAATCCCTCTCAATCATTATTTATTGAAAGGGATTTAACATATTTTGTAGTTAAGTTTCATTGTAAATCTACTTTAAGGCTTTCTTGATAGTTTCTGTTTACGTTAACTGTAATCAATCAAATCATCATATGCTTCGCTCCAATGATAGGGTTGAAGTGTTTTTAGTGGTTTGTATATTAATTTACTGTCTGGATTTGTCACCGCAACTTTGACATCGTCTCCCCAATAACGGAGACGTTCTTGACAAATACCACACGGGGTTAAAATTTTAAAATCACTATGTTCATCACCTCTTACTACGCAAATGCTATGCGTAATGACGTCCTCATTTTTATGCGCTTCTAAAATCGCACCTGTTTCTATACATAGCGCTGTGCCAGCATTTATAATCTCAGGCGCTACTGAAATATAAATTTGACCTTGTTTAGAATACATTGCAGCTGCACCACCCCAGCCTGTAGGGTACCTGTGTTGAATAAACTTCACAGCTTCTTCATATAATTGCTTTTCAATAGTCATATAAATGCTCCTTTAAAAAGGTAATTTGTTAAATAACCAAATACTTATAAATGTAATGAGTAAAAACACTCCCACGACACATGTCACAATAAAAACTGTTTCTAACCCATTTTTATACTTGTGTTTTTCTATTGATTTTGTTTTCTTACCATTTTCCATATAATCGACGATTTCTTTATACGTTTTAACATCATGTTTCTTCTTAATTTTATCTACTTTTATTGCACTATACATGGAAATTAACCAAATTACAAAAGGACCCAAAAATCCAAACCATCCTTCACTATACTTGAGTGCTGCCGCAAAGGAAACTGCGGTTAAAAACATACTTATCAGCATGATATTGCCATAACGATCCATATTTGATCTATCAATGTTATGTTTCATTTCTTCTACATCTCCTCTAACAAGTTGATCTAAGGAAATGTTGAACACTTCAGATAGGTAAATTAAATTTTGTAAATCCGGATAACTTCTTTCGTTCTCCCAATTCGAGATGGTTTGCGTCGATACATAAATCCTCTCAGCTAAGTCACTTTGAGATAACTGCATCGCTGTTCGATATGCTTTAATATGATGACCTACTTCCATGTTCAATCGCTCCTTGAATTCAATCTAACTTATCCATGACAGTCATACCATCAACACTTTTTATAAAACAAGAAAACAGCACTATAAAAGTCTTTATAGCTTCTCATTTCCCAGGAAATAATACTTGTATTAGACATCGATTCATCTCATCACCTCATTGTGGATTGATTCAACATGAACGGCTGTGTATCAACCGTGATTTATATATCATGAAAGTATGGTGTAGTGTTCCATGACCAACTCGCGCTAAACGTGTTTTATATCCCGTGAGTGATAGATCACTACTTCCTATTTAAGGGACAACGTTTTTATTTCTCAGCGCGTGTGAACTTGAATCATTTATAGTGCAAATGACTCATTTTTTCTATTATCACATATTAATTCCTTTAAAAAAACGCCGTATAAACGCATATTTTTACTTAAAGACATTTTTAAAATATCTTTAAAAAATAAAAATTTTGAATCTATTGAATTCCCTAAATATTCTGCTATACTGATTTATGCGTTACTCGTCTTTTTTAAAACAGAAATAAAATATCATATCAAATAGCCGTGCGATTCATATTGTACACATTTTGACCATATTTATACATTATTCGAGTAACTATTAAAATATACTATTGTAAACAAATGGGGGAATTACATGAAGAAATACGATTTTCTTCCGAATAGACAAAATCGGTACGCAGTTCGAAAATTCACTGTAGGTACTGCTTCTATTCTATTGGGGACATTTTTATTAATGGGATCGAATGAAGAGGCAAAAGCGGCTGAAAGTACTGCGAGTACCGCACCAAATACCACGTCTTCTACATCGTCTCCAACAACGAGTTCTACATCGACAAACACGACATCAACCACAAATCAATCAAATTCAAATCCTACAACGCTACCAGACACAACAACGTCTACTGCCAATGCAACAGATACTTCCACATCAACGGCCACTGCTACTACAGTAAGTTCTACAAATACCTCAACATCAACGACAACGACAGCTCCAGCAACATCAACGACAACGACAGCTCCAGCAACATCAAGTACGACGACAGACACTTCCACTTCAGCATCTTCGCCAAATACAAATACAACAGTAACAGACACGACACATACGACAACATCAAATTCGAACACTTCACCACAAAGCACCTCGACAACGGCTACTTCTGAGACCAACACTTCAACTGCTAGCACGACAAGTTCATCCACATCAACGTCTAACACTGCTTCTGTCAATGCCATGCCAACACAACCAAATAATACAGTTACTGCTGCAGAACCAACTTCAGCGACTTCGTTATCAAATCCAGTGACGACAGGCCCATCTTCAAGCAATAATGGTCCGACTACAATAGCGACAACTGCTGAGACGACACCGACATTACGTTCATTTAGTTTAATGACCGCTTCTCCTACTGTCACGACTTTAGCCGCAACATCGGGAGCAAACGTAAATCAATTAGTCACTGTAACAAACCCTAAAATTTCTAAAACAACCATCGACCCAAACCAAAGTGGTAATTTCCGCTTAACTGCTGATTATGTCGTCAATGGAAAAGTAAACGGAGGGGACTATTTTACAATTCAAATGCCCACTTACGCTAATCTCAATGGAGAATTAGATTTCTCAGCATCTAACAATCAATTTCCAATTGATTTGTACTCTCCTGCAGGTTATGTCATTGCGAATGGCGTCTATGATACCAATACCAAAACATTGACTTATACGTTTACAGATTGGGTGAATGACAAAGAAAACATTTCCGGAACCTTTAACTTAGCACAATTTGCCGATCGTAAAACCGCACAAAAATCAGGCACGTATCCATTGAACTATAATTTAGCTGGAGAACCTTTCTCTACATCCATTACTTACACATACGACAATCATGATTATGGAGTCTATCCATCTTCTGTCGATACGATGATTACCCGTGTAGACGGAACAGAAAAAAACAACACGTTTACAGAAGTTATTTACGTAAACCCTAAAAATGTAGACTTAAGCGCTGCACGGTTAATTATGGGGAAAGATACACCTAATAGTAATGCCTTAATTGATTACAACACTACCAACTTTCACATTTATCAAGTGCCTGATCCAAGTGTGTTAACAGACAGTTACTATTTTAATCCTGCAGGCTATCAAGATTTAGCTCCAGAATTTTATCAAAACGGTTGGATTTATACGAATCTTGACGGCAACTTAGAAATCGATTTTGGTGCAATCCGCACACCTTTTGTTGTGGTGATGGACGCTCATTTTGATCCTAACCACAGCAATGATTTATCAACAAGAGCCACACTCATTGCGACAGATCAAAAGAACTATACCTCAAATTATAATTTTGATAATGGCTTTTTGGTCGAAACGAGCTCTGGTACCGGTGATGGCACGGTAAAAACGTATCGTTTAGGAGACTATGTATGGAATGATGCGAATCAAAACGGCATTCAAGATGAAGGTGAAGACCCGATTGAAGACGTCGTCGTAACACTTAGAAACAGCAACGGTGATGTTGTAAAAACAGGTGTGACAGACAAGTACGGAAACTACTTATTTACTGGTTTGCCGAATGGTACCTATACAATTGAATTTGTTCCTCCAGAAGGATATCTTCCTACAGCGGTGGGGTCAGGTACGGATAGAACGATTGATTCCAATGGTGAGACTGTAGACGTAACGATCAACGGAGCGGATAATTTTACGATTGACTCTGGCTTTTATCAACCAACTCCTGAACCAACGCCAGTCCCTGCTACGTATGAGCTCGGTGACTATGTCTGGAATGATTCCAATAAGGACGGCATTCAAAATTCCAATGAAGTCGGCATTGCCGGTGTCACGGTCACATTAACTAAGCCCGATGGTTCTACTGTGACAACGACAACGAATGCTTCTGGGAAATATGTCTTTACCGGCCTTGAAAACGGCACATATACGGTGACGTTTACTACCCCAGCGGGATTTGAACCGACCAAGACAAATATCGGCGATAGTCGTTTAGATTCTAATGGTTTATCAACGACCGCAACCATTAACAACAACGACAATTATTCTGTGGACTCTGGATTCTATCAACCTACTGTCGAACCGACACCCGTACCCGCTACTTACGAACTCGGCGACTATGTCTGGTATGATTCCAATAAGGATGGAATCCAAAATTCTAATGAAGTCGGGATTTCTGGCGTCACAGTCACATTAACCAAACCCGATGGTTCAACGGTTACCACAACGACGGATGCCACTGGAAAATATGTGTTTAAAGGACTTCAAAATGGCACGTATACGGTAACGTTTAAGACACCGGCAGGATTTGAGCCGACCGCATCGCATATTGGTGATAATCGTCTTGATTCTGATGGCTTGTCTACAACTGCTATAATTCAAAACGCAGACAATTTCACCATCGATTCGGGATTTTATCAACTTACAAGCACGCCAGCACCCGTGCCTGCCACATACGAGATCGGGGATTACGTTTGGAACGACTCTAACAACGATGGTATCCAAAACTCCAATGAAGTCGGTATCGCTGGCGTTGTCGTCACACTCACAAAACCAGATGGTACCACAGAAACGACAACGACCGATGCGTCTGGGAAATATTTATTTACTGGCTTAGATAACGGTGAGTATACTGTGACCTTTACCACACCACATGGATTAGAACCAACGTTAACCAATGTCGGTGACGACCGCTTAGATTCAAATGGTTTATCAACAACCGCAACCATCGATAATGCGGATAACTTATCAATTGATTCCGGATTCTATCAACCTGTGGAGGAACCGACACCCGTGCCTGCGACATACAAATTAGGAGATTACGTTTGGAACGATTCTAACAATGACGGCATTCAAAATTCGAATGAAGTGGGTATTGCAGGCGTGATTGTGACATTAACCAAACCGGATGGTTCAACGGTAACAACCACAACCGATGCGTCTGGGAAATATGTCTTTAACGGTCTGGAAAACGGCGAATACACCGTCACTTTTACCACACCACAAGGCTATGTGCCAACAGCAATTAATGTCGGCGATGCACGTTTAGATTCCAATGGGGTTTCAACGACAGCTATTATAGATAATGCCGACAACGTCACAATCGATTCCGGGTTCCACAAACCTGTGACACCACCGACACCCGTGCCTGCCACATATACGTTAGGCTATTACGTTTGGAATGATACGAATAAAGACGGCATCCAAAATTCCAATGAACATGGCATTGCCGACGTGACTGTAACATTAACAAAACCGGACGGCTCGACGGTAACAACGACGACCGATGCCTCTGGAAAATATGTCTTTAACGGTCTAGAAAATGGTGACTATACGATTACCTTTACGACACCAGATGGCTATGAACCTACAAAAATTAATGTCGGGGATGATCGTTTGGACTCTAATGGATTATCCACAACAGCCACAATCAATAACGCTGACAATATGTCCGTTGATTCCGGATTCTATCAACCCGCTTCACAACCAACACCGGTCCCTGCGACTTATGAACTCGGGGATTATGTGTGGAATGATACGAATAAAGATGGCATCCAAAATTCTAATGAACACGGGATTGCCGGTGTCACTGTGACACTCACAAAACCAGATGGCTCGACAGAAACGACGACAACCGACGCCTCTGGCAAATATGTTTTCAAAGGATTGGAAAATGGTGACTATACAATTACCTTTACGACACCAGATGGCTATGTCCCAACTCAAATTAACGTCGGTGACAACCGTTTAGATTCGAATGGGATCTCTACAACCGCAACAATTCATGACAATGACAACTACACTGTAGATTCTGGCTTTTATCAACCAACGACAGAACCGACACCGGTCCCTGCCACTTATGAACTCGGCGACTATGTTTGGAATGATACGAATAAAGACGGGATTCAAAATTCTAATGAACATGGTATTGCTGGCGTCACTGTGACACTCACAACACCAGATGGCTCGACAGAAACGACGACAACCGACGCTTCTGGCAAATATGTTTTCAAAGGATTGGAAAATGGAGAATACACCGTTACCTTTACAACACCTCAAGGTTACGAACCGACACAATCCCATGTCGGAAATCACTACTTAGATTCAAACGGTGTTTCTACCAAAGCAACGATTAATGACGGGGATAACTTCACCATCGATTCTGGTTTTTATCAACCGACAATAGAACCGACACCGGTGCCTGCCACTTATGAACTCGGTGACTATGTTTGGGACGATTCTAATAAAGACGGCATCCAAAATTCGAATGAACACGGCATTGCCGGTGTCACTGTAACACTGACAAAACCAGATGGCACGACAGAAACAACGACAACCGACGCTTCTGGCAAATATGTTTTCAAAGGATTGGAAAATGGGGAATATACCGTTACCTTTACAACACCAAACGGCTATAAACCGACACAATCCCATGTGGGTGACCACCATTTAGATTCAGATGGTTTAACTTCGAAAGTCATGATTAATAATAGCGATAACTTTACTGTCGACTCTGGATTCTATCAACCAACGGTAACTCCGGATCCAACACCAGAACCAACGCCTGAGCCGACACCAGAACCGACACCGGAACCAACACCGGAACCAACACCGGAGCCAACGCCTGAGCCGACACCAGAACCGACACCAGCACCGGAAGCTATGCCAAAATCATCAGTGGTGCCAAAATCATCAGTGGTGCCAAACGTCACACACACAACGTCACAAGCAGTTTCTAGCGAACACAAACATACCACAACACATAAAACAACATTACCTGATACAGGCCATAAAGACATGAACAGTGGTCTTATAGGTACATTACTTGCCGGACTTGGGGCACTCTTCTTATTCAGAAGAAACAAACGTACGCCTAAAGACTTGCGCAAATAAAAGACACATCCCTTAAGTGAGATACACTTAGGGGATGTTTTTTACTTCTACCACCATCTCCCCCACTAGGCGCCTACTTTCTTAAAAGATTCAACATCTACTTCACCTTGCATGTTATTCGCATGCTACTTGTTTTAGAACATCATTTTAAATACATGACCGCCCTAGACAACACACTGAAAACATTGATAAGGCGGTATTTTGTCTTTTCTAATATTAATTCCTGGAAAAGATACTCCTTTAGTAGTAATTACGCACTAAAGCAGTCATATTTATAACATAATTAATAAACGTTAAAGTTAAGTTAAGCAATATTTAATTTTAACGTTTAACTTTCAGGTCTATAATAAGTTTGATTGTTAGTATTACGTAATCACCGATAATCAATTACTTTGGGAAATAGAAAAAAAGGAGCAATGACAATGAAATTATCTACGATTGCTAAAACAAGTTTAGCATTAGGAATTTTAACAACAGGAGTAATGACAACATACGCTCAATCAGCAGATGCGGAAGTACAAGCTAGTGTTCAAACTAAAATTAGTACTGAAGATTTAAAAACGTACTATACTAAAACCCCATTTGAGTTAAGAAATGTCAATGGTGAAAGAGAAGGAGACAATGTCAAGGTTATTGATGGCGTTCAACTAACTAATGTCAAACTTACCGGGGAAGATCGTAAAAAGTTAGATAAATCATACCTACCAAATATAGATGTATTCGTAGTTAGGGAAGATTCTAATAGAGGCGCTGAAAATTATTCTATTGGCGGAATCACAACAACTAATAAATTAAACCGCATTGATCAATTTAAAACGGTTTCTCTAAAAATAAAGACTAAGAGTGGGGAATTTTTTGTAACAAATGATAATCCATATAACATATACAAAGAACAAATTTCACTTAAGGAATTGGACTTCAAATTAAGAAAACAACTAATTGAAAAATACGGCTTATACAAAGGTGATAAAAAAGGCGGCACAATCGTAGTAAAAATGAACGGTGCTGAAAAAGATAAATACACTTTTGAATTAGACAAAAAATTACAAGATCACCGTATGGGCGATGTTGTCGATTCTAAAAACATTAAAGAAATAATTGTTGAAATGAAATAAAAAAATAAATTTTAGGAGTTTATGATGAGAGAGAATTTTAAGCTACGTAAAAAGAAAGTCGGCTTGGTTTCGGTTGCCATCGCTGCGATGTATATAACTATGCAAGGACAGGCGGAAGCTTCTGAAAATACGGCTGAAGTCCCTCAGCCAACAAGCATTCAAAATATTGAGGACAAACAAGTTGAACCTAAACGTCAACTTGTAACTGAATCACCAACAAATCCAGTTGTTAAACCTACTGAAGCGGTAGAGACAAAACAAACAGATACAAAAGAGAACGTACAGGAGAACTACGTTAAATTAGATAAAGTAACGCCTGGTGATACTAAAATCACGGGAAAAACGTTACCTAATCAAATCGTTTCATTAACTATTGATGGCAAAAGTTTAGGTTCTGTTGAAGGTGGAGATGGCGGTTTCGCAGAATCTGATGATAACGGCGCATTTACTTTTGATTTGAATGACAGAAACATTGTGTTTAATCAAAAGGTTGATGTGATTTCATCAAATTTAAATTTTGATATTGAATCTGAAGAAGGTTCAGAAGAATCTATGCTAGAAGAAGAAGGTGCAGAGGCGACAGATACGACAACAACAGGTCGTTACGATAAAGCCTACGCGATTCCTACGAAACAATTAGAGAAACAAAATGGTCATCACCAAGTACTCGTAGAACCGATTCTTAAAGATTCTGGCATTATTAAAGGCCACACATCTGTGAAAGGTCGTGTAGCTCTTGCGATTAATAATAAGTTTATTAATTTAGGTTACGATGATTTTGACAAAAACACACCATTAGCGCAGGCAAAAGCACGTAACGAAGGTATTTGGAAATTCATTGATGATAAAGGGTATTTTGAATTTGATTTCAAACGTACACCTTTTGAAAGTCATCAAATCAACAAAGATGACTTAATCTCGATTACATTCAAACCAGATGATGAGGAAGAAGCACTCATTCCTTTAATTTTCAACCTTAAAGCCAGTGACTTTGCTAATGTTGCTACTGCTACAACATCATATTCCCCTAATGATGTAAAAAAAGTCGCAACGTTAAACAATGGCGCAGCTGATTTAGAAGTTGAAGATATTCATGGTTTTGTGTATGAAAGCGATCGTGGCATCGACAAACCTGTCGATAGCAGTCAAGGTACAAGAGAAATCAAAGGTAAAACAAAGTTTGCCAATTCAGTGGTTAATATTAATTCAAGCCTAGGCGAAGGTAATGAATTCCCAGATTTACAAGTGAATGAAAAAGGTGAATTTTCATTTAATGCTTCAGAAGTCGGCATCCGTTTAAATAATGGCGAAAAACTTCATTTCACAGTTGTTGATCCATTAACGGGTGCGATTTTAAGCAACCTTGTCACAAAAGAAATTACAGTAGCTGAAACGGAAGAAGAGAAAAAAGAAAGAACGTTGAATGAGTTACTAGATATTACCCCTGCGTATTACCGCCTTGTAGGTGATGAAATTAGAGGTTACGACATTCATGGTAACGTGCTTGATTATTTCAATGCTAATGACAAGGAAGAAATTGCACGTCATTTTAAAAGCCTTGGAATAGATCAACCTAATTTTAATCTATTACCAGGATGGCCAACAGAAACAAAGTCTGCAACAATGACTGATTCTAAACCGGCTCTATCTGTTGCATCAAACACAACAGCGATGCCTAAAGTAAGCGTACAGGCGCCATCTGAGGTTAAATCCGTGACATCACCTGAAGCATCATTAGAAACACGTTCAAAGACAACACCTAAGACAAAGACAGAACCAACAACTATAGCAAAGTCAGCATCTCGTCCGAATACTGCATCTCAACTAAGTACAACAGCTGAAACGACACCAGCGTCACAAACTATCCCTGTAACGACACTCGGTGTAGCTTCAATGAATCAAACAATGATGCAGTCATCAAGCGCCCCAACTCCGGTATCAACTAACGTTGTATCACATGCTAAAACAACACAAGCGAAAGCTTTACCTGAAACAGGTCATGAAAAAACACATGCCGGATTGCTTGGTACATTTTTATTAGGACTCGGTGCATTGTTCCTATTAGGTAGAAAACGTAAATCAAATTAATTGATGCATTTTAATTCAAAATAATTAACACAATATATTAAGCGTGATTTCTTAAATTCCCAGCAATGTCCCTATTGTTGGGAATTTGAGGTAACGCGTCATTAAAAAGATGACTTTACTTTTAAACCCAACACATCACCCATCCAAAAAGTATAGACGTTAAAGTGACCCCAAATAAGATTAAAGACATATTGAAAAATGTGAAATAGAGTTTAGGAGTTTATAATGAGAGAGAAATTCAAATTACGTAAAATGAAAGTCGGCTTGGTCTCAATCGCCATGGCAGCGATGTATATCACAATTCAAGGACAAGCAGACGCTTCTGAACATGTTTCTGATGTAAGTCAGTCAACAAATTATAGTAGTGACCAAAGACACGTTGCATTGAGCCCCCAACAAACAACTGAAGGTCACACAAATACACACGTTCAAGCCCCGGAACGAGGAAATGAAAAACAAACCGTTGTGAATAAAGAAACACCTAAAAATTTCGTGGAACTAAATGAAATAAAACCAGGTGACAATCAGATAACAGGTAGAACATTGCCTAATCAAACAATTTTACTAAATATTGATAAAAAGAGCGTAGATTCCGTAGAAGGTGACCTCGTAAAATCTGATAGCAATGGGAATTTCACTTATAATTTAAACGATAGAAAAATCGTTTATAATCAAGAAGTAGAAATAACATCGTCAAATTTCAATTTAGAGCTAGATATTGAGTCTGAAAATGAAGAAAATGCTATGGAAGAAGAGAGTAATGACTTAAGTAAAAGTGTTAAAACCGGTCGTTACGATAAGACCTATTCGGTTCCCACTAGACAATTAGAAAGAAATAAAGGCCATCACCAAATTTTTGTAGAACCTATTCTTAAAGACTCTGGCATTATTAAAGGACACACGTCTGTAAAAGGCCGTGTCGCACTCGCAATTAATAATAAGTTTGTTAATTTAAGTGATAGTAGCGAATATGAAAAAGCCATGTCAAATGCTGATGCTAAATCTCGTGTAGATGGCATTTGGAAACATATCGATGATAAAGGCTACTTTGAGTTTGATTTTAAACGCAAACCATTAGAAAACTTTAATTTAAAAGATAATGATTTAGTATCAATTGCTTTTAAACCTAATAATGAAGAAGAAGCGCTAATTCCATTAATATTTAATGTGAGAGTCACTAATTTTGATAATATAAATAACGCTGTCACATCTTATTCTCCTGAAAAAGTAAAAAAAGTTGCTACTATCAATACGATTACTGATGATTTACAAATAGATGATATAAAAGGCTTTGATTATGTTAGTGACCGCGGTATAGACGTACCTACTAAAAATGGTCAAGGCACTAAAGTAATAGAAGGCAAAACGAAATTTGCGAATGCGGTTGTCAATGTGACGTCTAGTCTTGGAGAAGGCAACGAATTCCCAGATTTACAAGTGGATAAAGATGGTAAGTTTTCATTTAACGCATCTGATGCAGGATTTCGTTTGAATAATGGAGAAAAACTACATTTTGTCGTTGTAGACCCATTGTCTGGTAAAGTTTTAAGTAAACTCGTGACGAAAGAAATTAAAGTCGCAGAAACTGAAGCACAAAGAAAAGAACGCGAATTTGATGAATTAATTGAAGTTACCCCTGCTTATTTCAAATTAGCAGGTAACGAAATAAGAGGCTATGATATTCATGGTTATATCCTCACTTATTTCAATGCATATGATAAAAAAGAATTAGAACGCCATATTTATAAAGGTTAATAATGATTTAAGAACAGCTTTATCGCTTTGATAAAAACGCTAATTTATCATTTCGATAAGCTGTTTTTAATGCCTAATTTATGGGGATATTTCCCGTTTTTATGATTAAAGATTATTTAGTATTGAAGGAGTTATAGATATGAAATTATCTACAATCGCTAAAGCCAGTTTAGCATTAAGTATTTTAACAACAGGTGTCGCTACGACAAATACACAAACTGTAGAGGCAGCACCATACAATTATGGGAGCTCATCTTATTATGGACCATCATTTAATTATGAAAAATATTTCCAACATAAAGATAATGATATCGATAATTTGTATACGTACTATTCGAAACATAGTTTTGATTTCAAATATCAAAAAGGCTATGGTGATGGTCGTGAAGTAGATGTTCAAGATCCCTATTCACATCAATTTAATACCATCTCATTAGTAGGTCAAAATAAGGATAGATACCAACAAAGAGAAATTCCAAATATCGATGTGTTTATAGTCGGTGAAGGCTATGGTTATCAAGCTACAAATTATTCTGTTGGCGGTATTACGAAATCAAATAGCCGTTACTATGCAGGTCCTGTTGTAAGTCCACAATTGTCAATTAAAAATGGCAATCATTCATCTTTAGTCAATTTTAATATTTACAAAGAAGAAATTTCACTTAAACAAATTGATTTCAAAATTAGACATCAGTTAATTAAACATTATGGACTTTATCAAAATGGCAAAAAATCAGGAAGTATCATTATAAATATGAAGGATAGTTCTCCACATCATATTGACCTAAACTCTAAATTGCCTACTGAAAAAATGGGTAATGTGATCGATTCAAGAAATATTAAAGACATTAAAATCGAGATGAAACACTATTAATGCGTGTGATTTTCATACGTTCTTTTCAACATAAATTGAATTAAAATGTACAGCTTTTCAGATTATCTTATGAAATATTCTGTTAAGCTGTTTTTGATTTATTGTAAAAAAAATTTTTATTTCTTCTTCAATCGTGAGGATACAAGGGGTCCTAAAGACAGACAATTATATAAATATTAATTTCAATTAAATTTTTGAACCCTGAATTATATAATCAATTGAACTTTCAGAATATTTTGCTATACTAAGTAATGCATTGTCTATTTTATTGTTTTAAATAAAGTATTGCATATCTTTGTGGCGCAATTTTATGCGTTGTTACAGTTTGTTGGACAACTAAATCTTATATCATATGGAGGATTTTTATGGAGAACCAAAATTTCTTACCAAATAAGCAAAACAAGTATGCCATTCGTAAGTATACGGTGGGTACGGCATCGATTTTATTAGGTTCGATTTTATTCATGGGCCATCACGAGGAGGTTAAAGCGGCAGAAAGTACACCAACATCTACGGCTGATACGTCGTCAACATCTCAAAACACATCGTCTAATACGACGTCTTCTCCAAGTACAATCGCATCACCTACAACGAATACGACTGAAATGCCAAAGACAGCGACGGCTACAACTCCAAATGCGACTTCTAATGCGACTACTTCTGAGACATCGCCTTCTACAAATGCCTCTACTTCTGAGTCATCAACTACTACTAATCCAACTACGGTAAACTACTTCTTCTGATCAATCCACACAACCTACAACGTCCCAGTCTATACCGAGTACGGATAGTCAATCATCAACGTCTTCGAATACTACTTCTACTGATAATACAACAACGCCTAAATCTACGTCTGAGACAACTTCCCAAGCGTCTACATCAGACTCACAATCAACAGCTAATACTACGTCAACTCATACACCTACTGAAACAACAGTATCATCAACCGTTGATAACACTACACCGTTAAATGCTGTTACACCAGATACGACGACTGGCATTACGTCTTCAGATCAATCTAAACCTACAAATACAGTCACAGCACAAGATGCAAGCCCAGCCACTGTGTCTAATACAAATACAGATAATACTTCTTTATACGCATTATTAAAAGAATCTTTTGACAATAAAGATGCGAATACTGTAACGACTACAGCTGAAACGACACCGACATTACGTTCCATTAGCACTTCTACACAACCTACACGCATCTCAAGAGCTACAGCTACAGGCACAAACGTGAATGATTTAGTCACAGTTTCAAACGCATCAATCTCTCAAAATGCCATAGACCCTAACCAAAGTGGGAACTTCCGTTTAAAAGCAGATTATGCGGTGAATGGTAAAGTTAAAAGTGGTGATTACTTTACACTTCAAATGCCAACATATGCAAATGTAGATGGCGAGCTTGACTATTCGGCAAATAATAATCAATTCCCTATAGATTTATACTCCCCGTCAGGCTATGTGGTCGCAAATGGCGTTTATGACACTACAACGAAGACATTAACGTATACATTTACAGATTGGGTGAATGATAAGGAAAATATCTCAGGTAGCTTTGACTTAAGTCAATTCGCTGATCGTACAACGGCTCAAAAAGCTGGTACGTATACATTAAATTACAATTTAGCGGGTGAAACGTATACTACACCAATCACCTATAACTATAATCGTCATGATTATGGCTTAGATCCCGCTTCAGTCGATTCATTAATTACAAGTGTGGACGCGACAGGCAAAACCAATGACTTCACAGAAATCGTTTACGTGAATCCACAAGATAAAAACTTGAGTTCAGCACAGTTAATACTTGCCCCGAAAGACGCGAATAGTAATGCGATTATCGATTTAAACACGACGAATTTGCATATTTATAAAGTACCAGACCCGAGTCAACTTACTGATAGTTATGATTTTAATGCAGCAGGGTATCAAGATTTAGCTCAAAACTTCTATCAAAATGGCAGCATTTACACAAATGCGAATGGTCAATTAGAAATAAACTTTGGTGCCATCGACGGTCCTTATGTTGTCGTTATGGATTCTAAATTTGATCCTACTCTGGGGTCTGAGTTAACGACAAGAGCTACCCTTAATGCGACAGACTCTTATGGGAAATCATCAAGTTTCTATTTCGATAATGGCTTTACTGTTGAAACAAGTACCGGTTCTGGTGATGGTACGGCACAAACATATCGTTTAGGCGACTATGTATGGGAAGATACGAATCAAAATGGTGTACAAGACGCAGGTGAAACCCCTATTCCGAATGCCGTCGTAACTTTAAAAGATAGTCAGGGAACTGTACTTGATACCGCAGTCACAGATGAATATGGTAACTATTTATTCTCTGGATTGCCTAATGGAGATTATACGGTAGAGTTTGTGACACCAGATGGCTATACACCAACCGTGGTTAATGCAGGTGGGAATGATGCGACGGATTCTGACGGCGGTACAGTACCTGTGACGATTAATGGCGCGGGTAACCTTACAATTGACTCTGGATTTTATAAGCCAGCACCTGAACCAACACCTGTTCCTGCCAAATATAATTTAGGTGACTATGTGTGGAATGACTCGAATCATGATGGTATTCAAAATTCAAATGAAGTTGGTATTGAGGGTGTTGTGGTCACACTTACTAAACCAGATGGGTCGATTGTTACAACGACGACAGATGCTTCTGGTAAGTATGTATTTAATGACCTTGAAAATGGCGATTATACTGTGACATTTACGCCACCTGATGGCTTTGAGCCAACGCTCACAAATGTCGGCGATAACCGTCTAGATTCAAATGGCATTACAACAACTGCGACAATCAATAATGCCGATAATATGACAGTTGATTCTGGATTCTTCAAACCAACTATTGACCCTACACCAGAACCAAATCCTAACCCGACACCTGAGCCTAACGCTAACCCAACACCAAGATCTACATCCGTACACACGACATCGAAACAACCAACACCTATGCCAACTCAAAAATCAACAACATCTAACTCACAAGAAAAACCAGCTAAGTCTAATGCTTTACCTGATACAGGTAAAGAAACGACACATACTGGTTTAATTGGAACATTATTCGCAGCACTTGGAACACTTTTCATTTTTGGAAGACGTAAGCGTTCTAATATAAAATAATAAAAATGTTTATAGGGTGGCACTGATGTGTCCCCCTTTTCATATGTGTCGATATTGCTACAACAAAAGTTGTGCATAGTCAACTAAATTTTATTCATAAAATATTGATACATCAGTTTTTATTTTTATAATAATATCGCTCTATAGCCCACAAATGCCGTCATAACAACTTTTTAGATAGCTATTTTATCTTTAAACAGCTCTTTATTTTTTTGTTTTTTATATAAAGATTATGCAAATACATAATCTATTAACTTCTCACTCCCTACCGCCCATCTTTTAAAATCCTCACTATCCTTTGTCCTACGCGCGTTGTCTATACATGTCTTGACAGTTTGGAAACTTAAATAATTTATTAGATATTAAAAACCTTAAAAATTGATTGTATTTTTACAATCGTTTGATATACTGATTTAAGCGTTGCTCATTTGTTTAAATATATTAATTATGTTTTATGTATCATTTAGCGCCTTAAATTTTATATAGCTCGAAATCATATAGACTATACAATGAGCAATATACTTAATTTTTATTTACGAACTACGGGGGAATAAAATGAAAAAATTAGATTTTTTACCGAACACACAAAACAAATATGGAATTCGCAAGTTTACAGTGGGAACAGCTTCAATTTTATTAGGAACATTATTATTAATTGGGACGAATAATGATGTTAAAGCAGCAGAAGATACTGCGACAGCAACAAATACAACATCAAATACAAATGTTACAGATTCTACAAACACATCCAATTCACCAACTGAAAATACTGCTACGACATCTGATATCACTACAACGAATACAACAGATGCCACAACAAACACTGCATCAAGTAATACAGCAACACCAGATAGCACAACGTCTGAAGCTACATCGTCAACAGATAGTACACCTGTTGCAACGGACAACGCATCATCTGTTGACACATCAGTTTCATCAATCAATGATACAGCGACAGTGTCAGCACAACCTGAAACAGTGAATACAATAACAGCTGAAAGTACAGCAGCCCCATCACTAGACAGTACGACTACAGATACGTCTAACAACAGTCCTGATACTATTGCGACAACAGCAGAGCCAACACCGACGTTACGTTCAATAAGTTTGACGTCACAACCTACAACGACCACTTTTGCGACTGCAACTGGTAAGAGTACAAATGTGAATAATTTAGTCACAGTCACAAATCCAACAATATCTAAAACAGCCATTGATCCAAACCAAAGCGGTAATTTCCGTTTAACGGCAAATTATACAGTTGATGGAAAAGTTCAAGGTGGCGATTATTTTACAATTGAAATGCCAACGTATGCCAACATCAATGGTGAGCTCGATTTCTCTGCTAGCAACAACCAATTTCCTATCAACCTTTACTCTCCAGCAGGCTATGTAGTCGCAAATGGTGTATATGACACAACAACAAAAACATTAACGTACACATTTACGGACTGGGTGAATGATAAAGAAAACATTTCAGGTAGCTTTAACCTTGCCCAATTTGCAGATCGTAAAACAGCGCTCAACTCAGGGACATATGACTTAAGCTATAACTTAGCGGGTGAAACTTATAACACACAAATTACGTATAATTATGACAAACATGATTATGGGATTTACCCTGCATCCGTCGATACTATGATTACAAGTGTAGATGGAACTGAAACAACAAACACATTTAAAGAAACGATTTATGTCAATCCAAAAGACGTTGATTTAAGTGGTGCACGCTTGCTATTAGGTACTGACACACCTAATAGCAACGCCATTATTAATTACGATACAACGAAATTGCATATTTACCGTGTGTCAGATCCGAACCAATTAACAGATAGTTATTACTTTGATCCAACCGGATATCCTGATTTAGCTCAAAGTTTTTATGATAGTAAACGAATTTATATGAATTCTGATGGTAATTTAGAAGTTAATTTTGGTGGTATTGATACGCCTTATGTTGTCATTATGGAATCTCAATTTAATCCTAATCATAGTAATGATTTATCTACTCGCGCTACACTCATCGCCACTGATTTAAATAATTATACTGCTAAGTATTATTTTGATAATGGCTTTTTAGTAGAAACAAGTTCTGGATCTGGTGACGGTGTTGCTAAAACGTATAGTCTAGGTGACTACGTTTGGGAAGACTCAAACCAAAACGGTATTCAAGATGCAGGCGAAACACCAATTTCAGGTGTAGTCGTTACGCTAAGAGACAGCAATGGATATGTCGTTAAAACATCGGTAACTGATAAATATGGTAACTATTTATTTTCAGGTCTAAAAAATGGTACTTATACGGTCGACTTTGTCACACCTGATGGCTATGTACCGACTGTTGAGAAAGCAGGGACTGATACGACTGACGATTCAGATGGCACAAGCGTTCCAGTAACCATTGATGGCGCGGATAATTTCACCATTGATTCTGGTTTTTATAAACCGACACCAGAACCAACACCTGTACCTGCAACTTACAATTTAGGCGATTATGTGTGGAACGACTCAAACAAAGACGGCATTCAAAACTCAAATGAAGTCGGTATCGAAGGTGTGACTGTCACATTGACAAAAGCTGATGGTACAACAGTTACGACAACGACGGATGCTTCTGGTAAGTACGTTTTTACAGGCCTTGAAAATGGTGAGTACACAATCACTTTCACGAAACCTGAAGGCTTTGAACCAACTTTAACAAATGTTGACGATTACCGTTTAGATTCAAATGGGTTATCAACGTCAGCTACGATCAACAATGCAGACAATATGTCAGTTGATTCTGGCTTCTATCAACCTATTGTTGAGCCAACACCTGTTCCAGCGACATACAATTTAGGAGACTATGTGTGGCATGACTCTAACAAAGACGGCATTCAAAACTCAAATGAAGTCGGTATCGAAGGCGTTATCGTAACACTCACTAAGCCTGATGGTACGACGGTCACAACGACAACAGATGCTTCTGGTAAATATGTCTTCAATGATCTTGAAAATGACGAGTACACAGTAACATTTACGACACCTGAGGGCTTTGAACCTACGCTAACTAACGTTGGAGATAATCAATTAGATTCTGACGGGTTATCTACTAAAGTAACGATTAACAACGCCGATAATATGTCAGTTGACTCTGGGTTCTATCAGCCAACGGTTGAACCAACACCTGTTCCAGCAAAGTACAATTTAGGCGATTATGTGTGGAATGATTCAAACAAAGACGGTATTCAAAACTCAAATGAAGTTGGTATCGAAGGTGTTGTCGTAACACTCACTAAGCCTGATGATACGACGGTTACAACGACAACAGATGCTTCTGGTAAATATGTCTTCAATGATCTTGAAAATGGCGAGTACACAGTGACATTTACGACACCTGAAGGCTTTGAACCTACGCTAACTAACGTTGGAGATAATCAATTAGATTCTGACGGATTGACGACTAAAGTAACGATTAATAACGCAGACAATATGTCGGTTGACTCTGGGTTCTATCAACCTACTGTTGAGCCGACTCCGGAACCAACACCTGAGCCAACTCCAGAACCAACACCTGAGCCAACTCCAGAACCAACACCTGAGCCAACTCCGGAACCAACGCCTGAGCCGACTCCGGAACCAACACCTGAGCCGACTCCAGAACCAACGCCTGAGCCGACTCCGGAACCAACACCTGAGCCGACTCCAGAACCAACGCCTGAGCCGACTCCAGAACCAACGCCTGAGCCGACTCCAGAACCAACGCCTGAGCCGACTCCAGAACCAACGCCTGAGCCGACTCCGGAGCCAACGCCTGAGCCAACTCCGGAACCAACGCCTGAGCCAACTCCGGAACCAACGCCTGAGCCAACTCCGGAACCAACGCCTGAGCCGACTCCGGAACCAACGCCTGAGCCGACTCCAGAACCAACGCCTGAGCCGACTCCGGAGCCAATGTCTCATATGACTCAGTCACACCATGCTGTACACGTTCAAATGGTAAAACCTGTAAGCCATAAATCTCAAGCCTCTCCTAAAGCGGCTTTACCAGAAACAGGCCATGAAAGCACTCATTCTGGCCTCATCGGCACATTACTTGCTGGGCTTGGTGCAATGTTTTTCATCCGTAGAAAACGTACATCTCAACAAAAATAATTATTCAAAATGTAAAGAAAAAAAGAAACAACGACATGTGAAAACACGTCGTTGTTTTTTTATCTCCGTTACTCTATCAATCATCTTTTTGGACTCTCATTAATACCACTCAACTAACCTTTTATAACTTATTAACATGTTATTAATTGGTATTTAATTCTATAAAATGATGCTCCTCCTTATAATGAAAGTAATGATTTGTATTACGTAATCAATAATCATCATAATTTTAAATAAAAGGAGCAATAGACATGAAATTATCTACAATCGCTAAATCAAGTTTAGCCTTAGGTATTTTAACAACAGGAATCATAACAACACATGCTCAATCAGCCAATGCTGCAGAAAGCTTTAACTCTGGCGTACATATTATCAATAACGATACTGCCTCATTACATTCATATTATCAACAAGCTTATTATGAATTTAATAATGTTTCGGGTACGAAAAATGGTAAATCTCTCGTCGTGAAAAATGGAAATCAAACTATTGATATTACAATACCTGAAAGTGCACAACAATTTCAAAATGGTCAAGTTTCTAATATCGATGTGTTTGCCGTAAAAGAATACAATGATACAAAACTTCCATCTATCGGTGGAATTACACAAAACACAAAACCACTGATAGATGGCCCTATCACGCCTAAAATCTCATTACGCAAATCCAATGATACAGGCATTTTCACAGATGATGTCCATTTATCAATTGAAAAACAAAATGTATCTTTAAAAGAGTTGGATTTTAAACTTAGACAACAACTTGTTGAACATGATGGTTTATATGCTAACGGTTACAAGCGTGGCAACATCTTTATTAGAATGAAAGATAATGTAAGACATGACATTGATTTGAGCGATAAATTGCCTGTGTCTCAAATGGGCACAGTCATTGATGCCACACAAATTGATCATATTCACGTAGAAATGAAATCATAAAACCGGCACGCACACGTGTATTTCAACTATCGCATTTTAAATTTATCGGATTTTTTATAGTGACGTACATTCAATGTAACGCTATTTAAACACTTTCTCATAAAGGCACATGATGCGTGATTGGTCGTAGTATTCATATGCGTACCGCGCATCACTTGACCTATCATAAAGGAGCTAAAAATATGAAATTATCTACAATTGCTAAATCAGCATTGGCACTTGGTATTTTAACAACAGGAATCATGACAACAAACGTACAATATGCACAAGCAGAGCATCACGATGATGCACGTCCAAGAATTGTTAATTCAGAAAACAAATTCTTACATGAGTATTATTCACGTCCTTATTATGAATATAAAAAAGTATCTGTATTTAAAAAAGGCAATAAAGCTTTTCTTAGATCAAAAGGCCGTCTCACAAACATTTTGTTATCTGGAGATGAGAAAAATGCATACGCGAATGGCAAAGTACATAATTTAGATGTATTTACTGTTCAAGAAGAAGGCAATCAACGTGTGCACTACTCCGTGGGCGGTCTTTCAAGAACAAATTTTACAAGCAATCCGAATTGGATCACTAAAGTTGCCGTTTCATTATATAAAACGACTGAAACAGCACAATTGGATTACCACTATAATATTAGTTCAAACAAACAGCAACTGACTTTAAAAGAATTAGATTTTAAATTAAGACAAAATCTTATTAAAAATGCTGAGTTGTATGAAAATGGCTATAAATACGGAGACATTACCGTAAAAATGAAAAATGGAACACGCCACGTGATCGATTTAACGCAATCATTACAGTATAAAAGAATGGGCGTGTTAATTAGTCCAGAAGATATAGAGCATATCGATATCCATATAAAGAAAATCGATATCAAGTTGTAATTTCAGAGCATTACACACACGCTCTGTGATTGTTCTATAAGCTAACTTTTTTATATAATTAGTAGATTATTTAAATAAACGTTATGTATAGTTAAACGTTATTTAATTTTAAAAATTAAAGTCCTCGCTTATACTAAAGGGGATTGGTCGTATTTTAAGTTTTCCATTTACTATCACTTTGTACAACATAAAGGAGCTAAGAATATGAAATTATCTACAATTGCTAAAGCAAGTTTAGCATTAGGAATTTTAACAACAGGAATTATGACAACAAACGCTCAATCTGTAAGTGCAGCAACGCCAAAAGCAGAAACTACACAAAGTAAAGAGACAGCTTTCGAAAAAGTTAAAGCGTATTACTCAAATGGTTATACAGAATTACGTAACGTAAACGCTTATGCAGCACCTAAGCGTGAAAATGTGGTTGTCGTTAAAGACAATACAAAAACAACAGCGATTAAACTTAAAGGCATTGATCAAGATCTTTACACTGCGAATTTAACAGGTGTTGATGTATTCGTTGTAAACGAAAATAATCCTAATAGTAAAATCGTTAAAACGACTGGCGGTATTACGAAGACTAATAAAGCGCAATATTTTGATTATGTCGCAAGCCCTTCAATTACCGTGGCGAAAAAAGGCGCGAATGGTAAACCTGCTTTATTAGGTTCATTCCCATACCTTATTTCTAAAGAACAAATTTCGCTGAAAGAATTAGATTTTAAAATCAAAAAATTATTGATTCAGCAATACGGTTTATATGAAAATGGTCTCAGCAACGGTAAAATTCGAGTTGTAATGGATACTGACAAAAAGAATGACTACTACACATTCCAATTAAACAGAGTTTTAGAAGAACACCGTATGGGTGTTGTCATTGATCCAACTAAAATCAAAAAAATTCTAGTCACAATGTAAGATCAAGACTTAAACCATACCGTAAAGCAGTGCCATGCTATCAAGTTGCCCCCTTGATTGGCACATTTACAAGGTATACTCAGCAACACCTTTTAATACACATCAATCACATGTAAGAAACAAAGAACAAGTGATAGCACACTGGAACTGTTGCTTGATATTCACAAATCAAACAATTTAAGTGTATGAATAAACTTCTAATATAAATATAAATTGATAATGTTTTAAAAAGCAGTGCTATCGTTACAGAGCCCCCCCTCGTAACGATAGCCTGTTTTAACGTTATTCATGTCAAAAAGTCATCATTTTTATCTTGAGCACATTTGAAATGGCAACGTTATGACTAAAAATATAACCCAGGAAATTTCATGCATAGTCGGTGTACAGCTCATATAGTTTGATGCCTTCTATCAGTAACGCGACCCGCTATCCTTACTCATTTTAATAAATCTAAAGACATACACGATACCTACAATGAGAAAAATAATACTGAATAACCATGATTGTTTCACGGTAAACACTACTGCGCCAACGATAAACAATATACCTAATAATAATGTCAAATATTCTCTTTTCATAAAAATCTCTCCTTTTATATTATTTTATATTATTCAATATATATCGCTATGCGTTGGTTTTCCAAAGATTTCCGTACATCGATGACGCGCTGATTGAGTGAGCCTTTATACGCTAAATTAGGTTGATATAATGATTGTATAAATAATCCGTCGACCAACACATCGGTAAGGGACAATAATTGATGTCTTGGACCTGTATCATTTTTCAAATATTCGAATAGGAACCCCGTCCAGACCCATAATGTTTTACGATGTCCAAATTTTTCACGAAACGCACGCGCCACTTTTAACGTAATATCAATATTACAAAATGGCTCCCCACCTAAAATACTCAGGCCTGAAATGTAATCGGGTTCGCAGTAGGTCAAAATTTCTTCTAAAATCGCGTCAGAAAAAGTTTCACCATAATTAAATTTTTGAGCTGCAACGTTATAACAGCCTTCACATTGAAATGGGCACCCTGACACATACAGACTTACGCGTACCCCTTCTCCATCGACAAAGCTATGTTGTTCGATTTTCGCAATGTATCCTTGTCCATCTACAATATCAAGAACGGTCATGATCTTTGCCATCTTTCATATGTTTCACCCGAGCACTAATTTCTTTTTGACGTCCTTCAATGACAGGTCGTTGAACAGGATTACCTAAATACCCACATGTCCGTTTGACCACATCAATCGTTTTAGGGTCACTATTACCGCAATGTGGACACGTATAACCTTGCGCTGTCGTTTCAAAATCTCCTTCAAACCCACATTCATAACAACGATCAATAGGAATATTCGTTCCTAAATAGCCCACTTTATCATACGCATAATCCCATACCGCTTCTAGCGCTTTTAAATTATGGTTTAACTTTGGATATTCGCAATAGTGAATAAACCCACCACTTGCATAATACGGATAGTCTTTTTCAAAATCAATTTTCTCAAAAGGCGTTACAGCTTTTCGCACATCATAATGAAAGGAATTTGTATAATAACCTTTATCTGTAATGTCCGGAATCGCACCAAATTTTTCAAAATCTAATCGACAAAAGCGGTCAGTTAATGATTCACTTGGCGTGCTATAAATACTAAACCAAATATCCGTATCTTCAGTCCATTTTTGTTGATAATCTTTCATTTCCTTTAAAATATCTAGTGTAAAGGCTTTGGCTTCAGGATTTGTTTCCCAATCCGGACCGTAAAAGACCGTCGCCACTTCATATAAGCCGATGTATCCCATTGATACTGTAGCGCGACGATGTTTAAACACATCTGATACGGGTTCGTTATGCTGTAATTTATATTTAAACGCCCCACTCTTATATAAAATCGGCGCATTTTCTGGCGTTGCTTGAAGCACACGTTCTAAGCGGTAAAGTAATGCTTCATGTAGGACATCCATACGTTCATGAAATATTTGCCAAAAAGCCAGTTTGTCACCGTTTGATTCTATCGCAATACGTGGTAAATTCAGTGTCACAACCCCTAAATTACAACGACCATTATTTTCAAAATGGCCTTCAGCATCGCGCCAAGCTTGTAAAAATGAGCGACATCCCATAGGCGCTTTAAAATCACCTAATATATTCACTAATGCTTCATAATTTAAGACATCCGGATACATCCGTTTTGTTGAACATTCGAGTGCCAATTGCTTAATATCGTAATTCGGATCGTTTTCACTAAAATTCACGCCTTTTTTAATTGAAAAAACGAGTTTGGGAAAAATCGCCGTCATGCGTGTTTTACCTAATCCTTTAATGCGCGTTTTTAATATCGCTTGTTGGATTTTACGACTCAATGTATCCGTTCCAAGCCCAAATCCTAAAGTTACAAAAGGCGTCTGTCCATTCGACGTATATAACGTATTAATTTCATACTCTAAACTTTCAATCGCATCACCGATGTCTTTGGTCACTTGTTGGTCAACGTATGTTTCAATCGCATCGTCTTTAACAAATTGTGCTGCCACTTTTCTATGATGTGTTTCGTTATGACGTGCATATGTACTGAGCAATTCATCGACGCGGTCAACTGTACAGCCCCCGTACTGACTACTTGAAACATTCGCGATGATTTGAACCAGTTGTGCCGTCGCGGTTTGAATCGATTTTGGAGATGTCACATTCGCATTTCCAATTTCAAAGCCATGTTGTAACATCGATTTGGCGTCAATGAGACAACAATTTGTTAATGGTTGAAATGGATGGTAGTCTAAATCATGAAAATGAATGTCACCATTTATATGTGCTTCTGCCACACGTTTCGGTAATAAATGTTCTAATGCATAAGACTTTGACACGACCCCCGCTGTCAAATCGCGCATCGTTGAAAACGTGTTACTATCTTTATTCGCATTCTCATTCACGACTGTTGGATCTTTCGTGATGAGTCCTTGTAAAGCCCGTTCCAATTGTTTCATAACATCAACCCTTTCTATATATTGTGTCTACATACAATCTAAGACACTATATATTGTATTTCAAACAAAAATCAGACTGTTAACATAACTGTCAAAAGTTTGTTAATAATCATTGAACTTTGCAAAGCGAACAATTCAAAAATAATTAAGATTATAACAAGTGCTAAAAATAACTTTGACGTACAATATAAAAAAACAGTTAACATCCGAATCGTCGGTGTTAACTGTTCTTCTTTATAGAAAATTAACGTTGATTTTTAATATTTATCGTTGCTTTAATGTAATTTTTCGCAGCTTCAAAATGATGTTGTTCCGCTTCATCTAGGGAGATGTTAAACACACGGTCGACACCTTGGCGATGCGTTAATGTTGGTAAACTGATGGCCAGCTGATCGTGTTCATGAAGCGATGTAATTGGCATCACTGATTTTTCATTCAACATTAAACTTTTAACTAAGTTCACTGTCGTTTTAGAAATGGCGACATTGGTCCAACCTTTACTTTTCAACACATCAAAGGACACTTTATCAATTTGCTGAGAAATCGCTTCTTTATTTATCCGCGGTTTATCTGACAGTTTTTCAAATTCTTCAAGTGCCATGCCTGCAATTGTTACTTTACTCCAAACTGGTACGGCATGTTGCCCGTGTTCACCAATTACAAAACCTTCCACACTTTTCGGATCAATATCATAGTGATCGGCGATGAGTGTTTTGAAACGCGCTGTTTCAAGTAACGTTCCTGTACCCATTATTTTCTCATTTGGATACGCGTTCGCTTGTGTCGCAATATACGTCATCGCATCTACAGGATTAGATATAAAAATGACCAGCGGTTTCGTTGTCACACGATACAATTGATTCATAATATCTTCAATTAATGAAATATTCCCTTTTGTCAACGCGGTACGGTCAGGAATATCAGGATCCATTGGTACACTCGCAGTGACCACTACCACATCTGCATCTGATAAATCAGCATACGTTCCGTGGTGAATGTGAATATGATTCGTACTTGATAATCCTTGTGCATGGTGATGATCAAGAACTTCACCATCTGCCAATGCGGTATTAGCGTCAATCACGACGATACTCGAAAACAAATTCGCATATTGAATATCTGTCAGAAATTGACTCCCCACTTTACCAATTCCTATAATACCTAACTTCATTTTACCCTCTCCTTTATTTAACGATTTTAAGTGTTAAAGTACATTTTAATATAATATTGGTAGAAATTAAAACAAAAACATATCCTAACCGCTCATTGCTAGTTTCAGTATATGATACGATATTGTAGAGACGATACACGTAAAAGGAGGTATTAATATGTTTAAAAACGATAAAAACGAACGGTTTCACGTAGAAAAATGTAGTCACTCCAAAGGGAATAGCTGTTATATCTTAACGGATAAAGAAACCGGTATTCAGTATTTGTCCAATTGGACTGGAGCCGGTGGCGGCATCACTCCTTTATTGGACAAAAATGGACACATCTCAAAAGTAGATCCCTCCACTTTAACTTAATGTGCACGTTTACGACTTCAATCGCTCCAATTTCATGTCATAATATACGGATGAACGATTGTGTGACAAAGAAGGTGGTGCATGACTCGTCAAAGTACAGTATTGACTGTGTTTTACTTTTCCTCATACAAAAACGCCCTATAAAGTTTTCACTTTTTAAGTGACTGCTTTATAGGGCGCATATCATCCATCGTGAAATGAATGTTGTTTGCTCTTCTGATAACTGGAACTTCCTTGTCCCAACCCTTGATTTATTGTTACGATATTTCGAGTTTTTGCACGCTTCTTTAGCCATCTCTCGTGTGAATGATTTTATTTATTCAAGTCGTTTAATCACACTCGTCACCAAAACAGTGACGGTCTCCCCAATGTTTTCAACGTTTTAAATTTATTTACCCCTTTGGTTCAGTATACATCCCATCAATCGCCCTTGTGTGTTTAAAATAATGAGTCTATCGATATCATATATAGCGATGTGACACTTTAAGAATCGCCTTCTTTATTGAATCCCCTGAAATTAGTGCTTACGATTTAGTGCTAAAACTTCAATCAAACTCAGCACGTTCATCACAAAATATTTAGATGCTGCTTTTGCACCTTTAAAGCCGTGGCCAGCTTTGAAATGATGAAATATCGCAGCTCCCATTACGATATTGATCATAATTGTGCCAAGCGTTACTAACTTTCGACCTAATTTACCGAACACAGACGTAAATAAAAATATTGACCCTATTAATTCAAATAGACCGGCCAAATACATAGAACGACGAGATAAATTAAAGCCTTCTTTAAACTCCTTCGCCATATGGTCATCACCTTTAATTTTTGGCAAACTGCTTTTCAAAATATCATAACCTACCATAGCATTAACAACATGTCTTACTATCATTATAGTTCCTCCTCATATCAATACATTTATTTATTTTTATCAAGAAAAAAGGCAAGAATAGCCCCTAACAACGCGATGCCGGCTACAATGTAATATGTGACATTGAGCCCTGTTATCGCACCTTCTATACTACCCGTTGAGAATGACTTACCTAATTGTGTCATTAGCGTTACTAAAATACCGGTACCAATCGCAGCTGATACTTGTCTAATGGTATTGTTCATGGCTGTTCCGTGCGCCACGTACGCGCTTGGTAAGGCATTTAGAGCTTGTGTTGTCATAGGTGTCATAATCATGGCGTTACCTAACATAGTGATAGAAAATACCAAAGCAACATATAACTGATGTGTCTCTAAGTTGAATTGTGCAATCAGTAAAGCGCCTATCATAATGGTAACCATCCCCGCGATACTTAATAACCGGCCACCCAATTCATCAAAAAGCCGACCTGTAATTGGAGATAACAAACCCATCACTAATCCACCAGGTAATAAAATAAGCCCCGTTTCTAATGAAGACCATTTCATCATATTTTGCATATAAATAGGTAATATCGTTAAATTACCAATAAATAACATAAACATTAGAGAAACAAGAATCATTGAAACCGAAAAATCTTTATATTTAAAGATGCGAACTTCTAATAAAGGTGAACTTAATTTCAATTGGCGTTGAACGAATAACACTAGTGCAAGTACCGCAAGAATAATCGTCACATATACAGCGGGATGTAACCAACCTAAATTGCCAGCAGCACTAAAGCCATACAAAAGACCACCAAACCCTAACGTTGAGAACAACACCGATATCATATCCAACTTGGGATCACTCAACGTAGTCATATTTCGTAAAGAGACAAAACCAAAAATAATGTCAAAAATAGCAATGACTAAAACAATCACAAATAAATAACGCCAGTTGAATGTGTTTGCTAACCATCCGGCTACTGTAGGTCCAATCGCCGGTGCAAAGCCGATGACTAAACCAAACATTCCCATCGCGAATCCCCGCTTATCTTGTGGAAAAATCAAAAATAGTAACGTTTGTGTTAGAGGCATCAAAATACCTGCACCTAAAGCTTGAATACTTCTTCCAATCAGCAACATCGGAAAATTAAGACCAATCATACAAATCAACGTACCTACAATTAAAAAGCCGACTGCAGTAAAAAATAAAGGTCTTAAATTAAATTTATTGATTAAAAATGCAGTGATTGGAATCATAATACCGTTTACTAACATAAAAATAGTCGTAATCCATTGTGCTGAACTACTCGTGATACTAAAGTCTTGCATCAATTTAGGTAAAATCGTCGTGAGTAACGTTTGATTTAATACACCGATAAATGCCCCTATGAGCACCACTGACATCACGCGTATTTTTTGCCCTTCTTTTAACTGCAAACCACCCTCACTCTCCATACTCTCCCCCCTTCCCCTTAAAAGGAATCAACTATCACTTATTTCATTCGGAATCAATTCCGTTTGTCAAACAAATTATTTCACTATGCACTAAAAATTTCCAGCACATCGATTAAACGCTATTTTAATGCGTCACAAACCTTTTCACGAACTATAATGAAATTGTTTTTTGCAAAAAAAAGCATATAGCTGCTCCATTATGGAACAACTATATGCTTCTGAACGATAAGCTATTTAAGTATAAAGTTGTGATACTAACGCTTATTCACCTTGATATGTTTTAACTTTATTTGTTTTTACATCAAAGTATTGTAATGATTGCTTACGTTTTTCAACTTTTTGTTTCGCAGGCATGCTGTAGTCATTATTGTATAATGTCGCTTCCCAACTGCCATACATTGGATTCGGGAAAATAATGTATTTACTTCCAAAATCATCTTCATGTTGACGAACCAATTCATCACGTGATTTTTGAGTCGCTGCTTTCGGTTCTTCAAAATCGAGTAAATTATCACCAAATAACATGACTAAGTTATAGTCTGTGCGCACTTGATCACGACGTGCTTCTTTACTCTTATCGCCCGCTTTTTTCAACAATACATGCTTTTTATCTGCTTGAGGTAACTTTGCTTTTTTCAAATTCTTAATTGTCGCATCTAAATCTTTTTCATGTGAACGGTCAGACACGTAAAAGATTTCAACATCGTGTTTATCCGCATAAGTCAAAAAGTCTTTTGCCCCATAAACCGGTTTCGCTTGCGCACTCTTCACCCATTCATGCCAACCTGTTGGATAAGCTGTACCGTTTAATGCGCTCGCTGCTTGGTACGGCGAGTTATCTAGTACTGTTTCATCAATATCTAGTACAATCGCTAATTTTTTGCCACCTTTATGGTGTTTAATCTTTTTGCTTAATGTTTCTTTCGCACTATTATACCCCTGCGCATATAGTGCTTTAGCTTCTGCCGAATTTTGATACCAAGCGACACTCATCACATTTTGTTCGCTCAATTGTTTTACATAATCTGATTCAGTTTGCGTTTGTGTTTGTTGCGTAGGCGCCTGTTCCGCTCCCGCAAACGTATCGGTTGGAACAGTTGATGTCATCATTCCGAGTGCTAAAAGTACAGATGCTGTCTTAGTCCATTTGTTCATATTATCTAATCACCTTTTTATGTATATTGTATAAAAGTATAACAATTAATTATTGTCTTATACGCTTATATCATAAGTGTTTTTAAAATAAAGCTCAACAATTATGTGCGTATTTTTATTATATTTAAGAATACTGAATGGTTTCATATTTGAAGGGTATTTCTTACATTTCCTTTAAACAGGAATACAAGTGAAACTTCACATATCGATCTATATGATAAGCTAATAATGATAAAATGGTTTTGCTGTCATTTATGTTTTGATGAAATCTGTTCTGCCACACACATTAAACAACAAAACAGCCAAATTACATATCTTACCTTGATTTTACAACGATTGAGAATGGAGCATCCCAATGAATATAATCTTAAGAAATTTATCACTAACATTTGATTTAGAAAGCGAAACACCATTCTTTCAAGTTTCAATCCCTCATCGCATAAGGTTTGATGCTGATATGATTAGTAAACCTTTAGTGACCACAATCGTGAATCAGTTGTTTGACACCCCAGATACAACACATTGTTCATTCCTAAGTAAGTATCTTTCCCCGATTCATACTAGAGAAAAAACACGTGTAGGCCGGTTTTTTAATATTATAAATTGGCGTGAAGACGTCCACGTCGGTGAAGATACATATATCATATCAACCTTTTACAAACTTACGAATGAAGCTTTGATAGATTATCTACTATACGTTCCTCGTTCATTTATAAATCCTTATATCATTTTTTATAACAATCATCATATCGTATATATCAGTAGTGATGTATTAGATGTCATCAGCTGTTCAGAAGAAGTGATTAAAAACTATAAAGCTAAATATGCCGACATCATGGATACTGATTATGAATAATGGATTTATCATTTTTTATGAAGCATAACGATTCACTTCTTACAATCTACAACATGTTAAAATGAAAGTAACAAATAAAGAGTGAGTGATACGATGACTAACTACCATATTTCGTTCAATGCATTACATCCACGTACCCTGTATAAAAGTAGTGGAATCACATTTGTTTTTGTGCTTGAGGGACGTCTTCAATGTCTTTTTAACAATACTAATATCGATATTGAGTCCGGCAAAGTTTTACTTTTAAATCATCGAGATAAGCTTATTATTAATGATTTAGATGGCGACTTTATGCAGTTTAATATGAATTTACAATTTATCGATCATGTGATTGATGGACTTCCTCTATTTGAACCCGATCCATCTGACGATTCGATGAAATGGATTAAGAACTTTCTCGCTAAAATCGGCATTATGTACTTACGAAAAAACAAATATTTCAAACTGCTCATTGAACAACAAATGATTGAACTTTTGTTGTTAATGGTGAAATATATCCCTCAAAAAGATATGGAACACGGTATGGCGACGACTGAAGATATGCGCTTGAATCGCGTCTGCCAGTATATCGAGCATCATTTTAATGAAGAGATTACACTACATGATATGGCGGAATATGTGAATCTGTCTCCAGCTTATTTATCAAAATTGTTTACAAAAAAATTGAACATGGGCTTTTTACAATACTTAAACAAAGTACGCTTAGATCATGTCATTCTAGACTTAATTCATACGGATAAACCCATGATAGAGATTGCGCTTCAAAATGGTTTTAGTAATTCTGCACTCTTATCTCGTACGTTTAAAAAACAGATGAACACAACACCAACGCAATATCGTGAGGTACATCAAATTCATGTACAACCTAAGCCACACACGAGCGTCTCTAAAAAGGAACTCATTTTAAATTTATCTCGCTATGTTATGAATGATCAACAACATTTGGTTCAAAATCCTGAAATCGGTAAACATATTCAAATGACCCTTCACCCAACGGATGAAACGATTCATCATTTTAAACATATCATTCAAATTGGCAATATGGAGGCACTTTTAAGCGCGCACGTCCAACAACAATTAGTGACCTGTCAGTCTGACATCGGTCTGACGCACGTCTTAATTCATGACCCTTTGTCGAGTCCAAATTTGATTTTAAACGAAGTTATTACGGATGAATCTATTTCAAATTATCAGCGCTACAACAAGGTGGATGCGTGTATTGATTTTTTAAAACAATACCGTATCGGTTTAATTATGACACTATCACCGTTTGATGACTTAGATGCCTATCTCGATCAACTTAAAGCGTTTTTAATGCATATTGTGATGCGTGATGATTCCTTAGTGCACTTAAATTTAAAACTATATATTAAACATGTAGACTTACATGTTTATCAAAAAGTCATTCATTGTGTTGAACGTTTTATCCCGAATGTAAAACGTATCGTTCATCTAGACCTTTATTATCCGCAAAAGGCCCTGAATATTCTTCAATATGATACTTCGCATATTGAGCATGTGAGTTTCGATGCGAACCAAAATGATTTGGTTAATTTTGATATTACAGATGATGAGCTTTTTGAAAATACAAAACATCATATTATTGATAAGGCCAATGAAGTGAAAGCCTTTTTAAATCAACATCACATTGAAAAACCTCTTATTCTACTTAATTGGAATACGTTAACAGGTGATACGCATCTCACAAATGGTGAATATTTTAGAGGCGGCATTATTTTTGAACAGTTTTTACGCTTAAACAAAATGATTGATACGATTGGGTATTGGCTTAATTATGATTTACATACATTACATGTGAAAAATGAAAAAGAATATATGAATAGTATTGAACTTTTCCATCAATACAATAGTAAACGACCTGCGTTTTTCACAAGTCATTTATTTAAAAAACTATCATCGCAAGTGTTATTTCATGACCATAATTGTATTGTTGTAGGTCGGCCAGAACATTTTCAAATCATTGTTTATGATGCGGAACATTTTAATCCGTATTTATCACTCAACTCACCACTGCCATTTCTTGAAAATAAAGACGTCGCCTTAACAGTTAAACATCTTTATTCTGGACTTTATCGTCTCAAACATTACACTCTAGATAAAGAACATGGCGCCTTATACCAAGTTTGGCAATCGTATAATACACGTACAGGCATCGATGCGGAATCCATTGCCTATATCGACCGGTTATCTTACCCGAAATTAGAAGTTAGCGAAAAATTCGTCACCCAAGATTTAACCTATAATCTGAAATTATTAACAAATGCGATTCATCTCATAGATGTAAAAAAGTATATGGATTAGGACAAAAATAGTTTATCTGTTTTTGTCCTATCTCTTTTTTTATGTTGAAAACAATGAGAATAGTATAGTGAAATGATATATAAGGGAAATAAATATGATACTTAATCTTTTAAAATAGAGTTAAGGAGATGAACCATTATGTGTGAAAAATTAATTCAAAAATTGACCAAAAAAGAATCAAAAATGATTGAAATTCGTCGTTATTTACACCAGCATCCCGAACTCTCTTTTAAAGAAGAACAGACGTCTAAGTATATAGCCGACTTTTATCAAGATAAAGATGTGACGATAGAAGAAGGTATTGGTGAGCGCGGTATCAAAATCACCATTGATTCCGGACGTCCTGGTAAAACGTTAGCCATCCGTGCCGACTTTGATGCGTTACCTATCGAAGAAGATACCGGCTTACCTTTTGCCTCCCAAAATAAAGGCGTTATGCATGCCTGTGGTCATGATGCGCATACCGCTTACATGTTAGTGCTCGCAGAAACATTAGCTGAAATGAAAGACCACTTCACGGGCAAAGTGGTAGTCATCCACCAACCTGCAGAAGAAGTACCTCCAGGTGGTGCCATTGGCATGATAAAAGATGGCGTATTAGATGGTGTTGACCATGTATTAGGTGTCCACGTCATGAGCACGATGGAAACAGGTACTGTGTATTATCGTCCTGGTTATGTCCAAACAGGCCGTGCCTTCTTCAAACTCAAAGTAATCGGTAAAGGCGGTCATGGCTCGTCACCACATGCGGCAAACGATGCGATTGTCGCAGGTGCAGAATTTGTGTCTTCAATTCAAACGGTCGTATCACGACGCCTCAATCCATTTGAAACAGGGGTTATTACAATCGGATCATTTGACGGTAAAGGCCAGTTTAACGTCATTAAAGATCATATTACGATTGAGGGCGACGTGCGTGGTTTAACCAACGACACCAAACGCACAATTGAAAAAGAAATTAAACGCATTACACACGGCTTAGAAGTCATGTACGGGGTGACATGCGAGCTAGAATATCAAGATGATTACCCAGCATTGTATAACGACCCCGAATTCACAGAATATGTCGCAAAAACATTAAAAAACGCAGACTTAGATTTTGATGTCGCATTGTGTGAACCTCAACCCCCTTCCGAAGATTTTGCATATTATGCCCAAGAGCGTCCGAGCGCATTTATCTATGTAGGTGCTGCACCTGAAGAGGGTGAAATGTATCCGCACCATCATCCAAAATTTAATATTAGTGAAAAGGCATTACTTACATCAGCTCAAGCTGTAGGAACTGTCGTATTAGACTACTTAAAAGGGGATGACGACCATGAATAACGCGCAGCCATATAAAGGGAATAATAGATTAATTTTAGGGATTGTACTTGGTGTCATTACGTTCTGGTTATTCGCTCAGTCATTGGTGAATGTTGTACCGCCATTACAAAAAAGTTTTGACGCTGACATAGGAACAATTAGTATTGCCATTTCAGTCACTGCCCTTTTCTCAGGGATGTTTGTCGTAGGTGCGGGTGGCTTAGCCGATAAAATTGGGCGCGTCAAAATGACCAATATTGGCCTTTTACTCAGCATCATTGGCTCAACGTTAATTATCATTACAAACTTTCCATTGCTACTTATTTTAGGTCGTATTATTCAAGGTTTTTCAGCAGCGTGTATCATGCCATCTACACTTGCGTTAATGAAAGCCTATTTTGAAGGCGCAGAACGTCAACGTGCCTTAAGCTATTGGTCCATCAGCTCTTGGGGCGGTAGCGGTATATGTTCACTCTTTGGCGGTGCAGTTGCTACAACGTTAGGATGGCGTTGGATTTTCATCTTTTCTATTATTGTCGCAATTTTATCGTTTGTATTAATTAAAGGCACACCTGAATCTAAATCTGAATCCACTGCAATTTCAAAATTTGATGTTAAAGGCTTAATCATTTTAGTCGTGATGTTATTAAGCTTAAATGTTGTCATTACAAAAGGTGCCACTATTGGATTTACATCCCCATACTTTTATGGATTAATTGCGATCGTCATCGTTTCATTCTTGTTATTCATAAAAGCAGAAAAAAACGTAAACAACCCGTTAATTGATTTTAAATTATTTACCAATAAACCGTATACAGGGGCTACAATTTCAAACTTTTTACTTAATGGCGTTGCAGGCACACTGATTGTCGCTAATACTTTTGTACAACAAGGATTAGGTTATACATCCTTACAAGCAGGATACTTAACCATTACGTATTTAGTCATGGTCCTATTAATGATTCGTGTTGGAGAAAAAATTTTACAAAAAATGGGTGCTAAAAACCCAATGTTACTCGGTACATTTATCGTTGTGATTGGTGTGGGCCTAATTTCTTTAACCTTCTTACCTGAAACGATTTATATCATCGGTTGTGTCATCGGTTATTTATGTTTTGGTTTAGGCCTCGGTTTATATGCGACACCATCAACAGACACTGCGATTTCAAACGCACCTGTTGATAAAGTCGGTGTAGCGTCTGGTACTTACAAAATGGCCTCATCACTTGGGGGCGCATTCGGCGTCGCGATAAGTGGTGCCGTTTATGGGATTGCCGTCGCTGCAACAAACGTATTTCAAGGCGCAATGATAGCTTTATGGGTCAACGTTGCGATGGGTATTATCGCATTTATTGCGATTGTTTACGCCGTTCCAAATGATGATCCACGTAAAGTAAAATAATAGATAAAAACCAAGCGATGACCAAAATCATCACTTGGTTTTATTTTAATTTTAACCACTTTGTAGCATCTTCTTCAGGATTATTAGATTTTACATCAGGAATAATTGGATTATTTTCATAAACATTTCCTTGTTTATCCTCAAGGCGATGTGTTGTTAAATTCATTAATGTACCATCATATAATTTTATAGTCGTATTAGCTGATGTATATCCTCCAGAATTTTCACCAAAATATTTTATATTTTTAGCTCCTTTGAATGCTAAAGCTGTTATTTCACCTGAACTCGCAGTTTTTTTATTTATTAGAATAGCAATCGGTACGTTTTTAACTTTTTCTACATTATTTAATTCAATCGGCGTTCCCCCGTTTTCAGTCTGGCTACCGTCTAAATTAACATCTGTTTTATTATCGTCACCATCAACATACGTCAATAATGTACCATTTTTTAATAAGGGAGATATACTTGCTATCATCGGACCCATATCTCCGCCATAGTTATCTCGTAAATCAATAATAATACCTTTATAGTTTTCACGTTGAATTGCTTTGCTAACCTCATTAGCATAGCGTTTGCCCTCTTTTTCATTCCCCATAAAACCAGGTAATTTAATGGTCAAAATATCATTCTTAAGTGTAATCTTAGGATATTGGGTCTCACCACTTTGAGACATTTTTTCTTTTTTAGTATACAAAAATGAATGCTTAGCTCCAGCAACCTTCAAAGCTTCTTCTAAATATGTATGTGTGTCTTTATAATCTTGTGCCTTCTGGGTGTCATTTAAAGCTTTGTCTTTTGCACGTTCCCACTTGTCACCTTTCGCGTACAGACCATGTATATCCATTTGATTAATTGCGATTTTTACATATGATTGCGTGGAAGGCGCCACAATATATAAATTAAACAATGGACCAATTTTAAGTAATGCTATAAAAATCAAACTAAAAAATAACAATGTTGATAAGCCTATTACAATTAATTTTTTCACAGCACTTTCTCCTTGTTAATTATGATTCATTCCATGTTGTTTACTATCTAGCACATTTTTCCAGTAGTTTTCACGCTCTAAAATGACTTCAACTTTGGTTTTTGTATCGAAAATTTCTAAAATGGAATATTGAAAATGGTTTATAATATGATCTTTACTTTTATTTTCTAAAATATGATGGAATTCCTTGTTACCACCGGTTAAATCACTTAAATGCGCATAACACGACCATCGTTGCCATAACCCATCTGTGTTTCCGGATGCTGAACCGACATACAACTGACCATTACTTAAATCAGTAATGACATACACGCCTTTAACATAACTCAAGGCCTCTCTCCAACTTGGCTCATTATGTTGAATGATTTGTTGCAATTCTTTGTGTTTTAAGCACACATTTTGATACCCATTAAAATGCCCTAATTTAGTGCTAGGGGCAACTTCATAGACTTCTGGATTAAGTTGCTCTTGGATCGTTTCATAACGACGATTATACACATCACGCCCTATAGGTTTGTCTATTTTAACAATTAATCGCTTAATATACTGGCTATTTTCTTCCATTAATGTGAGATGATAACCGACATCATCAAACACTTCAGGTAGCTTCTTTTCAACTTTATAAAGTCCTCCGAATATAAAATATTGCGGCCCGTATGGATAATATTGTGCGAGCGCAACTAAATAATCGGCATGGTTTAAATTGTTGTTCGTTTGTTTCGTTTTCCATGCGTTCATAATAATCCACTCTTCACTATCTTCAAGGAGAAAATCCCATGCTCGTTTTGAAACGTCTGCCGCATTCATATTGAATTTTATTTTTGTACGTTTCTCATCTGGAATTTTTAAAAAATCTTTTAACTTTATCATGACCCATATACCCTTTCTGCAATATAAAACAAAATATTATAATATCATTCACTCCAATTATTTTATCAGATATATGACTTTCATCAATGATTTTTAAGGCATTTTCATTAGAAAACAACATAGAAATTCACGCAATATCCATACCATTTTTACCCTTTTTATTACATAATTTAAGTGTAGGTTACATGTGAAACAATGAATTAAAAAAGGAAGTGACTGAGGATGATAAGTTTATCACAACACATCGCGCTCGTTACGGGTGGCGCAAATGGGATTGGAAAAGGGATTGCCGAAGCTTTAGCGAAAGCCGGTGCAACGGTGATTATTGGCGACATTGATGAAGTCAACGGACAACAAACCGCACAATCTCTCAATGGGCAATTTTATCACTTAGATGTGACTGATAAGAAGAATATTGATACAGTAGTTGATACAATCATAGCGGAACATGGAAAAATTGATATATTGGCCTCAAATACTGGTGTATATCCACAAATTGAAATTGAAGAGTTAACAGAAGCGGATTGGGATAACATCCAAAATATCAACTTAAAAGGCACATTTCTTGTGACACAAGCGGTGCTCAAACAAATGAAACAGCAGAATTATGGTCGCGTGATTCTTACTTCTTCTGTGACGGGTCCAATCACAGGTTATCCTGGATGGGCACATTACGGTGCGACGAAAGCTGGACAACTTGGCTATATGCGCAGTGCCGCTCTTGAATATGCAAAGTACGGTATTACAATCAATGCGGTGCAACCAGGTAACGTACTTACGGAAGGTCTCAAAGCACAAGGTGAAGCCTATTTAGAAGGGACACGTAATATCATTCCAACCCATGAATTAGGAGAACCTGCAGATATCGGTTATGCCGTAGCATTCTTTGCAGCGCCTGAAGCGAAATTTATTACTGGTCAAAGTCTCGTTATTGATGGTGGGCAAATCTTGCCAGAGGAACCCGATGCCATTAAAGATTAATAAGTCATATTTTTACATCCTAAAGACCGTTAATTAAACACGAATCGTCTACACTACATGCGCGTTCAGCACCATTAATGTGTAGACGATTCGTCTCTCTTTATTTATATTATTGTTCCACAAGGTACACTTTTTCAGTGTAACAACGCGTGTTCATCATTTTGTTTTTCAAAAAGCGATACCACGCTAAATGGACGCTTCCTTTATCATGACTTTTTAAAATCTTTAGTGGGACTTGAAGGTTTAAGCACCGTCCCGAAATATTAAAGCGGGTCACACCCGCAGGAACTGTTTCTCCACGCTCCACAACGGTTTCTATTTCCTCAATGTCTAAGGGCTGATACTTCATCATCACATAAGCACCGTCTGCGCAAACCCCTTCACAATGTGCGACGCGTTCTACTGCACATGCATCGGTATAACTTTCAACTACTTTATCCCATGCCTTGAACTTTTCATTCCCAAGATCTTTGCGATATAAATACTGTTCATAGGAGCCTTTACACATCGTAATAAAAGGACGTTCAGAGCGAATTTCAGTCGTCCATGGTAACGCATCATCGTGCTGTAAATGAGACCACCAATTTCCAAATGGCACTTTATGATGCCATGTTTCAATTGAATATTGTGTTTCACTAATTATTTGCACGGGGACTAACTGACATCCTAATGCTTTCAAACTCGTATATCGATGCACACCATCGATGACCATATATTTACCGCTTCGAATTTGTATCGCTAAAATGGGATGACGTATAAACTGATCTGCTTCAATACTAGCTTTGGTCTTTTCAAGTCGACAAGGTTCAAATGTTTCATGTAAAACAATTTGGTCAATGGGAATGAGTTTTAAATTTTGATACATTTGCTTCATCTTCTTCCTCCTTTGTATCTTGCAAGTAGACGAATTCAGGGTGCGGATGGCTTAAAAAATCATGATGTGAAATCGACCAACCATATGCCCCAGCATATTGAAAGACAACCACATCTCCCATCCTTACTTGAGGCGTCATGCGATCTTTTGAAAACACATCTTTCGGGGTACATAACTGACCGACAAACGTCACTTGACTCTGTGTTAGCGTGGGTCGTTGGAAAGTATACGGAAAGGCGTCCACCTCACATATTTCTAATGGATGGTTATGTTGCCAAGAGACCGGCAGTCTAAAGTGCTGCGTACCTCCTTTTAAAATGGCATAATGTGTGCCGTGCACCTGTTTTATATCAATGACTTCAGTCGCATAATAGCCCATATGCGCGGTTAGATAACGTCCACATTCAAAGTTGACTGTTATGCTCGACATTGCTTCTTGCGCAATGACTTCGTGTAGCCCCTGATTGAAAGCGTCCCAATCAAATTGTGCCTCTAAATCTTGATAGTTCACCCCTATGCCTCCACCGACATTTAGGTGTTGCAATGGAAAGTGGTGTTTTCCCGCCCATTGTTTGGCCTTTGTAAAGTATAAACGCATCATTTGAACATGGAGTGACGCGTCTAAATTGTTAGATATGGAATGAAAATGAAAGCCTTCTAACGTGATACGTGGTAATTCTAGTGCACGTTGAATGACTGTATCCACTTCTTCTTCAGAAATTCCAAATTGTGTTGGACGCCCCGCCATATGTAAGGTCGCATTTGGAAATGGACCTGATAAATTTACACGTAATAAAACAGGCATGGTCATATCATGTTTCTCTAAACGTGCATTTAAGCGCTCCAATTCTTGTACACTCTCGATATGAAGTCGCTTAATTCTCCGGGTAATGGCTATATCAAGTTCTTCATCTGTTTTACCGGGACCACCGAAAATAATGCGATTAGGCTTTAATACCGCACACCCTTTGTCAATTTCTCCTTGAGAAGCAACTTCAAATCCTGCTACGTAGGGTTCAATGGCTTGTAAAATGCGTGACTCACTGTTCGCTTTCATCGCATAATACATGTCACAATTTTTAGGCAGTGACGCTGTAATTTGTGAAATATGGCGTTGTAGCGCATCTAGGTCGTAAATGTAATGACATACGGATGATCCGGATACCTTCATTTCTCTTAAAAATTGGTATATGTAGTCTTTTTTAAGTAATGTTCGGTTTTGATTTTCTACGTGTTTTGGGTTCACAAAGGTTCACCTCCTTTATAAGATAAAAGGTCTTGTTTTAAGTGACGGTAAAATTTGCCACGGTCATCACCTAATACAAAGGCTTTCACCCCTTTGTCTTTCCATGCCTTAAATTGAGCGTGTTCACGGGGTAGTGCGATAAATGCTTTATGATGATGTGTCGTAATTTTATACATATAGGCTGTCGCTTTTTGCACAACTTCATCTGTCGTTTGCCAAGGTTTACCAAAAGACTGAGATAAGTCTGCGGCGCCTTCGATGATCATGTCTATACCGTTGACACTGGCAATATCATCTAGTGCGTTGAGTCCTTTTTGACTTTCAATCATCGCAATCACCACAATACTATTATTGGCTTCAGCCATATAGTCTGTAAGCGACATTTCTCCGAAGCGCGGCATACGACCGCCATTTAAACTGCGCATGCCTTCTGGATAATAGCGACTTAGCTTAACAATTTCTTCAGCGCGTGCTTTACTCTCCACATGTGGAACGATAATGCCACGTGCACCCATATCCAACACTTTAATAATATCCCGTTCTATAGATTGCGTTACACGGACAATCGCTATGATGCCAGCTGTTTCAGCCGCGCGAATCATATGTTCAAGGGTTTCATCATTAATGGCCGTATGCTCAGTATCGATAATGACGAAATCATAACCACTCGCTGCTATCATTTCAATAACTAGCGGATGCGGAATCGAATTAAATAAGCCGTATACTGTTTCGCCTCGTTGCAGTTTCTCTTTAAGTGATAGCGCCATCATGGTGAATCACTCCTAACGGGTTCGTTACGTGATGAATGCGCAGTTCATTATCTTCACGGAGTCGACGTGTCGTTAATTTTTCAACTTGAATCGTTCGTTCAAATAAATCGAAATGCTGTTGAAGCGACAAGTTGGGATGTGTGCGTAAATAATCTTGGATGCAGTCATACACCATGTGCCACTGATCTGATTCAGATAGGTTGTATGCCTCATCCATAAATAAAATCTGCCCTGCGATATTGATAAAGAAAAAAGCATCCAGTACAAAATCTCTAACGAGTTGTACATCATCGGTTTCTATAAATGAGTTACGATTGATGCGTTGATGTGCTTCCGGTGTGTCTTGAAGTTGAGGGTTTTTAGCAATGTCGCTTAATAACGCACGTTTAAAACGCACACCATCATGGAAATCTTTAATGGCTACACGTGTTGGCCAACCCTTGTCATGAATAAGCATCATATTTTGCGCATGAGATTCTAAAGCTATACCATGCGTATACAACATATGTATTAATGGACGCACCGCAACGTTGATAAATTGTCGCATCCAATTATCAGCACCGTATCGTTGTATCCAACCATCGATGACCGGGCGTTCAACTGTGTCTTTACTATAAAGCGCATGAAATGGTATCGCCTCTTCACTTGCTTCTAAATAATGATATATATTTTCACGCCATATCACGCCTAATGCACCATAAGTTGCCGTTTTCTTGTCTTCTGGCAAATGCTGTTGATCATACGACATACCCAGTACCTCTCCTAGAAACACTGTACGTAATTGGTCTCGCAAATAGGGATCATGTGCTTGAATATGTTTCAACCAATCTGTAATATTGGCCGCATTTTCAATTGTATGCGGAGCAAGTACCCGCTTCGTTGACGTATTGGTAATATTAAGCGGAACTTTAATATAATATTTATCGGTTTCGACAGGTGACAACGTACGTATCGATTGCTGTGGCACATAGGCTTCTCGAGATTTCCCAAGAAATATAATGTCACCATTTAACCACGCTTCAGCAAAATGATTGGCGATCATATGGTCAAACTGCCACGGATGTACGGGTAACCATACATAATCTGAGACGTTTTCGACGTGTTGACGTAAAGTGTCAGTGAATTGATCAACCGTTTCTTGACCAAGCTGATGTTGCAAAATTTGCTCAGGCACAATAGCTTGAGAAATCGTTTGTTGGACGTGATGTTTAGGTACGGCAATCCATGTTAAATGAATCGTGGGTTGAAAATCAGGCCCATATTTCAAATTTTCTTCAAGGGTAAATCCAAGGCGTGACTTATAACTTGGATGATACGTGTGTCCTTCCATCGCATAGGATTCGAGCGCATTAAACGTTTTAGGTACGGCTTTATGATGGTTCAATTTATACGTAAGCGCTTGGCAATCTTTCAATTCTGTTTGTATGAGTTCACCGATAAATTGCTCGATTTTCTGTGTATCTTTTGTGAATGTATATTGGACATCTCTCAATAATTGCGCATAATTTAATGTCGGACTTTCGGTTCCATCTGCACACACTTTCATAATTTGAGACGTGAGTTGTAAACGATCAAAACTCTCTGTCACACGTACATCAAAATGATAAGATGCATGTTCACCTTTTATTTCAACATGATGCATATTGCCTTTAAGATGCGTCATAGTATACACGACAATCTTTTCATAAATTAACGACGTGATGAGTTGTGCCATGATACGTGTTTTTACACGTTGTTCAATTGAATGCATCAAATGATGAGACCTCCTCTACATGACGAATTGGATTCGGGATATTAATATAAATTGGATTTTCACTGCAATTTTTGATTTTACTCATAAAGTTCGCTTTAGCAGAAAACGTTTCAGAAGCTAATACATCTTCTACATAATGTTGTATCTTGTTATCTGTCGTCCAAGATTGGCATTGTGCGCGTACCACTCGCCATAATTGCGCTTCATTTCCAGTCGCCTTTCCAAGTGTCGACACCAAATGACCGAGATGGTTCACAATCACATAATATTTAAAGCGATGCCATGCAGTCTCATGCGTTTCGACAACTGGACTATTCGAATCTACAATTTGGGGAACGAGATGCGCTCCACGTGCGAGCTTTTCAGATAAACATACCCCTTCTAGATCACGTACATAGCACACTTTAGGGATACCTTCTTGAAACTGGATTAACGTATTTTGAACATGTCCTTCTAAACTAATACCGGCCGTCGCAAAAAGTGTGAGCATCGGTTGAATCATCACATCTAAATAGCGCTGTAACCAAGTTTCGACAGATAAACCACTTTGTTGAACGCGATCGTACAACATGGAATGTGTGGCATTTGGAATCGTTTCAAAAAGACTGGCAAGAACGTGAATGTCTTTGTTTTCGTCATAATCATTGATACCTTCACGGACGATTAACGCCGTTTCTGTAATCCAATCTTTGTCACTTGAAGACGTCTCGAGGTGTAACGCACGATAGCCTTGTTCAAACATTAATTTAAACGTTGGGGTCTCGAACATATTTTTAACGTGTGCAATGACTGTTGCGGCATCTAGCGTTCGTTCGATTTGTTCAAAATTATTCGTACGTATAAAGTTAGTGATTTTAACGTGTATCGGTAGTTTTAAATAAACATTGAGCGCTTTTTCAAATACTGTCCGAACGGAAGACGTCGGGTAGACCGACCGCCCTCTTTGCCCTAGATCTATGATGCGTCCACAATCAAGCTGTGCCTTAAATACGGGATCCTCTTGAAGGTGACGCATTTGATACGGATGAAGAGGCAATAACGTATGTCCTTGAGGTAAATCCGCTTTGTCCATGAATGCCAGTTCATATAACGTTTCCGTGACCGTATCCGTGAGTCCCTCTACATCACGTGCCAATATGAGCGAGGCGTCTACACTTAAATAATGAAGTTGAAAATGTGTATGACATTCTGGCGCATAGCGTTTTAAATCCTCTGATGTAAAACCTTTGGAGCTTTTTGGGGTCGGATGAAACGGATGCCCTAAATACAATGATTGTTCTGATTGTATATACTGATCCACTGTGCGTGTGTCATCTTTATCATTTAAGTAAAGCGCTGTGCGTCTCATACTGTTTTGTATATCAGCGTAAATTTCTTGCACACGCGCGTGATTACTTTCATCTTCAAAAATGGATAAGAGACGTTCAATGGCATGTTGACATGTCACAGGTGATATCACATCACCTTCCTTTATGAAAACCTGCTTTTGATACACATGATGCCCCATCATTGACCAATAAAGAAATGTGCCTATCAGTGTTTCATTATCATTTAAGTGAATGTGCCATTGCTGATGTTCTGGGGCATTGTGATACAATTGATGTTCTCTAAAATACACATTAAGCATGCGTTCTAGTGCTGCTTGTTCAGCTATAGCTTTATTTTGAATGTTTTGCACGTTGTACTTTCAACTCCCATAATTGATTCATTAATGATTGATCTTCTTTTATACATTTCAACTGTGAGGATTTCAGGACACAACTACTAGCGATAAAAATAATACCCATTACAATAAATGTCATCATGGGGTTATAGTGACTTGTAATGAGTGCACCGGTCATACTTCCAACTACTTGACCCAGTACCAGCATGCTGTTCGTTGATCCAATAAATGTCCCTTTTAAATCTTTATGACATGCATTTGCGACGACAAACATCACACTTTGAATCAATGCACTGTATGTAAAACCTTGCATCATTCGAAAAATTAACAACATCCAGAAGTTAGTGGCCACGCCTTGTAACACGACACTCAGACCACAAATTAACGTTGTTGCAATATAAACATATTTCACATATTGTTTGTCATTAAGCATGCCCCATAACGGTGCGCTTAATATTGAAGCTGTCCAAAAGACAGATTGAATCAAGCCTATAGCTGCCTTATCATCAAGTAGAGTTGTATTGGCGCCTGAAACGAGTGGAGCAAGTGCAGTCATCATGCCATACATGGCAAGATTGGCTAAAATACCCACGATTATAAATCTGCAAGTCACATGTGTACATAACAAACATTTAAATGATGTTCTCACACCGCATTGAATCGTTGGTGTCATACATTGCTTACGATGATGCGTTTCAACTAAAGTCACCATGCCTACACCGCAAATGATAAATGTGGCAATACCAATTGAAAGCAATAACGTTTGAAAGCCAATGACAGTGGCTAATACACCGCCGACTAAAGGTCCCACTAACGACCCTGCACTTACGGAACTTTGTAGATGTCCAAGCACCTTTCCTCGTTCATTCGCAGGTGCTTCGCTTGTCGCAAATGCATTCGAAGCGTCTACCACACCGCCGAATAGACCTTGTAATAAGCGCACAAGTACAAATTGAAATGCGGTCGTACACGTCGACATCAATATTAAACATATACCTAAACCGATTAAGGCACGTAACACCATCCATTTTCGGCTGATTTTATCGCCAAGTTTCCCCCATAATGGAGACGCAATCATCGTTGTCACAGCAGGTGCAGCGATAGCGACACCGCTCCACAGTTGAATTTCTGTTACAGATAGTTGTTCTAATGAGGCGATATAGATGGGTAATAACGGCACGAGTACCGTTAAACCCGCTATAGAGATAAATTGACTGCTCCATAAAATGCGAAAGTTACGCTTCCAAAGATGCGCACTAGTCATACGACATCATTGGATTCACAATCTCTCCAATACTTGATGGCATACTGCCACCCCCAGAATCTTTTTGATGTAATAAAGGTAAGAGAATGCGTTTAAATGGCCATGTCTCTTTATCAAAAAGCAGCTGTCGTACTTCCGCTGCACCATTAGGCCACTTTGTCTCATCGACCGCCTGTTTCATCGTTTGACGTAAAAAAGCCATTAATCGCTGTTCATCAAGCTGATAAAGCGACGCAAATGTATCGATGATGGCATACACATTCACTAAGATGCCAAGCGTTTGAAAATACGTGAAGAACGTTTCCAAATCGTCGTTAATTAAAGTATTCGGTGTATCTTTGCGAATCGCATATTCTGGCACATCCATACCATTCAGAGTCATCCAAGTCGGATAAATCCGAACCGTGTCGTGATCACGTAGAATGAATTGGCGTACTCGACCATTTTGAAATGCGACGAGCACATTTTGACCGTGCACTTCAGGCAATATACCGCGACGCATGCAGGCAAATAGCGTATGAATGAATGATGTAACGATATCTTGATAAATAGCTTCGACTTCCTCTGACGTAAAATCACAATGACCAAAGACAGGTTCAAGTACGCGCGTATCTGCCATCGCAAGCGCAGCCATAGAAATGACGACTGTGTCGGTCTCTTTGACAACTTCTGGATATTGGCGCAATTGCACAGTTAAATGCCCCGTACGATCTTCAAAAATATTTTTTGACGGTGCGATGAAGGACCACCATTGTTTTTCATCGCATAGTAAAAGGTGGGTTTTTAGATATTCAGATTGTTGTCTCACCTGTTCAAGTAATGCCTCTCCTTGTTCACCATTAAGCAAATAACGTGTCGGCGTGAGTCGTAAAGCACCTAACGATTGCATCGCAAAAGGAACTTTAATATGGTCAAAAGGACGCTCAATATCAATCAATGTGCGCATTGATGAGGATGAAACAAAACGACCACACTTCATATCAAGGGGTACAATCACCTTTTCTTTTATCTCTTGTTCAAAATAATGCGGTAACACATGGTTGAACTGCCAAGGATGCACAGGAAATAGCATATAGTTTTCAGGATTCAGACCTTGAGCTTCCATATATTGATGAAATGTATTATCAGTCGTTATGTTTAAAGCGCATTGTAAAGTTGCTTCATTGGCATGCTGACTTGCCATAACCCAGTTACGATGAAGCGCCACCACTTTCAATGACATCGGCTCATTGTATTCGGCTTGAAAATGCGCATAGTCGGACGCATTTAAGCCACGTTTTTCTTTTGCTAATGGATGAAATGGACGATCTTTGAGACTAGCGAATTGTTCTGATTGCACAAATGGATGTTCTGCAAGGTCTAAACCTTGATACTGCGCTGCCAATTGCTGACAGGCCTGTACGAGTCCTTCACGAAAACGCACACTATTCAGTTGTTTAGCCTCATCTGGATGCATCATTACAAGCGTGTCCCAAAGTGATACAGCATTTAAAGTAATCGTCTTATGTAATGTATAAAGTTTGACCTCTCCTTGAGAACGCGCAAACCGGTACACATTTAAACTGCTTAAATACACAGGAATTTCTAATCGTTGGTCTTCATGTTGATACACAAATAAAGTTTGTTCATCTTGATGAATCACGCGCCCTTTTGAGTACAGTTCAAAAACATCTTCAAAAAACAGTGCGTCTATCAAATCACTTAATATCACTTTTGACGCCAGTTGTTCATCATAGTTTGCTACATGGCTCATATTTACACTCCTTTATTCCATTACAATGTCGACTGCTTCATTTTTAATAAAGGCTTAGTGTCGTTCCAATCCCCTCAGCTCGCGCTTTTTTGTATATGTAATAGGCACTTGAAATGTCCTCTATTGCCATGCCCATCGGATTGAGTAAAATGATTTCATCATCATTTTCACGACCTGGTTTTTCTCCAGTTAACAATTGACCTAACTCAGCATGTAGCGCTTCTTCAGAAAAACGGCCTTCTAACACCAGTTGGTTAATCGTTTTTTTCTCACGATTCGCTTGAGACCAATCATCGACAAGCACTTTATCCGCTTTTAAGAACACTTCTTTTTTGACGTCCATAATCGAGATATTGCTTACGAACGCGCCTTTTTTCAACCAGTCATATTCGATATACGGTTGATCTGTGACCGTACATGTAATCACAACATCACCCTGTTCGATGGCTTCTTTTGCCGATGTACTTCGAATAAAATGAATATCTGGTCGTCGTGACTGCCACGTATCGACAAAAGTCGCACTGGCTGCGTCGAATTGGTCGTATACATAGACGTTTTCGATATGATCGAACTGTTCTAGCATACTTTGAAGTTGACGGTCTCCTATCAAACCACAACCAATGATTGTTAAATCAGTGAAGCCTTTTTTAGCTAGATGTTTGGCTGCAATCACTGAAACTGCAGCGGTACGCATACTACTAATGAGACTTGCTTCCATTACCGCGATCGGATAGTTTGTTTCTGGATCATTTAAAATAATGACACCACTTGCGCGTTCCATATGACGTTTCGATGGATTATCGTGCTTACTCCCAATCCATTTAATGCCAGAGATTGGGTCCTTAAGCCCAATATAACTCGGCATCGCAATGATTCTATCTGCAATATGTCCGTCTTTACCATTTGCACGCAAATAAGGTTTTAATGGTTGCACAAACTTTTGTTGTGCATGGGCTGTTAACGCTTCTGTTAAGGCTTCTACATAAATATTGGAATGATGACCTCCAACGTTTTCAATATCTGTTCGGTTTAAATACAACATCTCATGTTTCATCTTTGTATACTCCTCTTTTTTAATCGTTTTACATTATTAACACGCATATGTTCGCGGGTATTGATTGAGACGGTAGTCTCCCTTCACACTCCAGGAACACTTTCCTCAACTTTTATACGGAATGTAACACCGTATCGTCATCTGTATCGCGCGTTAAACGCTGTACCCATGTGTCTGAATACACCAAATCTAAATAACGTTCTCCTCGATCGGGTAATATCGTCACGATGGTTTGATCTTTATCTACATTCTCGATTAATTGTTGTATGGCTGCGACGATTGCACCAGTAGATCCTCCAGCAAAAATACCTTCCTTTTCTACTAATTCATGGCAACCTTTCGTAGATTGATAATCATCTATATGTATGACGTCATCTATTTCAGTTTTATTTAAAATCTCCGGAATACGGCTTGCACCAATGCCCGGCAGTTCACGATTTTTCGGCGTATCCCCAAAAATTACAGATCCTTTAGCATCTACCGCAATAATTTTAGCGTTTGGATGATGCGCTTTAATTTTGCGACTCATGCCCATAATACTGCCTGTGGTACTTACAGGTGCCACAAAATAATCGATCGGACCTTCAATCGCCTCAACGATTTCAGTACCTGCGCCGTGATAATGGGCTTGCCAGTTTAAATCATTCGCATATTGATTGATCCAATAAGCATGTTTTGATTCATTGAGCAGTTCTTTTACACGTGCAATACGCGTCTTTAAATAGCCACCATTTTCATCTGGTGTATGAACCATATCCACATGTGCACCATAACTTTTTATGATTTTTAAATTCGTCTCAGAAATTTTAGGATCAACCACACACGTTAACTTCAAACCTTTAATTTTGGCTACCATCGCAAGCGCTATGCCAAGGTTCCCTGATGTACTCTCAATCAAATGCGTATCTTTAGTGATGTCACCGCATGCGATACCATGTTCGATAATGTACTTGGCAGGGCGATCTTTCATACTGCCACCAGGATTCATATATTCTAATTTGGCAAAAACCTTATGATTCTCAAAAAGTGATGCTAACTGAACCATAGGTGTTTGACCAATACACTCTAAAATAGAATGATTGTGCTGATTTGAATTCATTTTACTGCCCCCTATTTCAGGATATATCGCATTCTCAATTTAATTGATAATGATTATCATTATCAATGTTGCTATTATATAAATGATACTTTGTAAATGTCAAATAATAATTAAATCAAAAAATTAAAAAATTCTATTGGAGTGCACAGGGCCTATAACGTCAAAAAGCACTCAACCATCTTAAAAAGATGATTGAGTGCTAAAAATGTTCGAGCTATTTTTAGAATTTAAATTACTTTGTTACACATCCATCAAGAAGATGATGAATGTTCTTGTTTCATCATTTGATAGCCAACTGAAAGATGTGTCCGAATATATTGTGGGTTTTTAGGATCATGTTCAATTTTTTTACGTAAAGTCGTCATAAACACGCGTAACGAAGGTAAATCAGATTCCAAAATATGTCCCCAAACGGCTTTTAAAATAAATTTATACGTTAAGACTTTGCCTGTATGTTCCGATAAAAGCACGAGTAACTTATATTCAATTGGCGTTAAATGTATTGCATTACCATCAACAGTCACTTGATGGCTATCGAAATCTATCCACAACCCACCGTTGTGATAAACGTTAGAAGGGCGTGTGCAATCGTTGTATTTTCTTTGAAGTACACGGACGCGTGCTAACAATTCATCCGAATTAAAAGGTTTTGTTACGTAATCATCCGCCCCATTATCAAGACAAATTACTTTTTCCTCAGCATCCTCTCTTGCACTGAGCACGAGTATTGGGGTCTGATAGTTTTGTTTCACCTTTTGAATCACACATAGCCCTTCCATATCTGGTAAACCTAAATCAAGAATGATGATATCTGGAAGTACGTTTTCAAACTGAAATAGTGCTTCTTTACCGTTACCTGCAAGGTGTACCCGATAATTATTTTGTTCAAATAACCGCTTCAATAAGCGTTGGACAGAGGCATCATCTTCTACAATTAATAATTGCGTCTTCAATTAATCACCTTCTCTATAGGGAGTTTAAAGCCGAAAATCGCGCCCGTAGGATCATTTTTCTTAATGTACAGGCTCGTATGATGTCGCTTTAAAATCATTTGGCATAAATATAAACCTAGACCCAATCCTTTACGTGAGCGATCTGATGTATTGTCACTCGTATAATACTGATCAAATATGCGTTCTTGCATCGCTTCATCGACCCCGTATCCATTATCCTGAACTTCAATCACTGCACTCGAGCCTTTATGACGCACACTCAAAGTAATGACCGATTGTTCAGGTGTATATTTAATCGCATTTTCAACTAAATTAATAAGAACTTGCGTCATCATTTTCTCATCAATATGAACGAGTAAAATTTCGTCAGGTTCCTCAATGCGAAAGGTCCGTGTCCCTGCTCGTTTCACTGTCAATTGGTAGGCCGTATATATCACTTCAGATAAGACAATGGTCTGCTGATTACTGATTTCATCATCATGATCTATTTTCGTGATTGTCAAAATGTTATTGACCATATTATTCAGCCACGTCGCGTCTTCCTTAATACTTTTCAAAATCGGACGTTGTCCCTCACTCATCTCTTTATCAAGCACATCAAGATTACCTATCATCGCCGTCAAAGGCGTACGAATGTCATGTGAAATTGACTTTAAAAATGTACTTCTTGCTTGTTCCCGTTCCTTTTCTTTTTCTTGCTGTTTATTCTCTTTATACAAACGTATTTTCTCAAGCGTATTTGTCATATCAATCGCCATCGATAAAATGATTTCTTTTTCAAACGTTAATTGATCTGACGCTGGAATCACGATGATATAAGTACACACTTGCGCATTCACTGGTAAGAGATAGTACGGTAATCCTGGAAACGTATCTGTAGAATAGCCCGCTTCTTGTTGATGATATTTCACCCATTTTAAATGAGCTGCCAATTTAGGAAATAACTCAGTTTGATCAGAATGGATAATCCTCACATCTTCATGTGTTAATTTTGAAAATTGTTGTTTCATCGTTTTAATGACCGCTTGTTCATCCACGCTTTGTATAAGTAACTTGTTCGTTTCAAGTAACACTTCTGTACGATATATTTTTTCTTTTGCCACTTTTGTTTGTTGCTTTACATTTCGTACGAGCGCACTCATGATGATGCCGCAAACAAACATAATTGTAAATGTCGCAGGGTAGTCTGCCCGGTAGGCTTCAAATGTAAATCGCGGTGTAGTAAAAAAGTAATTAAACAGCAGTACCGCTGCCATAGAAGAGAATATCACGTTCAGTCTCGAGCGTATCCATAAAGCACTCATAATAACGCCGAGCATATAGACGGTAATTGTATTAGACTCATTTAACTGATGCTGAAACATCGTTAGACTAATCAACGTACATACAGTCATAATGACAACCAATTTCAGCAAATCGACCATTTGAAATTGGAGCCACGGTTGAAACAAAGGTTTTGACGCTTGTTTTTGTACCGCACTTGGAATGATATACACATCGATATGCGGATAGCGCGCATTTAACTCTGAGATAATGTCTTTACGCTGAAAGATACGCGACTTATGTGGGCGGCCGAGCACCACTTTATTAACGCGATTGGCAGAACACCATTCTCCTAATTGTTCACTCTCTTCCCCATAAAGACTAATAAAATGACCACCAAGTGACTCGAGTAACTGTCGATTCAAGTTCAGCTGGTGTATCGCTTCAGGTTCAAGTGTACTACTTTCAATATAAATCCCCGTTAGACTGCATTTAAATGCTTGAGCTAATCGTGCTGCATGTCGAATAACTTTCATATTTTGGGCAAAAGGTGAAATCCCAACCGCAATGACTTGTTCTTCGTTTTCAAGACCGACTTCTGTCATCTTGGCATCCACCAAATTGGCGAGTTCTCTTAACGCGAGTTCTCGGAGCTGTATCAAATGATCCAGCTGGAAGAAACCTTCTAACGCCCGCTGTGCTTGACGTTCCTGATAAATTTTCCCTTCTTTCATACGTGTTTGAAGATCGACTGGCTCGATGTCTACGAATTCAAACGAATCTGCTTGTTTAACAATTTTATCCGGGACACGTTCATTAATGTCTACTTTCGTATAGTGATGAATGGTGTGATACAACGATTCAATATGTTGAATATTGAGCGTCGTATACACATTGATGCCCGATTGCAATAACTCTTCTATATCTTGATAGCGTTTTTCATGACGACTCCCTGGCGCATTGTGATGGGCTAATTCATCTATAAGTATCACATCTGGTTGTGCTTCAATAATGGCATCGATATCTGGCTCATGAAATGTATGATGGTTGTAGTGCAACGTTTTAAGTGGAATGACTGGAATTGACTCAGTTAAAGCGGTTGTTGCCGGCCGTTGATGAGGCTCAATATAACCGATACGCACATCAACCCCTTTTTCAATCAAATCATGTGCATCTTTCAACATACGATACGTTTTACCCACACCTGCAGCATATCCGATATATATCTTCAACTTGCCTTTCATCATTCTGCCCCTCCTATTCTTCATCAGTGTAGTCCTTTCACATGAGTAAAACCAGTGAGAACCACACACTCACCCAAATCTTAATACGATATTAATATCATCAACGGACATGTTAACGTCCTCTTAATACCAATCGTGATATAGTTTTCTCATCTTATAAAGGGAGGCAAAAAAATGGAAGATATTCTTTATATCCTTTTGTTTCTTGGCATGTTCGGCTTACCTATTTTAGGGTTAGACATTTTAGAAAAATATTTAACAAAAAAGGAGCCTAAATGATGGTGCTACTTTTCATTATTATATGTATTTTTATATACCTGATACATGTGCTTATTTACCCAGAAAGATACTAATAAAGGAGTAATGGTTAATGGATTGGTTACTTTTAATTAGCATATTTATAGTGCTCGCCACTCTCTTAGCGTGGTACCTCTATCACATCTTTTTCAACAGTAAAAGTTATATCTATACGCACTATGCAAAGTTAGAAAATACGTTGACGCATGTTCTAAAAGTAAAAACATCTGCGCAAACCGGTAAAGCATATCTTAAAAGTTTACTACTCACCAATGGGATTGCGACAGTAATATGTTACGCCATATTACGTTTACAACATGGCTTATGGCTCAACCCAAATCATATTGATAATATGACACCGGACATGGTATTTCACACTGTCATTTCCTTTATTACTAATACCAACTTACAACATTACGCTGGTGAAACAAGTCTAAGTTATTTATCACAAATGATAGTGATTACTTTTTTGATGTTTCTGTCCGCAGCTTCGGGTTTATCGGTGGCACTTGCCTTTATCAGACGAATGACGGGCACTAGTGATTGCGTAGGTCACTTTAACTCCGATGTCATCAAAGTCATTGCATTAGTGTTACTTCCGCTTTCATGTATCATCAATTTGCTTTTGATGCATGAGGGTGTCATACAAACGTTGAACAAAAACTTATATATTTCGACAATCGACCATCGCATCCAAGCGTTACCTTTAGGTCCTGTCGCCTCACTCGAAAGCATTAAACATCTCGGTACGAATGGGGGCGGTTTTTTTAGCGCAAATAGTGCGATGCCTTTTGAAAACCCTACCGTTGTGACAAATATGGTAGACATGATTTCTATGATGATTCTGCCAGGGGCAATGTTCATTTTATTTGGCATCATATTATATAAAAAGAACTTCCCTTCTAAAAATCAAGCGTTTTATTTCGTTGGCTTACTATTACTCATTTTCACACTTTGTTTTATCGTACACATTACTGCAGAGTATATGGGAAACCCTCACATTCCGGGTGCCAATTTTGAAGGGAAAGAAACGCGTTTTGGGATGACGCAAAGTGCCCTTTTCGCTATAGTCACTACGAGCTTTACCACTGGTGCTGTCAATCATATGCATGATTCTTTAACGGCACTCGGCGGAATGGTACCACTGATGCTCATGATGATTAATGCTATTTTTGGAGGGGCGGGTGTAGGCTTTTTAAACTTTATGACGTACGTGTTATTAACGTTATTCATTGCAGGACTCATGATTGGACGTACACCACAACTTTTCGGAAAACGTCTTGAAAGTAAAGAAATGACACTCATTTCTATTATCCTTATTATTCATCCATTCATCATCTTGGGGCTAACATGTCTAACTTTCATTTATCCACAAATGATGCATGCCATGACTAATCCGGGTGCCCATGGTATCTCACAAGTCCTCTATGAATTTACGTCAGCGAGTGCAAATAATGGATCAGGATTTGAAGGATTACAAGATCACACTCGACTTTGGAACATCACTACAGGTTGTGCCATGTTTTTCGGGCGTTATCCTGCGATGATACTTCAACTCTTCGTAGCCTCATTACTTGTCAGAAAACCCGTACAAAACACAGCCAATGAAATGGCTATAGATACTACAGTCTTTAATGTACTTTTAGTTGTCATTATTTTGACAATAAGTGCACTCACATTCTTACCTGCTCTCGTACTAGGTCCTATTGGTGAGTATTTGACGTCTCTAGGAGGAGTATTATGAAACAAGAACTTTTAAAATCCGCCGTTGGACAAGCGTTTGTGAAACTTAATCCAACAAAAATGATTAAAAACCCTGTTATGTTTGTCGTCTTAATGACCTTTTTTGTGACGGTGTTGGGTGGCATCTTTCCATCCTTATTTTCTATGAAACCTGCAGGCCCTTACCACTGGACTATTGCAGTCGTTTTATTAATAACGATATTGTTCGCCAACTTTGCAGAAAGTCTTGCAGAAGGACGTGGTAAGGCAGAAGCCAGTGCCCTCCGTATGAAGAAAAAAGAGATGACTGCCAGACGTCTTAAAGATCACCAAGAACATACCATCCCTGCAACCAAGCTTAATAAAGGGGATATTGTACTTGTAAAAAATGGCGAAACCATTCCTTGTGATGGTGAAATCATTGAAGGCATTGCAATGGTCGATGAATCCGCCATCACAGGAGAATCTGCACCTGTCGCAAAAGAATCAGGCGGCGATTTTTCGAGTGTCATTGGGGGAACGGTCGTTGTCAGCGATCAGTTGAAAATCAAAGTTACAGCCGCAGCGGGCGACTCCTTTCTCGATAAAATGATTGCATTAGTCGAGGGCGCTTCGCGTCAAAAGACACCAAATGAACTTGCTTTGTCGACCTTGTTAATCAGTTTGACGCTCATATTTTTAATCGTCATCGTTACTTTAGTCCCCATTGCACGACACTTACATTATGATTTATCGACGACGGCTTTAATTGCACTATTTATTTGTCTAATCCCGACTACCATTGGGGGATTACTTTCAGCGATTGGCATTGCCGGGATGGATCGGGTTACCCGCTTCAACGTCATTGCCAAAAGCGGGAAAGCCGTCGAAGCATGTGGTGATGTGGATATGATGATTCTCGATAAAACCGGGACCATCACCTTTGGTAACCGTATGGCACATGCCTTTTACCCTGTCAGCGGGGTGACACAAGACGTATTAACACAAGAAGCCGTACTCAGTTCTTATGATGATGATACGCCAGAAGGACGTTCTATCGTCACATTTGGCGCATCACAAGGCACGCACATTACACCCCCTAGTCGTTATACAGTCATTCCATTTACTGCTGAAACGCGAATGAGTGGCATTGAGATAGACGGTCAACTTCACCTTAAAGGAGCTGTAGATGCCGTTATAAAACGCGCTAAAAAATGGGATATTGCGATACCTGAAGATTTATTGTCGTTAACAGATGAAGTGGCACATCAAGGAGGAACACCTCTTGTCGTCATGGATCATACACAAATTTATGGTGTCATTTATTTAAAAGACATCGTTAAACCAGGGCTACCTGAACGCTTTACTGTATTGCGTAAAATGGGCATCGAAACCGTAATGTGTACCGGGGACAACCCACTCACAGCTGCGTCCATCGCACAAGAAGCCGGAGTAGACCGTTTTATCGCCGAATGTAAACCTGAAGATAAAACACGCGTTATTAAAGAGGCGCAAGCACAAGGCAAAGTCATCGCAATGACAGGGGATGGTACCAACGATGCCCCTGCCCTTGCACTCGCTAACGTAGGCGTGGCGATGAACTCTGGAACCATCGCCGCGAAAGAAGCAAGCAATATGATTGACTTAGATTCTGATCCAACAAAACTAATTGAGATTGTAGAAATTGGGAAACAATTATTAATTACACGTGGCGCCTTAACGACTTTTAGTATTGCTAATGATATTGCAAAATACTTTGCAATCATCCCAGCACTCTTTTTACCTTGGATGCCCGCGATAAATAGTTTAAACATTATGCATCTACAAACGAGTCATTCAGCTATCCTATCGGCATTAATTTTCAATGCTATCATTATTCCTTTATTAATCCCTATCGCCTTAAAAGGGGTTAAATTCAGACCAACAACTCAAAGTCGTTTGCTGTTAAACAATACGTTGATTTTTGGACTTGGCGGCATCCTTACACCATTTATCGGTATCAAACTTATAGATATCATCATCAATCTATTTTGAGAGAAGGTAATACTATGTTTAAAAGTTCAATTTTGACAACACTATTGGTGTTCGTCATATGTGGTTTTGTGTACCCTATACTTACAACCGCAGTGGGTCAAACGTGTTTTCATTATCAAGCGAACGGGAGTTTGATCAAAGACAATGGTAAAATTGTCGGTTCTGAACGCATTGGTCAAGATTTTACATCGCCATACTACCTACATGGACGACCATCACCTCACCATTACAGTTCATATCCGGTCACCGATAACCCAGACCATATCCAACCAGTGACAGGCGGTACAAACCTTAGCAATCAAAATCAAACGTTACTCGACCGCGTCGCTAAAGACCGTAAAATATTCAGTCAAAACAACGGGGTTCAACCTAACGATGTCCCGGTAAATATCTTAACTGCATCAGGCTCAGGATTAGATAGCCAAATTACGAAACAAGCAGCAAATATGCAAATACACCGTATCGCCAAACATAGTGGCTTATCCATAACAACGATACAATCTATAATTGACAATCATACGCTACATCAATCCGAATCAGATATCGTCAACGTACTCGCTGTGAACCTAGACATCAAGCACGCTATGCATCGTTAAAAATCAACGCCCTTCCTCACGCTCATCCGTCAAGGTAGACTGAGGGAGGGCTTAACTTTTCGTATACCCCTATGTATCTTCTACATAACATTGACACTACCGCTTTTCAACCTCGCTTGACATACACAATGAATGGTGACTAAAGAATGTATACAATAAGAGTCACATTTACAACCACAATATAGAAGAAAATATATATCATATTGTTCATGTTTAATTCACTTTCATATAAACACAACTTTCATAAGATGCAGTCTCTTTTAAGGATCACTTAAATAAAGGCACCCTTCTTGCCATCATTGTCATAATGACCACTTACTTTGTGACGTCACATCACTACACAAATTTATATTCAAATGCATAGCACCCCAAAAAAGTGTCGAATTATCAAATATTTTATAAACTTTGATTACAACCTCTATATTTAAGAAATATTTAATGTTACTCAAATTGGTTGCGTGTTATACTTTTTTACGTTAATAAAAGTTATTCTATTTAAAAAAAGAAAGGGATAGTTATGAAAAACAAAAATATTTCTAGATTGCTAATGGGAGCAGCAACAATCACACTTGCAACAATGGTAGCTAATGGGGAAGCGAAAGCAGCAGAATCAACAGAAACAACACCTGCACAACACACACAAACGAGCGACGTGACTGACGCACAACGCGCATTTTACAAAGTATTGCACTTAGAAGGTATCACAGAAGAACAACGTAACCACTATATTCAAACATTACGTACACAGCCTGAGCGCGCACAAGAAGTTTTCTCAGAATCCATCAAAGACAGCAACAATCAAGAGCGACGTGCTGGACAACAAAACGCATTTTATGAAATTTTAAACAATGAAAATTTATCTGAGAACCAAAAAACAGAAGCACTCGCAGAAATCCAAAAGAATCCAGACAAAAGCCAAGACGTATGGTACCAAACATTACACACTGAAACACACACAAACAACAACTTAGAATCTACAACTCCAGAACACACTCCAAACTTAAATGAATCAACGCAAAACACAGGGCACCTCACAAGAGAACAAGCATTCGCACGTCATAACGAACTAACATCAGACGCAAACACATCACTATCCGAATTATTAAAAACAGACTCAATCGATAACCGACGCAACGCACAACGTAACGTTAATAAAGCGCCATTAGACGTTAAAGAACAATTACAAAAACAACTCGATTTAATCATTGCACAACACGAAGCAAATGCTCAAAAAGCAGCTGACACAACTCACAATAGCATTCAAGATGCCTATGCACGTCAAGACGCACAAGTCCGTAAAATTAACGAAGCATTAACAACATTGGAAAAAGCAGACACTGTTAAAAACCGTCGTCAAGCACAACGTGAAGTGAACAAAGCACCACACTATATGCAAGAGCGTTTACAAAAACAATTAGACTTAATCATTCAAAAACATGCGACTTCAAAAACAACAGTAGCGACAGAAACATTATCATCTAATCAAAACACAGAAGCACCAAAAGTAGAAGCACCAGCGAAAACAGAAACAGCACCAAAATCACCTGGTTACTATCAAGCATTTAAAAACTACATCAGTGAAACATTCAATAACGGTTATAAATACGTAACAGATACGTACAACAGTTATAAAACAAAATATGACAATGCTAAATTTTATGCTGACAAATACTTTAAATATAAACGTTTAATTGATCCAATCGTATTAGCAACTTTAGGTGATGGATGGAAATCGCATATTACTCCAATTAAAATTGAAGGAAAAAATGGAGCTCTCTACAACTCATACGCTAAAGTAAGAAACTACGTTACTGAAGGCATTAATACAGGTAAAGTTTTATATGCATTCTATAAAAACCCAAGTTTCGTTAAAACAACTATCGATACAGCAAATACAGTAAGTTCATTGAGCAAATCATTTACAAGCTTTATTTCATCGCTTTGGAAATAATTAATTGAAAATCAAAAAAACTAGGACATAATTCCTAGCCGAAAAAGAGAATCAATCAGGTAAAATCATTTTTACTTAATCGATTCTCTTTATATTTTATTTCGAAAATAAAGCCCTAATGTGTAAAAAAAATATCCACAAACAAAATAGTACTTTAAGGAATCTGAAAGCTAATTAAGACTTCAATAGATTGTCGTACGTACTCCATCTAAAGTCGAATGTGAAAATATAATATTTTCATGACACTCAACCTAAGTAAATTAGCATGATTAGTGCTAATTTTAAACAGAATTAGAGCGCAAAACACCACAAAATCCTTTGAAATGAATTTTGCGGTGTTTTTTTAATAGCTAAGATTCTATATCCCAGCCCCTATTCCAATATCTATATTTTACGCATGATAGCGGCCAATCATTACTTTCTCAACATATTTTCCATTATATGCAAAGCTAATTTGTTGTCCGTTCACATTGAACATGATTGCTCCGTGTAACTTATCTTCTGTCATTTTATATCCCGCATATGCTTTTTTTACATCAGCCACTTTTAAATGTTTGGATTTTAGCATCTACTCTCACTTTATTCATTGTAATGTTATTGTATCTTAGCGCATTAATAAAATTTTTCTCAGTAACAAATTTCGCATTATATCCAGCAAATATTTAGAATCACATTTACACTATCCAGAATGTAATCTGAGCGAAAGAACATTCCTAATGCAAAAATCGCGAAATAGATGATATTATACCTAAAAATATTATTAATGAAATTTTGTTATTAACAAGATAGTGAAAAAACTACAAGAAAATCCACCCTATTTATACATTTAGAAAGTGGTTTAGATTGAGGCGAATATGACCTATTTATTGTTAATACAACAATAAAAGTTACATATATGATAAATGCTATACATATGAATAGAAATCTAGATTATTTACACAAATTAAAACCACCCGTTCGCATGGATGGTTTTAATTAGCTTTGTATTTTAATACCCTAGGACTCTAAATATTTACATAATATATTTCTAGGCTTATTATCTTTTATAACTGTAAATAGAACCCTTGATGAATTTTACATTAAATTGGAAGACATTATTATTAACAACAATTTTGTTTATATAAATTACAATAAAGATACTATTTACACCAATACGAATAAATATAATCCTTCAAAAGAAGAATTGTATTTAAAAACACTTTCCCATAAAAATATGACAGACGACATGTTTAATTGGGCTTTTCACAATACAAATATTGATATAGAAACACTTAAAAAAATTAGAAACCTCAATTTAACTTTCGTAAGGAGGCCTGATATTAATAAAAGGAGAAAATTAACAGTAATTCTAGACCAATTTTCTTTAAATTAGAAAATGGTTATACTAGATATTAATGTTATTCAATCATTAACGGTTTTTCTGAGTTTATTGATTATTCATGAGGTTTATAATTCTACTTTAACTAATGATTTTGTATCTCGTAAACAATCTGTACGCTAATTGGGACTTATTAATGAATACCTTACTACCTTTTAGTTCCTTCAAAGTAGCATTCTCATAAGATACGCTTAACTATTTTTCTTGGTAATTATAAATAAAACGCGCGCTATTTTCATGGATTGAATCATAAGTTGATTCTATATATGATTATAAAGGTGATTTCTTAATTTATTCATTATAATTGATTATCAGTTGATAAAATTACTCATTTCACAACATAGTCCTCAATAGTTATTGTCGCCAAAAACACTACTTTATTAGTCAATCATTATCAATCAAAATCTATAATTTGCTCCTCGTTCTTGACTTTATATAAAGCAAGTTGCGAAAAGTTTTATAATGGACACTTATAGATGTTTATCTCTAAATAATTTATAAAGTCAATGCTGTTATAATTGAATTTAACTTTTCACGAGTCTCTTCTAATTCTCTATCAGGTTCTGATTTCTCAACAATTCCTGCTCCAGCTCTTGCAAATGTTTCATGTTTATCTTGAAAGACAGTTCTCAATATTAAGGCCACATCAAATCCGAAATCTTTATTTATTAGAAACACTCCTCCACTATATAGATTTCGCGGTGTATCTTCATATTTTTCAATTGCTTGTATGCTTTCTTTTTTAGGAATTCCTGAAGCTGTTACAGCAGGATATAAAGCTAAAAGTGCTTCCCAATAATTTTTGTTCTTAAGAAAACCTGATACAACAGAACCTAAATGTTGTACTGATCCCCTCTCATAAATGTTCATGAATTCATCTACTTTGATAGTATCTGATTTACACACATTTTTTAGTTCTTCTATAGCTAATTTAACTGAAACAGCATGTTCTCCAACTTCTTTGATATCAGTCAATAATTCTTTTTTTAAATGTTCTTTGTTTTTTCTTGTACCAGCTAATGGGAACGTGAGGACTTTGTTATTATTATCTACTTGGACGATGGTTTCAGGAGAAAAACCAAATAACTCCATGCCATTGATATTATATAAATATGAACGTGCAGGATTGTTAATTTTAAGACCTAAAAAATAGCTATGTAGCATATTGATTTTTTCTGATATATTGATTTTTCGAGAAAGAATTACCTTAGAGTAAATTTTATTTTTTATATCTTCCACTGCTTTATCTACATTCTTTTTATACAAATCACTTTTTTGATTTAACAACGACTCTTCTGTATCATGTTTAAGCGGTAAATGATTTACCGTCATTTCTTTATATATTTCATCCAAGTCATTAAATGGATTTTTGTTTAAATAACTCACACTCATATTCCCTTTACTTAGTTTCACTTCTATAGTTGGTACAAAAAAATACAATAATTCTTCATCTTTATCAGAATCATTACACTGATATAAATATTTTGCTAAATTATAATTGATATATCCAAAATTACTTATATTATTTTCTTCAAGTGCTTCTTGTATTTGTTTCAACAAATTATTCAATGATGTAAAATATTCGACTTTTTTTACTTTTGATTCTCTACATTCAATAATAATTTTTTTACTAGTCACCTTAACCTCTATTGCTTTGCCAATACCTATATATGTTAAATTATTCATTTCATACATCATAAAATCTTCTTTTAAAACGCTTTTAGAACTACTACATATATTGTATTTCAAGTTATTCAAGTTATTCAATTTATAACCATATATATCATAATTGCACACTTCATACTTAAGGTTATTTATTAAATTATATAAAGTATTCTTCAAATCCTTCACCTCATTTGTAAACTTCTATAGTTATTTTCGGATTTTTCTTCATATCTAGCAGTAAGTCTTTAGAATCTATAACTTCATATAAATTTTTAATTCCATATCCATAAATCCTATCTCTTAAAAGTAAAATTATTGTATGATAAACAACTGAAGCCGTTATTTCAATCCAATCAAGCGAACTTCGAAAATTGATTCCATATCTTTTATTTCTAAGAATTTTTATTAGCGTATATGGCTTATTATCATTACTATACTTTTTAAATGACTCCACTAATTTTGATATAGCTTTTTCAGTTTGATTATTCTGATGCAAAATTTTCGCTTCTACCATGTTAAATATAATATTTTTATCAGTAAAAGTATTGAAAAAATATGCCTTTGATATATTATTTTTCTGTATGCAATTTATAAAGTGATGGTTGATAATAGGAACACTATAGAATTGAGTATCATCATCCAATAAATTATCTTCTTTTATCATATACTCTAACTTTTCAGGTTTACCATTTAATATGTACATTTGACTATAGGAATATGGAGGTTCTGAGGTTTCAATCATTTCTAGAACAGCTGACTTCGATAATTCACCAACACCTGAAAAGTATAGTTCTAATTCGTCTACATTTAAATACGCTTTACTATATGCAACTAGCACTTCCGTTAACCCAGGATTTGCCCCAACAAATTGTACTGAACTCAACCGTTTTTGTTGCAATTGATCATTCAATATTCTCTCACTATGAGCCAAATTCAACTCACCAGAAGTATCAATATAATGTGAATGATATTCTAAACAGCAATCTATTATATTCTTATTGAAAAAACCTGTACAGTTTACAACAATATCACATCCGTTAATAAACCTTTTTAAATCATCTCTACTTTCCAAACTTAATATTTCATATTTAGTCTTATGATGTACTACTTTATTAAAAACACCTGCTCTGGTGCTGATTTTGATTTGAATATCTTTATGTCTGGATAATAGTTCTGTTAAACTTCTACCTATCGCACCATTTCCACCTAAAATCCCAATTTGTTTAGTCATGATTTACAATCTCCAACCTTCTGATTGTGTCTTAATTTGGATAAAGTTTTGATACGTACCAGATTGATTTACGAGTGTTTCGTGATCGCCTTTCTGAATTATTTCACCTTCATTTAATACAATGATTTCATTTGCATTTTTGATTGTTCCAATTTTATGCGCGATTGTGATAACTGTTTTACCTTCACTTAATTCATCAATCGCACTTTGGATGAGATGTTCGTTCTCTGGGTCAATACTAGCAGTCGCTTCATCTAAAATGATAATCGGTGCGTCTTTCAATATCGCCCTTGCTATAGAGATACGTTGTTTTTCACCACCAGATAAATTATTACCTTTCTCATTAATCATTGTTTGATAACCGTCCGGTAGTGACATGATAAATTCATGACAACATGCTTGTTTTGCAGCCCTGATAATTTCTTCTTTAGTTGCGCCTGGCTTACCATATAATATATTATTTTCAATCGTGTCATTAAATAAGTATACCTTTTGAAACACTGCACTAATATGCGACATTAACGTGTTAAGTGTCATATCTCGGATATCGATTCCACCTATTCGAATAACACCTTCATCTACATCGTAAAACCTTAACAATAAATTACATAGGGTGGATTTACCACTTCCTGATGGACCAATAATTGCTGTTGACGTATGCCTTCCTACTTTAAAGCTCACATCTTTAATTACTCGGTGTTTTCCATATGAGAAGCTCACATGATCAAATTCAATATCACAATTATCGATTTCGAAATCTCGGCCAGTTTCATCTAATACAGGTGCGTTCTTAATTTCTTCAATATCATCTAGTGTCACATTGATTATCTCTAAAACATGTGCTGCATTATTTACGTTCTCCACACTTTCAAATATCACAAATGAAAAGATAGAAATCATGACGAGCGTTGGTAAATCGATGCTCTGATTTATATAAAGTAAGCATGCGATTAATACTATGGCAATTGAAACCACTTTTAAACTCAACAAATGTAATAAATTAAACGGTATGTATTGTAATTCAATTTTTGAATTTACGTGTTTACTTTCGTCTACTGCCTTGTTAAAACTTTGAAGGCTTGTATTTTCTTTTGAGAATGATTTAATAACCTGAATTCCTCTAATAACTTCAAGCACTTTTTCAACAAGTTGATTTTGAGCATGATGATAATAAGGTGCGTTTTGATGACTTTTCTTTTCTAATAAATGAATACTTAGTAAAGATAGAACTACACCAATGAGTGCTAGTAGTGACACTTCCCAAGATACAACTAATAACGAAAAAATTAATACAGCAATTAATATATAACCATTTACAACAATGTCGATCATTTTCATCGCATAATTTTCTAAGAACGTTAAATCTGTTGTAACAATGGTTGCAAGTTCATTTGTATCGTGATTTTCAAAATATCCTAGCCTAACTTTTTTAATTTTATCACCAATATTTAAACGTTCTTTCGTGCTCATTTCATAGGCAATACTTTCTTGAAGCCTATTCTTTACATAAGCTGTTATAAATCTTGCTAATACTAATAAAATCATAATGCCTAACACACTCATGATTTCATACATCTCAATTTGTGTATGAGATAGTACTCGATTGAACACTTGGGCAGCTAAAAAGATAGGTAGGGCAATAAAAATTGAGTTAATAAATGACATTATGAAACCTAAAATCATTCTCAATCTATAAGGTGACGTCCACTTTAAAACCTTAAATGTAATCCGAAACATGTTAATCCTCCTTCGTATTTGAATTTATTACAAATTAAGAAGAGACTCCCCATTCTTTCGCACCGATGTGCAAATCCCACATTTTCCTATAATGTCCGTTCATATTCAATAATCTTGCATGGTCACCTTTTTCAAGAATTTGTTGATGACCTAGTACGATAATTTGATCTGCTTGTGTAATGGTAGATAATCGATGCGCAATCACGATAAGCGTTTTGTTATGAGTTAGTGCATTTAATGCAGTTTGAATTTTTTGTTCATTATTAGGGTCTACATAAGCTGTTGCTTCATCTAATACAATAATAGGCGCATCTTTCAAAATCATTCTTGCTATTGTGACACGTTGTTTTTCACCACCTGATAATTTATCTCCAACTGAACCTACATTCGTATTATAGCCCTCTGGCAATTTCGCAATAAATTCGTGACATTGCGCTAATTTAGCTGCTTCTACAACCGCTTCATCCGATGCATTTGGATTACCTAATTTAATATTTTCTTTAAATGTAAGATTCAATAAGAAGTTATCTTGTCCGACAAAACCCACTAATTCGTTAAGCTTCTTTGATTCAATATCTTTAATATTTACGCCACCAATATCAATTTCACCTGATGTTACATCCCAAAACCTTAATAGTAATTTTGCAATCGTAGACTTACCACTACCAGATGCACCAACAATTGCTGTAAAATTTTTCTCGGGAATTTCAAAAGATATATGGTTAAATACTAAGTTATCCTTATCGTTGGAATAAGAGAAACCAACATCCTTAAATGAGATTTTATGATTTTTAGGTTCTTTATGTACTTTCGAGACTTCAAGTTCTTCTAAATTTAAAACTTTTCGCACTTCTGTAATGGCGTATTGGATTGATTTTAATTGATTTACATAATTAGTAAAGTTCTTAATTGGAGCAACTACACCTAAAGATAGTACTAAGCAAATAAAAAATTCTGCATAGTTCAACTGGTTAATTGAAATCAAATACATACCTAGTGGTAACACCCCCAAAAAAGTCGAAGGGAGAATATTCGCACCCAAGTTCATATAAAACCATGTACTTTTAAACCAATTTAACGTATGTTCCTTATATGCATTAACAGCATCTTTATATTTTTTATAAGAATTTTGAGATTGATTAAATGTTTTTATGACTTCTATACCTTCTATGTATTCAACAATTGAACTATTCATATAATTATTCGAAGTCATTTGTTCTTCATAAGTCTCATTGAACCCGGACATTAATTTTTTGAAAGAAAAAAATGCTATCGGAACTGTAATCAGCAGGGCACATGCCATACGCCAATCAATAATGACAATATAAAGAAATATCGAAATAGAAAGTAATAGATTACCTATTACTTCTGGAATAACATGCGCTAATGGTAATTCAATAGTTTCAACTTTATCGACAAATATATTTTTGAGTTCACCAATTTTTCTAGATTCTATAACACCTAGAGGTAAGCGCATTAATTTATGCGCGAGTTGCTTTCTAATATTAGATAAAATATCATAAGCCGTCACATGCGATAACATTGTTGAACTACCAAAACAAATAAGTTGCAAAACATAAGCACCAACAGCGATACCTATATAATAAACAACTTGATTTACTTCTGTTTCCCCATCAATCATTAGCAATATAATTTTATAAACTGTCCAATAAGGTACTAATCCTGAAAACACACTAATTATAGATAATAAAACAGATGAAAAAATCTTCCATTTAGCATCTTTTCCAAAGAATAATAATGATTTTATCCAATGTTCATCAGTTTTCATTCTTAACTGACTCCTCTCATTGATGCGATTTATACATCGAAATAGTAATTCAATTGATCGATACCTCGATGATTTAATGCGAATTGATTAATAAGACGACCCTCTTCTATATGTAAAACATATGTACATATTTCTAATATCAACGATTTATCATGTGTAATGATAAAAATTTGCTTTCCTTTCTCATGAATATCTTGAATCATTTTTGCTACTTTTCTCATATGATATAAATCTAATCCTGAGGTAGGTTCATCAAATATAATTATTTCTTTATCACTCAAAATTGCCGTAGCAATAGCCAATCTTTGCTTTTCACCACCAGAAAGCGATAATGGGTGTTCATGCTTTTTATCTAATAAATTTATACTTTTTAAAATGTTATCAACTTGTGTTTCTGTTACATGAATATTTAACAGCTGTAATTCCTTTTCTAAGCTTTCCGTAAATAATTGTGTGTTTACATCTTGGAAAACCATGTAGCTCTTCTTTAATAATTGTTTCTTTTTGAATTGCTTATGGTCATAGGAAACATAACCTTTAAAACCTTTCAATAAACCACATAAACATTTAGCAAAAGTAGACTTACCACTTCCGTTATTACCTATAATCGCAACCACTTCATCTTTTGGCATTGTTATTTTGTCTATATCTAAATGATTTTCTTTATTAAATTTTTTATAAGCATAAGTAAAGTTATACATGTGCATAACATGTACACCATTTTTTGGCGCAAGTGGTAACTGCTCTTTTTGTCCATATCTAATACCCATACTTTCTAATTCATGACGATTCAGCATCTTAAATGTATTTGCCTGATACTGTGTGTGTAACAAACCATTTTCCATATAATAAATACTATCCGCCACGTCCATAATATAATGCAAGCGATGTTCTATTAATACGACCGTTTTGCCACTTTTTTTTAAATAGCAAATCATTTCTTTTAATTTCCTAATGCTATACATATCTAAATTAGATGATGGTTCATCTAATACGACAACATCCGGATTACTAATAAGCACTGTCGCACACGCAATGATTTGTTTTTCGCCACCTGATAACTCAAATATATTCTGATTCAATAAGTGCTCAATCTTAAATTGATTCATGACTCTTTTAATTTTTTTCTTAATGACTGATTCATCTATACCTTGATTTTCCAAATTAAATGCAAGCTCACTTGTTGTATCAACATTATAAAATTGTGTCTTCGGATTTTGAAAAACACTACCAACCATTTGTGATAATTGATACATTTCAATTTCTGATATATTGCGTCCATCCAAATAAACATCTCCAATTATGTCGCCATGCTGAACTTTAGGAATCAAGCCATTTATCAATTTGGCAATAGTTGACTTTCCGCTACCTGATTTACCACAGAACACGACTAATTCACCTTGTTTAATTTGAAGTGAGACATTTTTAATTGCCGGTTTATCTGAAGAAGCATAGTTAAAAGTTACATTATCAAATTTAATCATGAAACAACTTCTCCTTAAAATAAACACTCCATAAAATAATCATAATAATCATTATCATTATATCGAGTAGTTTAAATTTCAAATTGCATACATTCGTACGTTTAAATGGTGAATCAATCCCTCTCGTCATTGCTGTATAAGAAAGATCATTCCCTATTTGTACAACAGATATAATAAGTGGAATCGTTCTATATTCAATCAATCTAAATAAATGATTTGGAAAATGAATACCTCTCATTTTCATAGCATAATTAATATTTCGATATTCCTCAGCAATCGTTGGGAAAAATCTAAAAATTACAGATATTGGAATAATAATATTTCTAGGTAATTTCAATTTTTCCATAGCTGTTATAAATTCACTTACTTTCGTAGAAGATAAAGTATAGTAACCAACTATAAATCCAGGAAATATATTCATAAAAATACCAATAAATGCTAGAAGGATAAATTTAATCATGCCTTCTGTAAAAGGGAGCACCCAATATTGTAGGCATATCAACACTAAAAAAATAACAACACATTTGATGAATAAACTTATCTTATGAATAGTTAATAATAATGTGAGTGAAAATAGCGTTAAACATACTCTTAAAACACTTTGTGAACTACCGCTTGATATTAATAACGTGCTAATGGTGATGGTTAAAGCAATTTTAGTTCTAGGATCTAATTTTAAGATGATATTCATATAATCTTTTACTGAACTACCAAGTGCCTTCACACAAGCCCCGCCTTTTTGAAATGTTTATTAAACATTTTCTTACCTAACCAAGCCCCGATAAGCCCTCCTACTACAGTTAAAATAAACATCACAGGTAACGACCATAAAGGAGTAATAGATTCCAATACGTTTACATAGTCTTGACCATAAGACTCCCCGACCTCTTTAAAGTATTGTTCCCTTGCAATAAACATCCTTAAGACAAACCCCATCATCCATAAAGAGAAAATAGCATATCCCCATGTAATTGATTTCCATTCAATATATTTACCAGACTTCATAATGAAATCACCTATTATACCGAAAATCATACCGAACGGAATCATAATTAAGCCACTTCCCATAACTGTAAATGCAATACCTAAAATTGTTCCAGTTAATGTCACCAATCCAAATTTATTTATCTTCATAATATATAAAATAAATGGAATTCCACATACTATCGGACAAAAGAATCCTAGAAACGGTATTAAAAATGGTATGTAACCGATCATTGAAGTAACAAAGAATAAGACTAAATATATCGCTGTAAAAACACCTACTGTAATTAAATCTTTCACTGTTAGTTTATTCATAATTTAACTCCTCATCTGTTAAAATTTTTTATTAACAATTTCGCAACATATGATGCATGAACATTGTCCTCGACACAATTATAATGATTACCTGGTATAGTTATTTCAGTAAAATTACCGATACAACAATTTCGCCAAAATTCAGTATTGTCTTGTGCTGGCAATATATCGAAGTCATCCTTATCTTGTGCTTTTAAGTAAGTTACATCGCCAATATATGTAGTAGGTGTCATATGGGCCCCTTCCCAACTTGCCATTTGCGTTTTATAAGAAGAAATTAAGAAATCTTTACTTGCAGTAATGCCACTATTTTGTTTTGAATTTATAACATCCTTATATATTTCAAATCTTTCGTTTAATGAGTTATTTTTGAAAAATTCCTCTAATTCTTTTTTTAATAGATCTTCTTTACCATATTTATTGGTGATGAAATTTAATAAATCATATTGTGAATTCGTATTAATTTTGGAATACATCTTTCTAATACTATCGTTTAGTTTGTTATTATTAATTTGGGGCAGAACATCTTTAATCGTGATAAAGTGATTTTGTATAAATGCCATTTCAGAAACCATATAATCTATTTTTGATAATGGTGACGGTGAAGTATCAATTAAGGTAACGTTTTCAACATCCACATCATTGAGAATGAGTGTGCTCGCTACTTCTAAAGCGATCAGACCTCCAGAACAATATCCCACTAAATGAACGGCTTTATATCCTGATTTCTTAATTAGCTCTGCATATTCTTCACTAATTTTCTTAACTAGTTGATTTTTCTTTATATGACAATATTTTTCTTGGTCTTGAATTGTAATACCTGCAATTGAATCTTGATCATTCTTTTTTAATTCATCAATCAAATATCTTAAACAATTCATTGTTCCTAATCCTGCATGGAAAAATATTTTAAGCGTTTCTCCTCCCTTTTTAAAAATTGTTAATTTACCTATATAATTATTCTCATTTTTCTCGTCAGTCTTACTATCTGTTTTTTTATTATTAATCTCTTGTAGTATGTTTTGTAGAGTTGGCTCAGCTAACAGGGATCTTAATAAACTATCAAAATTTATTTCTTCTAACTGATGTTGTTCACATGTAGTGATTATATTTGTTGATAATCTTGCTAATATTAACGAATCTGCGCCGTATTTATAAAAATTATCATTTTTACTAAGTGAATCTACTTTTAATATGTCTTTACATCTCTCAGTAATTTCATGAATTAATTTATCTGACAGTCGGTTTTTAATATTTTTGTCATTAGTATCTACGGTCTTTTCAATTTCATCACAATTAGTAATAATTTGCTTAAAGTTGTCTTTATAGCGTTCTTTACGGTACCAATGTATCAATGTAGAACTTCTGGCTGAGTTAGTTAAGACGTCTAATAGAAAATGTTGATAATCTTTTGTAAAAATTTCTAAAAATTCATTATCAAAAATACCTTTTCTTGTATCTATATTGATATATAATTCATCATTTAACTCCATAATTTGACAATCCATAAATACTTGAGGAGATTGACTTATACCTATTTTCCCTAGTTCCATATATTCATAATTCATAACACCTGTACCTAATGAACTAGTAAAAACAATTGGAAATATGCAATTTGAATTTGATTTCCTAATTTCCCTTATTGTTTCTACACCTGTAAAATAATTATGTTCTAAATCTTTTAATAATTGATTTTGTATCTTTTCTGCGTTATAAATAAATGATTTATGTTCATCAATTTCTACATTCAATAAATTTGTTGAAGTAAAATCTCCTATAACATTTTGTATATCCTCAAATTCTGACTCTCTATTCATAGTTGTTAAGTTTATTACAAACTTCTCTTGATCAACCCACTTTTTTAAAACACATGCAAATGCTGTTAAAGCCATAGTATTATGAGTAAGAGCGAATTTTTTTGAGAGTTCCTTAATAGCATTCCAATTATTTTTATTAAGAAGGAATGATTTTCTAATAAATTCATCTTTAATTTCACTCATTTTTACTGGTAACTTAGGATAATCTCCTAATTCTTCTATTTTGTCTGTCCAATACATCTCGTCATGCAAATATTTAGAACTTGCTTTTTTTAGTTCACTACCTAGATAAATATCCCTCAGATGTGAAATTTTATGATTTTTTGTTTGTAAATTACCATGAAAATACTCATATTCAAATTCTTTTAATAAAATCCAAATACTCATCCAATCTAAAATCAAAAAATCAAACGACAAATGTAAAAGTGATTGATTATCTGTTTGAGTTACTTCAATATCGAATAAAGGCCAAATAGATGGATTGTAATATTTATTCATCAATCGATTTCGTGTTTCATTACAGTTTTTTTCACCCTTTTTTACCAAAACTTCATATTCAATATCTGAATCTACTATTTTCTGTGTGTCCCATGAATCAATAACTGTTCTTAAAGCTTCATGTTTAGATATTAAATTATTCCAAATCTTATTTATTTTTATTTCATCTAATGTTGGAAATGTAACTTCAAAATAGACATGACTTGAAACTGATCCGAATACACTCTTCTCACCTATAATATAAGCACTTTGTATATCTTTTAATGGAAATCGATTAATATCTTTAAAATATTCATATTTACTATTTGATTTAAATAGCTCAATGATTTTAATTTTATTTTCTTTTAAGAAGGCTACATCATCCTGTGACAACTTTCCTAATTTACTTTTATAATGTAATCGATCATTTTCAAACCAGATATTTATACCATTTTGATATAGCCTGATTAATTCTCTTTTTATTTCCAACCTACTCACATACTTTCTATCGTCATATAGTTCGTTAATCTATATAACTTTCCAAATTTATTTTTAAGAAGTACTTGATCAATTTCCGCATTTAATCCTAGGGTTAATTTTAAATATTCATCATTTTTCAAAACATTTTTCAAAATTTCATATTCCTTTTCTTTACACGTAAAATTTACACTTTGAATTTTCTCTATGTTATTTTTGTGTACAACATAATTTGGACGTTGATTCATACTATAATCTGAAACTACAAATGGTAATGTTGCTGGTATTAAAGGTAAATAACTAAATGAAACTTTTTCATTTTTTGAATTTTTTCTATTCCAAGTTATTATTTTATTTGATTCAACACCAAAATCCTTTAAAATTATTTTGTTTTTCGGAAAATTTTGAATACTTCGATATTTAGCATCTTTATTTTCTATTGCAAAATCAACAAATCCTTTTTTGTTTCCACACCATTTCTTCCACCTTTTTTTCATCGCATCTCCATAAATCCATCTAAATATATAAGCAAAGGGGATTAAATTATTGTTCATTTCTATGAGCTCTATATGTGGACCGGTTTCAAACCAAATAAAAGCATTTTTAGAGTTTTTATTAGCTCTTTCAACATCGAAACCTAATTGTTCAAACTTATTTATAGCATTTTCGAGATCAATAACTTTATATTGTAAATGACCAATCTTATACATTATTACCTCTTTTCTAATATAAAGAGCGCCTGATTAAATGAGGACAACTCATCAGTTTGATGTGGCATTTTTTTAAGAACATTAAACCCAGTTTCATCAAAGATTTCATACCAACTTTTTAGTGATAAAAAGGTCATATTTTTATACTTTCTTTCATCTTCAGGTTCTGTCATCATGAAGGCTTGAGATATAAGCATAACTGAAGATTCACCATATGCTTCTCCTATAATGAGTTTGCCATTTTTGTTTAATGTATCATTTAATCTTTTTAATAAGCTTCTTATATCTTTTGAATTATTAATAACTCCAACTGCAACAATGACATCAAATTTATTTTTATTAATAAAATTATTATCATCCATTTTGTCTATATTTAAAATCTTGTATTTCATAAATTGATGACGTCCAAACAATTCTTCACCAGAGATCAAGAAAAATTTAGATATATCTGTGAAAATGTACTGTCCAGTAAACGTATCAGCTACTTTATCCAATATTTTTTGCGTTGTGGCGCCAGTACCAGCTCCTAATTCTAAAATTGATAATGAATTATTTTCCGATAAATCCTTAATATACTGTCCAATCTGATCATTAATGTATTTAGAAATGGCTGTTTGGCTGTACAAATCTTTTGCGATATCATTTTTACCTTGATTGAATAACAACAAATTTACAGATTCATCACCTTTTAATATTTTATCCATAAGTTGAATATGTGATTTGAAATATTTTATTACAGAAATTGGCATAATATTTTCATGCCATTTCCTTTCAAGTTCATTCCATTCAAATAAAATATTTGAGTGTGATTTATCTAATTGATCAAATATATATTTTTCCGGTTCAGTCTCTATAATGTAATTATTTCTTGATAAGTAATTTAACCAACGTTTAATAATATTTCTATAATTATCTTGAACATTTAGGTTTCTAATAATACTTTGGTAAGAGCACGCGACCTTTAAACTATTAATGTTCCGACTTAGTATCCAAAGCATTGATTTAGCACAAATTCGCTCTAATTTTCCCATTTCATCATTAATACTTTCATATGTTTTTTCATTTAGAACAAGTCGATCAATATCATATAAGGTATATTTATCTTTTATTACTAGCGTCGGATAGCCTAATGACTGCATTAATTTATGCCATATTATCGAACTATTAATCTGATTTTGTGCTAATACATTGAAATAAAGTTCACCATGTTGATTCCTTTTTAAATATAAATATATTTCCTTAGAAATAGTCGTTGGCCACAAATCTGTAAATATCGTTTGTTGAGTTAAATCTGGATTAACATATAGCAATTTTATATGTTTACGTGTCATTCCTTTGGGTGGATTATCAATAAAACTAGACGGTATTCTATATCGATTTGGAAACTTAATATATTCTCTCCAAAACACATATCCCTGAGGATCTAATAAATTTAATTCTCCACCTTCAAAGCCAATTTTTATACTAAATAGTAACCTCATAAAATTATCTATTTCATTATCTACAATTTCGTTATAGGCAATTAAGTTTAATTGTGTTTCATTTATATTTGTGGATAAGTATTGAAAAGGGCCATTCTCTTTTCTTGATTCATTAAATTCAACATTTTTAATTTCAGGTATTAATATTGATAATAATTGTGCAACTGGATAAGATAACTGTGTTGCAAATTCTACATTAATATATTTTACGGATTGATCCTTTCTTATACATCTATAATTATCAATAAAATTTTGAACGCTGGGTAGTTTACAGTATAAATTACAAACACTAAAATATCTTTTTTCTTTTTTAGCTAATTTATACAGTGATATATATTCTTTTTCAGAAAGAGGTTGTTCAAAAATGACATCTATACCTCTTTTTAGCAATGATTCTGCTATTAAATTACCTTTCCCACCTTGCACTTCAGATTTAATAGCAATACATGCCAAATCAATGTCACTAGGTAAATCATCAACATCATTGTATAACTTAATTTGATAGTAATTAGCACAATCAATTGACCTCTCACTTCCTGATGCGAGTAACCCATGAAGTTTAATGTTTGGTATACTTTTCAATGCCTCTATATAAAATTGACCGAACCTACTTCCACAAACTATACATTTTTTCATATCTTAGATAGCACCTTCTTCTCCGTTTGTGTTTATAACTTCTTCAATTTTATTTGAGATATCTTTAATAGTAGGATTTGAAAAGATAAAAGCCAGTTCAAGTTCTACATCAAATACTTCTCTAATTTTATTAGTTAGTGCAATAGCTTTAAGCGAATCACCACCAACTTCAAAAAATCTACTTGAAGAACTAACAATATTGTAATTAACAATTTGAGATAATATTTCTTTAAGTTCATTCACATTAATTTCATTCATGTTGTCACTATCGTCTTCTTCAACTATTTCATTTTTTTCAAAATATAAATCTTTTTTATCAATATTATCATTTAATTCTTTGAATAATATTGATTTGTCTTTTGATATATCTAGTAAAGTGGTAACGAAATAGTTGAACATATTATCCAAATTCTCTACTCCGAGTTGACTATCGACACTATCCCAATAGATATCTAAACCCTCATCACGTTCAATGACTTGGTTGTCTAACCAAACTTGTGGTGTTTGACTGATATTGTAAATTATTTTTCCAAAATGATTTCTACTATTCAAAGCATGTATACCCAATCCACTTGTAAAGACGAAGGGCATTAATATATAATCATCAATTTCACAATATTTTCTTAAATCTCTTTGAAATTCAACACCTGAATATTTACTATGCTCTAAATCTTCCATAAGTTGTGATTGTATTTTTTTAAATCGCTTACTTAGTTGTTTTTCATCATTATTTTTAATTTCTAATAAAGTTAAAGTTGTAAAGTCACCAATTACTTTATTAATCTCTGGACTAACAGGAAGCCTATTAAATTGTGTTACATTTAAAGAAAAGTTATAATTTGAACTTACAAGTCTAATTGCTTCGGAATATACTCCGATAAGCAATGTTGTTGGTGTAACTTGTAATTCTTCGGCTATAATTTTTAAGTTCTGCCAATCCTCATGCTCAATATGATATGATCGCCTTGTGAAAACATTAGATAAAGTTTTAGATTTTGCATCATATTCTATTTGTGGTGATTTTAAAAATCCTGATATTCTTTTAATCCAATATGATTTATCAATTTCGTAACGACTATTACTTTTCTCTTTATTTAAATAAATTACATAATCCCTAAAACTCAAATCAGTTATTTGATCATCTATAGACTCATTGAAGTAAAGTTTATTCCATTGTTCTAATAAGGCAAACATGCTCCACCCATCAAATATTAGGTTATCAAAGCTAATATGAATTCTAATTTTTTCATTGGTAATCACTGAGACGTTTATATTGAATATTGGCCATTGATATATATCAAGAATTTGATGAGATAAATTTCTTCTTATTTCCATAAGACTACTTTCTAAAACATCTCCACTTTGCCCTCGTAAATCATTGATATTAAATTTATAATAAGGTACTTTTTTTAGAATCTTTTGCATTCCATTTTCTGTAATAATAGATCTCATCATGCCATGTTTTATAATCAATTGATTCCACGCATTTTCAAGATTATCGATATTAATGTTGTTTCCATCAATTTCAAAGTAACAATGTGTAGCTACATTATTTTCTTCTAAATCTTTTTTACGACCAACAAAATATGAATACTGAACATCTGTTAACTCAAACGGTTTATTTATATTTTTAACATCTTGTATGAAATCATTTTGCTTTCCATTAACATTGATCTTACTCATTTGAGCTACTTTTTCTGCTTGTAATTTAATGGTTGTATAAGTCATCGCATCTTTTATTGTGAAATTCACTTTAAATTTATTCTTAATTTCTGTTGCAATACGTGTAGCTAATAAAGAGTCTCCCCCATTTTTGAAGAAATTCGTATGAATATTGGATATTTTCTCTTTAAATTCTGATTCCCAAATGTGTAATATTTCTTTCTCAACATGATTTAGCTTCACTGCGTTTGATAAGTGTGATTTTACATCATCATTTTTTATTAAACTAGCTAGTTGTTTATTGTCAATTTTCCCATTTTGATTTAATGGAAATTCATATACCTTTTTAATTTTTGTTGGAATCATATATTGTGGCAACGTTTGTTTTAATGTTTTTTCTACCTTTAAATCATTTATATTATCTTTAGATATATAGAAAATATTTGAATAAACGGGGTCTTCACCTATATATTGAACTTTTTTACACTTAAGATTTTGAAAAGTAAATGTATTCATCCATTCGCCGCAAGTTTTTCTAATCTTCTCTCCACCTGTATAAGTGTTTAAAATGTCAACAGTAAATTGTTCAATAAATAAATTTATATTTGGTTCTACTATAATAAGTTGTCCATCATCTTTCAGCCTATCTATAAGGTCATTTAAAGTATGATTTATATTATAACTTCTATGCAAAGCATTAATAATTAAAATTGCATCATATTTTTTATACTCTAATAGATTAGAAGATTTTATATTGATACCATTATGAGCATTAGAGTATTCATCTTTATATATTGCTGTGTTGTCAAAGTAATCATAATTTTCTACCTTTTGTTCTATTCCTTGAAATATCACATTACTTATACCAACATTTCTTGTCTCATATTCTAATATATTCAAATTACCCTTTTTAATGTGAGATATTTCTTTTATTAGAGTATCTAAAACAATATCTACCCATGGCATTAACGAGGCTAAATAAGTTGGAGATAGTTTTTTTTCATTTTTATAAAATAGATCTATTGGACTTATTTTATTGGTAAGTATACTGGGGATGTATTTTTCAAGTTTTTTTATATAATTTACGATAGACTCTTGGTTTTTAAATGGTTTAATAATTTTGTTATCAATTATTCTGCATCTATATTTGTTACCTTCTTTTTCCAAGTACCCGGAATCTACTAGTCTAGTTAGCCATCCTTGTATGATTTTCTCATATCTTTCATTAACATTTAATCGAATTAATATTTCCTGAAGGGGTATATAATCAAATATATTTATAGCATTTTTTGAGTTTAATAGATTTACTACATATTGATAGAGTAATCTATCCATATTTTCTATGTATTGATGGGTTTGATTTGATACTTTCAAGCTTTCAATTATTTCCTCATTTTTAACTGGTACTATAAATGCAGTAAGATTTTTATTATCTTCAATGACTTTAACTTTATCAATTCCATCAATTTCAGATATAGCATATTCAATTTCTCCAATTTCAATTCTATGCCCTTTAACTTTAATTTGATTGTCTATTCTACCTAAAAATTCTATCGTGCCATCTTCCCATATCCTTCCATAGTCGCCAGTCTTATACCATCTAATACTATTACTATCCTTATAGAATTTATTATTCGTTAATTCAACATCCCCTATGTAACCTTGAGCTACACCAATACCACCAATATGTAACTCACCTATAACATTTTTAGGACATTCTCTTCCAAACTTATCAACAACTTTATATAATTGTCCTTTTAATGGAACACCATAAGGTATAGAAGACCAATATTTAGGTATTGTACGGGGAACTTTAATATAATTAGACCATATAGATGCTTCAGTAGCTCCACCCATTGCTATAACATTACTATTATATTTTGAGATATTATAAAATCTATTAGGTAATTTAAGGTCTATCCAATCCCCTGATAGTAACACTGTATTTAATGCTAGTCGCTCTTTTTTTCCTTCGATATGAGTTACTAACATATCAAAAAGAATAGGAACTGAATTCCATATTGTTACATCATATTCTTTTATCATAGATAACCATTGAGTGGGATCTTTATAATTATCTTCACTCGTTAATATAAGTGAACCTCCACTACCAAATATGCCAAAAATATCATAAACTGATAAATCAAATTCTATAGATGACACCATAATTAAACTGTCCGTTGACGTGATATTAAATTTACTATTTATATCCAAAATTGTATTCACGGCATTGTAATGTGATATTTCTACTCCTTTAGGTGTACCAGTTGAACCAGAAGTCATAATAACATACGCAGTCTCTTCTGAAGAAATATCCGTTATCTCAGTTAACATTCTGTTGTCAATTGCTTCTATGTCCAAAATAGTCATATTATCTTTATGAAGATTATTATGATTTATATATTCGGAATTGCTTACTATAACATCAATGCCTACTTGATTATAAATTTTCTTTCTTCTATCATTAGGTTGTTGTATTCCGATTGGTACATAAGCTGCACCTACAAATTGAATAGCAAATATTGAGATGATTTGGTGATATCCTCTCGGTAAAATAATTCCTACATAATCACCTTTTTCAACTCCACTAGTTCTTAATGTTTCACCTAATGCCATTGCTCGATTAAATAACTCTTTATAACTAATTTTAATTTTTGTATCCGTATCGATTAATGCAATTTTCTCTGGATTCTTTTTTAAGTTTTTTAAGAAACCATCATATAACTTTTCTTTTGGTAAATCCGTTTGAATATTATATTTATTCTGGCTGGTTTGGATTGTAACTCCTATCTCATTCCAGTTTGAACTTTTACCTAAAGATTCAAGAAGTCTACAATAATCATTTAACATTCTTGTTATCGTTTCATCGCTGAACAATTCATCCACTTTATCCCAACAAATTAATAATTCACCATTTTTAATATAAGACTGAAAATCAAGCCATATACCAGGTGTTTGTGTGACCATATAAGTCATATTTCCTAACACACTTTTAGTGATTTCATCCTCTAGTTCATAATCTATATTACATGCGAATACAACAGGCGCAATATTAATATGAGTACCATTTTGTTTGGATATATCTCTCTGAACATTTACACCACTGTATTCTGAATGAGAAATGTTTTGAATAAAATTTTCTTTAACCCTTTCTAAGGTCTCCAAAAATTTCTCATTAGGCATCGGAATATGCTCAACTAATAATAAGTTTGTAAAGTCTGCTACTATATCCCTTACTTGAGTGTTGTTGTGATTTCTATCAAATAAAGGCACATTTACATAAAAGGCTTCTTGATCACTATATCTTTCTAGTGTAATCATGTAACATGTTAATAATACAATTGCGGGTGTTGTATTGTATAATTTCGCTTTCTCTTTAATTTGATTCCATAAATTATTATTTATCTTTCTTAAATGTCGCGTAAATTTTACCTCTTTAACATCGGTTGGTTTTTTTAAAGTGGGTAACTGAATAGGGTTAATATTTAAGTTTTCTATCTTATCTAACCAAAATTTTTTACTCTTATTAAGATCCTCTTTATCTATTTGAATATTTTCAATATAATCTTTAAATGTGTATTCTTCACTCTTGCCTGAATCTGTACCATTGTATATATGTGAAAGTTCCTTAATAATCATACTAATACTTAAAACATCGGCAACAAGTAAGTCAATATCAATACTTACTATCATTTGATTATCAGGTAGTATAAACACGGTTAAACCAGCAACATCACCTTCTGTGACATTTCTTTTTAAATGTGATACATTTTCTCTATATTTTTTCAATTGAATTTGAATATCTTCGCTATTAAATGAATCTAAATTAATAACTTTTATTTCTTTATTGAGTGGGTACTGCATAAAATATTGTTTACCATCTTGAGTGAATTTGGCCCTTAACATTGGATGTCTCATTTGAACTTCATACCATGCATGATTAAGCTTATTTATATCCAATTTTTCTCCTGTAAACTCAAAATAAGCATGACAACCTATACCGCCTAATTCTTGATCATCTTCTCTACCAATTAAATATGCACTTTGTACATCTGTTAAATCAAAAAGCACTCCATTTTGTTTTTCACTTTTCCTATCATTTAAAATATTTATTTTTGAAACTCTTATAAGTTCCTGCCAATGATTCAAAGTAGGTTCTTTAATTAATTGTGAAAATTTAATTTTTAAACCTTCTCTTCTTAAAATACTTGCTAATTCCATGACATCTAATGATTGAATACCTAAATTAATTAAATTTTGGTTAGGGTCTATATTACTATCGCTTAGCTTCTGATTAATCCATGCGTTCAATATATCTAATGCTTTATCCTTAAATATTAGTTGATTCACATTAGAACCTCCCATCTTTATTTAAATCATTGTCTTTAATTTTTTAATATCTATTTTCCCAAATGAAGTTAATGGCCATTCTTTTACAGTTTTAATACAATCAGGTAACTTAAATTCTGCTAACCCATGATTCTTCAGATAAGTTCTGAGTTCAATAATATTTAAATTTGTTTCATTTTTTAAACACACGCAGATCTTTTCACCTACAATTTCATCTTCAATACCTATAACTTTTACATCATCAATATGATTATGTGTTAATAAAAGATTTTCTATTTCAGAAGGTAATATTTTTTCACCTGATTTATTTATCATTTCTTTAATACGCCCAACTATTTTATATCGACCATTTTTATATTTACATACTTTATCACCTGTCATAAAATACATATTATCGTCTACGCATTTAATATTAGGAGCATTATAATAACCGTATATTGTATAAGGACCTCTAACATAAAGTTCACCAAATTCTCCTTCTGCTACTTCGTTTCCATTTTCATCAACAATTTTTACTTCATCATATTCTGAAATAGGTGTGCCTTGAGTCTCATAAATAATTTCATCTTCATCTTTTGGAGACGTCATACATATTAAGCCTTCTGCTATGCCATATACCTGTTGCAAAGTACATTTTAATGTTTCAACAATCTCTTTACCTGTATATGAATCTAATAATGAGCCACCAATCTGAATTAGTTTTAATGAACTAATATTATAATCTGGATTATTTTTATAAAAATCTATACACATTTTAGCGACTGACGGTACTAACGCTGTATGAGTAACAGAATTATCTTCAATCAACGGAAATATTTCATCGGGACTTGTTACATTGCAAATTATTACGGTTCCACCAACCGAAAATGTTCCAATGATTCCTGGACACCCTAATGGGAAATTATGCGCCATTGATAAGGAAGCTAAATAAATAGTATTTTCATCTAATAAACATCTTTTCGCACTTTGTTCCGCAACATATATATAATCACAATGTCTTCTTGGTATTAACTTAGGTATACCAGTAGTACCTCCAGAAAGTAATAGTAAAGCAGTATCTTTATAATGATTAATAGAGTGAATAAACTCTTGTTGATAAAAGTAATCATTACGCTTTAGATTGTAAAAATTTTTATATTCATTGGTGTCTCCTAGAATATATTTTTTTATCTTATAATTCATTTCTGATTCTATTTCTCTAATAAAATTTTCATAGGAAAAGCCTAGATAATTTGATTTAGCAATATAAGCAACAGCTTGAGAATTTTTAATAACTCCTTTAACTTCTAATTTTCTATGATTTGCCAATGTTAAAACAGGTTTTGCACCAATTTTAAATAGAGCGAATATTACAAAAACAAACTCTAAACAGTTAGGTAATTGGACAACTACAGTATCCCCTTCTTTTATACCATCTGAAACCATTCTATTTGCATAATTTTTTATTACCTTTGTTAATGTTTCATATGTAATTTTTATATCACCATCAATAATTGCTAAATTTTGAGGGTATAATTTTGACTTTTCTTCTAGATACTCGTCAAGAGTATAATTTCCCCATACCTCTTGATCATAAAAATTTTCTAGTTCTTTCTTTAATATATTATTCATCTTTTATCTCCTCGGTAGTTATACCAATAACAAATCGAGAGTATATATACTCGATTTTAATTATATGGTTTGTGTATTTATTATCATTAATAATTTCAAAATAATTTGATTTTATAACGTTAATTTTTGCGTTCTTTAATCCTTTCAATAAACCATAACCTTTACATTTGAGGTATGCTTCTTTAGCAACCCATACCTCAAAAAATTTAATAACTTCACTATTAATATAGTTTTTTTCAAAATTGCTAAAATGGTAATTTACTATATTTTCAAATTCTATTTTTCTTTCGGTATTCTCAATATCTACTCCTATATTTGCATATGAAAAAGCAATTACTGAACAACCAGTAGTATGAGAAATGTTAAATTTTATATTACCCTTATTTGTTATGTATGGTTTGCCGTAAGGATTATAATAATAATCTAACTCGTCAATACTACAATTCATCAGCTTACAATAAAATATATTAATAACGGAATGGCTTATTAAATAATTCACTTTGTCACTGAGTACTGCTATGTTCTTAATGTGTTGAACTTGCTCCCTAGTTAAAAGTTTATAATCTGATTCATTAAGTTCTATTTTTTCAGTCAATATAATCACTATTGAAGAATACCCTTTTAATAAGTCTATTAATATTTTAATTGGATTAAATGATTCAACATTAGAAATCTTATTTATTTTATAAATCATTCAAATATTCCTTAATCTTACAAATAACTTCATCTGGATTATCATTAACAAACATATGCCCACCATTAACATATTCATATTTAAAGTCAGAAGTTGTATATCTTCCCCATTCTAATAGTTCGGCTAGTTCAATTTGTGAGTCATGTGTGCCCATTAATGCAAATATAGGACTTTCTAACTTTTCGTTTAATTTATCTTGATACTCTTCATCTATGATAAAGTCAGCTTTTAACATTGGCAGAAACAAATTCATCAAATCTTTATTTTCTAACACTTCTTTGGGGGTTCCACCGTATAATTTTAAGCCTTCAATGAAATCTTCTTTATCAAGATGGTATATTGGATTTTTTTCTTTATAACATGGTGCTCTGCCAGCTGAAATAATAATACCTTTTGGATTAGGTAATTTTTCATTATGTTTAATTTTTAATGCAAGTTCATAAACCACTTTAGTTCCCATACTGTGTCCGAATAGATAATACTCATTATCGAAATTATATGTTTCTAACATTTCTTCGTAAATTTCAAAAACTAAATTATTTATATCATTTAAAGGTTGTTCGCTAAAACGATTTTCTCTTCCAGGATAAAGTATACGCAACACATTAAAACCTTTAAACGCAGATGGCCAATTCTTATAAATATTGGTTCCACCACCTGCATATGGGAATAATATAATAGATTTATCAAATTTATTATGGTTATCGATCAAATACTTACCCAATTGATCATCCACTCCTTGTGCAATTTATTATTCAATTGGTAAACTTACAATATTATAGTACACCAAATGATAATGATTATCAATCGCATTTGTGTAATAAATTACCAATATACTTCTAATATATAATTGTTTTTAAGTAACTAACTTTATAAACACTTTCGTATTATAACGATTTATTAATTGGTGCTTTTTAACGTAAAAATACTAAGATTAGCGTGAAGAATTTTATGACGATAGAATTCTTCACGCTAATCTTAGTATGTTTTATATAAAATCATAGCATCCCTCACTTTGCGGTGAAGGATGCTATGATTAATTTATTTTTATTGTTGGCTGGCCATTAGTTCTGCTTGTTCTACAACTTGTTCTACAGCCATTTTTTGAAGATCAGGTGGGTAACCATATTTCTTTAATAGTCGTCTTACTTGGACTCTCATTTTAGCCTTTGCGCTCTCACGTTTTGACCAGTCTACACTCATATTATTCTTGACCGTTTTTGTTAATTCATGTGCAATAGCTCGTAATTCTTTATCCCCCATTGCTTCTTTTGCAGTTTCATGAGAGGCTAATGCATCATAAAAAGCAATTTCCTCCGTGCTCAGACCTAAGTCTTTTCCTCGTTGTTTTTCTTGATTTATTTCTTTCGCCATTTGAATCAATTCTTCTATAACTTTTGAAGCTTCAATAGAACGGTTATTGTATTTTTGTATTGATTTACTTAGCATCTCAGAAAACCTCTTAGATACAGTAGTATTTGTTTTCATTAATGATTTAACTTGTCCTTTAAGTAATTTGTTCAACAATTCAACCGCTACATTTTTTTGTTGAAGTCCTTCTACATCTTTTAAGAATTCATCTGACAATATTGAGATATCTGGATTTTCTATTCCAAGTGTTTGATAAATATCTACAACTTCTTCAGTCACCACTGATTTTGAAATTAATTGATTTATTTCTGCTTCTATTTCAGCAGATGTCTTTTTACGCTCACTTGCATCAGTAGGTGGAGCTAACAACTTAACAAGACCAGATTTTACAGCTTTTAAAAATGCAATTTCGCTATTCAGTTCTTGTGCTGCTTCCTCTGTCGCACATAATGCAAATGCCTTAGAAAGCTCTGTCACTGTTTTTATAAATCGCTCTCTTTCTTTCTCACCTAATCCAATGATATAATCCATCGTATTTGAGATAGCATTATAGCGATTTAATTGATCTTCTGACTCAAAGTCAGAATAGTCATGGTTATATAGCATATCTTGTATGATATCGTATTTCATTAACATAACTTCAAGAGCTTTATCTGTGTCTATGCCTGTTTGTTCTCTATCAGAGTCCGTATACTCTTTTAATGCTTCCTTCAGACTTTCAGCAATACCTACATAATCAACAATTAAGCCGCCTGGTTTATCTTTAAATACTCTATTAACACGCGCAATAGCTTGCATTAAATTATGACCTTTCATCGGTTTATCTATGTACATTGTATGCATTGAAGGTACATCAAATCCTGTTAACCACATGTCTCGCACAATTACGAGTTGCAATTCATCATTAACATCTTTCATGCGCTTCTCTAGAAGGTTTCTTCTCTTTTTCGGACCTATATGTTTTTGGAAGTTTTGAGGATCGCTTGATGAACCTGTCATAACCACTTTGATAACACCTTTGTCATCATCGTCTGAATGCCATTTTGGTTTTAGCCTTACAATTTCATCATATAAATCGACTGCAATACGACGACTCATTGTGACAATCATACCTTTACCTTTCATTGCCTTCTGCCTTGTTTCAAAGTGATTAATAATGTCAGTTGCTAAAGCATGTATACGTTGCTCTGCACCAGATAGTGCTTCTATACGTGACCATTTAGATTTCAATCGAGATTTAGTATCTTCTTCTTGGCCAGAGGTAATGACATTATATGCTTCATCAATATCTAAATCGCTTGGTAAATTTAATGGAATAATACGACTTTCATAGTATATTTTAACCGTACTACCATCTTCTACAGATTGTGTCATATCATATACATCAATATAATTACCGAATACCATTTGTGTATTCTTATCTGTTGAAGATACAGGTGTTCCAGTAAAGCCAACAAATGAAGCGTTGGGTAAAGCATCTCTTAAATATTTTGCATAACCATATTTAATACCTTCACCTTTTTCATCGTAAGTTGCTTTAAAACCATATTGTGTGCGGTGTGCTTCGTCCGCCATAACAACTACATTTTTACGGTCTGTTAAAGCATCCATTGTCGCTCGGCCTTCATCAGGTTCAAATTTCTGCATAGTTGTAAATATGATACCACCGGATTCAACCGATAATAGTTCTTTCAATTCTTTACGTGAATTTGCTTGTTTAGGTGTTTGTCTTAGTAATCCTTTACCTGAGCGCCCTTTGGATTTAACAAAAGTACCATACAATTGATTGTCTAAGTCATTACGGTCTGTTACGACCACTAATGTTGGATTATTTAATTTTTGAATTAACTTTCCTGAGAAGAAAACCATTGTCAAACTCTTACCAGAACCTTGTGTGTGCCAAATAACGCCCCCCTTGCCATCTCCATGTTCAGATGTTGCTTCCATAGCACGATCAATAGCTTTATTCACTGCATAATATTGATGGTATGCAGCTAATATTTTAACTATATGTCCTTTACCGTCATCTTGGAACAAAACAAAATGACGTATTAAATCTAATAGTACTTCTTTGTTTAACATCCCATGAATCAATATATCTAAACTACGAAACGTTGATGAATCTTCAGTCTTTCCATCTTTAGTGCGCCAAGTCATAAAACGGTCATAATCAGCAGTTATAGAACCAGCTTTTGTATTAACACCATCACTTGTTACTAATACTGCATTATGATTAAATAATTGTGGAATTCTCATTTTATAAGTTTCTAACTGATGATACCCGTCTTCAATACCAACAGATTCATTTGTAGAATTTTTCAGTTCAATGACCACTACTGGTAATCCATTTATGAATAACACAATATCAGGTCGTTTTTTATAATCCCCATTCACAACAGTTAACTGATTAACCGCTAAAAAATCATTATTTCCCGGGTTATCAAAGTCGAATACATACACCAAATCATTAATCGTTTCACCGTCATCATTATAGTGTTCAACCTCAATACCATTTGTAATCATTTCATGGAAAGAACGGTTATTCTCTAATAAACTAGGCGACTTCTCAATAGAAATTTCACGAATTGCCTGTTCAATTGCACTATTATTTAGTTCAGGATTAATACGTCTCAAAGCCGCTTCCAAACGATCATCAAGCACAACATCTTTGTCGCTCTCCCGTTCATTCATAATCCCATTTTCACCACTATCTCGACCATTCTTAACAGAATAACCAAGACCCTCAAACCACTTCAATGCCACCTGTTCTAAATCATCTTCACTAAATTGAAAGCTCATCTTCCATCACCTCAATGTCATCAGGTATCTCAATTTCACCTGACATTAATTTTGGCAGTAATGTGTCACGGAGTTGGGTTAAATAATTATTCTCGCTATGTAATTCAACTATTTTTTCATAATTATTTTTTGTTAATTGACAATATCTATCTATTATTTTTTTATCAGCACATATTATCTTTATATTTCCAAACTTAACAGGTGATATATTCGCTTGGGCACTACCAATTGCTTGTTCAAGAGTTAATCTTTTAATTCTATCACTATTTAACAAATGGTAAATATACACATTATCAACATTTGATGTGATAAGTCCTACGCGTTGATTAACAAAAGCTGTCTGTTTAAGCTTTGGAACAACGCCCATTTTACCTGCTGTTGCCCCTGTTAAAGCTATTAATATTTCACCACCATAAACTTTAAATTTAGATGCCTTTTTTACATAATACTCTTTTACTTTATCCAATCCATTGACATCTATTGATTTATTATTAATATCTTTAATTTTAATGACATTACAGCCATTATCATTCCACCATTTACTTTTAAAGGCATAACCTGAGTGTATTTTAAATAAATCCTTCATTTTTATTATGCTCCATAGTTCAGGGATATCACCTAATTCACTATCAATCAACTCTCCACCACTTGATTTGTATGGATTACCATTTTCATCAGGGAATTCAAAATCAACAAACCAACGCTTGAATAGTGTTTGTGAAAGTTCTTCGAGGTTTGCTATTATTTTTTGATTTAATTCAATCTTCCAATCAATATTACTTAATACTTTTACTACATTTTTTTGTGTTTTAATATTCGGTATATCTATACTTATTTTGTATAACGTTTCAGTTCTTAAACTAGGTATTGTAGTTCCTTCATTATAATAATTAAAATCTATTTGACTTAATTTATAATATAAGTATTTAGGTAATACAAGATTTTCTTTAACCACCGTATAAAATAATGTATCTATTGTCCAAAATGGTTTTTCTATATATTTTACTTTGCCAATGCTTCCTTTTCGTCCGATTAAAACACTAGGTTTATCATATAAAAAATCATCAGCATAATCCATAACTCCACCTGTGCCTAAAATTGGATATACTCCATTAGAGTTTTTCACATTCTTTTGATTTTTACCATACTTAATTTCTACTAAATCTTTTAATTTATACTCCATAACCTAATCCCTCCAATGATTTTCGGATTTGGTCTTCGAGCTCCTTTGATTTCGCAAATTGTTCGCTTAAATCTGCTGTGATTCTTTCCATTTTCTTTTCAAATGGTTCTGAGTCTTCTTTTACTTCTGCTAATCCTACATAACGTCCTGGTGTTAAGATATATTCGTTGTCTTTTATTTCTTCTGTTTTTGCTACTTTACAGAAACCTGCTTTATCTTCATATTGATTATCGTTTGTACCTCGCCATGAGTGATAAACATTTGCTATATCTTTTATTTCATCATCTGAGAATTCTTTTAATGTTCTTGATACCATACTTCCAATATTTCTAGCATCTATAAATAGTACTTCTCCACGTCGTTCATTCTTACCGTTTTTAGCTTTATTTTTTGTCACGAACCACAAACATACTGGAATTTGAGTTGAATAGAATAGTTGACCTGGTAATGTCACAATACACTCAACTAAATCTTGTTCAATTAAGTTTTTACGTATCTCTAATTCATCTTTACCACTTGTTGACATTGAACCATTCGCTAATACAAAACCAGCTGTACCGCTTGGTGCAAGTTTAGAAATCATATGTTCAATCCATGCATAGTTGGCATTGCCTTTAGGAGGAATACCAAATTTCCAGCGATAATCATCTAATAATTTTTCTTGTCCCCAATCACTTGCATTGAATGGTGGATTAGCCAATATAAAATCAGCTTTCAAATCTTTATGTAAATCATTATGAAATGTGTCTGCATGATGCACACCTAAATCATTATCTATACCTCGAATAGCCAAATTCATTTTCGCTAATTTCCAAGTAGTCGGATTAGATTCTTGACCATAAACAGCAATATCACCTATACGACCTTGATGGCGTCCAATAAAATGCTCACTTTGTACAAACATCCCCCCCGAACCACAACACGGATCGTAAATACGTCCTTTATAAGGTTCAATCATCTCAACTAATAATTTTACTATTGATACTGGTGTATAGAATTCTCCCGCATTTTTACCTTCTGCACTTGCAAATTTAGCAATAAAATATTCATATACTCGCCCTAGTATATCCTGTTTACGACTTTCAATATCACCAACTTTAAAGGTAAACAAATCAATAATTTCTCCTAACTTTTCTTTATCCAAATCAGGTCTTGCATACTCTTTAGGTAATACACCTTTTAATGATTCATTTTCCTTTTCAATCGCAATCATCGCTTTATCGATAATTTGTCCGATATCAGGATTTTTAGCATTATCATTGATGTATTGCCATCTTGCTTCTTTTGGAACCCAAAATATATTTTCTGCTTGATATTCATCTTTATCTTCTTCATCAGCTAATTCATTATTTTTTAATTCATCATATTTTTCTTCGAATGAATCTGATACGTACTTTAGAAATATAAGTCCTAACGCCACATTTTTATATTCTGATGCATCCATACTTCCTCTTAATTTATCTGCCGCTTGCCATAATTTCTCCTCGAACTTAAGTGTCATAGCATTCCACTCCCTATATTTGATTGCTTAAACAAAACATTGTTATGAATTATAGAATAGTTTATTGTTTTACATAATTTTGGTTTACAGTTGTTTCACGTATAACCATCATATAGTATTAAATTAGGTAAATCCATAATATTTTAAAGGGGCAAACATTTTGAATTACATTATATTAGATACAAATACACTTCATATAAGTAGTTTTAATGCTTACAAAGGCTTCAAACTCAACAGTTTTTTTGAGGATTTAAAAGGTAAAATTGAGTTAAATGATGTTGAAGAGTCATTTCAAATATTAATTCCAGAAATCGTTTTTAATGAATTACTTCAACACCAAGTTCAGGAATTTAACAAAGATATAGAAATTTTAAAATTACTTAAAGATAAGTTTATAGGTTTGAACAACTTTACTATTAAAATCCCTGATAAGATAGACTATGATAAACATTTGAACATAGCAATGTCAGAATTCAAATCACGATATGGTATACAAACAATAAAAATTCATTCAGATAAGAATTCATTTGATAATATCATTGAAAAAGCACTACAAAAATTACCACCTTTTGAAGGTAAAAACAAACAATCTGATAAAGGTTTTAAAGATGCATTAATATGGGAATCAATTATGCAATATGCTAGCGAAAATGTTGGTGATTATTATTTTCTTACATATGATAAAATTTTTAATAATGATTTAACAAAGAAGACATTACTTCAAGAATTCAATTCTCGAAATTCTAATAGTTCTATAGAATTTATTAATAATAAAGATGAAATAATTCAACAAATAGAAAAATTTTCCGGAGAACAATATAAATTACACCGTAAAAATAACATTGAATCCCAATTAAAAGATTATTTACCGGAATTAGAGACACAAGTTGTAGAGGAAATCTTTAATGATTTCAGTATAAATAGCATTACAAATTATAAATATGATTCTTATGAATTTGTTAATACCTTTCCATACCTATCAAAAGTTAATGACATCTCTTATGAATTTAGCTTAGTATGTATATTAAAAGCAGTCAAACCAAGTAGTAAAATATCATTAAATGTAACAATAAACTTTCTGTTAACTACTGTAAGTAGCAAAGATAATAATATTAATATCATTGAAATAGACAATATCGATGCTTCTACTGAAGATGGAGATAATTTAGATTTAATAACAAATCCATTTAAAAAAGAGTTAACACCAGTATCTAATGAATTATTTGAAGAATGTGAAACTACTAATAACTCCACAACTAAAATTAAGGCTAATTCTTTAGAAAATAATGATACTATATGTAATTTGAATGATTCAGATAAAAAAGTGGTTGAACACATAATATTAAATGGTAATTTTAATTCAAAAAATGCACAATTATTAGATAAGTTATATCTCGTTATTTCAGATCATTTAACCGTAGATTGGTCACATTTTGAAAATAAAACCAAGGCTTTAAAAATTGCAGTAAAAAAAGAACTCAAAAAAAATAACCTCTCCAACGCTGAACATATCGCAGTCGAAATTGTAGATAAATTATTGAATAATTATAGGTAAGGCAAAAATAACATATAGTAACTTTTATAACAAAAAAATACATCATAACTACTTAAAAAGACACATATTAATAACAGTGTCTTTTTAAGTTTATATTAAAATTTATTGTCACTTGAGCGATAAGCTGCATATTATGATTCATAGAAAGATAACCTACATACATTTGAGATTTTAGGTATTGATTGTATATACAACTACCATGAAACCCTTCAATAATAAGATGTCAAAAGAATTTTTAAAACTAATATTGTTACTAGTGATTAGAATCAGCTACTTCAATACAAGTAAATCTATAAACTTTTATCCTTTCTATTACCATTAAATTTGTTGCCAAATCTTGAACTATAAATTCATATTCTTCCTTTTCTATTTCACTATTCGATATAAGAACTTCCCTTTTTAGTTTAGTAATATTTTGTTTGGCTTTCTCTTTCTCCCTATTATTTAAACCTATAATGATTTCTTTCTCTTCTTTCACTTGAAATAAAGGTATATATGAAATATTCTTCTCGCATAAATAACCTATATTATGTAAATTCAATAGTTATATCAAAAATTTACTTAATTATATTTTTATTAAAATATAATTATGAAAAAAATTAGCAAACAAACTCCTTGGATTAGCAATATTGAGTGATACAATTTCTGTATAAATTACAATACCCCTAGTTGCATCTACATATCTAGCATAATCCCAATATAAAATAGTCGAATTGTACTTAATCTTAACTCTCAATAAAGAATTTCGATTATTCATTATGAATAAATGCAAAATTAGGTGGAGATAAATTTTCATCATTTGTTATCATTTCTATTGTAAATTCAGGGTGCAATAAGTAGTACCGTCATATAACATCTTCTTTAGAACTTATTAATTACTAATTCTCTACATCACATATATAACGTCTAACTCTTTCAATAAGATTTGGCAATAAACCTAATCGATATTTCATTAGTATTTCAACTTCAGAAATTGTAGCAGCCCTATCATGAGGTGTATTACTATCTTGATTCCTCGTATAAACTGTATGGCTTCTTAAATATATATTTTTTTGACCTTTAGGTTTGATATCTTCAGCCAGAGTAAATGGAACATGACTAGATCTTTTAATAACGTCTATTTCAACCTCACTAATTAAAATCGTTTTCATTTTAATATCAGAATACCCATTTCCTTCCCATTTCTTATCACGTACTATATTAATTAACTGTTGCTGATTTCTTCTAAATTGTTGTTCACTTATTCCAATAACTTCTCCATTATCAGCCACTCCAATTATAAGGTATGCTCTTTATTTTCTAGATTATTGGCTAAACACATAACTTCATGCAACAATTTATGATTGTCTTCAATTGAGTGATGTTCTTGTTTGTAGTCCCAATAGCTACCTTCATAATTTAAATCAATCAACTCAGAAACTTGTTGTTTTAAGGGATTGTTTTCTCAAACTAAGACACTCCCAACATTATATATAATAGCCTTATTTCAAAAATCTCATCATTTATGATACGCTTCGCCTCTATTTATCTTAAATGCACGATACACCTGCTCTAACAATACGACGCGCATCATTTGATGTGGAAAGGTCATTTTACTGAATGATAGCGCAATGTTGCTACGATTCATGACGTCTTGATGTAAGCCATTCGATCCTCCAATAATGAAAGTAAAGTCGCTTGTACCTTGTGTCATACGTTGATCTATTTCTTTTGCGAGCGCTTCGGAACTTAACATCTTTCCTTGGATTTCTAGTGTAATGACTGTGGATTGTGGTTTGACTTTGGCTAGGATGCGTTGGCCTTCTTTTTCTTTTACTTGCTCAATTTCTTTGTCACTCATATTTTCTGGTGCTTTTTCATCTGGCACTTCGATGATTTCGACTTTTGTATAAGCACTTAAGCGTTTTTCATATTCTGCAATGGCCTGTTTCCAATATTTCTCTTTTAATTTTCCAACTGCGATGATGGTTATTTTCATAGTTTCCTCCATTTTGTTTATAAGTAGCAAGTTATCCACAGGTTGTTCAGTTACTCACATATTTATCCTCATTATACCGAATTTGTATAAATGATTTAAGATAAAATGTGGATTATTTCTATATAATTGTGTATAAGTTTGTGAATATGTGTATAACTTTGTTGGTAATAACGTTATTAACATGTGGATTGTTAATAATTCGTTCGTTTTGTGCACATGTTTGGGGATAACTTCCAACTCATTTTGCACATTTATGCATGTAAATATTTGAAAACGTATTGCGTATATCCCTCAAAATTTTCAGTTATTTATATCATAAGTGATTCATAAATGGTTGCCAATGTTTTGTAAATCTATTAAAAAACGTTACGCATCGATCGCGTAACGTTTTGATTATTATTGTCTATGTTTAAAGTGTTCGATAGCACTTTTGATTTCATCTCTCACGCGTTGAAATTCTGACCATGGTTGTCCTGCCGGGTCGTCGAATCCCCAATGTTCTTTATGAACGTGTGGCGGCATGATCGGACAATGCGCATCGGCATGGCTACACAATGTGACGACTAAATCTGCTTTATTCACAATATCAGGATTGATTAAGTCTGATGTTTGATTTGAGATATCTATACCGACTTCGTGCATCGCTTCAATGGCATTAGGATTGACGCCATGCGTTTCTATACCGCCTGAATAGACATTCCAGTCCTTACCAAGTATGGCTTTTCCCCATCCTTCTGCCATCTGGCTACGGCATGAATTCCCCGTACATATAAAATAAATCGTTCGTTTTTCCATATTGCTCCCCCTAGTTTTTAAAATAATATCAATGTCAGATAAAGTCCGAGTAATGTAATGACTAGCACAGGGAATGTGATGATGATACCTATTTTGAAATACATTCCCCAAGAAATTTTGACGCCTTTTTGTGCTAACACATGAAGCCATAATAACGTTGCAAGTGAACCGATAGGCGTGATTTTGGGTCCTAAATCTGCCCCAATTACATTCGCATAAATCATCCCTTCTTTTAGACTGCCCGTCACACCTGCTTGATGTATCGCAAGCGCATCGATCATGACGGTCGGCATATTGTTCATAACCGCAGATAAAATTGCAGACATCAAGCCCATCCCCATGACACTCGCAAACAATCCGTGCGCTGCAACCATGGATAACGTGTTGCCAAGTAATGTCGTAATGCCGACATTTTTTAATCCAAAGACGACAAGATACATACCGATAGAGAAAAATACGATATTCCATGGCGCGCCTTTAACGACAGCACTTGTATGAACTGCTGGAGAGCGCCGTGCGACCACAATAAAAATGGCAGCAATCGTACATGCGATGAATGAAACAGGCACTTTCACCAATTCGCTTGCGAGATAACCTATAAATAAAAAGCCTAATATCCACCATGACAGATAAAAGAGTTGCCAATCTTTAATGGCATGTGTTGGTTTTTTCAAATGATTAATATCAAATGATTTGGGTATCGCTCTTTTAAAATAAAGCCATAATACAACAATGCTTGCACCAAATGAAAACACATTCGGAATCCACATCCGACTTAAATATTCAACAAAGCCGATGTCGAAATAATCTGCTGAAACGATATTCACAAGGTTACTCACGACAAGGGGCAAAGACGTTGTATCCGCAATAAAACCACTTGCTATAATGAAAGGGAAGACTGCCCGCGCTTTAAATCCTAAGTGGCGCATCATTGCGAGCACGATTGGCGTTAAAATTAAGGCAGCACCATCATTCGCAAAGAATGCAGCAACGATTGCGCCAAGTGTCATAATATATAGAAACATTCTAAAGCCATTACCTTTTGAAGCTTGTACCATATGAAGGGCGGCCCATTCAAAGAACCCTATTTCATCAAGGATTAATGATATCAGAATAATCGCAATGAAGGTGAGGGTCGCATTCCAAACAATTCCCGTCACTTCACCGACATCACTTAAATCGACGACACCCGTCAGTATTGCGACGACAGCGCCGACACACGCCGTAATACCAATATCTAAACCTTTGGGTTGCCAAATCACAAAAACAAGCGTCAACAAAAATATAGTTATCGCAAGTATCATCATCCTTCACAATCACCCATCTTTAAAGAATGACATGCACACGTTGACGTTGGCGTCGTAAGGTATTTTAACGCCTCTTTGAGTTCATTGAAAACGTGATGATTCAGTTGATACATGCGTTTATTACCTTCTTTACGCATATTGACCATATTACCTTCAACAAGGATTTTCATATGATGACTCAGTGTGGGTTGTGAAATCTGAAAGTGTTCGAGTAAGTCACATGCGCATAATTCACCGCATGATAACATGTTGATGATTTCTAATCGGTTCACATCAGAGATCATTTTGAGTTGTTGTGCTAACTTTTGATAAGTCATTGTCATCCACTCCTAACAAAACATAGATTAACATCTATATAGATATACATCAATGTAGAAGATTAAAAAAAGGGTTAAAAACGCAATATGTCGTTTTTAACCCTTAATGTTGTTATAGCGTATAGATGGGTGTCGCTAGTGCTTTATCTGTATCACATAATTTCACTTCATTGACCGTATCAATATCATGTTCGCGTAAAATTTGACCGACACTCATGCGTGCTAAATCTTTCATATTATTGTCTTGTGAGAGATGTGATAAATAGATGCGTTTCGTTTGGCCTGTAATGACGTCTGCCATCGCGTGTGCAGCGTCTTCATTTGAGACGTGACCCATATCACTTAAAATCCGTTGTTTCGTTTTCCATGGATAGCGACACATGCGTAACATATCAACGTCGTGATTACTTTCAAAAATAAATGCATCGCTACCACGAATCATGCCTTTCATACGGTCAGACACATAGCCTGTATCCGTAATCAGTGTCAGTTTTTTATAGTCATTATGGAAAATGTAAAATTGTGGATCTATCGCATCATGAGACACGTTAAAGGATTCCACATCAAACCCAGCGATTGATTTCGTTTCGTATGGATTGAAAATAAATTTTTGTGCACTTGGAATACGCGAATCTTTCTTCTCTATGCACGTCCATGTTTTTTCATTCGCATAAACTGGCAAGTTATATTTTCTCGCCAAAACGCCTAAACCTTTAATATGGTCGGAGTGTTCATGCGTCACTAAAATGCCATTTAAATCAGAAATTTTTCGGTCGATTTGATCGAAAAGTGTTTCCATTTTCTTACCTGTTAAACCGACATCGACTAACAGGCTTCCTTTATCACTCTCTACATAAGTGGCGTTACCTGTACTGCCACTTGCGAGGACACTCATTCGTATCAAGTGACCACCCTTTCTATTATTCTGTAATTTGCGGATTTGAGGACACCGCTTCAACGTAATACGTATGTTTTTTTCCTTTTTTACTTACGGTAATCTCCCAGTTTGCTTGTAGTACTTGAACATTGGTTTCTTTTACTACCGTGTAGTAACCGAGTCGAATGCTATCTACTGACTGACCCGCTTTTAAATATTGATTATAATACAGTGTTTCAATTGCTTCACGTGCACTCATGACGTTACGAGGTTTATTATTTTCACCTTTAGACGGACGGATGTCTTCCATTGTCGATTGTGTAAAAGATTTTGTCTTATTACCATCAACATCAAAAGACAACCGTGCACGATTATTATTCATAATCGGAAAGCCATCATACGTTTGTTCATAAATGATTTTACCGTCTCTTGTTTCATGATATTGATATTGACTGCCACCATAAATATTGGCATTGATGTACGGTTTTAATATCGAAATGGGGTCTTGACTCACGTTAACAGCATGCGTCATTTTTTGAGTTAATGTAAAGCCATCTTTACTGGTTTCTGCATTATCATCATCTTTAACGTCTTTTTCAAAATCATGAGAGTCACCTGTAATGAGCTGCATTTTTACCCCATTCACATTCGGCATATCTTTAGGCAGTTTAATATCCTCTTGTTCAAAATTAACGGCATTGTCATTTTCTGAATCATTGACTTGTGATTTATTCACTTTATCAACATAAATATAAATTAAACAAATATTTGTGAGGAAGAAGACGACGATGAAAAGGGTTTTTGCTTGTTTCCAGTTCACGGTTTAATCAACTCCCCATCTCGAAATTCATACCAATCATTATCATATTTGATATACCATGTTGGTACAAATTGACTATTATGTTGGATTTCAATCCCATCATTTGAAGATTCTTTCGTGTTCATACGATAGCCCACTATCATTTGATCTACTTTAGAAAAATCCACGCGACCATTACTTGCCAGCTTTGATCGCACGTCTTCTGCAGGTAGTAATGCTCTAGGTTTTTCACCATTATCTACGGTCACATTCGTTTTTAATAATCCACGACTATATTCGAAAATGCCGCGTTCACCCCAAATTACACGTATTTGATTACGTATCGTTGAATCAAAAATCGGTCTACCGTTAATGAACATTTGATAAATCATTTCACCTTTTGCGCCATTCGCTTTAAATAATCGGAAATCGTCGGTAAACCCGCCGTGCTTATTAATATAATCAAAAGTTCTGGGAATACTAATATTCATATCACGCGTACTATGTTCATCTTCTGATAAGTTTGTATAACTGTATGTTTCGTTATTCGCATCATAATTCACCATACCGGTATTGTTGTTGTACGTCGTTGTACCGCTTCGAGTTGTGCGTACAATTGGCGTATCGTCAAAGAGAATTGAATTAAGATCTTCAACATTAATGTTATTGAAAATTGTCCGATACGTACGTAAATCTTTCGGTGACTTAGGCGCATATAAATACGTCGCTTTATTCACAGTCGTTTGATCTGTCAAAATATCTGTGTACGGTTCAAGGTTTGACGACATGTCATCAAGGTGTCCTTTCACTGTGCGCACAGGTACATCCGTCGTCATTTTGATTGCACGTTGACGATCCGCATCAATCGCATAAACATCAATGTCATGACGACTATTCATATCTAAAATGATGCGATTAAATTTAAAATTAGAAGGCACTTTTGCAGGGACATTCATCACTTCATTTAAGTACATCGCAAGCGGTGTGTCTGTCGGGTAGTCTAAAACGACCAGATCATCACTTAATGTCTCTAACGATAACACATGCTCATTTGAAAATTCTTCTACTTTAGATATGTGATGTTTGCTGAATAGACGCGCTAACTCATTCACAGCAGGTGTTGCTGATGTCCCTTCAATTTTATCTTGATTCACATGGACCATTTGATTCGGCGTCATGACTTGTGATGCTTCTTTATCATACCGTGCGCCAATTGCCTTCGTATTTTCATGATGTGGATCACTGTATGTATCTGCCACATCAGGTGAGAAATTCCATATCATCACAGTCAAAATAATACTCATTAAAACAAGAAGTCCTAAGATGATGGATTTGATGAGTTCTTTAGTCTGCATCCCAATCACCATCTTCTATAATTTCACATGGTAGCGTAATGAAAATGGATGTGCCTTGACCTTCGACACTATTCGCCCATATACGTCCATTATGCGCTTCGACAATCTCTTTAGAAATCGCAAGTCCGAGACCTGTACCACCCATTTTACGGGTACGTGCTTTGTCGACACGGAAAAAGCGATCAAAAATCTTATCGACTTTATTAATAGGGATACCTATCCCATTATCTTTGATTCGAACGGTCACACGATTATGTACCGCATTTTGTTTCACGTGAAACTCGACACGTTTTTCACCACGAGAATATTTAATCGCATTCGTAATGACGTTATCGAATACTTGTGTCATCTTATCTGGATCTATTTCTGTGAAAATGGATTTATGTGGAATATCACGGACGAATGTCGTGTCTTTCGCCGACATCTCATGACGATTGATGATTTTGTTGACGAACATATTAAAATCAACAATTTCTTTTGTGATTTGTTCTGTTTCATTATCCATTTTTGATAAGTGAAGTAAATCGTTGACGAGACGAATCATGCGTTCTGTTTCTTCTCGCGTTACCGATAAGAATTGCGGCGCAATGGACTCGTCTTTCCAAGCTCCTTCTTCTAAGGCTTCAATATAACTATTCATTGATGTTAATGGTGTACGTAATTCATGGGACACGTTCGCCACGAATTCACGACGTTCTTTTTCCACTTGTTGTTGCTCGGTAACGTCGTGTAGCACAGCGATATAGCCGGTAACAAAACCCGTGTGTTGAACAATATTACTAAAGTTCACACGTGCAATAATGCCTTCGTCTTCGTTAATATCGAGAAGAAAACTATCGTGGTTATCGCTTAATTCTTCTAACGTATATGTGTCACGTAAATCTAAAATATCAAAAATATGTTGTCCCGTGACATCTTCTTTCATCTTACCAAGCATTTTCAGTGCCATATCGTTAATAATGCGCACACGTCCTCGACGGTCTGTTGCAATAATACCGTCACTCATGTGGGTAATGACAGAGTCTAGACGACGCTTTTCACTCTCGGTATTGGCTTGTGCTTCTTGTACACGTTTTGACAAGTTATTGAAGGCAAGCGCCAACTCACCAATCTCGTCATTGCCGTAAATTTTCACACGTTGTGTGTAATTCCCTTTTGACATTTCTACCGTTTGGTTACGCATATCGGTAATCGGTTTGGTAATGGTACGTGCGATAAAGAATCCCAATATCACAGTAATAATAAGAGAAATTAACGTTCCGACGATAAAGATTTGATTGATGTTGCTCAATTGATCATAGACTTGGTTGATATTCGATTCAATATAGATATCACCGATAAGTCCTTTACTCGTCGTTACAGGCATGTTTTTTACCCACACCCGTTGTTTGCCTTCACCATAATCTTTAAGTACGGTATCCGAATTTTCTTGACCGAGAGAAAGTGCTTTTTGAATCGAGCTTTCATTCGCTTTTTGATTAATCATATGACGATTAGATTGTTTAGACGTCGCTAAAATGATTTGATCCGTATCGATGAAGCGTATTTCAATCATTTCATTGCGGTTGGCATATTCATTTAAAAGATTTTGAATATCTTTTTGAGTGTTGGTCGTGCCATTTTCATCCGCATAGATTTTCTCTATACTGAGCTCAATTTGTTTCGCATTTTGAGAAATATTGGTTTTAAAGGTATCCGTCATCTCTTTCTCAAGACTATTTGTAAAATAGAGACCGATAATTTGCATTCCGATAATGATAAGTAACACATAAACAATAACGAGCTTTGTGTGAAGGGATTGAAATTGTTTTAACCACTTCATATTAAGCATCCTCTAATCATGTTGTTGTAGAAAATAGCCTACACCACGACGTGTTACGATATAGTCTGGGTGAGACGGATCGTCTTCAATTTTTTCACGCAAACGACGAATCGTGACATCTACGGTACGTACGTCGCCAAAGTAATCATAACCCCACACCGTTTGTAGTAAATGTTCACGTGTCATCACTTGACCCATATGATTTGCTAAATAATGGAATAATTCAAACTCACGATGTGTTAAATCAATGTCTTCCCCACGCTTCTTAATAGAATACGCGTCTGGATAAATGACAATATCTTTAATCGTGATGTCATTTGATTGAACTTCTGTATCTTGTGTTGGTTGTGTATAATGACGTCGTAAATTCGCTTTAACACGCGCAATCAATTCACGTGTACTAAACGGTTTTGTAACGTAGTCATCTGCGCCAAGCTCTAAACCAAGAACTTTATCAATTTCTGAGTCTTTGGCAGTTAACATAATGATTGGCATTTCATATTTTTTACGTACTTCACGGCATACTTCCATACCGTCTCGACCAGGTAACATAATGTCTAATAATACGATATCTGGTTCTTTTTCATAAATTAAGTCCACGGCATCATCACCGTCGTAGGCTACATAAACCTCGTAACCTTCTTTTTTCAAGTTAAATTCTAATATATCCGCAATTGGTTTTTCATCGTCGACTACGACTACTTTTCTCGCCATATGCTTTGACCCCATTTCATATTAAAGTGCAAAATTATACGTTTCCAATTGGCATAATCCTATACCTTATAATGTATCACTTCTAAGGGGCAAATTCTATCATTTACTTTATACGTCAATGAGAGAAAGAAAAAGGCAACACTATGATAAACATATCGATATCATAGGTTGCCATTAAGATATAAATAACTGGTGTACGTATTCCTAGCATAAAAAAATGCCCATCCATATTTGGATGAGCAAGTAGCGGTCCCGACGGGAATCGAACCCGCGATCTCCTGCGTGACAGGCAGGCGTGTTAAACCGCTCCACTACGGGACCATATCATGGTGACTCCTACGGGACTCGAACCCGTGTTACCGCCGTGAAAGGGCGGTGTCTTAACCGCTTGACCAAGGAGCCTCTTTTGAACACAAGATTGATTATAGCACCCCATTTTCACGTTGGCAAGATAAATTTTAAATTTTTTTCAATAATTTTTCACACACGCTTTACAAAAGTAATATAGCGGTTGAAAACCCTTTAATATCAGGGGTTTAACTGTATAAATGTGGTATGTTCATCCTTTTAATTCTCGAATAAATGGCATTTAAATGAAAAAAACATACAGCATATAGGTATATAAATTCTTATTTTATTCACACCTTTTCTATAACACAATTACGGGTAAAGTATATTACAAACTTAAGGGAGAGGTGCACGTATGCCTAAAAAAACACAACCCAATATTAACTTTAGAGACCAAAAAAATAGAAAATCATTTGTCTATAAAGCGCTATACCAACTTAATGACGTCGTAATTGGCCTCATTTTTCTCATCGGTAGTTTTTTATTTTTCTCCGATTCTACCGTATTTCAAGGCACTGTATTATTCGTTATTGGGAGTATTCAGATGATCATCCGTCCACTCATCGCGATGATTCACGACCTTCATATGGCAATGATAGACCGAAATGAACATAATCAATAATATACAAAAAAGCCAGCAAAATCTGTGACTTTGCTGGCTTTTATATCATGCGTCAGTCTTACCGTAATATTGCGGTAAGTCTTACCTCTGATGGATTATACCCATAATTTTTCAACAATATTTGTTTGGTTGCGGTCTGGACCTACTGAGAAGATAGAAATGTGAACGTTACATAATTCTGAAATACGTTCTAAGTAACGACGCGCATTGTCAGGTAATTCATCTAAACTACGCACACCTGTAATATCTTCCGTCCAACCAGGTAGTTCTTCAAAAATTGGTTTACAACGTTTTAAGTCATTTAAGTTAGCAGGGTATTCTGTAATTTCTTTACCATCAAGCTCATACGCTGTACAAATTTTAACTGTATCTAAACCTGTTAACACGTCGATAGAATTAATTGATAAATCCGTAATTCCACTTACACGGCGAGAGTGACGTAACACGACCGAATCAAACCAACCTACACGACGCGGACGTCCTGTAGTCGTACCGTATTCACGACCAACTTCGCGAATGTGGTGACCTTCTTCATTAAATAATTCTGTTGGGAATGGACCATCACCTACACGTGACGTATATGCTTTACATACACCTACCACTTTAGATACGTGTGTAGGACCAACACCTGTACCTACTGTAACGTTACCAGCAACCGGGTTACTTGACGTTACAAAAGGATACGTTCCGTGGTCGATGTCTAACATAACACCTTGTGCACCTTCAAATAGAACTTTTTCGTCAGCTACGAATGCATCATCTAATACTTTAGCTGTGTCTGTCACATACTGTGCAAGACGTTGACCAGCTTCGTAATACGGTTCGAAAATATCATCAAACGATGGTGCATCTTGTTTAAACATACCTTGGAAATAGTCATTTTTATATGCTAAATTTTCTTTTAAGCGTTGTTCGAAAACCTCTTTGTCTAAAAGATCTGCCATACGAATGCCAATACGTTGTGCTTTATCTACGTAAGCTGGGCCGATACCTTTTTTCGTAGTACCGATTTTATTATCACCACGACGCTCTTCTTCTAATTCGTCTTGTTTTAAGTGATACGGTAGAATGACGTGTGCACGGTTAGAAATGCGCAGATTATCAGTCGCAATTCCACGTTCATTTAAGCCATCTAATTCTTTTAATAAAGCAACAGGATCTACGACTACACCGTTACCAATAACTGATAATTTTTCTTTATAAAAAATACCTGATGGCACCAAATGAAGTTTGTAAGTTTCACCATCGAATTTAATTGTATGTCCTGCATTATTACCGCCTGAAAAACGTGTAATCACATCTGCTTGTTCTGCTAAAAAGTCTGTAATTTTACCTTTACCTTCGTCTCCCCATTGTGTCCCAACTACTACGATTGATGACATAAGAGCACCTCCAACGTTTTCTCAATTAACCAAAGTGTATTTTACCAGTATGCTTGGTGGAATGCAAACCAAAAAACGAACGTTAAAATCTATGAAAATTTTCATGACGTTGTTGCGTTGAATGTCTCCTCAAGCTTATGACTGCGCATTATTATAGCGTTTATAGTAGAAAATAAACATTTCAAAATCCATACTTAACACAAAATACAATCGAAAAATCAATTAAAAAACCGTACATTAAAATCATTTAATCGTTTAATGTACGGAAAAATTATTTTTTAGACTTAAATTTGTCACATTTTATTTAACCCATATCAGCATGTGCATAATCAATATCTGTAAATTTATTATATTGTTTCATGAAGTGCAATTTCACTGTCCCTGTAGGGCCGTTACGTTGCTTGGCGATAATGATTTCAATCTCACCATTTTCATTATTTGTTTGAGGTTCAAACCCTGCGTCGTCATCATCTTCATCGCCATCACCGCGATTATAATAATCATCACGATATAAAAAGGCAACAATGTCGGCATCTTGTTCAATTGATCCAGATTCACGAATATCACTCATCATTGGTCGCTTATCTTGACGTTGCTCCACACCACGTGATAACTGACTCAATGCAATTACAGGACACTCTAACTCACGGGCAATCCCTTTTAGCATACGTGAAATCTCAGAAACTTCTTGTTGACGGTTATCAGATGCACGCGAACCACTTCCTTGAATCAACTGTAAATAGTCAATCACAATCATATCAAGTCCATGTTCTTGCTTCAATCGACGACATTTGGAACGCAAATCGGTAATACGGATCCCTGGTGTATCATCGATAAATATTTTTGTACGAGAAAGTTTACCGACCGCTACTGTAAATCGATTCCAATCCTCTTCCGTCATAGTACCTGTACGTAAACGGTTAGAATCAACATTTCCGGAACTACATATCATACGTGTTGCCAGTTGGTCCGCACCCATCTCGAGCGAGAAAATACCGACCGTATATTGATCTTCATGGGTTGCAACTTTTTGTGCGATGTTTAATGCAAAGGCAGTCTTACCTACCGATGGACGTGCCGCTAAAATGATTAAATCGTTACGGTTAAATCCTGCTGTCATTTGGTCAAGATCACGATAGCCTGTAGGAATCCCTGGCGTCTGACCGCTATTTTGATCAAGCGCTTCCGCATTATCATACACTTGTCCTAGAACATCACGAATATCTTTAAAACCATCACTTTCACGCGTAGAAGATAATTCTAAAATACGACGCTCTGCATCATTTAAAACGGTATCAATGTCTAACTCTTCATTATAGCCATCATTTGCTATACTATCTGCTGTGTGAATTAATTTTCGTTTAACCGCATTTTTAAAGACAACATCCGTATAGTATTGAATGTTACGCGTCGTCGGAACATTTGATGTAATTTCAGCAAGATATTCTGGTCCCCCGGACTCACTGATGACCCCATCTTGAGTAAGACGGTCTAACACCGTAACAATATCGATGTCATTGCCATCCTCATTAAGGTTCATCATCGCACGGAAAATATGTTGATGGGCAGTGCGATAAAAAGATTCAGGTAATAAAATTTCTTGTGTTGACGACATCAATTCAGGATCTAAAAATATCGCACCTAAAACGGATTGTTCCGCTTCATGACTATGTGGCATTTGTTGATGCTCATACATTCCATCCATGCGATTAACCTCCCTACGTGCTTTTATATACTTTACATATTTTAACACTAGTTAGGGTTCATTCCTAGAAAATTAATAGATGTCATAAAGGATTTGAAAAATAAGACTGTAAGTTACGTATATAATGTAATAAAACCAAAGACGTTTTAATGAACAGTTGAATTTGCTAAAACATACTTTGTTTATAATGAATAACTTCTATTCATTAATCATTAATTAATTGAAGTATGTTTACTTTCAACATTTCAATTTAATAAAAATAGGACTGAAACATTTGTTTCAGCCCTAAGTAAAATATTTATTTCTCCACCGTATGCACGCGAATAACGCCTTCTACTTCTTTATGCAGTTTAACTGGTACGTTCGTATAACCTAATGCTTGAATACCGTGTGAAAGCTCCATTTTACGTTTATCAATTTTAATGCCATGTTGTTTATTTAATGCTTCTGCAATTTGTTTTGTACTCACAGATCCGAATAATTTGCCACTTTCACCTGATTTGGCAGTAACTTCAACTTCTAATGATTCAAGTTTTGCTTTTAGTACCTTCGCATCATCAAGTTCTTGTTGTTTATCTTTTTCAATACGTTTATTTTGTTGTTCTAATTTTTTCAAGTTACCTGGTGTCGCTTCAACAGCATAATTGTTTTTAATTAAAAAGTTATTGGCATATCCAACAGGTACGTCTTTGACTTCACCTTTTTTACCTTTACCTTTAACATCTTGTGTGAAAATTACTTTCATGCATTGTCACTCCTATCGATTTGTTCTTGGATGGCTTGTTTTAATTGTGCAATGGCTTCTTCGACTGTGACGTCTTTCATTTGTGTAGCCGCATTCGTTAAATGTCCACCACCGCCAAGTGCTTCCATTGTAAGTTGCACGTTAAATTCGCCTAATGATCGTGCTGAAATCCCTACAAGGTCATCTTCACGTTTAGCGATGACGTAAGAGGCTTCAACACCATCTAAACTTAATAGCTCATCTGCAGCTTGTGCCACCGTTACAGGATGATATATTTGATGCTCTTCACCGTGTGCAATGGCTATACCATTATCTTGTAAATCTACTGTACGAATCAACTCTGTCCGTTTAATATACGTTTCAATATCATCTTTTAAGAAATGTTGCGTTAAAATGGTATCGGCACCATGGGCACGCAAATAGCTCGCAGCGTCAAATGTTCGTGAGCCTGTACGTAATGTAAAGTTACGCGTATCAACAATAATACCGGCGTACATCACTGTTGATTCTAAACGTGTTAAACGTTGTTCTGTCGTTTGATATTCTAATAACTCTGTCACAAGTTCGGCTGTCGAACTTGCATAAGGTTCCATATAAACGAGTAAAGGATTAGAAATAAATTCCTCTCCACGTCGATGATGATCAATAACGACCTTACGATTCGCTTTATTTAATATATCTTTATCAATGACCATTTCAGGTTTATGCGTATCGACAATGACTAATGTCGTTTTACTCGTCATCATATCCCAAGCTTCATCAGACGTAATAAAACGCTCTTTAAGCTCTGGCTTTTGATTTATTTCGTCCATTACGCGTCGTAAAGTCGGATCTATGTCAGATTCATTCAATATGATATAGGACTCAAGATTATTCATCATCGCAAAACGGGTCACACCAACAGCCGCACCAATGGCATCTAAATCTGGACGCGTATGGCCCATTACAATGACTTTATCACCTTCAAGTAAAATATCTTTTAAGGCGTGTGAGATGACGCGTGCCCTTACACGTGTACGTTTTTCCATCGGGTCTGTTTTACCGCCATAAAACCTTACATTTCCATTCATCGTTTTAATCGCAACTTGGTCGCCACCACGACCTAACGCAAGGTCTAGCCCGGATTGAGACATTTCACCTAAATCGATGAGATTTTCAGAACCTTCACCTACACCAATACTTAACGTAAGTTGCGCACGATACCCAACACTTTTTTCGCGCAATTGACTTAAAATGTCAAAATTGGTTTCTTCAATTTCGCGTAAAATACGACGATTTAAATAGGCCACGAATTGGTCTGAACTATAGCGTTTAAAATATACATTATGCTCTTGTGCCCATCGGCTAATAACGCGCGTCACCATAGAGTTAATTTCTGAACGCTGTGTATCATTCATATTTTGCGTAATCTCGTCATAGTTGTCTAAAAAGAGTGTCGCAATGATTGGTTGCTCATCGTCATATGCTTGTTTGATCTCAGCTTCTTCAGAAACATCGAGAAAATAAAGAATTCCTTCATCTTTTGAATATTTTACACGATATGTATATCCATTATTTTCCATTTCTATTTCTTTCGCCTTATCAAGTTGCTTTAAAATATTAGGATATACCTCATTAATAGGATCAGAAATCACGTTACGCTCCGTACGTTCTGTTAAAAATTTGTTCATCCATTCAATTTGATCATGTTGATTTAACACAATGATACCAATAGGCATATTTTTAATTGCGCGGTCACTCGCTAAAGTCACTTTACCACTCAACTCATCTAAATACGTATCAAATCGTTTAAAAATCCATCTAAATAGAAAAACACAAATAATCAATACGATAAATAACGATATTGCAGCGATAAAACCGTACACAACACTAAAGAAAAAGCTCACACCGACACTCGCTATTGCAATTAAGGTAATGACTACAAAAGGGAGGAGTAACGATTTCTTTACCGACTGACGTTTCATTTTGTCACCTCTTAACGTTTTTTAAGCATGCTTTTTAAATTTAATCCAAGATCCAACAAACCAATTAAACGTGTTAACGGGTAAGCGATAACACCTACGACAATGAATAAAACTGAAACACCTTTTGGAAATTTTTTGATCATGCAAGCATAATGAATAAAACTTAAACCTTGGATGACAAGTAAGAATCCAAGCACAATAATAAAGTTTTGACTGATGCTGTTAGCGGTCGTTAATGGTTCTGTCAAAATGCTAACTAATAATGCAATAGCGTATATGATAAAAATCGATTTTCTTAATTGCCATAAATATAATGGTCGATATACAGGCGTGGCCACTTTAAATTTGCGTAATATTGGAAATAAAATAAGCAATGACAACATGAAAAATAATGTGATGCTTATTACAATAAAACTCGGCATTTGAACAGCCATTTGTTGCACAGAGGTTTCCAACACTTTCGCTGATTGGGCATCTAAATTTTGCATGCGAATCGTTTCATCCACTACATTTTTGTATGGTGCGATTAATTCATGCGCATATGGTAGTTTTTTAATGCTTTGTAAAAGAATCATTGCACCTAGTGTTACTAGACTTGTAACCAATGACACAATATACAAAATACGTTCTTTTGAAGCTTTATGCAGTAATAATTGACTGATGATTAAACTCGCAAGTAATAAAACAATCATAAAGGTTTGCACAAATAAACTTCCTGTTATTGTTGCGACCATAATTGAAATCAGTGCAGCAATCCCAAATGAATATTTAGAACGATACCAAAGAATGATTCCTGGAAGCGGTGCAAATAATATTATAATAACTCCCAATATAGGTATAAAATGCAGCACTAAAGCGACCAAAATTAATGCAATGGTGCCTAATATGGTATCTTTAGGTTTAATTTTTGAAAACAATAATGCCACTTCCAAACTTAAATTTATAGTCACTATTTTACAGGCTTTGAGAGTGGTTTACAACAGACGTCATACGCTTAACTTTAAGCTTATCTTAACAATTTGAACGCGCTAAACATCTTCTTTTTTATCTAAAAAAATACGTTAAAAACCTTCGCCAAGACACATTTAAAATAGTTTTGAGATCACCTGAACAATTTAAATAACTTTATATCGCCTTCAGTCTAGTTCATACAATAGGTAAGCTGTATTTCAGTTATCACAACTCAAATACAGCTTAACTCATGCGTATCTCATTTACATAATTATAACAAAAATGTAACATATTCGTCTAAATTTAGCGTCTAAATCTTGAAAGTTCTAAGAAATGGTATAAATAAGGTGCCCAATCATTAAAATTAAGTAGAAAGCCATCATGCCCGACATTATCTGGCACAAAAAAATGACGGTGATATTTGAAATAATTACCTATAGCGGCAACTTGATCGTCTGGATATAATAAATCATCAGTAAACCCCATCGTTAACACTTTCGTATTTAAATTACGAAATACGTCATCCACATCGTGACGCGCTCTAAAAATATTATGACTGTCTAAAACATCGAGCAGTGTGAGGTAACACTTTAAATCAAAGCTTGTTTTAAATTTATCACCTTGATGTTTTTGATAGGTTACTACTTCATCCGGCGTAAATCTCGCTTCATAACTTTTAGACGACCGGTATGTTAAAAAACCTAATTGTCGCGCAATACTTAAGCCTTCCCTTCCTCCTAAATGTATCGCTTGACGTGCGATTTCATTAAATGCACGTGAATAAGAAGACGTTTTTACGGTAGAAGCCAGAATGACTGCCTTTTTCACTTTAAATTTTTGGTTATACAAGAGTTCTAGTACTTGCATACCACCGAGAGAGGCGCCTATCAACACTTCTATCGTTTCAAATTGAAGCGCTTGTAACCCTAATTCAATAGCACGAACGATATCACGGATTGTTAACCTCGAAGGGAATTGTGAATCTGTTAGCCGCGAACTAGATCCAAATGGACTTCCAATCACATTAAATGTTAAAAATTGGTAATCATGTAATGGCATATAGCCTCCATCAATAATTTCACGCCACCATCCAGGGTTATCTTCTGTACCATAAGTTAAATGGTTTCCTGTTAATGCGTGACATACTAATACCAGAGGTTGTCCTCGATATCCTACATGTTCATATCTCAATTTTAAATCTTGAATCATTTCACCTGATTCTGTTTTAAATTCACCTAAATGCAGTGTATCAACTGTATAATGTGTCAATTTAGCATACCCTCCCTCTAAACAAAAAAGTTGTACTACCGTCTGTACGGCAATACAACTCATGTTAATCATTGACTTATCACTCGAAACATTCGTTGGTTTTAGCACCGTACTTATCACTAAGTGGTTGCTGAAGCATCACAGGGCCAAATCCCTCAACTTCTCTTAATAAGCTTTCAGTATTCAATTCATTAATTCATATCATAACGTATTCAGAATATTCATGCAAATGTTTACAGAGGTAGAATAAGTCTTAAACATGCAACACTTACCATACCTATAATAACAGCAATGGTTAAACTCCTTGATATCAAAGTAGCGAGAAGTGTTGGGATAACTGCGAATACATAAATCCAGTTTAAGCGAAATCCAAAGTGACCAGTTTCTTGAATGATCAATCCATCAACAACTAAGGCAGCAAACAATGTAATTGGTATAAAAGATAACCATTGAATGACTTTTTCAGAAAGTTGTAATTGTGCGATTGCGATGAAAGGCGTAATACGTAATAATAATGTGCCTATACCAGATAGAATAATGGTCCAAAGAATATACATTGTCATCGGTCCATCACCACCCCTATTGCAGCTGTAACCATTGATGTAATTAAAATGGCGATATAAGATGGCATTACAAGACTGAATACCATCATTTGTATAACGACAATACATACCAGTTTTAAATAGAGATGTAACTTGGGTTTCGTAAGACCTTCAAATTGACTTAACATAAGGAAAATAAACATGGCGATAATCGCATAATCCAATCCTAACGCTTCAGGATTCGAAAAGATATCACCGAGTAACGCACCAAGAATACATACAAAAATCCAAAATATGTAAGCTGTAATATTGATGCCATGCATCCAACGTCTCCCGATTACAGCTCCTTTTGAATGTGGTGTAATTGCGATACCAAATGTCTCATCCGTTAATAACGATCCGATACCTACACGATGAGGTAAAGATGTCGCTTTAAAGTTTGGGGCGAGAGTCATACTTAATAAAAACATACGACTGTTAACGACAAGTGCTGTGAGTACAATAATCCATATAGGCGTTTGAACAGCCATTAATGCAATAATGATAAATTGAGCAGCACCTGCATAAACGAGTATAGATAGTAACGCGATGTCTAAAATACTAAAGCCAGAGGCAATACCTACGATACCGAAAGAAAAACCAACACCTGCATAACCGAGCAACGTAGGAATACAATCTTTGACACCTTGCCTAAACGAATTGTAAGCCATTGCACCTCACCCCTCCTTAAAATTAAAACTATTTTAGTATAAATCAATAAAAATTACCATAAGGTTAGTCTGAGGTGTGAGTGACGTCAGACTATCGTTTGTCTTAAAAATACTGAATTCTTGCCGTTGATGGATAATTAGTTTTTCCAAAAAAGATACCTTTAATATCATAAATACGCGCTATGTCATTAAAATCCCCTCCCCTACACATTTACGCATAAAAAAACTGGATGTATCTTAATAGACCCATCCAGCTACTCATTTATTAAAACGTGCTTAGCATTAACTTTTGTCAAAATTATTTTGCTTCTGTAATTTTACCTAAGAAGAAACTATCCACTTCAGTTAAACGCCCTCTCCATAATGTCGAACCTACAGATGGAATTGGGTGACTACCATTTAAATAAACGCGTGCATCTTTGAGATGAATAAAGTTCGCGCCACCTTTGCTTGATTTCGCAGATTCACTCGCATCTGAAAATTGTTCACTAAATTCTTTAGCAACATCATTGCCATCTTTAAACGATTCACTTAAAGATTTGTAGTAATCCTCAGCAGAAACTAACGTCCCTGAAACAATTGATCCATTAACAAGTAAAGAAATATCTAATGCAAAACCATTTTCATTCGTAGCCTCTACAAAAGATTCTAAAATACCGTCTTTATTCGTCGCTTCACTCATATTGATACCCCCACACGATTATTTTTTAGAAACCGTATCATCATTGATTTCTATTTTAGTTTGAATGCCTTTAGCTTCTTTAGAAACCTCATTTTTCTTGATTTTCACTGATTTTTTGTTTTTCGTCAGTTTATCCCAAAAACCTTTTTTCGGCTCTTTAACAGATAATGTGGTGTCTTGATTTTCTTCTTTATCTTCTTCCGTATCTTCAGAGTCTTCTTCTTCAGTTGATTCTTCTTCCTCTGTTTCTGAAGTGTCCTCTTCATCCTCTTCTTCTGAGTCCTCGGAGTCTTCTTCTTCAGCTAATTCTTCTTCCTCTGTTTCTGAATCTTCCTCTTCGTCCTCCTCTTTTGAGTCCTCGGAGTCTTCTTCTTCAGCTGATTCTTCCTCTGTTTCTGAATCTTCCTCTTCATCCTCTTCTTCTTTTGAGTCCTCGGAGTCTTCTTCTTCAGCTGATTCTTCCTCTGTTTCTGAATCTTCCTCTTCATCCTCTTCTTCTTTTGAGTCCTCGGAGTCTTCTTCTTCAGCTGATTCTTCTTTTGAGTCCTCGGAGTCTTCTTCTTCAGCTGATTCTTCTTCTGTGTCCTCAGTGTCTTCTTCCTTGTCTTGGGCGTCAGATGCTTCTTTATCATCCGCATCGTTCGCTTTTTCTTTGTCATCAACAGTTTCTGAATCCGAAGTCTCCGCGTCGTCTTCTTTTTCTTGTTTAGACGCTTCTTCGGTTGCTTCTTCCTCTTTTACCTCATCATCTTTTTTCTTAGTAGTCGCTTGAGATGACTTGGTAGATTTATGAGTTGTTTCATTATTTTCATCTTTAGTTGAATCATCTTCTGAATTTTTTGTTGTTCTACGACGACGTGTCGTTTTTTTCTTAGTTGCATTCTCTTCTTTATCTTCGCTATCATTATCATCTTTAGTGTCGTTAGCGTCATCAGATGTTTTTTTAGTAGATTTTCTACGACGTGTCGTTGATTTACGCTTAGGTTTTTCTTCTGTCTTGTCATCATCTTCAGATGCGTCTGTTTTTTCTTTATTTTCAGCTTCTTTTGTCGATTTTTTTGTAGTTCTTCGACGTCTGGTTGTCTTCGGTTTGTCTTCTTTTTCTTCTTTCTCATCTACTTTTTCACTGTCTTTAGAAGCTGCATCGTCTTTTTTAGAGGATGCAGCTTTCTTCTTAGTTGCAGTAGATTGAGATTTAGTGCGTGTAGTTTTCTTTTTTGAAGTTGAATTTTTAGACGTCTCTTCTTCAGAGTCTTTTTCTTTTGTTTCATTTACTTCAGTTTGATGGTCGCTTTTTGTACTTCTAGGTGAGGTTTTTTTACTTTGTGGCATATCAATCACTTCCTCATTTTCCCGAGAAGCCCCTTGTTCTCTTTCTGCTTCTTCTTCTTTTTTTTTAAATCCTTCTTTTTGTTCACACCATTTTTTCCTAATTTATTTAAAATTGAATCTTTTATAGAGTCATCTTTGTTTGATTTCTCTTTTTTCTTACGTGTTTTTTTAGATGATTGATCATCTTTTTTAAAACGGTCCAACAAAGAAGATTTCTCTTTTTCCTTTGTTATTTTAGCTTCTTTTCCATTCTTTTCAGCTTTTTTCGCATCTTTTTTGCGAGCTTTTTCATTTTTTGTTTGATCACCATTTTTTTCACTTTTCTCGGACTTTTTGAAAATAGTTTTCCCTTTGTTCTTTTTCTCATGATTAGATCCCTCTTCTTTCACTTTTGCTTTTGCCTTTTTCGCATCTGTGCGCGGCGTTTTAGACGCTGATTGTGTTTTCTCTTTTTTGTCTTTTTTCAAACTGCTTAATACATTTCCCTTGTTATCTGAGTCTTTCGTTGACGTATCATCATTATGAAAAATACGTGAATTAATTTTCGTTTTTTTCATAGACTTCTTGTCCTTTCTATCGCCCTTGTGATCTTTTTTGAATTTATCCCATAAAGATCCTTTACGCTTTGTCGCTTTGTTTTTAGTAAATGTACTAAATAATGAGGACTTAGACTTTTTAGATTGTGATTGTTGATTTAAAAGTTGTGACGTTAAAGATTTCATATTTTCTAATCGATCTTTCGTCATCGTTCCTGATTTCGGGTTACTTTTAGACGTAGACAAATAGCCCATTGTAGCGCCTAATATGCCACCAACAATCGTTTTCTTAATTATCTTTTCCTTCTCCTTTTGCTTCATCTTTTTGTCCCCCATTCTTTGCTGTCGCTGGTTCTTCTACCTTAGTGTCTTGACTTAACGCATTTTCATTAATTTTACTTTCAAGTGCTTCAATTTTATTCAACAATTCTTGATTTTCGGATTCTAAATCTTTTTGTTGATTCATTTTATTTTCCGTCGCTCTTGAAGTGAGATATGGATCTGTTTCCCACCAATCTAAACCAATTTCTTTCGCTTTATCTACTGAAGCCACAATTAGACGTATTTTAATGGAAAGGAGCTCGACATCAGCAATTCCAACACGAATGTCACCTGCGATTACGACACCTTTATCAAGTACTTTTTCAAGTACTTCCACTAAGTTACTTGATCCATTTTGTGGTAAATTTGGGTCATTTGCCATTGCATTTCACTCCTTTTTGTTGGTATTACATCAATCTGCCTAATGGTCCGAGGTCAATATTTAAATCTTCATCGTCAAAGCCGAAGTGATCTTTAAGCTCGTCCATTTTCTCCTCTAAGTCCATCAATGCTATGCCTAATTCTTCAATTTGTTCATCCGTTAAAGTTCCACTTTCAACGCGACGAATGGCATGACGTTCAACAATTTCACGTAACAATTCGATAACAGTTAATACAAGTTGTGCTAATCCATCTTCAGCTTCGTCCTGATTGAAGTTGATGCGTCCGTTTTGGTTCACTTGATTCATCTGTGGCATCGAGCAATTCCCTCCTTTGTCTTTCAAAATCTTCTGATGTTAAATCTCGACGTTCTGTTTCTTGAGTTTGAATTAGTTTTTCAACAGAAGAGATGAGTACACGTAAATCCAAGTAAACTAAATCAATATTAGCTATTGAAATGATTAAATCTCCGCGGATAACGACACCTTTATCTAAAATGACATCCAAAACATCAATGAGACCGACTTCTTTGTTTTCTATCGTTTCTTTCGTAGATGGCATACGCACATCACCTCACTTCTAGTAAAAAACAGAAAAGTGATAAGCTGGCCAAGGCCCATTCGCATCAATTCTCAGTTCTTCACCGTTATTATTTTTCTCCCATTCTGCAATATCAGTTTTGAACTGTTCGACGTGATCTTTCGAAAGGAGATAGACACTATTTAAAATCATATCTTCTTTTAATCCAGTGACATCTTTACTCCAATTCTTTTTTACTTTTTGTTCAATAGCATAGGATTTGACTTGATTGTGAAGTGATTCGCTCATACGATCTTTTTCGTTTTCAAGTTCTGTATCAATTAGTTTGTCTATTTTCTTTTCTTCAAAGAAACGGCGACCTTTTGGTAAATTACTGATTTCTTGACGTTTTGCTTCAACTTTTTCGTTATTAACGCTCAATTTTTCACGTAATTTGTTATCATCGCAATAAACTTTAATTGTCCATTCCTCTTTACCTTGAAGATATGCAAACGTTTCTGTTACTTTATCTTTCACTTCATCAATCGTTTCTCTTAAATTATCTTCACTTTTGTAAATCGTACAGAATTTAAGTGGAATTAACGTGTAATGTTGATTTAATGTAGAAATAGTTTCATGGTGATGGAATGCTTTTTCTTGAAGCCATTCCATGTCATTATCCACTTTGTCTTCAATAATAGATTCGGAATACGCATCACCATCTAATGACGTTACAATTGCCACAATGTCATCATTTACTTTTGAGGTGAATAATTCATGTTCACCATCAAAACCGGTAATTGACGGTAATGGTTCTTTATCAATTTCTGATGCAGGTACTAATGCGTATAAATAAGTTAAGTTTTCCATGTTATCTCTCTTCTTTCTCATCGATTAATGCTTCCCATTTATCGATTTCTCGTTGTTTTGCGATTTCATATCGTGCTAATAACACTTCTTCTTGTTCTTTATAAACATCCTCTGGAATTTCACCTAGTTCAGCCATCATTTGTAAATGAATTAATTTCTTCTCAATGGTAGGTAAATCATAAAGTTCTTTATCGGCTTCCTCTTTAACCTTGCGTGCTATAGAAGTCAACATTTTAATTGACCCATATGCTAACATTAAGATCCCTCAATATTTAAACGGATATTCACAAAGTTATATGCTGGCCATGGACCTGTATATTTAAAGTCCACTTTATCTTTATATTTTTCATGAAGTTCATTTACTTTCGCATCGAACTTTTCATCTTGATTGCGATCGACTAAAAAGGCAGCATTTAGTAACACTTTTTCACCTTGTGGATCATTGACGCGTCCAGCAGTACTTAATTTTTCAAGTGGTTTATAAATATCCGTCTCGATTTCTTTTCTGAGACTCTCAATAATTTTTTGAGTTGCCTCACCAAGTTTCATGCGATCAAAATAGCCAGCATCTTTAGATTTACCCTGAACATTTTTACTCATTGATTGGATGTTTGCATTACTTTTAACGGTTGACTCTAAATATTCTTGTTTACCGATGACTTTAAGTCCTAGTTCAAATTTACCCTTAATTTCAGGAAATAATTTCTCAAATTGAGGATAAAGTTTTTCAAGCAAGATTTTGACATCTTCTTTTGATTTAAAAACATTACCAAAACTTACAGGAATTACGGATTCATTTTCTTCCATCACTTTTGCAACTAATGATTGATGCATCATTAAGTTTTCTTGATTTGGTGAGTAAATCTTCATTGGCACTGTTGCTGCAACAAATGCCGCATCTTTATAGCGAACAAGATACGTGTCTCTTTCTTCGCCTTCAACTTCAACTGTGCCAAAATTACTGTCATCTTCGGTTTGGATACCACAAAAGATGTAAACGCCCATTTCTTTTTCTTCTGCCATGTGTATAGCCTCCTCTTAACATTGCTACAACTCAATCGTCTTAGAATGAGGGTAGTCTAACCTGGTATGAAAATGTACGTAATTCCACACCTCAATTTTTATTGATCAACCTTACTGCGATAACGGATGCCTTCACGTTTAAAAGAAGTCACTTCTTTATCATCATCTAAAAGCACTGTGTACGTACCAATCATTTGGTCTTTAGCGTAGCGTTTCATATATTCTTTTTCTTCAATCACTTCTACCGTCGCTCTCCATCCAGACTTACCTCCTTCATCTGAGTCACTATCTTCACGACGCTCAACAGACGTTATTTTATAGGGTGGTGCGACATGCTCGTTAAAAAATGATTTAATGTTTTCAAGTAATTCCTTCATAATGTGCAATCCCTCCATAATGCTTTCTAAAAATAACGAGAGGGCGACAAAAATCAATTTGCCGCCTCCGAGTTAATGTTCAATTTAAACGCCAAATGAACCTTCTTTTTGTTTCGCTTCCTCTTTGTCGGCTTCTTTAGATTGACTATCTGACTCGATGCGTTCTCTTGATTGATTTTCACTTGCTAATTGTTCTTGAGACTGACCAGGTAAGCCTTCCTCTTCAACTTCATCTCTCAGTAAACCAACAGCTTCAGCATAACGTAACCATGTGTCTACACTTGCGATAACAATTCTTGCTTCAATTGTTAAGATTTCAATACCTACAACTGATACTCTTACATACGCATCAATAACAATACCTTTATCTAAAATACGATCGATAACTTCCGCTAAACTTGCTGTGTCAGCACTTCTTTGTACACTACTCATAATAAAATTCCCCTCTCAACTTAAATAAATAATTTGACCAATGACGTTGTCGTCATTTAAAACTGCTTAAACTGCTTTTCTTGGCTGACTTTTAGTTTGTATATAACGATTGATTATCTTCAATATTCTTGATGTCGGACGCATGCTTGATGTCGTCGTAACTTTTCAGATTTGAAACGCCTTTAATATTGCGAACGCTTTTAATATCTTGCACACCTTTAACTTTTCGTTTGGATTTTGAAGATTTGCCTTGGCTAGAAGCAATGTTTTCTTGAAACTTTTCTCCCGCTTCTTTGAAGTCTTTTAACTTTTCTCTAGTAGTAAGTAAAGCATCCTGAACTTTTTCTTTTGCTTCGTTAGCTTTTTCAGGAACGACTTCTTGATTTTTCTTTTTCACTTTTTGTAATTTTTCTGCCGCAGTATCTGCTTGTGATTGAACACTATCTTGAATTTTTTGCTCAACCATTTCATGTGCTTTGTCTTTCAGTTTATCTTTTGCTTCGTCTTCAACCTCATCTGGTAAAAATTCCAATGTTTTCTTTGTCGCTTTTGTCGCATTTCTCGCGAGTTTAAAAGCCATGTTAACTTCTCCCTTAAAAGTTAGTTATATCTATATGCTTGAGTTCATTGAGAAACCATACATGAAAGTTGAAACTTTAAAATGTTGCTTAATCATAAAAACATCTTTTTTATCACTGATATCAACTTCCTTCCCTACAGAAGATGATGTCTGAAAACATTTAATAACCATATAAATGATTTATAGTCATAGTTGAATAACCACTAATTTCTGTATTTTTAAATTTCTGACCTTTCGTCAGTTTATAGTGTAAGATTTACCACGTATGTTACCCCTAAAACCTAATTAGTGTTACAAGTTATTTTTTTGTGCAAAAGAATAAACTAAAATTTATTTTAATTTTATATGTAATTTTTAATCGAACTTTTAACAGTTTTGAGTATATTTTTAATTAATTTGTAAACAATTTAAATAACGTATGCGTATGTATATTGAGCAGGCGTTACGAACATGTTAAAACACAAAAAAGCTGAACCTCATGAGGCTCAGCTTAATTAAACGATTTAAATTTCCTATTACAATGCTTCAATAACTGTTTGTCCACCCATAAATGGTACGAGTGCTTCTGGTACAGTGATTGAACCATCTTCATTTTGATAATTTTCAATGATTGCTGCAAACGTACGTCCTACCGCTAAACCTGATCCATTTAAAGTATGTGCATATTCTGGTTTAGCATCTTTATCACGTTTAAAACGAATATTTGCGCGACGTGCTTGGAAGTCAACACAGTTTGAGCAAGAACTAATTTCTTTATAGTCATTATAACTTGGTAACCATACTTCTAAGTCATAAGTTTTACTTGAACCAAAACCAATATCACCCGTACATAAAATCACACGGCGATATGGCAATCCTAATTCTTCTAAAATGGCTTCTGCATGACCTGTCATCTCTTCTAAAGCATTCCAAGAATCCTCAGGCTTTTCGATACGTACCATTTCAACTTTATTAAATTGATGTAGGCGGATAAGACCACGCGTGTCTCTACCAGCTGATCCCGCTTCACTTCTGAAACAAGCTGTTTGTCCAGTGAATTTCTCAGGTAAGACACCTGGCTGAATAATTTCATCACGGTAATAGTTGGTAAGCGGTACTTCTGCAGTTGGAATTGTATAAAGACCTTCTTTTTCGACTTTAAACAAGTCTTCTTCAAATTTCGGTAATTGACCTGTGCCGTACATCGCTTTAGGATTTACGAGTTGTGGTGCAATCATTTCTCTATATCCATGTTGTGTCGTATGTTTCGTTAACATATAGTTCATTAAAGCACGTTCTAATTTCGCGCCTTCACCTGTTAAGAAGACAAAACGTGCACGTGCAATTTTAGCTGCGCGTTCAAAATCAGCCATCTTCAATGATTCTAATAAATCCCAATGTGCTTTAGGTTCAAATTCAAATGTACGTGGTGTCCCCCATTTTTTTTGTTCAACATTTTCAGTATCGTCTGCACCTTGAGGCACATCATCATGAATCAAGTTCGGTATGCGAGATAATGTATCATTTAACGCCTCGTCTACTTCTTTTAATTCAGTATCAATCGCTTTAATCTTTTCGCCAACTTCACGTTGTGCTTTAATCGCTTCATCCGCATTTTCTTTATTACGTTTCTTTTGTGCAATCGCTTCAGACGCTTTGTTTCGTTCTGATTTAAGCTCTTCTGTTTTTTGAATTAACTCACGGCGTTTTGTATCAAGATTTAAAATATCATCGACTACAGATGTGTCGTCACCACGTAACGCAATTTTTTCTTTTACGTACTCAGGGCTTGTTCTAAATAGTTTAATGTCTAACATGTTTATCATCCTTTCTATTATTGCGAGTAACAACAAAAAACCACGCCCCCTCTACTACAAGGGACGTGGTTTGACGTGTTGCCACCCTATTTAACAGAATTCAATCTGCACTCTACAAAGTTAACGGTTTGACCCGAATTGTTCATCACGTGGGTAGATTTCATATGTTACGTATTATTTGTTCGCACCAACCACAAATTCTCTGAAATCGATACATATTACTTAGTCCACAAACAATTGATTATTAATTTAACTTCAATATAGCAAATTCATTTTCAGTAAGCAAGTGCAAATTTTGTGAACACTATTAAGCATGATATGCAACGTCTTTTAATGCTTGTGCCATTACGTTGATATCTTTGTGAAATTGACGGTCTTCTGTAATAGAAGGGATGTAAGTTCGGTAATGATCATATTTTTCACGTGTTTTAGGAGATAACCCTTCGATTCCTTTTAATTCGACCGCTTGTAATGCAATGATCGCCTCTATCGCAATTACACGCCGCACATTTTCTAAAATTTGATACCCATGACGTGAAGCAATCGTGCCCATTGACACGTGATCTTCTTGGTTTGCTGATGACGGAATAGAATCGACACTGGCTGGATGTGCCAACGTTTTATTTTCCGATACTAAACTTGCAGCCGCATATTGCATAATCATCGCACCACTTTGTAGTCCGGGTTCCGGGCTTAAAAAGGCTGGTAGTCCCCCATTCAGCTGTGGATTGACTAGACGTTCTAGACGTCGCTCAGCAACATTGGCCAGTTCGCTTAAACCAATTTTTAAAAAGTCTAACGCAAATGCTACCGGTTGACCGTGGAAATTCCCTCCAGAAATGACTAACGTTTCGTCTCCCTCATCAAAGATAAGCGGGTTGTCATTTGCTGCGTTCATTTCAAATTCTAACTTTTCTTTTACGTAGTTAAACACTTGAAAACTTGCACCGTGAATTTGAGGAATACAACGCAATGTATAAGGATCTTGAACGCGAATCTCTCCTTGACGTGTCGTGAGTCTAGACCCTTCCAACCAGTCTGACATCCGTCTTGCTACAGCAGTTTGTTCTTCAAAATTACGCACAATATGAACTTTTTCATTATAAGCATCGGTAATTCCATTTAACGCTTGATGTGTTAATGCGGCAATCCATTCTGATTCATATCCTAAAGATTCCGCTTCAATAAATGTAATGACACCTTGAGCAGTCATCGCTTGTGTTCCATTGATTAACGCAAGACCTTCTTTGGCTTGAAGTATTAAAGGTTTTCGGTTAAGTATTTTTAAGACGTCCGCGCTGTCTAAAATATCCCCTTTGTAAGACACGCGACCTTCTCCAATTAACGCGAGTGCCAAATGTGATAACGGTGCTAAATCACCCGAAGCACCTAATGAACCTTGTTGTGGAATGACTGGGATAATACGTTGATTTATAAAAAAAGTTAGCTGTTCGACAAGATCCATTGTCACCCCTGAATGCCCTTTCAGTAACGTGTTTAAACGTAAAATCATCATTACTAAAGAAACGTTATCCGCAAATGGTGATCCGATTCCACATGCATGAGAACGAATTAGATTCACTTGGAGTTGATTATATTTTTGTTGATCAATTAACACATCACTGAATAATCCAAATCCTGTCGTAATGCCATAGATTGTTTCTTTATTTTGAATAATTCGTTCGACCGTAGTACGGCTTTGTTTCACACGTTGTACTGCGTCATATGTCACTTCTACTTTGTCATTTTGGGCTAAAAAGTCTCGTATAGCTTGAATCGTTAACTGTTCCCCTGTTAATTGTAATGTCATAATATGTCCCCCTTTGTTTATCTCTCATCCCATTTAAGTATAATTGTCAAAAAATTCAGTGACAATAGATGTTACGATATCCGTAATGTATTATCGAGGCAGTCTTTTAATGCGTTAAAATATTCAAAGATTAGCTATTGACGAAAGATATATACAGGTATAATATATCTTGTTGTATTTAAACTATTTTAGTGAAGTAAATAATAGGTTCTTAGTTTTAAAATATAAAGCTTATATGTAAATAAAAAATTGTAAAAAAGGAGGGTCACAACGTGCAAACATTATCTAACGTTAAAATCCCCAAGCGAAAGCAAGAAACACATAAAGGGGATTATGGACGTATTTTGTTAATTGGTGGAAATGCCAATTTGGGAGGCGCCATTATTTTGGCAGCACGTGCGTGTGTCTATAGTGGTGCTGGTCTTATTACGGTTGCGACACATCCAACCAATCATGCGGCGTTACATTCCCGTTGTCCAGAAGCAATGGTTGTCGATATCAATGATACGAAAAAATTAACAAAAATGATTGAGTGTTCGGATTGTATCCTTATTGGTCCAGGGTTAGGACTTGATTTTAAAGGTAACAACGCTATGACATTTCTACTTCAAAATATATTGCCGCATCAAAAATTAATTGTTGATGGCGATGCAATTACAATTGTGAGTAAATTACGTCCTGAGATACCATCATGTCACGTGATCTATACACCGCATCAAATGGAATGGGAACGTTTAAGTGGTATTCCTATTGAAGATCAAACGTATGAACGTAATCGTGAAGCAGTGAATCGTCTCGGTGCGACAGTCGTATTAAAAAAACACGGTACTGAAATTTTCTTTAAAGAAGATGAATATAAACTACAAATTGGCAATCCTGCGATGGCAACTGGTGGCATGGGTGATACACTTGCAGGTATGATTACAGGATTTATTGGTCAATTTGATAATCCGATTGATGCGATTACTAGTGCAACGTATACGCATAGTTACATCGGTGAAAAATTATCTGAAACAATGTATGTCGTACCACCATCGAAATTAATAGATGAAATTCCTTTTGCGATGAAAGCATTAGAAAAATAAAAAACAGGGCTGGCCTTCATAGCCAGTCCTGTTTTATTTTATATTATTCATGATCATCTTCGTCTTGATCAGCTGTTGCGATATCTTCATTTACACGCTCCATGAAGTCTTGTCTTAAGTCTTCACGTTCATTGGTATTTACAACCTGATGGTCTTCCGTCTCAGTGACTTCAGTATGAATGGTGTCTTCGGTAGGTTGGTCATCAATGACATGCTCAGTTTGAGTTTCCATACCATCTTTATTGATATTTTCCTCAACATCTACAATATCTTCAGGTTCACGCTTAACTTTTGCAACTGTTGATACAAATTGATCTTCTGCCATTTTAATTAAGCGTACCCCTTGTGCCATACGACCATTTTTAGAAATATCTTGAACTTCCATACGAATAATGACACCGTGGTTTGTAACAACCATAATATCTTCATCACCTGATACTGTACCAATACTAATCAGTTGGCCATTACGCTCAGTAAGTTTTGCTGTTTTAACACCCATACCGCCACGATTTGACACGCGATACTCACTCACTGATGTTCGTTTGCCGTAACCTTTTTCCGTCACAACAAGTACTTCATCTTCACTATCTTCATCTGCTACACCGAGACCCACAACTTCATCCTCTTCTCGAAGTCTAATGCCTCGTACACCTGAAGCAATACGACTCATTGCACGTACATCACTCTCTTTAAAGCGGATAAGGGATGCATCTGACGTACCTATGAGAATATGTTTCTGACCATCTGTTAAACGAACAGCTACTAATTCATCATCATCGCGGAAATTGATTGCGATTTTACCATTTTTATTAATACGGTTAAAGTTACTAAGTGCTGAACGTTTGATTAAACCTTTCTTCGTCGCAAATACGAGGAAGTTCTCTTCAGAGTCTAAATCTTTCACCGCTATCATCGTACTGATTTTTTCGTCGCTATCAAGTTCAATGGCATTGACGATTGGAATCCCTTTAGACTGACGTGAGAGTTCCGGCACTTCATAACCTTTCAATTTGTAAACGCGACCTTTATTCGTAAAGAATAGAATATGGTCATGCGTACTTGTTGTCACAAGTTGACTAACAAAATCGTCTTCTAACGTATTCATACCTTGAACACCACGTCCACCACGATGTTGTGAACGATACGTTGATGCAGGTAAACGTTTAATATAATTTTTATGACTTAATGTAATGACAATTTGTTCTTCAGGAATTAAATCTTCATCTTCTAGATTATCCACGCCACCAAGTTGAATCTCAGTACGGCGTTCATCTCCAAATTTGTCTCTAATTTCGATGAGCTCTTCGCGTACTAAATCCAATAACTTTTCTTCATCCGCTAAAATGGCTTCTAACTCTGCAATGTATGCAACAAGATCATTGTACTCTTGTTCAATTTTATCGCGCTCTAAGCCAGTCAGACGTCTTAAACGCATGTCTAAAATCGCTTGTGCTTGACGTTCTGAAAGGTTAAAACGTGATTGTAAACTTTCCATCGCAATTTTATCTGTATCAGACTCACGAATTATTGTAATAATTTCATCGATATGATCAAGCGCAATACGTAAACCTTCTAAAATATGCGCGCGGTCTTTCGCTTTACGTAAGTTATATTCCGTACGACGACGCACGACTTCTTTTTGATGTTCTAAATAATGGTATAACGCTTGTTTCAAGTTAATGAGTTGCGGACGTCCTTTGACGAGCGCAATCATGTTCACTCCAAATGACGTTTGGAGTGGCGTTAATTTGTATAAATTATTTAAAATTACGTTTGCATTGGCGTCTTTACGAACATCGATGACTACCCGCACACCTGTACGTAGACTTGTTTCATCACGTAAATCCGTAATGCCGTCAATTTTCTTATCACGCACAAGCTCTGCTATTTTTTCGATCATACGTGCTTTATTCACTTGGAATGGAATTTCTGTGACAACGATACGTTCACGTCCACCACCACGTGATTCGATTTCAGCTTTGGCGCGCATAATAATTGAGCCTCTACCCGTTTCATACGCACGTCTTATGCCACTTTTACCTAAAATCAAACCAGCAGTAGGGAAGTCTGGCCCCGTAATATCTTCCATTAATTCATTAATAGAAATATCAGGATTACGACTTAGACTTAATACACCGTTAATCACTTCTGTCATATTATGCGGTGGAATATTTGTCGCCATACCTACCGCAATACCAGAGGCACCGTTGACTAAAAGGTTTGGAAAACGTGAAGGTAACACACTTGGTTCACGTTCATTGCCATCGTAGTTATCGATAAAATCAATGGTGTCTTTATTAATATCTCTCAATAATTCAAGTGCTAACTTTGTCATACGTGCTTCGGTATAACGCATCGCTGCTGCACCGTCGCCGTCCATTGAACCAAAGTTTCCTTGACCGTCTACGAGTGGATAACGATAGCTGAAATCCTGTGCCATACGTACCATTGCTTCGTAAATAGAAGAGTCACCGTGTGGGTGATATTTACCCATTACGTCACCAACGATACGTGCAGACTTTTTATAAGGTTTATCTGGTGTCATACCTTGTTCATTGAGGCCATATAAGATACGACGATGTACTGGCTTCAAGCCATCTCTGACATCTGGTAAGGCACGAGACACAATGACACTCATCGCGTAGTCTAAAAAGGACTCACGCATCTCGTTACTTATATTTCGTTCATTTATTCTTGATTCAGGTATTTCAGCCATCAAGATATCCTCCTTCTAATTGAACCGTTTGCCATTTTAGAAATCTAAATTAGCGTAAACAGCATTATCTTCAATGAATTGACGACGGTTTTCTACGACGTCACCCATTAACATTTCAAACGTTTGGTCCGCTTCAATTGCATCATCAAGTGTCACTTGAAGCATCGCACGGTTTTCGGGATTCATAGTCGTCTCCCAAAGTTGGTCCGCGTTCATTTCGCCAAGACCTTTGTATCGTGCGATTGACCATTTTGGTGATGGATTTAAACGTTCTTTTAATTTGTCCAATTCTCGATCATTGAAGACATAATATTTTTGCTTCCCTTGTGTTAATTTGTATAGTGGTGGTTGCGCAATGTAGACATACCCCGCTTCAATTAACGGACGCATAAAACGATAGAAGAACGTCAATAAAAGTGTACGGATATGTGCACCATCGACATCCGCATCAGTCATGATTACAATTTTGTGATAACGTGCTTTAGAAATATCAAATTCGCCACCGATACCTGTACCAAATGCAGTAACCATTTGACGAATTTCGTTATTGTTCAAAATTTTATCTAAACGTGCTTTTTCAACGTTTAAAATTTTACCACGTAGCGGTAAAATTGCTTGCGTACGTGAGTCTCGCCCGGATTTTGTAGACCCCCCGGCAGAGTCCCCTTCGACTAAGAAAATTTCACTTTCCGACGGATCTTTACTAGAACAGTCGGCTAATTTACCTGGTAAGCTTGAAATGTCTAGCGCAGATTTACGACGTGTAACTTCACGTGCTTTTTTAGCGGCAAGGCGTGCACGTGAGGCCATAATTCCTTTTTCAATGATGACACGTGCAACTTGAGGATTCTCATATAAGAAACGCTCAAATAGTTCAGAAAAGACACGGTCTACTATTTGACGTACTTCAGAGTTACCCAGTTTCGTTTTTGTTTGACCTTCGAACTGAGGATCACCATGTTTAATGGAAATGATAGCCGTAAGCCCTTCACGCGTATCTTCACCAGATAAACGCTCTTTTTCATCTTTTATAAGCTTATTTTGCGTTCCATAACTGTTTAACACGCGCGTTAACGCACGTTTAAAACCATCTTCATGTGTGCCACCTTCGTATGTGTGAATGTTATTAGCATACGTAAGCAAGTTCGCCGCATATCCACCGTTATATTGTAAGGCGATTTCAACTTCAACTTCATCTCTGGTTTCATGAACATAAATCGGCTCAGGATGAATTGCCTCTTTATTCTCGTTTAAAAGCTCCACATACGACTTTATTCCACCTTCGTAGTGGTAAGTATCCTCACGAGGAGATTCGCCGTCACGTTCGTCTCTGAGCGTAATTTGAATCCCTTTATTTAAGAACGCCAATTCTCGAATACGAGATTGTAGTGTTTCATAGTTATATACTGTTGTTTCTTGGAAAATCGTACCGTCTGCTTTAAAACGAATGACTGTACCTGTTTTATCTGTATCATCAATTTGCTTAAGGTCAAATGCAGGCACACCTTTATGATAGGCTTGGTGGTGAATGCGTCCATCACGATGAACATAGACTTCTAACGTATCACTGAGCGCGTTTACAACAGATGAACCTACGCCATGAAGTCCACCTGAAACTTTATAACCGCCACCACCAAATTTACCACCTGCGTGTAAAACAGTCAGGATGACTTCAACGGCTGGACGTCCCATTTTCTCTTGAATATCTACAGGAATGCCTCGACCATTATCAGTGACTTTTATCCAATTATCTTTTTCAATTACTACTTCAATTTCATTCGCGTATCCTGCAAGTGCTTCATCGATACTATTATCGACAATCTCCCATACAAGATGATGAAGTCCGCGTTCTGAAGTTGATCCAATATACATTCCTGGGCGCTTACGTACAGCTTCTAGTCCTTCTAAGACTTGAATCTGACTGGCACCATAATTTTCTGAGTTGTTCACATCAGCCAATGCTTCCACCTTCACTTTCTACTATTTCTCAATATTTCCTTGCGCAATTTGATATACTTTCGCATTTTTCATAATTTCATGATCAATACCATCTACAGAAGTCGTTGTCACAAATGTTTGTACTTTATGTTGAATTGTACTAAGCAGATGCGTTTGTCTTGAATCATCAAGCTCACTTAATACATCATCAAGTAATAAAATGGGATACTCTCCCACCTCTTGATGCATCAGTTCTATTTCTGCAAGCTTTATTGAGAGCGCTGTTGTCCGTTGTTGTCCTTGAGAGCCAAATGTTTGGGCATCCATACCATTCACTTGAAAGGACAAATCGTCTCGATGCGGTCCGAATAAACTATTCCCACGCTCAATTTCTCGATCCATTTGCTGTTGAATAAAGTCATACGTTTCAGTAGTTAAGACGTCCTCAGACTGCGAGACGTCTTCGTATTTAAGACTTGGTATATATTTTAATGTCAATGTTTCTTTCCCATTCGTGATGCCGTTATGAATAGGTTGTGCTAAGGTTTCTAATTCTTGAATGAAATGACGTCGTCGTTGTGTCACTTTGACAGCGTATAACGCAAATTGTTGATTTAGAACCTCTAACATTGTAGTATCTTTTTTTTGTTTAAGTTGGAGCTGCTTTAAGTAATGATTACGCTGTTTAAGTATACGTTGATATTGTGAGAGATCATTTAAATATAAACTGGAAATTTGGCCTAATTCCATATCTATAAAACGACGTCTAATTTGAGGAGAACCCTTCACAATATTTAAATCTTCAGGCGCAAATAATACGACATTTAGATGTCCAATGTATTGTGTCAAACGACTTTGCTCCAAATGATTTACCTTTACTTTTTTACCTTTTTTCGTAATGAACATCGTTAGTGGCATCGTGCCATGACGAAAATGAAGCTCACCCTCTATTTTAGCATATTCTGCATCAAAGCGAATGAGCTCTCTATCATTAGACGTACGATGACTTTTAGCCAAAGCGAGTACATATATTGATTCAAGTAAATTTGTTTTACCTTGCGCATTCTCGCCAATTAAAATATTGACGTCTGGATGACATTCAAGTAAAACAGAAGCGTAATTCCGATAATGCTCTAGTTGGAGTGTTGATAATTTCATTGCTCACCAAATTTAATAATAAATGAACCCACTTCTGGAATGTCGAGTTGATCACCATCACTAAGTTTTTTTCCACGACGTGTTTCATGTTCACCATTGAGGTAGACGTCATACTCTTTTAAAAACCATTTCGCTTGGCCACCTGACTCTACTATGCCTTCATAATTTAAAAATTGACCTAAAGTTAGTTCGCCATCAACGATTATTTCCTCAGCCAAATCCATCACTCCATTCATATTTGCTCACTTATATATTATACCGTTTTACGCGTAAAATTTCATGTGCAAACGTGTATAAATATCAGGATTGAACATGTAAACGTTTTACGTGAAACATTTCATCTATTTTCTTCATGTAGTGCTGTATCAATCGCTTTTTTAATGCTTTGATAATCCGTAACATCTTCTACACGTTTGCCATTGACGTATAATGCTGGTACTTGTTTCACATGATATTTTTCAAAAAGGTGATTGTCCGCTTTGGCATGTGTTAACGACGCATCTGTTTTAGCTTGATACGCGTGTAAAATATCTTCTTTTTGTTTAGATGTCACTTCAAGTTGATTGACACCCTTTTTTATCAAGTCATCCGTCAACCATGTCTGATGCGTAACGGCTTTTTTTGATTGTGGTTGGTGCGCATATAAGTAATGGTGAAAGTCCCAGTAAGCTGCTGGAGCGATCCGATTCACAGCTAAGGCGGCGCGTGAACCACGCAGAGATTCTTTACCATGAAGTAAGACATTCACATAGCGAAATTCAACCTTATCCGTATCGATATACGCTTTTTCTAACTTAGGTTTGATGTTTTTCTCAAAATCACCACAATAGGGGCATTTGTAATCTCCAAATTCAGTAAGAATCACTTTATTGTTATGCCCTGCTGTTGGACTTTTTAAAGTGTCTTTATGAAATGCTTTCACGTTCTCTATATTTTGACCGTCATTGTTAGAAGACCATGTCATGATGAGTGTTGCGATAATTAAAACAATAAATGACACGACAATAATGACAGTGATTGATTTTTTTAGGCTCATAGTTTCCCTCCGAATTGTCATACTTATATTTTACTAAAAAAGAGACCCTTTTAATATTACACGTACGTTAAAACAACATTTCTTTATTTTCTTAAAAAAAGGGTGCTAGGACATAACTACCCTGTTAATCAAAAAACCAACAAAATTCTACGCACATGAACTTTGTTGGTTATAGTTATATATAAATTTAGTCTTTATGAGGGGAAGGATGATGCATTAACACATCGCTTTGCTCGCTTCCTTAGCCGAGACTTATGAGGCAGCAGCTGATTGGATTGCGAATGCGTTTAGAAAAGCGAGGCGCTAGGAGCAATCAAAATTGAAATGATACATGTCCTCCCCCTTTTTTCTGTTAATTAGTATGTGCGGATTGGTAAGATGAGTTGCGTTACTGTGTCGTCATCTTTCGGTTTTAAAATAAATGGCTTCATAGTACCGAAAAATTCAACTTCAACTTCGTCATTATCAATGGCTTTTAACGCATCCATCATATATTTTGAGTTGAAAGAGATTTTAAGGTTGCCCCCTTCAACATCGTTTGCTGTCACTTCTTCTTTCACTGTACCAATTTCTGGTGATGTTGATGAAAGTTCAACAAGCGAATCCCCTGTACTTAATTTAATGACGTTGTTACCACCTTCACGTGCTAATAATGACGCACGATCAATTGCATGATAAAAATCATTGTTGTTTAATCCTAATTTGATTTCGTAGTTTTCTGGGAACAAACGTGATGTATCTGGATAATGGCCCTCAAGTAATCGTGAAATGAAATTAATGTTTCCTACACGGAATAATACTTGGTTTGATGCGAAGAAAATATCGATGTGATCTTCATTTTCAGTCATAATTTTGTTTAATTCTGCTAAAGCTTTACCTGGAATGATGACATTTTTGTCTTCAATTTCTTCGTCTAACTTTAACTTTCTTACAGCCAAGCGGTGTGAATCGGTCGCTGTGCATATTAATTCATTTTCTTGTATAAGCCAGTTTACACCAGTAAGTACAGGGCGTGTTTCTGAGGTGGACACTGCAAAATTTGTTTGTGCAATAATATTTTTAAGCACTTTAATTGGTAATTGTAGCGCATCATCACTAGAAACTTGCGGTAATAATGGATATTGATCTGGATCTAAACCACTTAAGTTAAACTCAGAATGACCTGAAGTAATTAATGTTTGGAATTGTTCATTCGTTGATAATTTAACTTCTTTACCTGGTAGTTTTTTAATGATATCCACAAAGAAACGTCCTGGTAATACGACTGAACCTGGTTCTTTTACTGCTACGATTTCTTCTCCATCTACGTCATTAGGAATCGTAATTTCGATTGAGATTTCAGAGTCAGAGCCTGTTAAGACAATACCTTCATTTGTGGCTTCAATTTTTATACCCGTTAAAATTGGTAAGGTTGTTCTTGGGGATATCGCTTTTAATGTATCGTTTAATTGCGTGATAAAATAATCTCTCTTAATAGAAAACTCCATCATTCAATAAACTCCTTTCAGTCGTTTATATAGTCTTAGTTATATTAAAAATAGTATTAATAGTCATAGGTGCTGTGGATTAGTGGATAAGTCAAAAATAATGTGATGTTTCAAGATTGTACACATGTGGATAAACTGTGCATGATGTGTATAATCCTTCAACATTATCCACAATGACCTTTTCTAAGCATTTCGTATTTCTTTTTCAAGTGATTCAATTTCTTGCTTAAGTGTTGGATCATTTTTTATATCTTTAATAATTTTGTCATGCGCATGAATTACAGTAGTGTGATCTCGACCACCAAATTCTTCACCAATTTTAGGAAGTGAAAAATCGGTTAATTCTCGAGATAAATACATGGCAATTTGTCGTGGATATGCAATTGATTTTGTGCGTTTTTTCGCTGCAAAATCTTCAATACGTACGCCGTAATATTCGCCAACTACTTTTTGAATATCTTGAATCGTAATTTTTTTAGACTTTGGTAGTTGAATAATATCTTTAAGCGCATCAGCTGTAAGTTCAGTTGTAATCGGTTTACCTTGAAGTTTTGAAAATGCGAGTACACGCGTCAGTGCCCCTTCAAGTTCACGAATGTTCGTTTGAATTTGATTTGCAATATACGTCAGCGCTTCAATAGGTATATCCAAGTTTTCCTCTTCTGTTTTCTTCTGTAAAATGGCCATTCGTGTTTCAAAATCAGGCGGCGTAATATCAACGATAAGTCCCCATTGGAAGCGAGATTTTAACCGTTCTTCTAAAGTTGAAATTTCTTTTGGTGGACGATCACTGGAAATTACAATTTGTTTGTGATTTTGATGTAAATCATTAAACGTGTGGAAAAATTCTTCTTGTGTTTGTTCTTTCTTTTGAATGAATTGAATATCATCAATAAGTAAAATATCTATGTTTCGATATTTTTCACGAAATGATTCTGTATCATTATTTCGAATTGATTGGATAAATTCATTCGTAAATTTTTCACTTGAGGTATAAAGTACTTTCGCATTTGGATTGTTTTCTAAGACATAATGCCCGATCGCATGCATCAAATGCGTTTTACCCAGCCCTACGCCACCATAGATAAACAATGGATTGTAGGCTTGAGCTGGTGCTTCAGCCACTGCTAAACTTGCAGCATGTGGGAAGCGGTTGCCTGGGCCTATAACGAAGGTTTCAAATGTATTATTCGTGTTGAATTGTTCACCATTTGTTTCAGGATTTGTCGCAGGCGTTGTTGCCTGTGCTGATGAAGGTGGTTTCAGTTCATCAAAATCTGCTTCTGTTAAAAAGCGTACGTGTTTCACGGATTTTCCAGTTACAGTTTTGATAATGGCTTGAATTAATTCCGTATAATTGGTGCTCAACCAACTTGCTACGAAGGGTTGATTGACTAATACAATTGCTTCTTCATCAGACAGAGTATGCAACATTGTGTCTTTAAGCCAAGTTTGATAAGAAATATTTGATACTTCCTCTTTAGATAAGTTGAGAACTTTGTCCCAAATTTCTTGTTCTGACAT